>CANJNI010000073.1 GCA_947475995.1 Beijerinckiaceae bacterium | reverse complement strand
TCCGGCGGCAAGTCCGTCGAAGTCGCCGTCAAGATCGATCCGTCGATCATTGGCGGTCTCATCGTCAAGCTCGGGTCGCGCATGGTCGACGGCTCGCTCAAGACCAAACTCAACACGATCCGCTCACGCATGAAAGAGGTCGGCTGATGGATATCCGCGCCGCTGAAATTTCCGCGATTCTCAAAAACGAGATCGCCAACTTCGGCAACGAAGCCCAGGTCACGGAAGTCGGACAGGTTCTGTCCGTCGGCGACGGCATCGCCCGCGTCTACGGTCTCGACAATGTCCAGGCCGGTGAAATGGTCGAATTCGAGAACGGCATCCGCGGGATGGCGCTCAACCTCGAAAGCGACAACGTCGGTATCGTGATTTTCGGTTCCGACCGAGACATCAAGGAAGGCCAGACCGTCAAGCGGACCGGCTCCATCGTGGACGTGCCGGTCGGCAAGGGTCTGCTGGGCCGCGTCGTCGACGCGCTCGGCAATCCGATCGACGGCAAGGGCCCGATCGTGGCCGACAAGCGCGCCCGCGTGGACGTCAAGGCGCCGGGCATCATTCCCCGCAAGTCGGTGCATGAGCCGATGGCGACCGGCCTCAAGGCGGTCGACGCCCTGATCCCGATCGGCCGCGGCCAGCGCGAACTGATCATCGGCGACCGCCAGACCGGCAAGACCGCGATCGCGCTCGACACGATCCTGAACCAGAAGTCGCTGAACGGCGCGGGCGCTCCCGAGAGCCAGAAGCTCTATTGCGTCTACGTCGCCATCGGCCAGAAGCGTTCCACGGTCGCCCAGTTCGTGAAGGTGCTCGAAGAGCAGGGCGCGCTGGAATATTCCATCGTGGTCGCCGCCACCGCTTCGGACCCGGCGCCGATGCAGTTCCTCGCTCCCTTCTCGGGCTGCGCGATGGGCGAGTTCTTCCGCGACAACGGCATGCACGCCGTGATCATCTATGACGATCTGTCCAAGCAGGCCGTCGCCTACCGCCAGATGTCGCTGCTGCTGCGCCGTCCGCCGGGTCGCGAAGCCTACCCGGGCGACGTTTTCTATCTGCACAGCCGCCTGCTGGAGCGCGCCGCCAAGCTGAACGACGCCCAGGGCGCCGGTTCGCTGACCGCCCTGCCGGTCATCGAAACCCAGGCCAACGACGTGTCGGCCTATATTCCGACCAACGTGATCTCGATCACCGACGGTCAGATCTTCCTCGAAACCGACCTGTTCTACCAGGGCATCCGTCCGGCCGTGAACGTCGGTCTGTCGGTGTCCCGCGTGGGGTCTTCGGCGCAGACGAAGGCCACCAAGAAGGTCGCCGGCAAGATCAAGGGCGAACTCGCCCAGTATCGTGAAATGGCCGCCTTCGCGCAGTTCGGTTCGGACCTTGACGCTGTGACCCAGCGTCTTCTGAACCGCGGCGCGCGCCTGACCGAACTCCTGAAGCAGCCGCAGTTCTCGCCGCTGAAGATGGAAGAGCAGGTCTGCGTGATCTGGGCCGGCACCAACGGCTATCTCGATCCGCTGCCGGTCAACCGCGTGCGCGGCTTCGAGGACGGCCTGCTGTCGACCCTGCGGTCGAAGAACGCCGATCTCCTCAACAGCATCCGCGACTCGCGCGACCTTTCGGGAGCCGACGAAGCCAAGCTGAAGGGCGTCGTCGAGGCTTTCGCCAAGGCCTTCGCGTAATCGTCACTGCGAGCGTCGCGAAGCAATCCTGCTTCGCTGCGCAATTGTCTGGATTGCTTCGTCGCTGCGCTTCGCAATGACGGGTACAGGATAAGACCGGATGCCCTCGCTAAAGGACCTTCGAAACCGGATCGCCTCCGTCAAGGCGACCCAGAAGATCACCAAGGCCATGCAGATGGTCGCGGCCGCGAAACTGCGCCGCGCCCAGATGGCGGCTGAAGCCGCGCGTCCCTATGCGGAACGCATGGACGCGGTGCTGGCCAATATTGCGGCGGGCGTCGGCGCCGGCTCGCAGGCTCCCGCTCTGCTCGCCGGAACCGGCAAGAGCGATGTGCATCTGCTGGTCGTCTGCACCGCCGAGCGCGGCCTGTGCGGCGGCTTCAATTCGTCGATCGTGCGCCTGGCGCGCGAACGCATCAATTCGCTTCTGGCGCAGGGCAAGACCGTCAAGATCCTGTGCGTTGGCAAGAAGGGCTACGAGCAGCTTCGTCGCCAGTACGACAAGCACATCGTCGAACTGGTCGATCTGCGCGCGCTGAAGAACATCGGCTATGTGAATGCTGATGCGATCGGCAAGAAGGTCATCAGCATGTTCGAGGCGGGCGAATTCGACGTCTGCACGCTGTTCTTCTCGCGCTTCCGTTCGGTGATCCAGCAGATCCCGACGGCCTTGCAGATCATCCCGGCGCAGATCCCGGCTGAAGCGTCCGCCAAGGCTTCGTATGATTACGAGCCAGAGGAAGGCGAAATCCTGGCGTCCCTGCTGCCGCGCAACATTTCGGTGCAGGTGTTCCGGGCTTTGCTCGAAAACGCCGCCTCCGAACAGGGCGCGCGCATGAGCGCCATGGACAGCGCCACGCGCAATGCGGGCGAAATGATCAAGAAGCAGACGATGAAATACAACCGTTCTCGTCAGGCCATGATCACCAAAGAACTCATCGAAATCATCTCGGGCGCTGAAGCGCTCTGACCCATTCGTAAGCGAGGACGAACCATGGCTGAAGCCACCAACTCCAAGGGCCGGATCACCCAGGTAATCGGCGCCGTCGTCGACGTGAAGTTCGACGGCCACCTGCCGGAAATTCTGAACGCGCTCGAGACGTCGAACGACGGCCTGAAGTCGGAATCGAACCCGACCGGTCGTCTGGTGCTCGAAGTCGCCCAGCATCTGGGCGAATCGTCGGTGCGCTGCATCGCGATGGATACGTCGGAAGGTCTGACGCGTGGTCAGGCCGTGTCCGACACCGGCGCGCCGATCTCGGTGCCGGTGGGCGAAGAATGCCTCGGCCGCATCATGAACGTCATCGGCGAGCCGGTTGACGAAGCCGGTCCGCTCAACACCCCCGGCCGCCGCGCCATTCACCAGCCGGCTCCCTCCTATGCCGAGCAAGCGACGGAAGCGCAGATTCTCGAAACCGGCATCAAGGTCGTGGACCTTCTGGCTCCCTACGCGAAGGGCGGCAAGATCGGCCTGTTCGGCGGCGCGGGCGTC
>CANJNI010000072.1 GCA_947475995.1 Beijerinckiaceae bacterium | reverse complement strand
CTCATCGCTGAACTATCAACCGCCGGCCCCCGAGGCGCTGCAATGGCCGGCTGCGGAGCCAGGACCAGCTTCGCCGGCCACCCCGGCGTTGCAACCAAGACCGACGATGCACTAACATCAAACTGGATCACCACATGGGGTCAGGCCAGCTTTGCAGTGCTGAAAGCATTTGGCGCTGATCCAAAAAACATTGCGAACGGCGTCCCGACATACACCGCATTCAGCAAAGGCGAAATCGAGGCCGCGGAAGCTGCCGCTCCGGCCGGCGATCTCGCGAACAAACTATACGAATTTGCACAAAACTATTATTTTCCAAATTGGAACGAGCCCTCTCTGCTAAGCAGTTTGTTCATCAATCGCGCCGCCTGGAATGGTCTCTCCGCCGAAATGAAAAACATCATGACAATGGCGGCCAAAGTTTCGACCCAGAGAATAATGTACCGCGCGGGAATCGAAAACGATAATGCTCTCAGGACATTGGCCAGCCAACATGGCGTTCGCTTGCTTCCTACGCCAGTTTCAATTCTGGAGGAGCTTAAAAAGACTTGCCGTGAGGTGATGCCGACTTTGGCGAAAGACCAGCTTTCAAAAGCGATCTACGAAAGCAACATGGAATTCGCGGCAAAAATCGGTACTTGGTCGCGAGTGGCTTACCCCGGCTACCTGTCAGTGCGCAGTTAGGTCCGATTTCCGAGACCGCGCACAATGTGGAAGGCCCGCCCCGCCGCAGGCGGAGCGGCCTTCTGCTATTCGATCAGCATCGGCGATCCATCTCCACAACCGACCTTCTGCAACGCGGATTCGTTGATCGAGCTTGCAGCAAGCTCGCCCTTCAGTTGCAGCCGCGACGCGACGGGCAGGATGAAGTCGGCGATGATGGAACCCGGCTCGATGCGCACATCCGCGACAAATATGCCAACGATTACATAAGCTTGAGCGCTGCCATTCGGGGTTCTGGCGTCGCCGGCCCCTCACTGAAGGTCCGGCGCATGGCCGAACAATCGCCTGTGTTCGGCCAGAGCGTACCTGTCGGTCATGCCCGCAATGTAATCGCAGACGATGCGAGCGCGTTCCGCCTCGCTGCATTCTGCGGCGGCCTGCGCCCGCCCCCCCGGCAGCAGCGTCGGGTCCCGCATGAAGCGGTCGAACAGATGCTCCACCACATCGGCGGCGTTCTTGCGGATGACCACGATGCGCGGGTGGCGATAGACGTTCGGGAACAGAAACCCCTTGATGGCCTTGTCGGCGCTTTCCAGCGCGGGCGAAAACGACACCATGGGCCGCGATTGCCCGCGCACTTCGGCGGCGCTGCGGCAATCGTGTTCGCGCAGCCGTCGCAGGCTTTCGGCGATCACGTCCTCCACGAAGCGCGTGATGAGACGGCGGGTGATTTCGTGAATCGTGCGCTGACGGTCGAGGCCCGGATGCTGCGTTTCCACTTCGCGCAGGAGATCGCCGACGAATTCGACGCCGCGCAGGGCCTCGAAGTCGATCAGCCCGGCCCGCAGCGCATCGTCGATGTCGTGCGTGTTGTAGGCAATGTCGTCCGCCAGGGCCGCCGCCTGCGCCTCCGCGCTCGCATAGCTCCAGAGTTCCAGCGACTGGCGGGCGTCGTGTTCGAGAATATCGGCCGGAACGCCTTTCTTGGCATGGCGGGCCAGCGGCGCGCCGCGCCGGTCCACCAACGGACCATTGTGCTTCACCAGCCCTTCCAGCATCTCCCAGGTGAGGTTCAGCCCGTCATAGCGCGCGTAGCGGCTCTCCAGTCTTGTGACGATGCGGAGCGCCTGCGCATTGTGGTCGAAGCCGCCCCAAGGCTTCATGCAGACTTCCAGCACATCCTCGCCCGTATGGCCGAAAGGCGTGTGGCCGAGGTCGTGGGCCAGCGCCAGCGCCTCCGCCAGATCGTCGTCGAGACCGAGCGAACGCGCCACCGCGCGGGCGATCTGCGCCACCTCGATCGTATGGGTGAGGCGGGTCCGGAAGTGATCGACCGCCATGGGCACGAAGACCTGCGTCTTGTGCGCCAGCCTGCGGAACGCCGTGGAATGGACGATCCGGTCCCGGTCGCGCTGGTATTCGGTGCGGGTGGCGGACGGCGCCTCGGCGAACAGCCGCCCGCGCGAACGCCGGTAATCGGTCGCCCAGGGGGCCAGCGGCGGGGCCGGCACGGCAGGAAGCTGAACGGCGCTCGCGGTCGCTTGATCCGCCATCGGCGGCCTTTCATTGAAGCGTCAGTGCGAACGACTTATATCTCCGGGGGAGTCGCGGCAAGTTGCCATCAGACCGGAGAGCGCATGACCGACGCATTGACGCTGCCCCCCGTGAGCGTGACCGACCGCGCCGCCAGGCGCGTCGCCCACATCCTGCGCGACGAGCCACAGGGCTCGATGTTCCGCGTGGCGGTGAACGGCGGCGGCTGTTCGGGCTTTTCCTATGCGTTCGACATCGTGGCCGGGCGCAACGACGACGACCTCGCCATCGAGAAGAACGGCGTGACCTTTCTGGTCGACAGCGTGTCGCTCGATTTCCTGAAGGGCGCGCAGATCGACTTCGTGGATGACCTGATCGGCCAGTCTTTCAAGATCCAGAATCCGAATGCGACGTCATCGTGCGGTTGCGGAACCAGCTTCTCTTTGTAAGCTGAACACCCGGCAGGCTGACGCAAGCCCGGCCGTATCATCCTGCCCGCTGCCTCGCCGGAACCCTTCATGCAATCGCTCTTCATCGGCCATACCTACATCGACGTGACGCTCCTGTCGGACAAGATGCCGACCGGAGACGAGAAGGAAGTCGCGAAGGATTACGCGGTTTCGTTCGGCGGCAATGCGGTGACGGCGGCCTTCGCCTGCGCCAAGCTGAACGGTCCCGTCGATCTCATCTGCACGCTGGCGGACGACTGGCTCGGCAGCATGTTCGTCGACATGGCGGAGCGCTACCGGGTCGAACTGCATCCGCGCAAGGTGAAACGCTCCTCGCTCTCCTTCATCATGCCGCGCGACGGCAAGCGCGCTATCCTGCGCGCCCGTGACGACGCTTACCTGACGCCCGCGCCCGATCTCGACCTGACGGACTGCAAGGCGCTGCACCTCGACGGCCATCTGTCGGAGACTGCGCTGGATTATGCCAGGCGCTGCCGTGCGCGCGGCATTCTCACCTCGCTCGACGGCGGCGGCTTGCGCGACAACACGGAGGAATTGCTGGGCTATATCGACATTGCCGTGGTGGCGGAGCGCCTGTGCGAGCAGATGAACCTCACCAGCGAAGGCATGCTGGACTATCTGAAAAAGCGCGGCTGCAAGATCGGCGGCGTCACCGAAGGCGAGCACGGCATGCTCTGGTACGACGAAGCAGGCGTGGTGCAGCGCCTGCCCGCCCTGCCCGTCCCGAAGGAGCGCATCATCGACACGTCCGGCGCGGGCGACACATTCCACGGCGCCTATGTCGCGGCCTATCTGGCCGACCCGTCAGGCCGCTGGAAGGATCATTTCCTGTTCTCGCGCGCCGCATCGGCGCACAAGATCCAGCATCTGGGGAATGAAGCCGGAATACCGAGCCGGTCGGATGTGGAGAAAGCGCGCAAGGAGTTTGAAGCTTAGCTATGTCAGAAAATAGCGGCTTGATGGGGCGGAAGAAATAGGCGGAACAGCAGTCCGGTCGATCCGGACTTGAATTCGACAACGGCTGATAACTGTTCGGCCAAAGCCCTCAACAGGCGAAGTCCCACGCTCTTGCACGAGGCAGGATCGACAAGCTCTGGCAGCCCGGGTCCGTTGTCGGCGATTTCGAGCAACAGGCCAGTTTGCGCATAAGTGCGGCAGCTCACCTTGATCTTCGTCTCGCCGGACTTACCATGCTTGATGGCGTTGGTGACCACCTCCGCAACGATCTGCGACATAGGCAGAAGCTCTTCGGGTCTTACAAGACTGGCCTGCTGCCGGTTTCGTGGACAGTCAGTTAAGCTAATCCCACCTTCCGTTCGAACTCAACGGGGCTGAGATATCCGATCGTCGAGTGCCGGCGCACGGTGTTGTAGAACCTCTCGATGTAATCGAACACGTCGGCCCTCGCGGCG
>CANJNI010000071.1 GCA_947475995.1 Beijerinckiaceae bacterium | reverse complement strand
CGGGGAATCGCTTCCTTCACGGACACCACGATCACATCGCCAACCGACGCGGTCTTCCGCTTCGAGCCGCCGAGGACCTTGATGCACTGAACCCGACGGGCGCCGGAGTTGTCGGCGACCTCAAGGTTGCTTTCGGGATGGATCATGCCGAGGCTCCTTCAGCCGGCGCCGCGAACGGCGCACCGTTACGCTCGACCACCTGCCAGGTCTTCCGCTTGCTGATCGGACGGCATTCCTCGATACGGACCGTGTCGCCGATCTTGCACACATTGGCCTCGTCATGCGCCGCATACTTCTTCGAGCGACGAATGAACTTCTTGTAGAGCGGGTGCATCACGCGCCGATCGACAAGAACCGTGACGGTCTTGTCCATCTTGTCGCTGGTCACTCGCCCCGTCAGGACGCGCCTGGGCATCGCCCCTTCTCCTTACGACTGAGCCGAGGCGGAGCTGGTCTTCTCCGCCATGATTGTCTTTACGCGGGCGATTTCACGCCGAACCTGGCGGAAGCGTCCCGTTCCCTCAAGCTGACCGGTCGCCCGCTGGAAGCGCAGATTGAACTGCTCCTTCCGCAGGTTCAGCAGGTCGGCCTGCAATTCGTCGGGCGTCTTGGTCCGCACATCGGCGGCCTTGCTCAACGGCGTCTTGGCCATCTCAGGCGTCTCCGATCCGGGCAATGAACTTGGTCTTGATCGGCAGCTTCGCAGCCCCGAGCGTCAGCGCTTCGCGCGCGAGCTCGGGGGTGACGCCGTCGATCTCGAACATGATCCGGCCCGGGGCGACGCGAGCGACCCAGAATTCCGGAGAGCCCTTGCCCGAACCCATCCGGACTTCCGCCGGCTTGGTGGACACAGGGACATCCGGGAAAATCCGGATCCACACGCGACCGGCGCGACGCATCGCGCGGGTGATCGCGCGACGGGCCGATTCGATCTGACGAGCGGTGATCCGCTCGGGCTCAAGCGCCTTCAGGCCATAGGTGCCGAAGTTCAGCGCGGTGCCGCCCTTCGACAGACCGTGGATACGGCCCTTGTGCTGCTTGCGATATTTGGTGCGCTTCGGTGACAGCATCTTCGTTTACCTTTGGGGCGCCTGTTCGGCCGCGCGGCGATCCTGGGCCATCGGATCCTGGGCGAGGATTTCGCCCTTGAAGACCCAGACCTTCACGCCACAGGTGCCATAGGTTGTCTTCGCGGTCGCGACACCGAAATCGATGTCGGCGCGAAGCGTGTGCAACGGAACCCGGCCTTCGCGATACCACTCAACCCGCGCGATTTCCGCGCCGCCGAGACGACCACCGCAGTTGATCCGGATGCCCTGGGCGCCCAGACGCATTGCCGACTGCACGGCCCGCTTCATCGCACGACGGAACGCAACGCGACGCTCGAGCTGCTGGGCAATGTTCTCGGCCACCAGAGTGGCGTCGATCTCGGGCTTGCGGATTTCGACAATGTTCAACGCCACTTCGGCATTGGCCATCCGCGAAAGGTCCTTCTTCAGGACCTCGATATCCTGGCCCTTCTTGCCGATCACCACACCAGGCCGAGCGGCATAGATGGTGACGCGCGGCTTCTTGGCCGGACGCTCGATGACGACGCGGGAGACGCCGGCGCTGCGCAGCTTCTCACGCAGGTGACCACGGAGCTTCAGATCTTCGTGCAGCAGCTTGGCATAGTCGCCGGCGGCAAACCAACGGCTGTCCCAGGTGCGGTTGATGCCCAACCGAAGTCCGACGGGATTGACCTTGTGACCCATATTACGCGGCCTCCTCGCCTTGAGCGCGTTCGGCCACGACGATCTTCAGATGGCTGAACCATTTTTCGATGCGGGACGCACGACCGCGGCCGCGCGCATGGAAGCGACGCATGACGACCGAGCGGCCAACCTCGGCCCGCGTCACGACCAGGCGGTCGACGTCGAGCTGGTGGTTGTTTTCGGCATTGGCGATCGCGCTTTCCAGCGCCTTTTTCACCTGCTGCGCGATCCGGCGCTTGCTGAAGGTCAGCGTCGCGACGGCGCGCTGAGCCGGCAGATTGCGGATCATGCCGGCGACCAGATTCAGCTTCCGCGGGCTGACCCGCAGGTTGCTGACGATCGCCTGGGCTTCATTCTCCGCCAAGGCACGTGGATGGTTCGGCTTGCTCATATCAGCCCCGCTTCGCCTTCTTGTCGGCGGCATGGCCCGTGAACGTCCGGGTCGGCGAGAATTCGCCAAACTTATGCCCGACCATGTTTTCGGTCACCTGCACCGGCAGGAACTTGTGTCCATTGTAGACACCAAACGTCAGGCCAACGAACTGCGGCAGGATCGTCGAGCGGCGCGACCAGATACGAATGATCTCGTTGCGGCCCGACGCGCGTGAGGCATCGGCCTTGTTGAGCAGATAGCCGTCAACAAACGGCCCTTTCCAGACGGAACGTGCCATCTTACTTGCCCTTGTTGCGGCGGCGAATGATCAGACCATCCGTCCGCTTGTTGCTGCGGGTCTTGTAACCCTTGGTCGGCTTGCCCCACGGCGTCACGGGATGACGTCCGCCCGAGCTGCGACCTTCGCCACCACCCAACGGATGGTCGACCGGGTTCATGACCACGCCGCGGTTGTGCGGGCGGAAGCCCATCCACCGCATGCGGCCGGCCTTGCCGATCTTCTCGTTCATGTTGTCGGGGTTCGACACCGCGCCGATGCTGGCCATGCACTCGGCCCGCACCATGCGAAGTTCGCCCGACATCAGCTTGATCTGCGCGTAGCCTGAGTCCTTGCCGACCAGCTGCGCGTAGGTGCCGGCGGAACGAGCGATCTTGCCACCCGCGCCAACCTTCAGCTCGACGTTATGCACGATAGTGCCGACGGGGATCGCGGCCAGAGGCATCGCGTTGCCCGGCTTGATATCGGCGCGCTGCGCGGCAACGATCGGGTCACCGACCTTCAGGCGCTGCGGCGCGAGGATATAAGCCAGCTCGCCGTCCTGATACTTGACCAGGGCGATGAACGCCGTGCGGTTCGGGTCGTATTCCAGCCGCTCGATCGTGCCGGGGACGTCGAACTTGCGACGCTTGAAGTCCACGATACGGTAGGACTGCTTGTGCCCGCCGCCACGGAACCGGCTGGTGATCCGGCCATGATTGTTGCGACCGCCGGTGCTGCTCTGGCCCTCGGTCAAACCCTTGACGGGCTTTCCCTTCCACAGCTCGCTCCGGTCGATCAACACCGTCCCACGCAGGCTCGGCGTCACCGGGTTGTATTGTCTCAGTGCCATCTCGGGCGCGCCTTATGCGAGGCCAGTGGTGAAATCAATCGACTGGTCTGGAGCCAGGCGAACGAACGCTTTTTTCAGGTCGGAGCGCTGACCGGGGCGCCCCTTGAAGCGCTTGGTCTTGCCCTTCTGGATCAGCGTGGTGACGCCAACGACGTTCACGCCGAACAGACCCTCGACCGCTGCCTTGATCTCAGGCTTGGTCGCGTCGATGGAGACGCGGAACACAACCTGGTTGAAGGCGGCAACCGCGGTCGCCTTTTCCGTGATCAGCGGCGCGCGGATGATCTGATACATCGCCTCGCGTGACAGCTTCGGCTTGCGCTTGACAGTCTCGCTCATGCCGCTTCTCCCTCGGCCGTGGCGCCGTTGAGCCGCAACTTCAGCCCCTCGACGCCCGCGGTCGTGATGGCCAGCACGTCATGGCGCAGGATGTCATAGACGTTCGCGCCAACGGTCGGCAGCACGTCGATGCCATGGATGTTGCGGCTGGCGAGCAGGAAGGTCTCGTCCACCGACCCGTCGACGATCAGCGCCGACGACCAGCCCAGAGCCTTGAACTTCTTCGCGAGATCAGCCGTCTTTACCACGCCCGAAGCCGTGTCGAGCACCACCAGCTTGCCCTCGGCCGCCTTCTGGGACAGCGCGGAGATCAGGCCAAGCCGCCGGACCTTCTTGTTCAGGCTGTAGCCATGCGACCGAACGACCGGACCATGAACCACGCCGCCGGTGCGGAACTGCGGTGCGCGCAGGCTGCCCTGACGCGCATTGCCCGTGCCCTTCTGGCGGTACGGCTTCTTGGTCGTGCCGGACACCTCGGCCATGCCCTTGACCTTATGCGTTCCCGCACGGCGCTTGGACATCTGCCAGTGAACAACCCGGGCCATGATGTCGGCGCGCGGCTTGATGGCGAAAATATCGTCCGGAAGCTCAGCGCTACCGGCGCTCCCCTTGTCCAGGGTGGTGATCTCGACCTGCATCGTTCCTGTCCTCAGCCCGCCGCCGCCGGCGCTTCGATCAGCGCGGCCGGATAGGGCACATCGGCCGGACGGTCACGCTTCACAGCGTCCCGCACCAGCACATACCCGCCCTTGGCGCCCGGAACGGCGCCCTTGATCATGATCAGCCCCTTGTCGGCATCCACGCCCGCAACCTCAAGGTTCATGGTCGTGATGCGCTCGACACCGAGGTGACCAGCCATCTTCTTATTCTTGAAGGTCTTGCCCGGATCCTGGCGGTTACCCGTCGAACCAAGGCTACGATGGCTGATGGACACGCCGTGCGACGCTTCAAGGCCTGCGAAGTTCCAGCGCTTCATGCCGCCGGCGAACCCCTTGCCCTTTGACGTCCCGCAGACATCAACCTTCTGACCAACAAGGAAATGCGCCGCCGAAAGCGTCACGCCGGGTTCCAGCAGCGCATCGGGCGCCACGCGGAACTCAACGAGGCGAGCCTTGGGCTCCACCTTGGCCTTGGCGTAGTGGCCGCGGTTCGGCTGGGTGACATTCTTCACCTTCGCCTTGCCCCAACCGATCTGGACAGCCGTGTAGCCATCCTTTTCCTGGGTCCGTGCGGCAACGACCTGCACCTGATCGAGGTGCAGAACGGTGACCGGCACATGGGTCCCGTCATCCTTGAAAATCCGGGTCATCCCGAGTTTCTTGGCCAGCAATCCGGTGCGCATCGCTCGTGTCCCGGCCTTCAGATCTTGATCTCAACGTCCACGCCGGCGGCGAGGTCGAGCTTCATCAGCGCGTCCACCGTCTGGGGCGTGGGCTCAACGATATCGAGCAGCCGGCGATGCGTCCGAATCTCGAACTGCTCGCGGCTTTTCTTATCGACGTGCGGAGAGCGGTTGACCGTGAACCGCTCGATATGTGTCGGCAGCGGGATCGGTCCGCGAACCCGCGCACCCGTGCGCTTGGCCGTGTTCACGATCTCCTTCGTGCTGTTATCGAGCACGCGGTGATCATAGGCCCGAAGCCGGATGCGGATATTCTGGTTGTCCATCGTTCGCTCTTAAGTTTCCCGCCGAAACGATGACCGGCGCCCCGCGGATGCGGAGGCGCCGGTCCTCGCTATCCTAACTAGGCCGTGATGCTGGCGACGACGCCGGCGCCGACAGTGCGGCCACCTTCGCGGATCGCAAAGCGCAGCCCATCATCCATCGCGATCGGTGCGATCAGCTCAACGTCCATCGAGACGTTATCGCCGGGCATCACCATCTCGACGCCTTCCGGCAGGTTCACCACGCCCGTCACGTCGGTCGTGCGGAAGTAGAACTGCGG
>CANJNI010000070.1 GCA_947475995.1 Beijerinckiaceae bacterium | reverse complement strand
TGACAAGCGGCACGACGCGAGATCCTTGCGGGATGCGCTGTACGGTTTCCTTGACCGGCATTTAGGGGGCGGATTGTGACGCGTCACAAATAGCAAAGGCTCATCATGGCACGACACAGCAACAATCTCATCAATGGCCGCCAGCTTCGCGCTGCCCGTGTCTTGGCCGGTCTGTCGCGACGCCAGAATGTTTATCCCGCCGACGTCGCTCTGATCTTCCCCATCGCGAAGGCCGGGAAGCCACGAGCGGGCGCATGACTGAAACTACGAAGATCGACGCAGACGCCAGAACCCACCACGGCGTTTCGTTCGCAGGGAGCAGATCAGTGTGATCCGGTTTGATGTTAATGCATTGTCGGTTTGGGCGGGCCCCAGAAATGCTTCAGCAATGGATCGCTGGGTGGTTGCTCCCTTATTGTACTCGACCAGGAGTATCATTCGGCAGTTCTAACCCGATCTCACGCAGGATTTCATCGGTATGCTGACCGACCCGCGGAACGCTGGCTTCGTTGAGCGGCCCGTCATGTTCGAATTTGAATCCTGCGCCGGTCAGGGTCAGATCGGCCGCCAGGCCAGGCACATGGGCGCGTACGAAAGTACCGCGCTCAATCACATGTGGGTGCGTCACGATTTCAGGGATGGTGCGCACCTTGGCGACCGGCACACCGACTTTCGACAGACGCTGCTCGACATCTTCTGCATCGAACGTAAGAAACGTATCGGCGAGTAGCGCGCGCAGTTCGTCATTGTTCGCGAGGCGTTCTGCATGTCCGGCGAATTTGGGATCGTGCAGGATATGCTCCAGCCCCAGAGCCCTGCACATCGCCTCATACTGATGCTGATGGTTAGCGCCGATGCTGACGTACCCGTCGCGCGCTTCATACGTATCTGCGGTCGCGATGAGACGATAGCCGCGATTCCCGGTGCGGATCGGCGTCTGCCCGCTCATGCCATAGACGGCGATACCTTGAGACAAGAGCATGAGAGTCGCGTCCAGCATGCCGACGTCGATGAATTGCCCCTGCTGCGTGCGCGTTCTCTGAAACAGTGCATTGACGATCGCAAAGGCCGCCACATAGCCGGAGAACGTGTCCGAGAACGGCAGGCCGACTTTCAGCGGGCCTTGATCGGGCTCGCCATTAAGCCACATCACGCCCGACATGGCTTGCACGATGTGATCGTAGGCCGTCCAGTCGCGCAAGGGGCCGGTGCGTCCAAACCCCGTGACGGAACAATAGACGGCCTTGGGGTTGATGGTCTTTATCGTCGCCCAGTCGATGCCGAGTTTGGCGGCGACGTCGGGACGAAAATTTTCCACCACCACATCGGCCTTTTCAGCGAGGCGGCGCGCAGCCTCGCGGCCCAGAGGCGATTTGAGGTCAAGCGCAATCGACCGCTTTCCGGCATTGGCGGCCACGAACGGCGCGGACATTCCGGGCAGGCCGGAATGTTCGGTGTAAAGCCGCAAATCGTCGCCAACGCCCGGCTTCTCGACCTTCACCACATCCGCGCCCATCAGGGCCAGATGATAGGTACACAAAGGCCCCGCGAGCGCGTGGCTGAAATCGAGAACCCGAATGCCTTCCAGCGGTCTCATGCGCGTTTCACTTCCTCAGTTCAGGCCAAGTTGGGCGAAGATGTCCTTCTGGGCTGCCTGCGCCGCCTTCAAATCAACAGGTGTGATCTTCGGCAGCGGCAGCGTACCAGGGAGCTGACCAAGCGGCGCGACGGACGCCTTGTTGTAGGCCGCCTGTCCTTCGGGCGACATCAGGTAGTGAGCCAGCAGGCGCGCAGCGTTCGGGTGCGGGGCTTTCGCTGCAACGCCGAGATAGACGCCCGACGCGATGACTGGGTCGGTTGCCGCGAGTGCAACGGGCGCTCCCTTGGCTTGAAGATCGGGCATCAGGTTCGGATAGGCCGGCGCGCAGATCGCCGCCGCGCCCGCAGCTACCTGCTGCACGCCCTGCACGGCGCTCTGCACAAGCTGCGGCTCCTGTTTCATCAGATCCTTGATGAAGCCCGCGCCGAGTTTCTGTTGCAGCGCGTAGTACCAGACCGTCGTGAAGAAGCCGTTGCGCGGATCGAGCACCACGATCTTGCCTTTCCACTTCGGGTCGAGCAGTACGTTCCAGTCGGTCGGCGCGGCGCCGAGCATCTGGGTGTTGTAGGCGAGTTGATGCGGCAGCAGCTGCACGGTGGCGCTGGTCTTGTCCAAGAACTGCGCCGGATAGCCGTTGGCGGCCGGCACGTCCGCGATGGGGGCGAGCCAGCCCTTTGCGGTGGCGTCCTCAAAGAAGAAATTGTCCGTTACCGCGATCGCGTCAGCTGTGAAATTGCCGGATTGCGTTTCGGCCACATAGCGCTGTACGAGCGGGCCCGTCGTCAGACGCTGGTAGTCCATGGCGACACCGTACTTCTTCGTGAAGCCGTCGATGAACTCCTGGGCGGCGGCCTGCGGGACGACGCTGTAGAATGTCACCTTTCCTTCCGCCTTTGCGGCGGTGACGAGCGCAGCCTCGTTGGCCTGCGCGAATGCTTGCGATCCGAAGAGCGAACTCGCCGCTATCGCGGCGGAGCCCTGCAGGAAAAGGCGCTTTGTGATGTCCATCCGGCGTTCTGTCATATTACCCTCCAGTGATGCTTGTGTTGCTGAAAAGTATTGGCTAGCCACCCGCCACCATGCCGCGATCCGCAAAGCGCAGCACAAGGCCCACCACGATCGCATTCATGGCCGCGATGATGAGCGCAAGCGCGGCGACCTGCGGGAAGCTGCCGTAGTTCCATAAATCCATCAGCACGCGGCCGATGACGGGCGTGCGCGATCCGGCGAGCAGCGCCGAAGCGGTCACTTCACCCGCCGTGTGAATGAAGATGATGGCCCATCCGGCAGCCAGCCCCGGCAGGGCGAGCGGCATCATGATGCGACGAAACGTGCGACCTTCGCCCGCCCCGAACGTGCGCGAGGCTTCGGCAAGGTCCTTGCCGATGGCGGTTGCGGCGGAACTCGCCGCACGGCCCGCGAAAGGCAGCGCCATCACCAGATAGGCGAGGAACAGAAGCACGGGCGAACCATAGAGATTGAACAGGCCGCCGCTGAAGGCGAGGATGAAACAGACCCCCACCACCGTGTGGGGAATCGTCGCCGGAAGTGCCGTGGCGAAATCCGCGATCTTCTCCAGCCTGCGGTTGAACATGGCTGCATAAAGCATGATCGTTCCGACGCAGAGCATGGCCGAGGTGGCAGTAAGCGCGGCGAGCGAGACGCTGTTGAAAAGAGCGCGGCTGGTGGGCCCTGATTGGAACAGGGCGACGCGATAATTGTCGAAGCTCAGAACCGACCAGTTGATGTTGCCCGACCAGAATGGTTGCAGCGACACTAGAAACAGCGCCGCAAGCGGCAGAACCGCCGTCGCCAGGATGTAGAAGATCGCTAGCCCCCGCGCAAAAGGCCGCAAAACGCCAAGGCGCACGCGGGCGCTGCGCGCGCCGCGCCCGCCGACGGCCGCATGTCGCCGACGCGCCGCCATATGACGCTGGATCGCCAGCAATCCCTGCACGAGGAGAAACAGGAGGGCCGCCACCGCGAGCGCCAGCGCTGGGCGCGGCGGATATTGATCGAGCAGCCGGAACACATAGACCGACACGACATCGAGCCGCGCGGTGGTGCCGATGATGAAAGGCACGGAAAAAAGTCCAAGGCCCGATATCACCGTCAGCATGGCTGCGGAACCGATGGAGGGGGCGATGCTCGGCAGCGTCACTTTCCACATGGTGCGGAAAGGTCCAGCGCGATTGAGGCGGGAAGCTTCCTCAAGGCCCGGATCGAGTTGTCGCAGTGCAGCAGCGATGATTAGATAGGCGTATGGCACCAGATAAAGACTGGTCATCAGCACCATGCTGGTCGCCGTGTAGACGTTCAACGGCCCGCGCCCGAACGTAATGCCGAAGGGCGCGAAGGCCTGACGCAGAAGACCGTTGAGCAGTCCTGCATTTGGGTCGAGCAGCACAGCCCAGCCCATCACGCCCGCCACAGGCGGGACCAGCAGCGGCGCCAGCGCCATCATGCGGCCGAAGCCCGGCAGGTTGCCGTCCGTGCGCTCATCGATCCATGCGAGAACGCAAGCCGTCGTCACCGCGATGGCCGCGCTCGTCAGTACCACCAGCGCGGTATTCAGCATCACGATCCGGAAACTCGCGCCTCCGAGGCCGGACACGACTTCGTTGGAGGATGCGCCATCGAGCAAGCGCGTGACGCTAGCCAGCAGGGGAAAAGCCGTCAGCGCCAGCATTGCGCAGCACAGAAGAATCGCGGCGTTCGCGAAGCTGAACAGGCGCGAGGAACGCCGACCTGTCGTGAGGGCCGCGCTCACGGGCAGCGCCTTGCCGCAGCTGCGCCCCGGCAACATGGCTTGATCATGTGGACTGACATCGAAGCTCGGCGCGCCGCCCGTTTTTTCACGTTCTGGAATATTCTGGTATACCAGAATTCGCAATCTGGGCAAATCGGCCGGATCTGCGTCATTGCGAGCGCGCCGCAGGCATGCGAAGCAATCCATCCTTGGTGCTGGATTGCTTCGTCGGCTTCGCCTTCTCGCAATCGGCGCTTTCATCAGTCTCCATGATGCTGCCTTGAAGCCAGCCCGCAAATCCGGTCCCAAAACCCCAAAAGTCGCCTCCGAGCCCGCCCCGAAGGCGTCGCTCAGCGATCAGGCCTATGGGGCGATCCGCGACGCCTTGCGACAGGGGCGCATCCGTCCGGGTGAGCGCGTCAAGGAGCGCGAACTTGCGGCCCGTCTCGAACTCGGACGTACACCCGTGCGCGAAGCCATCAAGCGGCTCGCCGTGCAGGGCCTGCTGGCGCATGACGGACAGGGGCTGGTGTTCAAGAAACTCGGCCAGCGCGACCTAGTCGAGATCCACGCGGTCTGGGCCGCCCTTCAGGGGCTCGCGGCCAGTCTCGCGGCGCGCAACGCAACCGATGTCGAGATCGACGCCATGCGGATGCTGCACGGACGGCTTGAAGTCGAATGCGCGAGCGATCCGTCAAAGGCCCTGCGCACCGCGCGCCGCCTCGACCAGTTGATCTACGACGCCGCCCACAACGAATATCTGTCCCGTCACATCGCGCTATTGATAGATACCGTCGGTCTGCAATCGGCCACCAGTACCTTCACCTTGCCGGGCCGCGCCGTGGCCTTCGCACAGGAAATGGCGGAGATAATATCCGCAATTGAAATTCGAGATCCTGCACAGGCGGAGAAATTTGCACGTGCGCACAATGAGAAGGGGCTAGCGGCCCGGCTTTTCCTAGATTTTGAAGCGGAGTGCTAATCCACGCTCTGAAAGTTTTAAGGACGCGAGCGTTTTGGTGGGGCGTCCGCGTTGTCACTTGTTCCAAGTGGTGCGGAACCAGTTCCGAGCAGCGAGCAGTTCAGTTTAAATCTTGATAGGGAAATCCCACCTTCGCTGGTCAGTTCTCAGCCGAAATCAATGGAATCGATACATAACGATTCGACCATCCAAAAGAACGGTGGTCCTGGTCTTGACCCCGAAAAGTGATCCTCCCTGAAGTATGGCTTTATGGCCTGATGGAGGACTACGAGATGCCGAGGAAAAGACACAAGGCGGAGGAGATCGTCACCAAGCTTCGGCAGGTGGAAGTGCTGACCGCACAGGGCAGATCGGT
>CANJNI010000069.1 GCA_947475995.1 Beijerinckiaceae bacterium | reverse complement strand
GGTCGTAGGCCGTGAACGTCGCCCCGCCCGTCTCCGCCAGAACCTTCGTGATCGCCGCCGTCAAAGACGTCTTGCCATGGTCAACGTGACCAATCGTGCCAATGTTGCAGTGCGGCTTGTTCCTCGAAAACTTCTCTTTCGCCATGGTCTGGCTCCTTCAGTCGATTCGTGGGTTTCGTATGTTTCGTCGAAATCAGGCGTATTTGGCCTGGATCTTCTCAGCTTCGTTGCGCGGCACTTCCGCGTAATGATCGAATTGCATCGTGTAGGACGCGCGGCCCTGCGTGAACGACCGCAGGTTCGACACGTAGCCGAACATGTTGGCCAGCGGCACCATGGCGTTCACCACAACCGCGTTGCCGCGCATGTCCTGGCCCTGAATCTGGCCGCGACGGGAGTTCAGGTCGCCGATGACCGAACCGGTATATTCTTCCGGGGTCACAACCTCGACCTTCATGACCGGCTCGAGCAGCACGCAACCGCCCTTTTGCAAAGCCTCGCGCAGACCCTGACGGGCGGCGATTTCGAAGGCCAGAGCCGACGAGTCGACCTCGTGGTAGGCGCCGTCGATCAGCGACACCTTAAGATCAACGATCGGGAAGCCCGCCAGAATGCCGGAACCCAGAACGGATTCAAGACCCTTCGTCACGCCCGGGATGTATTCCTTGGGAACCGCTCCGCCGACGACCTTCGAGTCAAACTCAAAGCCCTTGCCGACTTCGTTCGGCTCCATGATGAACTTGATGCGAGCGAACTGACCGGTACCGCCCGACTGCTTCTTGTGGGTGTAATCGTGTTCGACCTTGCGTGTAACCTTCTCGCGATACGCCACCTGCGGCGCTCCGACATTCACTTCCACCTTGTGGGTGCGCTTGAGAATGTCGACCTTGATCTCGAGATGCAGTTCGCCCATGCCCTTGATGATCGTCTGGCCGGACTCCTGATCGGTGGAGACGCGGAAGGACGGATCTTCATTGGCGAGCTTCAGCAACGCAGTCGTCATGCGCTCCTGGTCGCCCTTGGTCTTGGGCTCAACCGCCTGCTCGATCACCGGATCCGGGAATTCCATCTTTTCAAGAATGACGGGCTTCAGCGGATCGCAGAGGGTTTCGCCCGTGCGGGTATCCTTCATGCCGACCAGCGCGACGATATCGCCGGCGTAGGCTTCAGAGATTTCTTCGCGGTTGTTGGCATGCATGAGAACCATGCGGCCAACGCGCTCATTCTTGTCGCGCGTGGAGTTCAGCAGAGCCTGGCCCTTGCCGAGCGTACCCGAATAAATGCGCGCGAAGGTCAGCACGCCATACGGATCGTCCATGATCTTGAACGCCAGCAGCGAGAGTGGCTGATCATCGCCCGGCTTGCGTTCCGTGTCTTCGCCGGTCTTGTAATCGACGCCCTTGATCGCGCCGCGATCGAGCGGCGACGGCAGGTAGGCGACGACGGCGTCGAGAAGCGGCTGCACACCCTTGTTCTTGAATGCCGAACCGCAAAGGACCGGATAGAAAGTGCCCTGCAAAACCGCTTTACGAATAAGACGCTTCAGGGTCGCCTCGTCGGGCTCCTTGCCGTCCAGATAGGCTTCCATCGCGGCATCGTCGAGTTCGACGGCGGCCTCAATGAGAGCCGTGCGATATTCCTTGGCCTTTTCAAGCAGGTCAGCAGGAATTTCCTCGTCGTTGTACTTCGCGCCGAGCGACTCCTCGAGCCAAACGACAGCCTTCATGCGGACGAGGTCAACAAGACCCTTGAAGTTGTTTTCCGAACCGATCGGCAACTGGATCGCAATCGGCCGAGCGCCGAGACGCGTCTTGATGTCGTCAAGGCACTGATAGAAATCGGCGCCGATCTTGTCCATCTTGTTCGCGAAAACGATGCGCGGAACCTTGTACTTGTCGCCCTGGCGCCAGACGGTTTCTGTCTGCGGCTCGACGCCCTGGTTCGAGTCCAGAACGCACACGGCGCCATCGAGCACGCGCAGCGAACGCTCGACTTCAATCGTGAAGTCCACGTGGCCGGGGGTGTCGATGATGTTCAGGCGCTTGCCGTCCCAGAAAGCCGTCGTGGCGGCAGACGTGATCGTGATGCCGCGCTCCTGCTCCTGCTCCATGAAATCCATGGTGGCGGCGCCATCGTGCACTTCGCCGATCTTGTGCGACTTGCCGGTGTAATAGAGAATCCGCTCGGTCGTCGTCGTCTTGCCCGCATCGATGTGGGCCATGATGCCGAAGTTGCGGTAGTCCTCAAGGGCGTATTGGCGAGGCATTTGTTCGGTCCTTCCAGGCGAGCCCCGGTGGGCTGCGCTGAATCAAAATTACCAGCGGTAGTGCGAGAAGGCCCGGTTGGCTTCCGCCATACGGTGCGTGTCTTCGCGCTTCTTGACCGCGTTGCCGCGGTTGTTGGCGGCGTCCATCAGCTCGGCCGAGAGACGATCCATCATGGTCTTGTCGTTGCGATCGCGCGCTGCGGTGATGATCCAGCGGATCGCCAGAGCCTGACGACGCTCCATGCGCACTTCGACCGGCACCTGATAGGTGGCGCCGCCGACGCGACGCGACCGAACTTCGATCGCCGGAGCGACGTTTTCGAGAGCCTGCTTGAAGACGCCCAGCGGGTCGGTCTTCGTCTTGGCCTCGATGTTCGAGAAGGCGCCATACACGATGGCTTCCGCCACCGACTTCTTGCCGTCGTACATGATGGAGTTCATGAACTTGGCGACAACAAAATCACCGAACTTGGCGTCCGGAATGACTTCCCGCTTTTCGGCGCTGTGACGACGAGACATCGTAAATCCCCTTACTTCGGACGCTTCGCGCCGTACTTCGAACGACGCTGCTTGCGGTCCTTGACGCCCTGCGTGTCGAGCACGCCGCGCAGGATGTGATAACGCACGCCCGGCAAGTCCTTGACGCGGCCGCCGCGGATCATGACCACCGAGTGCTCCTGAAGGTTGTGGCCTTCGCCCGGGATGTAGCCGATGACCTCAAAACCATTGGTCAGGCGCACCTTGGCGACCTTGCGGAGAGCCGAGTTCGGCTTCTTCGGCGTGGTCGTGTACACGCGGGTGCACACGCCGCGCTTCTGGGGGCACGCGCCGAGATGGCGGGCCTTTTCACGGTAGGTCTTCTGCTGCCGCGGCTTGCGGATCAACTGGCTGATTGTCGGCATCCATCGCCCTTTCGAAGCGTGAACGTGAAAACAAAATTCGGATGAAGAAAGCTGCTTGCGCGGTTTCCTTCGGTATCTCGCCCGCGAGCGTCTTGTGGACGACTCACGCGCAAAACAAACCGCGCCATCAGTCCTTGAGGGACTTCGGCGCGAGAATTTGCAGAGGACCACAATTCCCTCACGGGTTTCGCGGTCTTGCCTCATGAGCCGGTTGCCGAAGCTTCCGGAGTGACTTTCAGGTCGTAGAGGCGAACAGCGTTTAGTTTCAATGTGTTCGGGGCGCGACGCCCTGAAGGGATGAAACTACAGCCTGTCGAGTGGCGCGATAACTAGTCGGACTGCCGGGAATCGTCAACCCCTTTTGCGCGAAAAGCGCTGAATCGACTCAGGTTTTGCCGCTTTTCGCATATCCAGAAGGCGCACCCGACGCCGGTTTGCGCTCTCCGGCCCCGTCTTTTCCGACGATTCATGCTGCGCCGCAAACAAAAGGGCCGCCCCGAGGGGCGGCCCTGATGTTAACGAGTCGGAAAGAGTTATTCCGCCGCAGGCGGCAGCTGCGGGGCGTCCGAAGCCTGCGCCTTCTGGGCGAGAATCATCTCGTCCCGCATGGCGGCGATGCGGCGCAGCTTCGACATGGCGGCGCCGGTGCCGGCCGGGATGAGTCGGCCGACGATGACGTTTTCCTTCAGGCCTTCCAGCGTATCCACCTTGCCGTTCACGGCCGCTTCCGTGAGGACGCGGGTCGTTTCCTGGAAGGAGGCCGCCGAGATGAACGACCGTGTCTGGAGGCTCGCCTTGGTGATGCCGAGCAGCACCGGAGTGCCGACGGCGATCTTGCCGCCGTTTTCCAGCACCTTCTCGTTCGCCTCTTCGAGTTCGACCTGGTCGACCTGCTCGCCCGAGAGGAACTCGGTGTCGCCTGGATCCGTGATGTCAACCTTCTGCAGCATCTGGCGAACGATCACCTCGATGTGCTTGTCGTTGATGTTCACGCCCTGCAACCGGTAGACTTCCTGGATTTCGTTGACCAGGTAGGCGGCGAGTTCCTCGACGCCCTTGATCGCCAGAATGTCGTGTGGCGCGGGGTTGCCGTCGACGATGTAATCCCCCTTCTCCACGACGTCGCCATCCTGAAGATGGATGTGCTTGCCCTTGGGGATCAGATACTCGACCGACTCGACGCCTTCCTCGTTCGGGACGATTTCGATGCGCGTCTTGTTCTTGTAGTCGCGACCGAACTTCACCGTTCCCGAAAGCTCCGCAATGATCGCGTGATCCTTCGGACGGCGCGCCTCGAACAGTTCCGCAACGCGCGGCAGACCGCCGGTGATGTCGCGGGTCTTGGCTGATTCCATCGAGATACGGGCGATGATGTCGCCTGCCTGGATGGTTGAGCCAGGATCGACGTTCAGGATCGATTCGACCGGCAGCGAATAGCGGGCTTCGCCGCCGCGCTGCAGCTTCAGGATCTTGCCGTCAGCGCCCTTGATGAGGATCGCGGGCTTGAGGGTCGCCGAACGCTGGTTCAGGCGCCAGTCAGTCACGAGACGCTTGGCGATGCCCGTCGCTTCGTCGACCTGTTCGGTCATGGACTGGCCTTCGACCAGATCCTCGAAGCCGACGATGCCGGCGACTTCGGTCAGGATCGGACGCGTATAGGGGTCCCACTCCGCCAGACGCTGCCCGCGCTTCACCTTGTCGCCCTCGTCAACCTTCAGCCGCGCGCCGTACTGCACGCGGTGAACCGCGCGCTCGACGCCGTCCGATCCGACGATCACGAGCGCGACGTTACGCGCCATGACCATCAGGTCGCCGTCAGAGTTGCGGGCAACGTGGCGGTTGCGAACCTTCACGGTGCCCTCGAAGTTGGATTCGAGGAACGACGAATCGGCGATCTGCGCCGCGCCGCCGATGTGGAAGGTGCGCATCGTGAGCTGGGTGCCCGGCTCGCCGATCGACTGGGCCGCGATGACGCCCACCGCTTCGCCCATGTTGACAGGAGTTCCGCGCGCCAGATCGCGTCCGTAGCAGGTCCCGCAGACGCCGTTGGCGGCCTCGCAGGTCAGCACCGAGCGGATCTTCACTTCCTGGATGCCGGCCGCATTGATGCGGTCGATATGCCATTCCTGAATCATCTCGCCCGACTTGACGATCACCTTGCCGTCCAGCTCGAGCAGATCTTCGGCCGCAGTACGTCCCAGAATACGGGTCGCCAGCGAGGCCACGACCTGACCGGCGTCGAGGATCGCCCGCATGCGGATGCCGCCCGTAGAGCCGCAATCCACTTCGGTGATGATAGAGTCCTGCGCCACGTCGACGAGACGGCGGGTCAGATAACCCGAGTTCGCGGTCTTCAACGCGGTGTCCGCGAGACCCTTACGGGCGCCGTGGGTCGAGTTGAAGTATTCGAGAACCGTCAGGCCTTCCTTGAAGTTCGAGATGATCGGGCTCTCGATGATCTCGCCCGAGGGCTTGGCCATCAGGCCGCGCATGGCGGCGAGCTGCTTCATCTGGGCGGGCGAACCGCGCGCCCCGGAGTGCGACATCATGTAGATCGAGTTGATCGGCTTGTCGCGGCCGGTGTCATCCTTGTGGACCGCCGAGATGCGCGCCATCATTTCTTCGGCGAGCTTGTCGGTGCACTTCGCCCAGGCGTCGACGACCTTGTTGTACTTCTCGCCCTGGGTGATCAGGCCGTCGTTGTACTGCTGCTCGTATTCCTTCGCGAGCGTCCGGGTCGCCTCGACGATGGCGGGCTTCGTTTCCGGCACGACCATGTCGTCCTTGCCGAAGGAAATGCCGGCCTTGAAGGCTTCGCGGAAACCGGTCGCCATGATGCGATCGCAGAAAATGACCGTCTCCTTCTGACCGCAGTTGCGGTAGACGGTGTCGATCATGTTCGAGATTTCCTTCTTCGTCATGAGCTTGTTCACGACGTCGAAAGGCACCTTGTTGTGGTCGGGCAGAAGCTGCCCGAGGATCATGCGGCCCGGCGTCGTGTCGAAGATCTTCGACTGGCGCTTGCCGTTCGCATCGTAGGTCCAGGCGCGGCCCTTGATCCGGGTATGAAGCGTGATCGACTTGGCGGCGATCGCGTGTTCGATCTCCGCCATGTTCGAGAACGCCATTCCCTGACCGATGTCGCCATCGACCATGAGGGTCAGATAATACAGACCCAGCACAATATCCTGCGACGGCACGATGATCGGCTGGCCGTTCGCCGGGTGCAGGATGTTGTTGGTCGACATCATCAGCACGCGCGCTTCAAGCTGCGCTTCCAGCGACAGCGGAACGTGCACGGCCATCTGGTCGCCGTCGAAGTCGGCGTT
>CANJNI010000068.1 GCA_947475995.1 Beijerinckiaceae bacterium | reverse complement strand
GCATCTTCGCGAGACTCCGAAGCTTCGGTTACAACATCCTGAGAACGAACCAGTCCGGTACGATCGCCCAGGATCGATACGCGGCCGCGCTCGGCGGGCTCAAATCAATATTGGCAATGACCGTCAGCTGAGAGCGTTGAACAGCCCTGGCTCCAAACCGCTTTGCGCTCCGCAACATTATTTCATCGATCTTTGATTTAGAAAGCCCAAATTCCTCCAGCTCAACCGAAACTGCTGCCGCGAAAGGAGTGACAAACGCGCTTGCTAAGTTAATATCCTTTGCCAACAATTCTCCGGACGCGCTGAAGATCTGAGCTTTACTGTCATCAGGGGGTAAATTGTCAGCCATTTCGCAACGTTTCCTCTATTCCCTGTTTTAAGGTTTTGTTTGACTTAGCCTGAGTGTGAGAACTCTAACATTGACTTGTTTCGCATCAGAGGCTCGAACTGCCTGCAGCATTTTCATCCCGCCAAATGCCCGAACGCCCGCACCACGTTCTCGTAGACCGGCCGCTTGAACGGGATGATCAGGTCCGGCAGGTTGGCCATCGGCTCCCAGCGCCAGGCGTCGAATTCGGCCTTGTGGCCGCCCGGCGGCGGGTCGATGCGGATTTCCGATTCATCGCCCTCGAACCGGAACGCGAACCATTTCTGCCGCTGGCCGCGAAAACGGCCCTTCCAGGCTTCCTGCGCGATATCGCCCGGCAGGTCATACGCAAACCACTGCGGCGCTTCGGCCAGAAGCTTGATGGTCGAGACGCCGGTTTCCTCGAACAGTTCGCGCACGGCCGCCACATAGGGGTCTTCACCCTTGTCGATGCCGCCCTGCGGCATCTGCCATTCGTGGCCGGGAGCCACATGCTCGCGCAGCGCCTTGTTGCGGCGGCGGCCGATAAAGACGAGCCCCTCGTGGTTGATCAGCATCACCCCCACGCAGGGGCGGTAGAATCCGTCCGCCATCACCGGCCTCCCGCTGTCGCGCCCGACTGGTTCTTCAGCAGAACGCTCAGCGGCACCAGCGCGACCCCACGTCCTTCAAGCGATTTCGCAAAGCGCGCAATCCGGTCGAGCGCGGCCGGCAGGCCGCTGCCGAAGCCGATGGCGGACCCGTTCTGGCGGGCGATGGTTTCGAGCTTCAGGAGCGCCGCCTCGATGGCGTCGCCGCGCGGATCGGCGTCGATCGCCACATCCGCCGCCGCATAGGGCACGCCCTGCGAGGGCGCGAGCGTACCGGCGAGCGTGCGGGGCGACGTGCCGTCGTCGAACCAAGCGAGTCCGCGCGCGCCGACTTCGCGCAGGATGGGCGCCAGCGCGCGCTCCTCGGCAGTAAATTTCGCGCCGAGGAAGTTCGCCACCCCGATGTAGCCGGAGAAACGGCACATCAGCCAGCGCAGGTGCTCGACGTTCTCGTCATTGGTGGCGGTGGTGAACAGCGTATGCGGGCCGGGAGTCTCGCTGGCCGAAAAGGATTCCATCGGGGCCTGCAGGATCACCTCGTGGCCGGCCTCGCGGACCTGCGCGACCTGCTTTTCGAGCTCCATACCGTAGGGCGCAAAGCCGAACGTCACCTCGCCCGGCAGACGCTCCGAGGCGCTTTCGGTTGCGGCCCGGTTCAGGCCCATGCCGCCCACCACCAGCGCAATGCGCGGCGATCCGGGCTTCACCTTGGCCGAACTCATGTAGGGACGCGCGTAGATTTCGGACGGCCTCGCGCCATCCATCCCGATGCGCGGCAACAGGCCGCAGCTCTTGCGCTCCACCAGACGCCGGTCCGGCGCAGGCGTCAGTTGGAGGCTGATGTCCTTCGGGACTTGCAGAATGAGCGCGCCCGGCGCCGCCGCATTGCCTTGCCGGACGGTGATGACGCCGCTTTGCGCTTCGACCTGCGCGCCCGTAGCCCGTTGCGGCAGGGCTACCGTGCCGGTGACGTCATTGGCGGTCGGGGTCTTGCCGGCGACAAGTGGCTGTTCGACCGGGCGCTCGATGCGGGCGACCGCGAAGGGTTCTCCGCCCATGCCGTGATTGGTCCACCAGACGAAGCCGCCCAGCGCGACGCCCAGCACTCCGACGCCCGCAACTCCCACCTTGCCCCACGGAATGTCACGGGTGCGGCGGGAATCGTCGAGATCGAGCCCGAGCGGGCGGTTGAGATCGTCGACCGGCATACGGAATATGTCTCCAGTCCCGAACCACGAATCGAAAACGAATCAAAAGGGCCCGGCGCGCGCATTGTGTTGCGCAACGCCGGGCCCGTCGAGGGCTTAACGCATCGCGCCCTGGCGCGAACGCAGGTCTCAGTTCGGCTTGGCGGCCGGTTCGGTGGTGTTGGACGCCTTCTTGTTGCCGCGCAGAAGGTCGAGCGCGGCAGCGATCTGCTTGTCCTTCGTACGGTCCGGCGGCACATAGGCCTGCGAACCGCCCTTTTCCTCTTCGCCGTTCTTCAGGTGACCCTTGAGGGCGGCTTCGCCCTTGGATTCGTCCTTGCCCTTCAGCTCGTCCGGAATGTCCTGCAGGACCTGCACGTCCGGATCAATGCCCTTGGCCTGAATCGAACGGCCCGAAGGCGTGTAGTAACGAGCCGTCGTCAGGCGCAGCGCGCCGTTCTGCTGGCCGAGCGGGATGATGGTCTGCACGGAACCCTTGCCGAAGCTGCGGGTGCCGAGGATCGTGGCGCGCTTGTGATCCTGCAGCGCGCCGGCGACGATTTCGGACGCCGAAGCCGAGCCGCCGTTGATCAGCACCACGATGGGCTTGCCCTTGGACAGATCGCCCGGGCGCGCATTGTAGCGCTGGGTTTCCTCGGCATTGCGGCCGCGGGTCGAGACGATCTCGCCGCGTTCCAGGAAGGCGTTGGACACCTGAATCGACTGATCGAGGAGGCCGCCGGGATTGTTGCGCAGGTCGAGGATGTAACCCTTGAACTTGTCCGCCGGGATTTCCGACGTGAACTTGTTGATGGCCGTCTTCACGCCATCGAATGTCTGTTCGTTGAACTGCGTGATGCGGATGTAGCCGACGTCGTCGCCTTCGATCTGGTTGCGCACGGACCGGATCGTGATGGTGGCTCGGGTGAGCGTGAAGTCCTTGCTCTCTTTCGCCGCTCCGCGCAGGACGGTGAGCTTCACCGGCGAATTGACCGGGCCGCGCATCTTGTCGACCGCCTGGTTGAGCGTCAGCCCCTGAACGGACTCGCCGTCGATGGCGACGATCAGGTCGTTCGCCATAATGCCGGCCTTGGAGGCGGGCGTGTCGTCGATCGGGGTGACGACCTTCACGACGCCGTCTTCCTGCGTGACCTCGATGCCGAGGCCGCCGAATTCGCCGCGCGTCTGCACCTGCATGTCGCGGAAGCTCTTCGCGTCCATGTAGCTCGAATGCGGATCGAGGCTCGACAGCATGCCGTTGATGGCTGCTTCGACCAGCTTCGATTCATCCGGCTTCTCGACATAGTCCGTGCGGATCTTCTCGAAGACGTCGCCAAACAGGTTGAGGTTCCGGTACGTGTCCGAAACCGCAGCGGTGGCCGACATGCCCGGGATAAGCCGGGTCTGTGTGCCGATGGTCGCGGCCGCGGCGCCGACCGCAGCGCCCAGAAGAACGAGGGTGAACTTGTTGCGCATCATCCGCGGACCTTTTCCAATTCCGACTTTGCCCACCAGGGGGCGGGATCGACGGCAGCTCCGTCTTTTCTGAACTCAACATAGAGTACAGGCTGCGTCGCGCCAATGGCGATTGCTGTCGCTGTCCTGGCAGAACCGTCGCCCATGGAGGCCACCGGCTCCCCGGCAAGGACGAATTGCCCGACTTCGACGTTGATCCGCGCCATTCCGGCCAACACGATATAGTAGCCACCGCCGGCATTTATAATCAAGAGTTGGCCGTAAGTGCGGTAAGGACCCGAAAAAGCCACCCATCCGTCCGTCGGAGCCGCCACGAGCGCATTGGGGCGGGTCGCGACCGATATTCCCTTCTCGGCGCCTCCGAAACCGTCCGGCGCGCCGAATTTCTTCACCAGACTGCCCGAAACCGGCATGGGCAGCAGGCCTTTCGCATCCGCAAAGGCCACTGCGGGAGCAAGCCGCGCCGAATCGCGGTAGGGCGAGGGCGGCTTCTGGCGGGGGTCGGCAGGCGTGAGCGCGGCCGTGCGGCGGTTGGTTTCGTCGGCCTTGCGGGCGGCCTCGGCGGCCTTCCCGGCGGAGGCGACTTCGCTCTCCATGCGGGTGATCAATTCTTTGAGATCAAGGGCCTGACGAGCCAGATCCCGGGCTCGCGACCGCTCCGCCTCGAGCGCGCGCTCGATTTCCCCGATGGAAGACTGGCGCGCGTCGATCAGCGCCCCGATCCGCTGGCGCTCCCCGGCCAGCGTGGCGACTTCTTTCGCGAGATCGTCGCGTTCCGCCGCCGCCGTCCGGCGAACATTGACCAGATCGCGCAGATCGGCCGCGAGTATTTCGGCCTCCGAACGCAGTTCGGGCAGGACGGAGCCGAGCAGCATGGACGTGCGAATGGCCTGCAGCATGTCGTCGGGGCTCGCCAGAACTGCGGGCGGCGGCTTGCGCCCCATGCGCTGCAGGATCGCCAGAACCTCGACGATCGTGCCCTTGCGGGAGTCGAGTGAACGGCGGATCGCCTCCTCGCTGCCGGTCGTGGCGTCGAGGCGCTTTTCAGCCTCGGCCACGCGGATTTCGGCGCTCTGCACCCGGGCGGTCGTATCCAGCATGGCCTTGTTGAGCCGTGCGCGGTCGTTGCGGATGGTCTCGATCTCGGCTTCGAGCTTGCGCCGCTGGTCGTCGGAGGCTTTCAGGAAATCCTCGATGCCGCGCAATTCGTTCTGGCGCGTCGAAATGTCCGGATTCGGCGCCGTCTCGCGGACAGGCTCCGCGGGCGGATCGGCTTGCGCAAGAACGAGCTGCCCCGAAACCAGTATGGTCGCGAGGACTGAAGCCGAAAGCCATCTTGGCGCGCGGATGTTCACCCGGTGCGACGCTCTCTTCTGGACATGCGGGCGCATGTGGCGAATCTCGATGCGGTCAGCATAGGCCGGGCTCCGGGCCTGCGCCATCAGCCGGTCAGGGCCTGAGCCGGTCAGGCATGGACGGTCAGGGCTTGGGGCTGCGTGCTTCCAGCCGCTTCCGGGCTTTTTTGCGAAGGTCCTTCAGGTCGATCGCCAGAGGCTGGGCGGCGGCCTGATCCGCAATGCGGATTCGTTCGATTCGGGTGCGTTCCTGATCTTCCAGAAGCCGCAATCCTGCCCGCACTACCTCACTGGCGTTGTTGAAGCGCCCCGTCGCGAGCATGTCGCGAACGAATGCGTCGAAATGTTCACCCAGCGTGAAACTGGCCATGGGGGCCCCCGATCATCGAAAGTCGTGAATGTGATTTAATAATATTATTTACGATCTATGGTAGGGGTGTCCTGTCAGAATCGTGATCGCCCGGTAAATTTGTTCGGCGGCCATGATGCGTACGATCTGATGCGGCCAGGTCATGGCCCCGAAGGCGATGCTCGTCGCCCCGTTGCGCAATGCCGCATCCAGACCATCCGGTCCGCCGATGACCAGAGCCAGCGCCGGCAGTCCGCTGTCGCGCGCCTTGCCGACGTCTTCCGCGAAGGCCTCGCTCGTGGGGCTCTTGCCGCGTTCATCGAGCAAAACCAGTTTCGCGCCCGGCGGAACAAGTGCGCGGATCGCTTGCGCTTCCTCGGATTTCCGATCCTCGGGACGGCGCGCGCGGCTCTCGTCGATTTCGCGCGACTCTACGCCCGTCAGGCCGGCCGAACGCGCGCTCGCAACGGCGCGTTCCAGATAGCGCGTGAACAGTTCACGCTCGGGTCCGGCCTTCATGCGGCCAATGGCGATCAGCAGGATGCGCATCAGGAATCTATTGCTGCCGCAAGGGTCTTTTGCAAGCAGGATTCAAACGGCATCGTGTTCCTGACCGCACCGATTAAGCTTCCGGCAAGCTGCATGAGCTAGGCTGCGGGCATTGAATATTCCATTGGTTTCGGAATGCCCCATGAAATTTTTCAAAGCGCCCAGTGCAGCAGTTGCTGCCCTCCTTGCCTGCCAGTTCCTCGTTCTGGGATTTGTCTATCACCAGACCTATTTTGCCGACTGGACCGGCGGAGCGCCGCTCCCGGTTGTGTCCGGGGACGCGACCACTCCCTGAGACGGACATTTGCCTTCCGGGCCTCGCTCGCGCCATGCTGGCGGATTGCTGGAGGGTTGGATGCGAATCTGCCGGATTGTCCTGATCGCCGGGGTTCTGGCGTCGCCCGCCGTGGCGCATGCCCAGACGCCTCCGAAGGTGCTTTCCTGCGAAGGCGTCTTCGCGAAAGATTCGACCCACGCGCGCGTCGTGAAGACAGAAGTGGCCTGAAGAATCTGAACAGCATCGATAGGTGGGTTTTCGCCTGAACGCGGCCTATTCTGGCCGAGAGCAGGAGATTGACCATGGCGAGACGAGCGAGGCGGAACCACACGCCGACCTTCAAGGCGAAAGTGGCGCTGGCT
>CANJNI010000067.1 GCA_947475995.1 Beijerinckiaceae bacterium | reverse complement strand
TGAGAGCGAATTCGGCATTCTTCCCACGGAACAATCCCAGCGAGTGTCCGGACAACGTTCGAGTGCCGGCCTCGTCTGCATGGGCTTGCCATAATCCGGAAGTCACGGCAGATCGGAACTCGGACCCGCGTTCATCTGGAGAATGCCGGCTTATATGTAATAGTCCCTCGTACCCGCCCAAATCGAGGAAAATGCCAAAATCTACTACGGAGGTGACTCTGCAAGCCCAAACCATTTTAGAATTTTGCTCAAATTCCCTGACTATTTCGGGAAACGGATCTTGAAGGAAAGGCTTTCTAGTCAGCGAAATTCGACCTTTCTCGAAATCGACATCAAGTATTTTAATTTTGATTTTTGATCCCACACCCAATTGTTTTTGTCGATCGTCATATATTTTTTTATGATTCCAAGAGGCTTTTGTATTATGTAGCAATCCATCGAAGCCATTGAATTTTACAAAAAATCCATATTCCGTTTTTTTATGAACCTCTCCAGCATATACATCACCAATTCTTACCTCCGCAATGTTTTTATTTATTAATTTGACCGGATCGGCGAAAGACACGTATATTTTATCTTTTAATTTATCAATTTTTTCTATTAATACGTAAATATTTTGCCCTTCAATAAATTTTTTTTTAGGAATTTTCCGCATGGTGGCGAGTGTGCCATCCAGTGATACTAGGACTTCATGACGCAAATTTTTTACGACCCTTGCGGCAAAGGGTCCGTTTTCTTCTTCGAGCGCTAATGGTAGGGAGGTTTCAAAACGTTTCATTTTCACCACAATAACAAGTGTATATAAGATTGCACGATTTGATCGTTCATTCAACGCTGCAAAATGGCCATCGACGTCACGGATCTGCGCGCCTTTTACGCCTCGCCGCTCGGGCGGGTGGCGTCGCGTTTCGTGGGCCGGATGGTGCGCGAGCGCTGGGCGAATTGCGCGGGCTTCTCGATGGTGGGCATCGGGTATGCGACTCCGTACCTCAATCCGTTTCGCGACGAGGCCGTGCGGGTGCTGGGCTTCATGCCAGCCGAACAGGGCGTGGTGAACTGGCCGGAGGACGGTCCGGCCGCTTCTGCCCTTGTCGAGACCACCATGCTGCCGCTGCCGGATTCCTGCATGGACCGGGTGCTGGTGGTTCATGCGCTCGAAATGTCCGACAGGCCGCATGATTTCCTGACCGAAATCTGGCGGGTGCTGACGCCGGGCGGTCGGCTGATCGTGGTCGCCCCCAACCGGCAGGGATTGTGGGCGCGGTTCGACCGCACGCCCTTCGGGCACGGAAAGCCCTATTCGAAGTCGCAATTGCGGGAGCTTTTGCGCGAAAGCCTGTTTTCGCCGCTCAACTGGGCCGAATCCCTCTATGTGCCTCCGTTCGAGCGCGGTTTTCTGCTGCGTTCGGCGCCTGCTTTCGAGCGGATCGGCGTGCGGTTCGGGTTGCCGGGCGGCGGCGTGCATCTGCTGGAAGCCACGAAGCAGCTTTACCGCCCCATCGGGATTCGCCGCGCGGCGCGTCGCGTCGTGCCGCAACTGGAGCCCGCACTGGCGCCGACAATTGGCAGAACCGTAGATTAACGTCCGCGCCGGGGGCGCTCCGGGGTCGGCAAGCCGAAGGCCTTCGCCAGAAACTGCCCGCCCTGAATCAGGCCTTCGCCGTCGATGCCGTGGCCAAGTCCCGCCGACAGGTGCCACTGGGTCGGGATGTTGGCCTTGCCGAGCTGCTCGGCCGATTCGAACAGGGCGTCGACCGGAATCACCTCGTCGGCGCTGCCGTGGACCAACAGAACCGGCGGCGGCTCGCCCTTGGCATTGCGGGCGGTGGCTTCCGGCAAATGTTCCGGTCCGACCAGCACGCCCGAAAGGCCCAGAATGGCGGCGGGGGCGATGCGGCGGCGCAGGCCGACGTGGAGCGCCATCATGGTTCCCTGGCTGAAGCCCACGATGGCGAGCTTCGAATTGTCGAGGCCTGCCGCCGCCAGCTCGGCGTCCAGGAAGGCGTCGATCCCCGGCCGCGCATAGGTCACGCCCTTCCAGCGTTCATCCGGATCGCGCATCGTCAGCGGGAACCATTGGCGGCCCGAGGGCGACATGGAGCACCGGTCCGGCGCATGGGGGCTGATGAACATCGCATCCGGGAGCCAGCGCTGCCATTGCTTGCCGATCTCGATGAGATCGTTGCCGTCAGCCCCGTAGCCGTGGAGGAACACCACGAGTTGCTTGGCGATGCCGGATTTCGGCGCGAGGCGCGGGCCGGTGAGGGTGCTGGTCATCAGTCGTCCGTGGATGCGCGGTGAAATGCTGCCATGCGGGTAGGCGGATGACGGCGAAGCGTCAAGGCCGCTCCTCTTTCGCGCGCTGTTTCACCGCGCCGTAGTAAGACCACAGCAGCCGCGCCGCCGCGCCCCGGTAAGGCCGCCAGCGCTCGCCCAGCTTTTCGAGCCGGGCGGCGTCCGGGCGCTTGCGCAGATTCAGCGCCATGCGGGCGGCTTCCTGCAGGGCCAGATCGCCGACCGGCCAGGCGTCCGGATGGCCGAGGCTGAACAGCAGGAAGATATCTGCCGTCCAGGGGCCGATTCCCTTGATGGCGACCAGCGCATCGTGGGCTTCGTGCGCTTCCATATGGGGCAGGGCGGCGAAATCGAGCGCGCCGCTCGCGGCGGCTTCGCAGATGGCGCGCAATGTGCGGATTTTCGGCGCGGAGAGGCCGCAGCCGCGCAGGTCGTCCTCGGTGCAGGCCAGAATCGCAGATGCTTCGGGGCGCGGAAAGCGCGTCATGAAGCGCGCGTGGATCGCATTGGCGCTGGCGGTCGAGACCTGTTGGGAGATGACGATCCAGGCAAGGCCCGCGAGACCGGAATCGCGCTTGCGAAGCGGCGGCGCGCCGCAGATGTCGAGCATGTGGCCGATGACGTCGGCGTCCTGTTCGCGCAGGGCCGCGATGGCGTTGGCAAGGGCTTCTTCGTTGTCGATCGGCGGGCCGGGCCGGTAGCGCAGCGCCGGTGCGGCTGGTCTGGCGGCGCGCGGCCTTTTCGCGGGCGTCTTTTTCGGAGAGCTTGCGGATTTGCGGGCTTTGGGGTTTTTGTCAGCCATGAATTCCGCCCGTCCGGTCTTTCGTTTTGCGCCCTCGCCCAATGGCTATCTTCATCAGGGCCACGCGCTTTCGGCAATCCTGAATTTCGAAACGGCGAAGCGGCTCGGCGGTCGCTTCCTGCTGCGCATCGAAGACATTGACGTGGGGCGCAGCCGCCCGGAATTCGAGCAGGCGATTTACGAAGACCTGCGCTGGCTCGGCCTGTCATGGGAAGAGCCCGTGCGGCGGCAGTCGGAGCATTTCGACGATTATCGTGCAGCCTTGTCGCGGTTGAACGCGAAGGGCGTGCTGTATCGCTGTTTCTGCTCGCGCGGCGATATTGCGCGAACGATTGGCGACCGGCGAGACTGGCCGCGCGATCCTGATGACGCGCCGCTGTATCCGCGCACATGCAGAGGCTTGTCGAAGGATGAGTCAGACGCGCGGGCGCAGCGCGATCCATTCTGCCTGCGTCTCGACATGGAGCGCGCACTGGCGCTCGTCGGAACGTCGCTCACATGGCGTGAATTCGGCGAGGGGGACGAGGCGAGTCTTGTGGCTGCGGAACCGGCGCGATGGGGCGATGTCATGCTGGCCCGCAAGGACATTCCGGCGAGCTACCACATTGCGGTCGTGACGGACGATGCGATTCAGGGCGTCACGGACGTGATGCGCGGCCGCGATCTCTATCACGCCACCAGCGTGCATCGCGTGCTCCAGGCCTTGCTTGATCTGCCGCAGCCGAACTACCGCCATCACTGGCTGGTGCTGGATGCGGACGGGCGCAAACTGTCGAAAAGCACCTTTGCGAAATCCGTGCGCAGCCTGCGTGAGCAGGGCGCTTCGGCGCAAGAGGTGCGGTCCATCACGCAATTGCCGCGACTTGCAACACGCGCCGATTAACCCGAGCGCCGCTTAACCGGATCAACCGCGCGGCGGCCTTGCGCTCGCGACCTGCGTGGCGTTGGGGGCCTTGGCGATCAGGCTCTCGATGCGGTCGCGCTCGCGACGGAAATCGTCGATCTGCCGGCCGACCAGTTCGCGCGTTCGCGCCAGCTTGATGCGCAGGGGATCGACGAAATTGCCGTTGACGATGACTTCGTAGTGCAGGTGCGGGCCGGTCGCCAAGCCCGTCATGCCCAGAAAGCCCACCACCTGCCCCTGACGGACCCGGACGCCTTCGTTGATGCCGCGCGCAAAGCCCGACATGTGGTTGTAGGTCGTGATGTAGCCGTTGGCGTGCTGGATTTCGACACGGTTGCCGTAGCCCGATTCACGCGCAGCCTTGATGACGGTGCCGTTGCCGGCGGCCACGATGGGCGTGCCGATGGGAGCCGCCCAGTCGACGCCGGTATGCATGCGCGCATAGCGCAGGATCGGATGCAGGCGACGCCCGAAGCCCGACCTCTGCTCGCCCGCCGCAATCGGCTTGCGAATGAGGAACTTGCGATTCGACTTGGCGTTTTCGTCGTAGAAATCGATCAGGCCGTCGTCCGCCGTCTGGTAGCGGTAATATTTGTACGTCTCGTTGCGCGCCGTGATGGAGGCGAACAGAAGCTCGTAACGGCCTTCGAATTCCTCGCTCTCCTCGTAGAAGACCTCGAAGGAATCGCCGCCCGTCACGGAGCGCTGGAAGTCCACGTCATTGGCGAAGATGCGCACCAGATTGTCGATGATCTGGCGGGGAATGTCCTGCTTCAGCGCGGTTTCGTAGAAGCTGTCGTAAAGCCGCATGCCGCCGGCTTCTTCCTCGTCCTCGTCGTCGTCTGCCGGCTTGCGCCTGGCGGCGGCCAGCGGCTTGGGCTGCAGGTCCGTATTGGCGACCTGCAGGTAATTTCCCTCGTCGTCCAGCGCGATGGTCGTTTCGAGCGTCTCGTCCATGTAGATCGACAGGCGCGCCAGTTGTTGCTCTCCGTTTTCCGTATCGGCGAACAGCATCTTGAGCTTGTGGCCTTCGGAGACGGCGGACTGCCCGCGCCGGGGGGCGATCGCGGCGATAATCTTGCGGATCTGGTCACGGTTTGCGCCATTGGTGCGCAGAATGTCTTCGAGCGTGTCGTTGCGGCGCACGACCGCCAGACGCTCCGGCGGGCCGCGATCGGCGGCGGGCGCGGCGCTCTTGGGGATCAGGCTGACGTTTTCCGGCACCATCCTCACCTGGATGGACGAGAAGGGCGCCGAGATGATCGGATTTCCCGGATTGGCGTAGGAAAGGCCGCCGGTCGGGTCGAAGCCGGCGCGGCTGGTGCGCATGAGGAGCATCTGGGGCGGCAACTGGAGCGGCGCGCGGGCGCCCGCCGACTGGGCGTTCTTCACATGCTCGGCGACCTGCGCCTGTATTTCCTCGACGGACAGGGAGGCCCCGGCCAAGGCGAGGCCGGGTCCGATGTCCCGCGTCTGGAACTGAACGTCGGCGTCGTCCGGGGCCTGCACCACGTCCGGCAGGGTGTCGGTCTGGCTGGGGCCGCCGGCGAGCAGCTTGAGCGGGTTGAAGGCCGGCACCTCGTCCGCATAGCCGGTGGCCGAAAGCGTGAGGGTCGTCGACACGCGGGTGAAGGCGCGGGTCTTCACCACTTCACGGTCGCCGACCTTGACGTTGGTGGGGGTCCGGAAGGTCTGCTTGGCGGCGATGATGTCGACCGCCTTGACGAGCCTGTCGCCCTTGCGGGGATTGACCAAATCGCCGGTGGCGGCGTCGCGGCGGGCCGGATTGGCGGTCTGCGGAGCCTCGGCGAAGTGCACGTTGCGATTGAGCGACGCATAGACGGCCGAGCCGATCAGCCCCGATCCGGCGACGCCGACCAGTACGGTTCCGGCCAACCACCGCAGCGAGACCCGCCGGTGGTCGAGATCGGTATGGCGCTGGCCATCCGCCTCGATGGGGGCCTCGACGCCGAGAACGACACCGTCGACCATACGGCCGGGGCGTTCGAACTCATTGTCCCGGCTGCTGGCGGGCGTATGCGGGTTTAAGGCCAAAATTCCGTCCGTCGTTTGCCTTCCGGTGCGTCCCGGCCGAACCGAAGCAGGACCGCCAGACCATGCCGTCGTGCGGGGCAAGCGTCAACCGGTCACACCATGGCCGCTAGGGCGAGCCGGCCAAACCTTCGCTTCGTGGCCCAAATGAGGCTGACAAGGCGGCGTCGCCCGTCTGTCTTGCCCCTGTCATGCCTGTGCGGGAGGCTGTCGCGGCGGGTCGGACGAGTTTTTTCAAAAAAAGCCGAAACCCGTGTTGACAGGGGTCGGCGCCCCGACCTATATAGCGACCACCGACGGCGACGCCGCTAACGAGCAGCGCGCGGATGTCGGTCCTCTCGAGCTTCTCGGGTCAAGAGCACTCCTGGCGACTGCCGGGTCATAGCGGCTTGCTGCTATAAGTGTGAGACCTTCGCTTGAAGGCGCTGTTTGACAATTTAATCGGAAGGAAGAGAAACGTGGACGGCGGGGTCCTTGCGGGCGAGCCAGGAATGGTTAGCCACAAGAGATACACTCTGACGGTCACGTTTTCTAAGTACCTGATTTGGTTTCGCTGTGAAGCGGGATTGGATTGGTGTGCTTGGGACTCGTCAAGAGTATAGTGACCAGTCAGCATCGAAATCTCATTCAACTTGAGAGTTTGATCCTGGCTCAGAACGAACGCTGGCGGCAGGCCTAACACATGCAAGTCGAACGCCGTAGCAATACGGAGTGGCAGACGGGTGCGTAACGCGTGGGAACATGCCCTTTGGTTCGGGATAACTCAGGGAAACTTGAGCTAATACCGGATAAGCCCGAGAGGGGAAAGATTTATTGCCGAAGGATTGGCCCGCGTCTGATTAGCTAGTTGGAGAGGTAATGGCTCACCAAGGCGACGATCAGTAGCTGGTCTGAGAGGATGATCAGCCACACTGGGACTGAGACACGGCCCAGACTCCTACGGG
>CANJNI010000066.1 GCA_947475995.1 Beijerinckiaceae bacterium | reverse complement strand
GGAAGATGCGGCTCAATCCGCGAAAACTGCGCATCCGTCAGCCAGAACAAGTCCCGATTCACTGTCGCTTCCTTTCGGAAGCCGTGAATCACAACTCGCTGATCATGACAATGATTTTATGGGTCTGGACCCTAGAACTCGACGTCGAGTTCTTCCAGCTCGTCGGGTTCCAGCTTCGCGGCCGCTGTCCACTCCTGCATGGCCGGGAGTGCGACGATGCGGTCGCGATAGCCTGCGCAGACCGCATCGAGCTTCACGTCATAGGTCACGAAGCGCGTGCAGACCGGCGCATACATGGCATCCGCCACGGTGGGTTTTTCGCCGAACAGGAACGGCCCGGAATATTTAGACAGGCAGTCGCCCCAGATCGCCACGACGCGGTCGACATCGGCCTGCGCGCCCGCCCACACCTTGAAGCCCGGATAGTGCGCTTTCAGATTCATCGGCAAGGCGGCGCGCAGGTTGGCGAAACCCGAATGCATCTCGCCCGACACTGCGCGGCAATGGGCGCGCATCGCGCGGTCTTTGGGAAGCAGCCCTGCGCGCGGCTTGATCTCCGCCAGATATTCGGCGATCGCCAGCGTATCCCAGATGTTGATTCCGCTATGCGACAGGCAGGGCACCAGAAAGGACGGCGACAGCAGGAGCAGTTCGGCGCGCGTTCCGGGATCGTCAATGGACGAAATCTTTTCGTCGAATTTCAGCCCGGCCATCTTGCACAGAAGCCAGCCGCGTAAGGACCACGACGAATAATTCTTGCTGCTGATCGTGAGACTGGCCGTTTCCATATCCATTTGTCCCAACCGGCTGGCTGAACGTCACGATCAAATGTTGATCAGACAGAACAACGATAAACCACCGTGACGTTTTTTGCGCCACATGCGGGCTTCGCCCAACGTATCAGATGGTAGAATGGCGGTTCGCGCCCATAATGTCCTCGCACGGCGGTCGCTTCTGGATTAGCTTCGTGCCGCCGACCGATCATGTTTTATCGAACAATGCGCCGTGCGGGTTTTGCACGGGATTGTGGGGCAGATGATTTACCGGGCTTACCAGACGCAGACCGACATGATGGAGCCCCTGCGGAATTTTGCGCAGTTCGCCAATACCATCATCGAAGGTCCGTTCGGAGCGCTTGCAAGCCATCCGGTCATGCGCTCGGCCTCCGCATTCTATGAGATGATCTCGCGCGCGCAGGTCACGCATGTGCGGCCCGCCTACGGCATTTCTTCCGTGAAGGTCGGCAATCGCGAAACGCCCGTCGTCGAAGAGGCCGCGTGCACGACGCCGTTCGGAACCCTGCTGCGGTTTCGCAAGGACATGGACGCGGCGCAGCCTCGCGTGCTGCTGGTTGCGCCCCTGTCGGGACATTTCGCGACGCTGCTGCGCGGGACTGTTCGCACGCTCCTGCCCGACCATGATGTTTACATCACGGACTGGCACAATGCGCGCGATGTTCCGATTCATGCGGGCGCGTTCGGTTTCAACGATTATGTGGCGCACATCATCAGGTTTCTGGAGGCGATGGGCCCTGGCGCACACGTGATCGCCGTGTGTCAGCCCTGCGTGCAGGTGCTCGCCGCAGCGGCCATCATGTCGGAGACGAACAATCCCGCCCTGCCGCGCAGCATGACCCTGATGGCCGGGCCCATCGACACGCGCATCAGTCCCACCAAGGTGAATGAACTCGCCAAGAGCAAGCCGATGTCGTGGTTCGAGAAGAACCTCATCGCCAGGGTGCCGGACAAGTTCGCCGGCGCGGACCGGCGCGTCTATCCGGGCTTCGTTCAATTATCCGCCTTCATGTCGATGAACATGGAGAAGCACGTCAAGGCGCATATGGAACTGTTCGGGCACCTCGCGCGCGGGGAGGCCGAACAGGCCGAATCCAAGAAGGCTTTTTACGACGAGTATTTCGCCGTGCTGGACCTTCCGGCGGAATTCTATCTCGAAACTGTCCGGCTGGTGTTCCAGGACCATGCGCTGCCGCTCGGTCAGCTTGAATGGCAGGGCCGCAGGATCGACCCGCGCGCCATCCGCCGCACGGCGCTGCTGACCGTAGAGGGCGAGCGGGACGATATTTGCGCGGTAGGCCAGACGCTTGCGGCCCACGATTTGTGTTCCTCGATCAAACCGTTCCGCAAGAAGCATCACCTGCAGCCGGGCGTCGGCCATTACGGGGTCTTCAGCGGCAGGAAATGGGAGACCCAGATCTATCCGCTCGTCCGCAATGTCATCCTGTCGAGCGACTAAGCGCCGGGCGGACTTCCGGGGGCGACTTTACGGGCGGGCCCGAATTGGCTAATCCATAGCCGCAATGAGCCCCGGCCTTGCGCCGGGGTTTTTCGTGACCGGAGCGCCGCGCGGCCTCCCGAGAGATTTGACAATGGCAAATGTGGTCGTGGTCGGCGCCCAGTGGGGTGACGAGGGCAAGGGCAAGATCGTCGACTGGCTGTCGATCGAGGCGGACGTGGTGGTTCGCTTTCAGGGCGGCCATAATGCAGGCCACACGCTGGTCATCGACAACAAGGTCTACAAGCTGTCGCTCCTGCCCTCCGGCATCGTGCGTCCGGGCAAGCTGTCCGTCATCGGCAACGGCGTCGTGGTCGATCCGCACCATCTGGTGAAGGAAATTGCCCAGCTGCGCTCCCAGGGCGTCGAGGTGAGTCGCGACAATCTCCGGATCGCCGAAAATGCGCCCCTGATCCTCTCGCTCCACCGCGAACTGGACGCCCTGCGCGAAAACGCTTCGGCCGGGACCAAGATCGGCACCACCCAGCGCGGCATCGGCCCCGCTTACGAGGACAAGGTCGGCCGCCGGGCCATTCGGGTGATGGACCTCGCGGACATGTCGGCGCTCGACGGCAAGGTGGCGCGTTTGCTGTCGCATCACAATGCGATCCGGCGCGGGCTCGGCTTGCCGGAAATCACCGCCAAGTCGATCTATGACGAACTCGCCCCCGTGGCCGAAGAAGTCCTGAAATACATGGACCGCACCTGGTCCCTGCTCGACGACCATCGCAAGTCCGGCAAGCGCATCCTGTTCGAGGGCGCGCAAGGCGCGCTGCTGGACATCGACCACGGAACCTATCCGTTCGTGACCTCCTCCAACACGGTGGCGGCAAATGCCGCGACCGGCTCGGGCCTCGGCCCCAACGCTATCGGCTATGTGCTGGGCATCGCCAAGGCCTACACGACGCGTGTCGGCGGCGGTCCATTCCCGACGGAACTGAACGACGAGACCGGCCAGCTCATCGGGACGCGCGGCCATGAATTCGGCACCGTGACGGGCCGCGCCCGGCGCTGCGGCTGGTTTGACGCCGTTCTGGTGCGCCAGACGGTCAAGACCTCGGGCATAAACGGCATCGCGCTGACCAAGCTCGACATTCTCGACGGCTTCAAGGACATCAAGGTCTGCACAGGCTACCGGCTGGACGGTGAGACCATCGACTATCTACCCGCCGCGCAGGCGGCTCAGGCGCGGGTCGAGCCGATCTACGAGACGATCGAAGGCTGGGAAGGAACCACGCAGGGCGCAAGGTCCTGGGCCGACCTTCCGGCGCAGGCGATCAAATATGTCCGCTGGATCGAGGAACTGATCGAGGCCCCGGTGGCTCTGTTGTCGACGAGTCCGGAGCGGCGCGATACGATACTGGTGCATAATCCGTTTGAGGATTGATTCCATTCCGGCTTCGCGCCGGGCCCTGCATTGACGCAAGCGTCTCGGAGTGGTCAGAACGCAGCATGGCTGACTATTACCCTCTGCTCGCCAAAGCCGTCGGCGGCCTGCAGCGCTCGACGCCTGAAACGCGGCGCGCCATTTACGAGCGCGCCCGCAAGGCATTGATCGGGCAGTTGAGGGCCATGAATCCGCCTGTGCCCGAGGCGGATATCCAGCGCGAGAATCAAGCCCTGGATGACGCCGTGGCCCGGCTGGAACGCGAGCACCCCGCCGCCCCTCCATCGCCCGAGCCGCAGCCCGAGACGAAATCCGCCCCGCCTGTTGCGCCGCCGCCCGCTGCCGCGCCGGCCTCCAGACCCGAACCTGCGCTCAAGCCTGAGCCGGTGGCCAAGTCCGAATCGGCGGTCAAGTCCGAACCGACGACCAAAACCGAACCAGCTCCGGAACCTGTCCGGGCGGCTGAACCTGTCGCGCCGCCCCCCGCCGCCGAGGCCCCGCCTCCGGCTGCCGAGAAGCCTCGCCCGGTTCCGAACCTGCCGCCGCTTCCCCCCATCCCGCCGCGCCCGCCTGCTCCGGCGATCCGCCCGCGCCTCCCGGTGGCCGGAGCGGCTGCGGAAGCGCCCAAGCCGCCGCCCGCTTCCCTCGCGAGGGACGAGAAAGCGGATGATTTTTCCAAGCCGGAATTTGCGGCTGAAGCTGCCGCTGCGCCCTCTGACGATACGCCGGTGCGGGCTGAGCCCATGCGGCCGGCCGCTCCGCAACCGCGTGCGCGCCATCGGGGCTGGATCAAATACGTCGCCTTTCTGGCTCTTCTGGCGGTCATCGCGGGAGGCATCGCTTTCCTCGCATGGAGATTGCGCGACCGGCCGGAAGATTTGCTGCGCGCAAGGCCCTCGCCGGTCGCCGAACAGTCCGAAGGTCCCGGCAAGATCGTCGACCGCGTCGGCGGCGCGCCTGCTTCCGCTCCAACTGCCGGATCCCGCCCGGCTGCGCCCGGACGCGCCGAATCGGCGCCGGCTCCCCGCCCGGCCGATCCGCCGCCGCAACCGGCGGTCCCGGTGGCGCTGCGCGCCGCCATGCTGGTCGATGCGCCGGAAGATCCGCAGAAGTTCAGGACCTTTCTGGGCAACGTCGTCTGGCGTGTGGAAAACACCAGTCGCGGCCCCGGCCAGCCGCTGAGCCAATCCGTCCGGGCCGAGGCCGACATCACGGACGCAAAGCTGAAGGTCACGCTGCTGTTGCAGCGCAATAGCGACGAGACTCTGCCGGCGTCCCATTTGCTGACAATCCTGTTTGCACCGGCGGCGGGCGGCGAGTTTCCCGCCGTGGATGAAATCGACATCCCCCAGATGCGCAATGAAGTCTCGCCGTCGGTCGACCCGCTGGTGGGCGTCCCGGCCAAGATCACCACCAACATGTTCCTCGTGGGCCTGGCGCGCGATGCGACGTTCCAGATCCGCAACATCGAGCTGCTCAAGACGCGCGGCTGGGTGGATATTCCGCTGCGCTTTGCGGACGGACGCATCGCGAAGGTGACGTTTGAGAAAGGCCCGGCCGGAGATCGCGCCGTCAATGACGCATTCGCGAGCTGGGGCCAGTAAGCGCGCAGCCCCAAAGCAAAACCGCCGGTCGGGGGACCGGCGGTTTCAAACTCCAGAACGATTTACGCGACGGTACGCAACATTCAGTGCGCCGGCAAAGCCGGACGTGACTGCGGCGGCGGCAGCGCCTCAATGCGGGCCATGCCGGTCTTGACGGCCGCCTGCACCTTCTCGAACGCCCGCACCTCGATCTGCCGGACACGTTCACGGGAGATGCCGAATTCCTCCGACAATTCTTCCAGCGTGACCGGATCGTCGACCAGTCGGCGCGCCTCGAAGATGCGGCGCTCGCGCTCGTTGAGCACGCCGAGCGCGTTACGCAGCGCCCCGAGACGGTTGTCCGCCTCTTCCCGCTGCACGAGGTTGGCTTCCTGAGTGGTGGAGTCGTCCACTAGCCAGTCCTGCCACTCTCCATCACCGTCCTGACGGAGCGGCGAATTGAGCGAGGCGTCGCCGCTCATGCGGCGGTTCATGTCGATCACGTCCTGCTCGGGCACGCCGAGCTTGTGGGCGATCGTCTTGACCTGTTCGGGCTTGAGGTCGCCTTCCTCCAGCGCGGAAATCTGGCTCTTGGCCTTGCGCAGGTTGAAGAACAGCCGCTTCTGGTTCGCTGTCGTGCCCATTTTCACGAGCGACCACGAGCGCAGGATGTATTCCTGGATCGAGGCGCGGATCCACCACATCGCATAGGTGGCGAGGCGGAAGCCCTTCTCGGGTTCGAATCTCTTCACGGCCTGCATGAGGCCCACGTTGCCCTCGGACACGACTTCGCCGATCGGCAGGCCGTAGCCCCGATAGCCCATGGCGATCTTGGCCACGAGGCGAAGGTGAGAGGTAACCAGCTTATGAGCGGCGTCGCGGTCGCCATGTTCACGCCAGCGCTTGGCCAGCATGTATTCTTCCTGCGGCTCCAGCATCGGGAACCGACGAATTTCAGTCAAGTAACGCGACAGACCACTTTCCGCAGAAAGCACCGGCAGCGCAGTAGCCATTTCATCCCTCCAATCGGACCCCCGGTCCGGCGGGCCCTACGGGTCGCATCAAGCCGACCCATCGAACGTTCATATAGGAACGTTGGACCGTGGCTGAAAGAGGGCAAAACCAAGCTTGCATACCCGATGCGGCTCCCGGCAGGTTTCAATCCTGTTTGATGTGCCCCGACCTTCGGATTCGATCCGCATTGCGTGATTTGCGACCAATACGCACACGCGCGAGGCCGGATGTTAAGTCAGGTTAAGGTCCGGGGAATTTCGGGAGAAATACGCGCGCACGCGCGCGAGGGACGATGGCGAACCGGATCGACCACGCGCAAAAAGGTGCGAATTTTCGGAACGGTGAAAACCGGGTTTTCGGGGCCTAGCGCCCGACTGAATTAGGGCAAACGTTAGGGCAAGTTGCGAGATGAAACAACAATATCCAGTTTTTTCAACAATTTATCCAACGTGAGTGGCGGAGGGAGCGTCCGACAATGATCGCTTTATATCAATGACTTAGTGAATATCGCCCTATTCGTCCCCTACTTTATCCCCGTCAACAATGGCAGTATGGGTCGAATCAATTCGGACAAGAGGTACATGATAGATGACCCGATCCCCACCCCCTTGGGGATCGCGCTATATAGACTACAAAAATCGGCATACCTCCAATAGGCACTTCCGAAAACCGGTCGCGCCCGCGCGTACGCTGTGGGAAATCGCCGGTTTCAGCCGAACCAACCGACCCGGGCCAGCTCAAGCCAGTCTAGGGACACAGCCCAGTATCCTATCGCCAGCCAAGTCGTGAGATCAGATGACGCCGGGATCCGTCACCAGACCTCCTCAACGCTACGCCCGACTTTGGGTCAGCTGGGTCTTGCGCAAGACGCGCTCCAGCAGGTCGAGCTCATCAAGGCTCAGGTCCGACACATCGAGCACATTCGCCT
>CANJNI010000065.1 GCA_947475995.1 Beijerinckiaceae bacterium | reverse complement strand
GTTTCATCACATATCTTCATGGATTGCGGCGTTACGGGACCCATGTCCCGACGCCGGAATGCGGCGCCTATAAGGAATGATCCCGTGAAACGCCATCAGCGCTTCGCTCTCGGAATTCTCGCCATCGCAACGGCGGCGGCCACTCCTGCCCAGGCGGGCCTGTTCGACTTCCTGTTCGGCGGCGGCCGCCCCGCGGTCGCCTACGCTCCTGCCTACGCGCCGGGCTATGCGCCCATGCCGGGCGGCATGGGGGGAGACGTCGATCCAGCCGCCAGGAAGGCAGCCGATGCAGCGCGTCGCGCCGCCCAGGAAAAGGCCAATGCAGAACAGGCCGCCCGCAATCGCGAGGTGATCGCCAAGCTCGCCGAGATTCGCAAGGAGCACGGCCCGCGCGCCGCCTTCATGCTCGATCCGACCCTGCGCCCCGGCGACGTGGTCGTCATGCCGAGCGGGCTTGAAGTCTTTGAAGGAAGCCGCGGCGGCCAGCATGCCGCAAACCATTTCCGGCCTCTCAGCCAGTCCAAGCTGGCGAAACGGTCCGACCTCGCCCTGCTGCAACAGGTCAGCGGCCTGAACGAAACCGAACGGGCTGCGCCCAGTCTTGCCGAAATTCGCCCGCTGACCATTCAGGGCAAGAAGAAGAAGAAACCCGCCGCCAAACCCCGTGAACCGCTTCAGGCGAAGAGCACGACGCCTGCGAGCGCGCCCCGCACAGCGGACGCGCGACCCTTCTTCATCAACAACTGATCTAGCGGATCGCCCTCGTGGCGGCCGTCAGCCATTTGCCGGCCCGGCCCTCCAGCAGGGGCGAAAGGGTCTTGCGCACCCGCGCGTGGTAGGCGTTGAGCCACGCCAGCTCATCGCTCGACAACAGTTTCGGTTCCACCAGATTGCGGTCGATGGGCGCGAGAGTGAGCGTGTCGAACCCGTACATCTCGCGCTCGGCGCCCTTGATGGCGAGCTTCTTCACGACGATGAGATTTTCGATCCTGATCCCGTAGGCGCCGGTCTTGTAATAGCCGGGCTCGTTCGACAGGATCATTCCCGGCTGCAAGGCCACAGACGCAACTTTTGAAATGCGCTGCGGACCTTCATGCACCGACAGGTACGAGCCAACGCCGTGGCCCGTCCCGTGGTCGAAATCCAGTCCCGCCTCCCACAAAGACGCACGCGCCAGCGTGTCGAGTTGCGTTCCGCTCGTGCCGCGCGGAAACACCGCGCGCGCGACTGCGATATGGCCCTTGAGAACGCGCGTGAAACGGTCGCGCATTTCGGCGGTCGGCTTGCCGACCGCGATGGTGCGGGTGATGTCCGTGGTGCCGTCTTCATATTGCGCGCCGGAATCGATCAGGAAAAGACCCTTGCGAATCTCGACGTCAGTCTTTTCCGTCACCCTGTAATGCACGATGGCGCCGTGTGCGCCCGCGCCCGAGATCGACGGGAACGACACTTCCTTCAGCTTCTTCGTTTCGCGCCTGAAAGTTTCCAGCGCCATCACGGCGTCGATCTCGGTGATGCGGCCGGTTCTGGTCGCTTCCTCGAACCATGCCAGAAAACGCACGACAGCCGCGCCGTCGCGCTCGTGCGCCGCGACCGCGCCGCGCAATTCTGCGGCGTTCTTCGCCGCCTTCATCAGGCTGATCGGGTCGCTGCCGGGATCGGGCTCGCCGCCGGCGTCGCGCAGGGCGCGAACGAGTTTCACCGGCGCAGTGGCGCTGTCGAAACGAAGTTTCCTTTTCTTCGCCCCGAGCTTTTGCAGATCGGCTTCCAGCGCTTCGGGCGCTCGCACATCCGCGAGTTCTTCGAGGGCCGAGCGCACCACATTCGAAAGCTTCGCGCCGTCGACATAAAGCGCCGGACGGCCCTGCGCGGGAATGATCGCAAAGCTCAGCGGCAAGGGCGTATGCGCCACGTCGCCGCCGCGAATGTTGAAAGCCCACGCCACCGCATGCGGATCGCTGACCACCAGACCGTCGCAGTCTTTCAGCGCAATGGCGATCTGCGTCAGCTTTTTCGAGGCGTCGAGGCCGGCGAATTTCTTCGGGTGAAGCACGACCTGCCCGCAGGGCGGCGCGGGACGGTCAGCCCAGACGGCGTCGACCGGATTGTCATCGACAGCCACGAGCGATGCGCCGACGCCGCGCGCGGCGCGCTCATAGCGATCAAGTTGCGCCTGCGTGGTCAGCCACGGATCGAAGCCGAGCTTGCCGCCCTTAGCAACATGGCGGGCGATCCACGCCTCGGCGGTTGTTTCCGCAATCGCAACAGGCTCGAACACTTTCGTGTCGACCTGGTCGCGCACCTGCAGCGTGTAGCGGCCATCCACGAACACAGCCGCCTTGTCCTTCAGCACAATCGCCAGCCCTGCCGATCCGGTGAAGCCCGTGAGCCATGCAAGCCGTTCCGCGCAGGGCGGCACATATTCGTTCTGATGTTCGTCGGAGCGCGGCACGATGAATCCATCGAGCCCGCGCCGCGCGAGTTCGGCGCGCAACAATCGCGCACGCTCGGCTCCGTGGGAAGGATCGGCGGATTCGGTGAAGGATTGATAGATGCTTTCGAACATGCGTGCAGGATAGGCGCAGGTTCGTCCTGCCGCAATCAGTCGAAATCGTCTTCGTCATCCACCGCCGGACGATCGGCAGCGCCGCCGCTCCTCAGCAACAGCGTGGCCCAGCCGTCGAGCACGATGCGCTTCGTCAGCCGCAGGCCCTGAGCCTTGTAGGCGGACAGCACGCCCGGCACGTCGCCCACCAGCAGGCCCGACAGCACGATGTCAGCGTCCCGGCTCGCCACATTGGCGATGGACGGCGCAAGCAACCGCAGGGGCTTCGCCAGAATATTCGCGAAGATCAGATCGTAAGGCCCGCCGCCCTGAATTGCCGGATGGTCCGTGCCCTTGGCGACGACGGGGAAGAGCCACGGGGCCGCGCCGTTCAGCACCGCATTGGAGCGCGCCGCCTCCACGGAGATCGGATCTATGTCGCCGGCCACGATCGGCATCTTGAGCGCCTTGGCGGCGGCCAGCGCCAACACGCCCGTTCCGGTTCCGACGTCCAGAACGCTGCGCGGACGCCGCGTCTTCAAGATTGCGTCGAGCATCTTCAGGCAGCCATGGGTGGTGCCGTGATGGCCCGTCCCGAATGCCAGCGCAGCCTCGATTTCAAGGCCTATATCGTTGGAGCGCACCTTGTGGCGATCGTGCGACCCGTGCACCAGAAATCGTCCGGCCCGCACGGGCGCAAGGCCTTCCAGCGATGACGCGATCCAGTCGCGCGCCTCGATGCCGGTAAATTCGACGGCTTTCGCAGCATCCTCGCCCGCCGCCATCTGAACGAGTTCGCGCACCCAGTCCTGATCGGGCTCATCGCCGAAATAGACCTCGACGATCCACTGGCCCGAGCTCCAGTCCCGCGTATTGGGTTCGAGTTCAAAGGCCGAAGACGCCGCCTCCGCTGGATCGAAGGATTCGATCATGATGTCCGCAATCGCGCGGGCGGTGGCCTCGTCACAGATGAGACGCAGCAGATGGGAGGCGTTGTTGGGGGGCAGACCTTCGAGCATGGCCGAGCCATTAGCATGCGGAAACGCCCGGGTCATCTTCCGACAGTGACGCCGGGCGACAGGCGCACTAGGCTCCCACACGAGAGGATTCTCCATGCTTCGCGCCGCACTCATCGCCTGTCTGCTTGCCGCTTCGCCCGGGACGGCGCGCGCCGATGCGCCGAAATCCGCACCCCTGCCGCCGCCCGACCGCGAGTTGGTTTCGATTCAATCCTGGGGGCAGCGCAACCAGACCTGCGAGGAATGGACCAACCTCTGCCAGGTCTGCCGCAGGACGCCAGACGGCCAGATGGCCTGCTCGACCCCCGGAATCGCCTGTCAGCCTGCGGCCATTGTCTGCAAGGCGACGCGCCGCCTTCCCTGACGCGCGTTTCAAAACCGCACAGCAAAGCCTCCGCCCGTCCTGTGTCGATACGACTATGTAGTATTTCAGGAAATATATCAGTCACGCTTGCGTATTTACCTTAGCACAATCGGTTAATTTTATCTTAAAGTATGGGTTTTCTTGTGTATTGTTCATTCTGATTTTACCTATCCGCAGCGGCGCAGACCATTTCGTGAGCGCCGAATGCGGGAGTATCCCATGCGTATATTTACCCCTGCCGGTGCGGCCGCTGTATTGGCCGGTCTGATCGGCTCTGCCTCCAGCGCCTTTGCTGGCGGTTGCGTCGGCCAACAGTGCTACCAGCGCGTTGTGTCGCCGCCGGTTTATGAAACCGCCACGGAAACCTTCATGGTCACGCCGCCCAAGACCATCGCGCACGTCCGCCCGGCCGAATATGGCGCAGTGACTGAAACCGTTGTGGTCCGCCCGGCCCATACGGTGAAGCATGTCGTCCCCGGAGAAGTACAGACCATCGCCGAGCGCGTCCTGGTGGCCCCCGCCACGCGGCGCTGGGAAGTGACGGTGGACGCCTACGGCCGCACCATCGGCTGCTGGGTGACCGTCCCGGCGCGCTACGAGACGCGCTACCGGCAGGTCATGACGCGCGCCCCTTCGGTGGCGGTGCAGCACGTTCCTGCGGTCCTCGGCACGCAGCAGCGCACCGTGATGGTTCGCCCGGCGACCGTCCACCACAAGCATATCCCGGCGCGCTTCGCGACCGTCTCGGCAACCGTGCAGGTCGCCCCGGCCCGCGCGCACTGGGCGCCGATGCACTGAGCTAGCGACGACTTTGGCATCGGGCGGCGCGCCGCCCGATGCGGACCTTGCCACACGGCCCCGAGTTCATGTATGGACAGCGACGATCAATTCGATCGCCGATTGAGGAACCCGTGGCCCATTTCGCCACATCGCTGACTGCCGGGAACGAGGGCCGCAAGGCTCCGACGGCGCTCGCGCTTTCCTCGCTGCTTTCCGCGCTCCTTCTTAGCCGCCCCTGAGCGCCGTCCGGGCTTGAGCCTGGGTGTTCAGGGGACGCAGCCGAAGACGAGACGAAAAGCCCTATTCGCCCGCGCCATGTCCGGGCCTGCATTCGAGGAAAGCCATGACGATTGAATCAACCGCCGCCCCTGCGTCCTCCAACAAGGACCGCGTCCTGATTTTCGACACCACCCTGCGCGACGGCGAGCAGTCGCCCGGCGCGACCATGACGTTCGAGGAAAAGCTCGAAGTCGCCGACATGCTGGACGCGATGGGCGTCGACATCATTGAGGCGGGATTCCCGATTGCTTCGGAAGGCGATTTCGAGGCCGTCTCGGCCGTCGCCAGGCGCGTCAAGCGCGCCACCGTGGCGGGCCTCGCGCGCGCCGCCATCAAGGATATTGAGCGCTGCGCCGAAGCGGTGCGCCACGCCGTCAACCCGCGCATCCACACGTTCATCTCGACCTCGCCGGTCCATATGAAGTTCAAGCTCCAGAAGAGCGCCGAGGAAGTGCTGGAGATGGTGACCGCGCAGGTCACGCGCGCCCGCAACCACGTGCCGGATGTCGAATGGTCCGCCGAGGACGGAACCCGCACGGAAATGGATTTCCTGTGCCGCACCGTCGAAGCCGCAATCCGCGCCGGAGCGACCACGATCAATATTCCCGACACCGTCGGCTACACGGTGCCGGAGGAATATGAGGCGATCTTCCGCACCGTGCGCGAGCGCGTGCCGAACTCGGATAAAGCGATTTTCTCCGTTCACTGCCACAACGATCTGGGTCTGGCGGTGGCCAACACGATCGCCGGTCTGCGCGGCGGCGCGCGGCAGATCGAATGCACCATCAACGGCATCGGCGAGCGCGCCGGCAATGCTGCGCTGGAAGAAGTCGTGATGGCGCTGCGCACCCGCGCGGACATCCTGCCCTACCACAACGGCATCGAGTCCACGATGCTGACGCGCGCCTCAAAGCTCGTCTCGGCCGTGACGTCCTTCCCGGTGCAGTACAACAAGGCCATCGTGGGCCGGAACGCCTTCGCGCACGAGAGCGGCATCCATCAGGACGGCATGCTGAAGAACGCCCAGACCTACGAGATCATGACCCCCGAAAGCGTCGGCGTCTCCAAGACCTCGCTGGTCATGGGCAAGCATTCTGGCCGCAACGCCTTCCGCACCAAGCTGAAGGAAATGGGCTACGAGCTGGGCGACAACGGCCTCGAAGACGCCTTCAAGCGCTTCAAGGATCTGGCCGACAAGAAGAAGGTTGTCTACGACGACGACATCGAGGCTCTGGTGGACGACCAGATCGGCCATGCGGGCGAGCGCATCAAGGTCGAGGCCCTGACCGTCATCGCCGGCACGATGGGCCCGCAGACCGCCACCCTGACGCTCAGCATCGACGGCAACCACATCACCAAGCAGGCGACCGGCAACGGCCCCGTGGATGCGATCTTCAACGCCATCCACGCGCTCGTGCCGCACACCGCGACGCTGGAACTCTATCAGGTCCATGCGGTCACGCAGGGCACCGACGCGCAGGCGGAAGTCTCCATCCGGCTGATCGAGAATGGCAAGTCCGTCACCGCCAAGGGCGCGGACCCGGACACGCTGGTGGCCTCTGCCCGCGCCTATGTGGCGGCTCTCAACAAGCTGATGGTGAAGCGCCTGAAGTCAGCGCCCGAGCCGATGGCCGGGCAGCGCCTGAAGCCCTGAGCAGCAGCGCCTTTCATGCGAAACGCCGGGCCCGGAAGCCCGGCGTTTTTGCATCGACGGCGCGCCGCGCGAAAAAATCGCCGCGCAAATCGACACGAAAGTGTTGGACAGGCCGGATAGCCTTTGCTACATGCCCGTTCGTCGCTGGCGCTGCCGGGGACATTCAGTGGGCGCATAGCTCAGTTGGTAGAGCAGCTGACTCTTAATCAGCGGGTCCCAGGTTCGAGCCCTGGTGCGCCCACCACTGAAAAATAAGGAATATCAAATACTTAGGGCAGCTTGCCGCAACCCGAGATTTGCTGCCGAAAAGATTGCGGACCCATAGCGGACCCTCTGGAAAAAGCTGCTTTTTCGGCCCGGTACTGATTCTGGCTGGTCCCGGGTCAGCCTATGAGCCTCCAACAAGATTATCGTCACGCCCGACTTTGGGTCATCTGGGTCTTGCGCAAGACGCGCTCCAGCAGCTCGAGCTCATCAAGGCTCAGGTCCGACACATCGAGCACATTCGCCTTGCGCTGCGAATCCGGCAGCCCGCCGCCCGGCATGGAATGTTCGAGCTTCTGCGAATCGTGATGCCAGC
>CANJNI010000064.1 GCA_947475995.1 Beijerinckiaceae bacterium | reverse complement strand
GTCGCCACCATCGCCAGAATGTCCGGATCGTTTTCGAGGTCATGGCTCAGAACCGTCACGACGACCTGCGTCTCGTTGCGGTATCCGTCCGGGAACAGGGGGCGGATCGGGCGGTCGATCAGGCGGGAAACCAGCGTTTCCTTTTCCGACGGACGACCCTCGCGCTTGAAATAGCCGCCCGGAATGCGGCCGGCCGCGAAGGCCTTTTCCTGATAGTTGACGGTCAGCGGGAAGAAGTCGATGCCGGGCTTCGGCGACTTGGCGGACACGACGGTCGCCAGAAGGGTGGTTTCCCCATAGGTGGCGAAAACGGCGCCGTCGGCCTGGCGGGCAATGCGCCCGGTTTCGAGGGTGAGCTTGCGCCCGGCCCATTCGATGGATTCACGATGGATCTCAAACATCTTCTTGTCTTTCATGGTTCGGGAGCCCCGATCGACCATGAGCAAGACGGCGGGACGCTGCGGGGGTTCCGAAGCGTCCGGCGATCCTGCCCCCGGTCGGGCTGGTCCCGCTACGCCGGCAGCCCCATGCGGCCGACGCGGTTACGCGTTCACATCTGGCGGAACGCAACTGAAGGGCGGCCCGAAGACCGCCCGTCAATCAGCAGCATCAGCGACGGATGCCGAGACGCTCGATCAGGGTCTTGTAGCGGTTCTGATCGCCCTTCTTGACATAGTCGAGGAGCTGGCGACGCTGGGACACGAGCTTCAGCAGGCCGCGACGCGAATGGTTGTCCTTCACGTGCGTCTTGAAGTGGTCGGTCAGGTTGGCGATGCGCTCGGTGAGAATGGCCACCTGCACTTCGGGCGAGCCCGTATCGTCAGCCTTGGTCGCATATTCCTTGATGAGCGCCTGCTTGCGCTCTGCGGTAATCGACATCGATCTGTCCTTTCGGTGAGAAGAGCGAAGCCCTTGGGGCGTCGCGGTTTTGATCCGCCGACGGCCGGGCCGGGATGTCGTCCAGCGCGGTCGTCCAAACACGGATAGCGCGGAGTTCGCCCCCGCGCTGCGGGCTATATACACGAAAACGGCGGGAAGGCCAGCGGGCAGGAGGAGTAGATCCCTGAGGCGGCCGTCTCACATCGGCAGATTGAACACCCGGTGCGGCACAAGCTCGCCGCCCTGCACCGGGCCGAACGCCACCGGCACGCCCCCGCAGGCCGCATAGGCGACGCCGTCCAGCGGGGCGTCGCGGCCGCGCAGCAGCAGGGACTGGCCGCGCCGCAGGCGCGCGGCCCCGTTGCGGTCCACCACCACGCAGGGCAATTCGGTGAGGCCCGCCTCGACGGACAGCAATTCCTCGCCGACCGTTTCGGGCGCTTGCAGAAGTTCTTCCAGCGGCACGGAATCTTCTTCCGTGAAGGGGCCGACCCGGGTGCGGCGCAGGGCCGTCACATGGCCGAAACAGCCCAGCAGCCGGCCGAGATCGCGCGCAATGGCCCGCACATAGGTGCCCTTGCCGCAGCGCGCCTCGATGACCGAGCTCGTCTCGTCGCTGCTGACGAGGTCCAGCGCGTGAATCGTCACGGGACGCGGGGCGATTTCCACCACCTCGCCGTCGCGCGCCATGTCGTAGGCGCGCTCGCCGTTGATCTTGATCGCCGAATAGGCGGGCGGGGTCTGCATGATCGTGCCGATGAAATTCGGCAGCAGGGCCTCGACCGAATCCGGCGCAGGCCGCATCTCGGAGGTGCGCACCACCTTTCCGTCGGAATCGTCCGTGTCCGTCTCCGCCCCCCAGGTGACGGTGAACCGGTAGGCCTTTTCGCCGTCCTGCACGAACGGCACGGTCTTGGTGGCCTCGCCGAACGCCACCGGCAGGATGCCCGAGGCCAGCGGATCGAGCGTGCCTGCATGGCCCGCCTTCTTGGCGTTGAACAGATATTTCAGACGCGACACCGCCTGCGTGGACGTCATCCCGACAGGCTTGTCGAGAATGAGCCAGCCGTTGACCTCGACGCGCTTGGACCTTGGGGCGTTCATCGTAATACCAATTCAGTTCTGTTTGTCGGGCGCGGATTCTTCTTCGTCGCCCTGTGGCGGCGCCAGATCGCGCTGGACTTCGGGACGACGCAGCAGCGCATCGATCTTCGCCGAATTTTCGAAACTCTCGTCGATCTTGAAGCGAAGATCGGGCGCGAACTTCATGTTGATGCGATGCGCGACCTCGCCGCGCAGGAATTTCTTGTGCCGCGCCAGAGCATCCAGCACCGGCTTGGCGTCCTTGCCGCCGAGCGGCATCACATAGATGGTCGCCAGCTTCAGGTCCGGGCTCATGCGCACCGTCGGAACGGTGACGACATGCTGCTCCAGCACCGGATCGTTGATCTCGCCGCGCGACAGAAGTTCCGCCATGGCGTGGCGAATGAGTTCGGCGACGCGCAGCATCCGCTGCGATGGCTCGCCGCCTTTTTGATGCAAACGTGACATGATGATCTCCGGCGGGCGCGGAGTTCAACCGCGCCCGGCTTCAATGGTTCGTCGTTTCTGAAACGACTGGCAGCGCGGGCCTTACAGCGTGCGCTTGATCTCCTCGACGCGGTAGCACTCGATCACGTCACCGGCGCGCATGTCCTGGTAGTTTTCGAACGCCATGCCGCATTCCTGTCCGGCCTGGACTTCCTTGACCTCATCCTTGAAGCGCTTGAGCGTCGACAGCTTGCCTTCGTGGATGACGACGTTGTCGCGGATAAGGCGCACGTTCGCGCCGCGTTCCACGCGGCCGTCGGTGACGCGGCAGCCCGCGACCTTGCCGATCTTCGAAATGTTGAACACTTCGAGAATCGACGCATTGCCCAGCATCTGTTCCCGCATGGTCGGCGCAAGCAGGCCCGACATGGCGGCCTTCACGTCGTCCACGAGGTTGTAGATGATGTTGTAGTAACGGATTTCGGTGCCGGTCCGGTCCGCCGCGTCGCGCGCTTCCTTGTTGGCGCGGACGTTGAAGCCCAGAACCACCGCCCCAGACGCAGCCGCGAGCGTGATGTCCGATTCCGAAATGCCGCCCACAGCCGCGTGCAGCACGCGCGCCGTGACCTCGTCCGTGCCGAGCTTTTCGAGCGTCGCCAGAATGGCTTCGACCGAGCCCTGCACGTCGCCCTTGATGACCAGCGGGAATTCCTTGCGGCCCGCAGCCTTGATCTGGCTCATCATGTCGGCGAGCGATCCGCGCGCCGCGCCGCCGCCGCGCACGGCGGCCTTTTCGCGCTTCTGGCGCTCGCGATATTCGGTGATCTCGCGAGCCCGCGCTTCGGACTCGACAACGGCCACGCGGTCGCCCGCTTCCGGCGCGCCCGAGAAACCCAGCACCTCGACCGGCATGGAAGGCTCGGCCGAAGTCTTGTTGAGGCCCTTGTCGTCGAGCAGCGCGCGCACGCGCCCCCATTGCGAGCCGGCCACGATCAGGTCGCCGATGCGCAGCGTGCCGCGCTGGACGAGCACGGTCGCCACAGGACCGCGTCCGCGATCGAGACGCGCCTCGACTACGGTGCCTTCGGCCGGACGGTCCGGGTTGGCCTTGAGGTCGAGCAATTCGGACTGCAGGGCGATCATGTCGAGCAGCTTGTCGAGATTGATCTTCTTGGTGGCGGAAACTTCCACCTCGATCGTGTCGCCGCCCAGCGATTCCACCTGAACTTCATATTGGAGAAGTTCGGTGCGGACGCGCTCGGGCTTGGCGTCGGGCTTGTCGATCTTGTTGATCGCCACGATGATCGGAACCTTGGCGGCGCGCGCATGCGCGATGGCTTCCGCCGTCTGCGGCATGACGCCGTCGTCGGCCGCCACCACCAGAACCACGATGTCGGTGACCTTCGCGCCGCGGGCGCGCATGGCCGTGAAGGCCGCGTGGCCCGGCGTGTCGATGAACGTGATGCGATCGCCGCCCGGCGCCGTCACCTGATAGGCGCCGATATGCTGCGTGATGCCGCCCGCTTCGCCGGACACCACATTGGCGTGCCGGATCGCGTCGAGCAGCGAGGTCTTGCCGTGATCGACGTGGCCCATGATGGTCACCACCGCCGGGCGCGGCAGCAGGTTGCCGTCCTCGTCGGGTTCGTCGAACAGGCCTTCTTCCACGTCGGATTCGGCGACGCGCTTGACCGTATGGCCCATTTCTTCCGCGATGAGCTGGGCGGTGTCGGCGTCGATCACATCGGTGATCTTCGCCATGGTGCCCTGCTTCATCAGCAGGCGAATCACGTCCACGGCCCGCTCCGACATGCGGTTGGCGAGTTCCTGGATGGTGATCGTCTCGGGCAGCACGATCTCGCGCAGGATCTTTTCCTTTTGCTGGCTCATGCCGCCCTTGAGGCGCTGCACGCGGCGACGGAACGAGGCGACCGAACGGGTGCGCTCTTCTTCCTCGGCCGTGGCGCTGGACACCGTCAGGCGGCCGCGCTGCTTCTGTTCGGCCCCCTTGGCGGGACGCGCCGGAGGCAAAACGATCTTGGTGGGCAAGCCGGGCCGACGAATGACGCGCTTTGCTGCATCCTCTTCCTCAGCCGTTGCGGCAGGCTTGACGCCCGGCGCCGCCGGACGCACGGCGGCCGTGGCCGGCGCAGGCGCGGTCGTCGTCTCGGGAGTCCCCACAGGGCGGCGCAGGCCCGGAGCCGACGGGGCGGCCGGCGCGGCGACTTCGCCGCCGCTGGCGCGGCGCTTGGCTTCGTGTTCGGCGCGGCGCTTGGCTTCGGCTTCCGCCAGGCGACGGACGTCTTCCTCGCGCTTGCGGGCTTCGGCGGCTTCACGCTCGGCCTTTTCGACCGCTTCGCGCTCGGCGCGGGCCTTGGCCTCGATTTCGGCGTTGCGGCGTTCTTCCTCCTCACGGACGCGGGCGTCGCTGAGGGCGCGTTCGCGCGCCTCGCGCTCGGCGTCGGTCAGGGTGCGCAGAACCATGCCGGACGGGCTGCGCGGAGCCTGCGGGGCCGGAGCCCGGACGGTTGGACCGCGCGGGGCGACGGGCGCGCTAGCCGGCGCCGCTGCGGCGGGCGCAGCAGGCGCGGCCGCAGCCGGAGCAGGCGCTGGAGCGGCGGGAGCGGCTGCGGGAGCCTTTGCGGAGGGAGGCGCGACGACGCGCGTCTTCACCTTCTCGACAACGACCGCCTTGGTGCGCCCGTGGGAGAAGCTCTGGCGCACCACGCCTTGCTCGACGGGCCGCTTCAACGTCAGCGTTTTGCCGACGTGCAAGGTCTTGTCGCCGGTATTCTTCGTATCGTTCATCAGGTCTCGATCCTGGGGCGCAAGCCCGGTGCATTCGTCCCGGCCCGGAGCCCTCTCCGCGCCGTCCTATCAGCGTTAAAGCCCGAAATCCGAAGCCGCCGGCTCCGGATTTTCGGGCAGATCAGGAATTCTTGCGAGGTCCGCTGCCGGTCTGGCCGCGCCCCCGTTGGACCGGTAGGTTGCCAGTCGGCGGCACCGGCCCAGGAAGAATTCAGCTGCCGGTCCCCGCTTCACGGCAGCATGTATCACATTTGTCCGCCCCAATGCCAAATCCAATTGAGCGGATTCAAACAGATCGACTGTCTCGATCTGCGCGGCCGGAATACCGCGCTGGCGAGCCAGCCTCTGGTTCAGCTTGCGCGTGCCGTCGTGGCTGCCGTCGCGCGCATGCGTCAGAAACTCAACAAGTCCGCGATCGATCGATTGCTCGATCTTCGCAAAGCCGCAGGTAACGCCGCCGGTCTTGTTGACGATCGACAGGGCCTGCAACGCATCTTTCTCGAGCAGGCGCTCCAGATCGTCCGGCAGGCTCTCGGCGGCGCGGACCTGCATCTTGAGGCCGCGCCCGAAGGCCTGTTTCTTCACAGCCTGCGCCACAAGGTCCCTGGCGCAGCTGACCCAGACGCCGCGTCCGGGCAAGTTGCGCTTGAGGTCGGCCACGACGTCTCCGTCAGGCCCGGCCACGAAGCGGATCATGTCCTCGGGCGCGCGCTTTTCGCGCGTCACCACACATGTCCGCAGCGGACCGTCCTCGTCGGTTTCGGCGTTCGCCTTGCCCAAAGGGTCTGCCTTTCCGGGCCGGAGCCCGATTACGCCTGCTCCGCCTCTGCGACTTCCGCCACAGCCGGAGCCTCGATCCAGCCCGCCTTGACGCGGGCCGCCATGATGAGCGCCTCCGCCTCGTCGCGGGTGACTTCAAGACCGTCGAAATAGCCGGCGTTCTTGATCGTCTCGTTGTCCTTGCGCTCCGTCCAGCCGACGAGATCGTCGGTGGCGCAGCCCGCAAGGTCCTCGATCGTCTTAACATCGTTCTCGCCGAGCTTGACCAGCATCGTGCCCGTAAGGCCCTCGATCTCGGTGAGTTCGTCGGCGACGCCGAGTTCGCGGCGCTTGGCGTCGAGTTCGGCTTCCAGCGCGGCCAGATAGTTCTTGGCGCGGTTCTGGATTTCTTCTGCGGTCTCCTCGTCGAAACCTTCGATCGAGGCCAGTTCGCCCAGATCCACGAAGGTCAATTCCTCGACCGACCTGAAGCCTTCCGAAGCCAGCAGCTGCGCCACCGTCTCGTCGACGTCGAGCGCGTTCATGAAGGCCTCGGTGCGCTGCGCGAATTCCTTCTGGCGGCGCTCGGATTCCTCAGCTTCGGTCAGGATGTCGATGTCCCAGCCGGTGAGCTGCGAAGCCAGGCGCACGTTCTGGCCGCGGCGGCCGATCGCAAGAGACAATTGGTCATCCGGCACGACGACTTCAATACGCGCCGAATCTTCATCAAGCACGACCTTGACGACTTCAGCCGGCTGCAGCGCGTTGACGATGAAGGTCGCGGCGTCCGGCGACCACGGAATGATGTCGATCTTCTCGCCCTGCAATTCGTTGACGACGGCCTGCACACGAGAGCCGCGCATGCCCACGCAAGCGCCCACGGGATCGATGGAGGAATCGCGCGACGTGACGGCGATCTTGGCGCGCGAGCCCGGATCACGGGCCACCGACTTCACCTCGATGATGCCGTCATAGATTTCCGGCACTTCCTGACCGAACAGCTTGGCCATGAACTGCGGATGCGTGCGCGACAGGAAGATCTGCGGGCCGCGCTGCTCGCGCCGCACGTCATACACGAAGGCGCGCACGCGGTCGCCCGGGCGGAACATTTCGCGCGGGATCAGTTCGTCGCGGCGGATGATGGCTTCCGACTTGCCGAGATCGACGATCACATTACCGTATTCGACGCGCTTGACGACGCCGTTGATGATCTCGCCGATGCGGTCCTTGTATTCCTGATACTGGCGGTCG
>CANJNI010000063.1 GCA_947475995.1 Beijerinckiaceae bacterium | reverse complement strand
TGCAACGGTTTCGAGATCGCCTCGGGCGGCATCCGCAACCATCGCCCGCAGGCCATGGTGAAGGCCTTCGAGATCGCCGGCTACAGCGAGCAGACCGTGATCGACCGTTTCGGCGGCATGTATCGCGCCTTCCAGTACGGCGCGCCGCCCCACGGCGGCATGGCGGCGGGCGTCGACCGCATCATCATGCTGCTGGCGAACGAGCAGAACCTGCGCGAGGTCGCCCTGTTCCCGATGAACCAGCGCGCCGAAGACCTGCTGATGGGCGCGCCCTCCGAGGCGAGCCCCAGGCAGCTCCGCGAGCTGCACATGCGGGTGAACATGCCGGAGAAGCAGTAAGGAGGCGGCATGAACGTCTTCCTCGACGTCGGCGGTCATCTGGGCCAGAGCATCGGCGTTGCGCTCGACGGGACATGGACCTTCGATCTGGTCCATTCCTTCGAGCCGGACGCAGACTGCGTGCGCGGCATCGAGGAAAAGTTCGCGGGCGATATCGCGGCGGGGCGGCTCGTCATCCACCGAGCCGCGCTCGGCGGGCGGGACGGCCAGATTACGCTGCTGGGCGACAATTCCATCGGCGGCGCCACGACCGTGCGCGGCCAGTTGCGCGACGAAAGCCGTGCGCAGACAGCCCCGCTGATCGACGTCAGGCGCTTCGTCGAGACCATCCCGAAAGACGCGCAGATCTACATCAAGCTGAATTGCGAAGGCGCGGAGGTCGAAATCCTCAACCGCCTGTGCGATCTCGCCGACATTTCAAACATTGCCGCCATCGTGGCGGATTTCGATGTGGTGAAAAAAGGCGGCGGCTATTGGGAAAAGCGCCGCACGCTGAAGAACTGCGCCGCGCGCGGCCTGCCGGTCGTGCTCGCGGAAGACGTGATGGTCGGCAAAAGCCACGCGGCACGGCTATCCAACTGGTTCGCGCATCACCCGGCCCTGATGGACGGCAAGAAGGCGCGCACGCCTGTGGCGCAGCCGTGGAAACGGCGGGTGCGGTATGCGGTGCGGGATTTGAGGAGTGCTGTGGGGATGAGTCGGGGCGGCTATGCTTGATTGGCTGGACACGCTGCGCGACGGCGGCGTCTTCTGCCGGATTTTGCACGAGAACGAAACCGTCTGCATCCTCAGGCCCACCCTGCCCGAGCAATTGTGGGCGCCGATCCGGATGCGCGACACCGGGGCAACGGCGCGCGGCCAATTCTGGCAGGAGTGCCTGTATTTCATCGAGAGCGGTGAAAAGAGCGCCCGCTACGAGGCAGAAGCCTGCGAAACCATCGTCAAATTCGGAACGACGATCCAGTTCCGCGAGCCCTTTTTGGTGGAGTTCAGCCGGACATAAAGTTCCTTCTCCGAAGTCTAGAGACCATTACCGGATGCTTGCTTCTTGCTGGCGGCGCGCAGGCGAAACTCCGCGGATCCTGTGGGTGTCCGAACCATCCCAGCCGGATCGCCTCGAAAACTACGCCGATAATGAGGGAGACGCTAACGCCGGCCTACAGGGTTTCGTTTTGGAGGCCTCTTCGAGGGGATCGTTTGTCGCCCCGGTGCGGTGAAGCGAGGGCCACGGTCAAACTCAGGAAGTGGTCGAGTCAGCCCGGATCTTACAGGCCGTACTTCCGGACGGCCTGTTGCAGATTTAGCTCGTTGCGTGCTTGATCCTCCTCTCGCACACAGAATCAATCGTTCTGCACATCGGCTTTCGCAGACGTGCCTCCAAAAAGGTGCTGTGCATGTTTTCAAGCAAGCGGCATATTGGGAATTGCAGACCCGCAGCGGTTTCTTTGGTGCCGCCTCAGCCTCACTCAAGAAGCTACCCGAGATTAAGCAACCAAGAGTGAAGTAAATTTTTGTAAGATGGCGCATCTTTTCTCCCCTAGCGTCGGCCTACAGGGCTCCTGTTGGGAGGCCTCTCCGGGCGGATAGTCTGTCGCTCCGGTGAGGGGAAACGGTGGCCGCGATCAAATTCAGGCAGCGTCCGAGTTTGCCCGCCTCTCACGGGCCGCACTTCCGGACGACCTACTCCAGATTGAGTTCGTGGAATCCCAAGATTCGCCTCACACCTGTGCTGATTAATAGAACATCTGGCCAAGCAAGCTGTCTCACGCCGCGCATCCTTAATTTTAAAACAACTATTCAAACAATTTAAATATGCGGTACGGCAAATTCGCCCATCTCGCTTCGGTTTCGGCGAATTTGGCGCCGCCTCAACCGCAGTCGCCAAGGCACCTGCAATCAACAGACCAAGGGCAACGCAAATCTTTGTCAGATGACGCATTTTTCTACCACACGCGACGGAATCGGCTTGAGCCAGAAAACATTGGCTCGCATGCTCCGTCAATAAAATCAGATAAAAAACACACCAATTCACGCCAATTTGATATTCTCATATTTTAACGTAATTTTTTTTTACTTTTTATTATTTAATTTTACAAACAATCCGCGTCAGACCGATACCCAAAATATTTCTATATTCTTCTTCCATTAGGGGTTGGTTTCGGTAGAAGTTGTGCTTCACGCATTACTCGGCCTTAACGCCTCCCTGCCCCGGATCATATCGCTCGCCTTCTCGGCCATCATCAGCACGCAGGCGTTGATATGCGCGCCCACCATGTCGGGCATGGCGGAGGCGTCGACGACGCGCAGGTTGTCCACCCCCCGCACCCGCATGTCGGGCGTCAGCACGGCGTTCGGGCCCGCCATCGAGCATGTTCCGGCCGGATGGTGGGCGGTGACGGCGGCGCGGCGCAGATAGGCCTCGATCTCGGCGTCGGTCTTCACCTTCTCGCCCGGCGTTTTCTCGACGCCCCGGAACGGGTCCAGCGGGGCCTGATAGGCCACTTCCCGCGCCATCTTGAAGCCCTGCACCAGCTTGGGCAGGTCGCCCGGCTCGGAGAAGAAATTGTAGAGAATCCGGATGTGGTCCTTCGGGTTGCTGGAGCGCAGCAGAAGCTGGCCCCGGCTTTCGGGATGCAGCAGGCAAGGGCGGATGCCGTAGCCGTCCAGATAGGGCTTGGCGACGCCCGGAAACCACAGCCGCGCATCGGTCGGCGCGCCGCGGAACATGAATTCGATGTCCGGCACCGGCTGGTCGGCGCTGGTCTTGACGAAGGCATGCAGCCCGCCCGGCACCACTGTCCCGGCGCCCGAGCCGAAGAACCACGCCTGCAACATCGACATGGCCATACGGTCGAACCGCATCGACGCATGGAACGAGCCGATATCCCGGCGGGTGAACATGATGAGCGCCGCCAAATGGTCCTGCAGGTTCTTCCCCACCGGCAGGTCAGCCACTACGTCGATGCCCATCTCCTTCAGATGCCCCGCCGGCCCTATGCCCGACAGCATCAGCAGATGCGGCGTGTTGAACGTGCCGGCGGACAGGATGACTTCCCGTGTGGCCTGCGCCCGCACCACCATGCCGTGATGCTCGTATTCGACGCCGGTCGCCGTCGTGCCCTGCATGGTGATGCGCATCGCATGGGCTTTCACGTCCACGCGCAGGTTGCGGCGCTTGCGGGCGGGCTTCAGGAAGGCGGTCGCCGACGAGGAGCGGCGGCCATTGCGGATCGTGTACTGGCTGCGCCCGAAACCTTCGCCGTCCGCCCCATTGTAGTCCGGCGTCACCGGTAGTTTGGCGGCCCTGGCGGCCTCGATCCAGGCCGGGAAAAGCGGGTCGGTGGTCTTGGCCCATTCGGTGCCGAGCGGGCCGTCGCCGCCGCGCCACGGGTTCTCGCCTTCGATCCACGTCTCGCAGCGTTTGAAATAGGGCAGCACTTCCGCATAGGACCAGCCGGTCGCGCCGTTGCGGGACCAGCGGTCGTAATCGCCCCGGTGGCCGCGCGTATAGGCCATGACGTTGACGGAGGATGAACCGCCCAGAACCTTGCCGCGCGAGGCCTCGATGCGGCGATTGTTGAGCGCGGGCTCCGGCTCGGTCTCCATGCCCCAGTCGTGCATGTGATGCTCGTGCATCTTGCCCATGCCGAGCGGAATATGGATCAGGGGGTTCCAGTCGCGCCCGCCCGCCTCCAGCAGCAGCACCCGCGCGCCCTCGTCCTCGGTCAGGCGGTTCGCCAGCACGCAGCCCGCCGAGCCGGCGCCGACGATGATGTAATCGTAAGTGTTCCCTGCCGAAGCCATCTGGCGTCATCCCCTCGCGTTTTCCCGATGGTTAAGGCAGATCGGCTGCGCCTTCAACCGGCCTTCTCCCTCATGCGGGCGATCTTCGATCGCCAGAGGAGGCGCGCAGCGCCGTCTCGAAGCATGGGACAAGCGGTCGGTTCCCCCTCCTTCGGGACGCGAGCTTCGCTCGCTCCTCAGGATGAGGGAACCGCGCCCCTCCCGTCCAGCCGGGGCAGTTCCTGCTCCTTCCACCTTTGGTGCAGAACCGCCCGCCGCACCGGGTAGCGCTCGCCGGTCGCCTCGGCGCGGTCGATCCGGTCCGTGCGGAAATGCCGGAAGCCATTCCGCAATTCGCACCAGGCGAGGATGACCCGGACGGTCTCGAAATAGGCGAGGCCGAACGGCCAGATGGTGCGGGTGCTGCGCTCCCCTCCGGCGTCCGCATAGTCGATGCTGACCTTGTGGCCTGCGCGGATCGCCCGCCGGAACAGGCCCACGTCCACAGAATCCTGCGCGATCACCTGCCGCACATTCGGCGCGATCAGCCCGCCATCGAACAGCACAGGCCGAAGCTCGACAGGCAGGACAGCACCGAGCTTGGCGATGACATCGTCGGCGGCTTTTTGCAGATTGGGGTCGGCCCGCCCGCGCGTCCAGTTCAGTCCGACAAGAATGGCCTCCACCTCGTCGGCGGTGAACATCATGGGCGGCAGGTCGTAGCCGGCCTCCAGCACATAGCCGACGCCAGCCTCGCCGCGGATCGGGGCGTTGTTGCCGACGAGCGCCGCAATGTCGCGATAGACGGTGCGGACGGAAACTTCGAGTTCGCCCGCCAAGGCGTCCGCCGTCACCGGACGCCGGTGGCGTCGCAGGGCTTGCAGCAGGCGGAGCAGACGATCGGAGCGGGCCATCCTGCAAGAATGCCACAAGCTCCTGACTCAATCTGTCAGGAAGAGTCAGGAAGCGATTCTATCCGCAGGGATTTTTCGCGCGGACCAGCTCCACGTCAAATCTTGAATCTCTTGCTTAACGTGAAGGAAAAAGAACAGCCTCGTAATCCATCGCGCCATGCAAAATGTGCAGGATCGCGATGTCCGTTTCTCCAACGACATAAAAGATCAGATAGTTGCCATGGACCAACCGCCGGACGCCCGAATGCTCATAGCGCGCCAACACCGGAAAGGCTTTCGGCGTGTGCGCCAAGCCCTCGCAGCGCTGGCGAAGCTCCCGGACGAAACTCAGCGCACGGGCCGGGTTTTCGGCGGCGATGTACGAAGCGATGCGATCCAGATCCCCTGCAGCTTCCGCCGTCAGGACGACGTTCACTGACGGTTCCCGGACGTCATCGTCTCCAACTTGGCTTCGAGCCGGTCGAACACGTCAGAAGCCGGTTTCACCCGACCAGCCTCGACATCGGCAAGTCCTCGCGCGATGGCGACGTCCAGCGCCGCCAGCCTGGCTTCACGCTCCTGAACAAGGCGAACGCCCTCGCGCAAGACTTCGCTTTTGGAATGGTAACGCCCCGACTTCACGAGATCGGCGACATAAGCTTCGAGTGTATTTCCCAGGTCCGCACTGATCGGCATGGCAGCCTCCGTGACGCTCATTCCAATAACTATTATCAAGCCCCGGGAATATCCACCAAACGAAAAAGGCGGCCCGAGGGCCGCCTTCCTGATCCAAAGTCTGAAGAACCTTTTAGCCAACCAGCTCGTTGCCGGCGAACCACTGGGCGATTTCCTGCGCGGCGGTTTCGGGAGCGTCCGAACCATGCACCGAGTTCTCGCCCATGTTGAGCGCGAAGAGCTTGCGGATCGTGCCGGCCTCGGCCTTTTCCGGGTTGGTGGCGCCCATGACGTCACGATAGCGCTTGATGGCGTTTTCGCCTTCCAGAACCTGCACGACGACCGGGGCTGCGATCATCTGGCCGACGAGTTCGCCGAAGAAGGGACGTTCGCGATGAACGCCGTAAAAGGTTTCGGCCTGGGCCTTCGTCATGTGGACGCGCTTCTGGGCGATGATGCGCAGACCGGCTTCCTCGATCTTGGCGTTGACGGCGCCGGTGAGGTTGCGACGGGTCACGTCGGGCTTCAGGATGGAGAAAGTACGTTCGAGCGCCATGGCGGTCAGAAACCTGCAAAACGGGGGTTAATGGTGCGCGGCTTATACCGGCGAGGCTCCCCATAGACAAGGCAGGATCAGCCGCCAGTCTTTTGGAACGACAATCGTTCATTAACCGACCGTTGATAAGCTGCGCGGACCAGTAACCTTGTGCGGTCCATCTGTGTCGCTGCGAGTTCAGGACTTGCGATCGTCGGTGCAGTCGCGCTCGTCAGCGCAGACGGGCAGCAGCATCGCGGCCTTCGGCGACGTCGGCTATCTGGCGCGCCAGCTCCTGCGCTTTTCGGTCGCGACCTTCGCGGTCATCTGCGCGGTGATGATTGTCTGGTGGTCCCTCACCCCGGAAGCAGCCCTGGACAGACGCTCGGCCACAGCGCGTGCGCGCGAGGACCTGCAGACCTTCCATAATTCCCAATCCATCAACGCCCGCGATACGCGCTCCTCGCCGCTCGACGCCTTGAGCCGGTCCCTCGACCAGATGGGATCCCGGATTTCGGACGGGTTCTCCCGAATGTGGGGCGGCGACCGCCGCGAAATGGCCATCCGCGAACAGGGCCTGCGGGGATACTTCAACGGCCCGCCACAGACACAGCGCCTGCAGGCGGACGCGCCGACGGGTAGGCCTCTGGTGCGCGGACTGACGGCGGAGGAAATCGCTGCGGTCCAGAACCACGACCGCGCAGCAGCAGCCGTGCAACCCATGTTGCCTGTCGAAGCCGAAGCGCAACCAGAGCATCCGGCGCCCGCGAAGGGAAAGCCCGCCGATCCGAAAGCGCGCAGCGCCTCGGCATTGCGCGGGACGATTGCGCCACCGGCCCCCGTGCGAACCTCTGCGGTGGTGGGCGAACGCAATGAGTTCAACGCCGTCAACAACGCTCTGGCGGCGGCAGAAAACGATTATCGCGCTTTTCCGCAGGCGCTCGGCGAGGTGCAGTCCTTTCTGGAGCGCTATCCGTCCAGCACGCGCCGCCCGCAATTCGCCAGCAGGCTCGAAGCGCTTTCAGGGATCCGCAATCGCGCCGAAGAGGAGCGATCCAGAATCGAACCGGACTCGATATTGGCCCCGGTCGATTTCACGGATTCGGAACTCGAAAAGGCAGCGGCGTGCCTCGGCGCCCTGCCCCAGATCCGGGCGGTCGCCATGGTGACCAAATCGGTGATCGTGCAGAGACATATTCCGGCCTATGTGGTGATGGCCGACGCCGATTACGCCCGCGCCGCCCCCGGGTCCGTCACACCGGCAGCGCGGGCCTCGCTGGCCGATGCCGTCACGAAATGCTTCCCGCGACCCCATGCTGCGGGTTCGCTCCGCGTCATCTTCTGGCCTGAGGGCGACGCCGTCACAGCGGCTCCGTTGATGGCGAAGATCGAAGGCGCCCTGATCTACGCGCGTTGATCGACACTGCGGATCATTTGCCGCGTTGCTATCGGCGGAAGCGATGATTACCTCTGCCGTATGAACCTGCGCGATCTCCGCTACGTCCTCGCTGTCGCCGACCTGAGCCATTTCGGCCGCGCCGCGCAGGCGTGCAATGTCAGCCAGCCGACCCTCAGCGGCCAGATCCTCAAGCTGGAGGAAGAACTCGGGGTGACGATCTTCGAGCGCATCGGCCGGAATGTCCGGCTGACGCCCATCGGGGAGCGTATCGTCGGTCGCGCGCGCCAGTCAGTGCAGGCGGCGGATGATATTCTGGCCAGCGCCCGCGCAGCCCGCGATCCATTCTGCGGCCCCCTGACGGTCGGGGCCATTCCGACCATCGCGCCTTACCTGATGCCCTATGTGCTGCCTGCGGCGGCCCGGGAACTCCCGCAGGCGCCGCTGGTGCTGCATGAGGACATTACCGACCACCTGCTGCAGTCGCTGGCCGACGGAAAGCTGGACGCCGCCATCCTGGCCACCGATCTGGACAACCCGCATCTGACCTCGATCGAGCTTTACGACGAACCGTTCTGGGTCGCGCTGCCGGAAGGCCATGCGCTTGCGGACCGCAAGCAGATCGGACCGGAGGAACTCGACCCCGCCGCACTCCTGCTACTGGCCGACGGACATTGCTTCCGCGATCAGGCCCTCGAAATCTGCGGCCACCCCGATCTCGGCAACGCCAACAACGCCGACATCCGGGCGCTCAGTCTCGAAACCCTGATGCAGCTTGCCGCCGCCGGCTACGGGGTCACTCTCGCGCCTGAACTGGCCGTCGATGGCGGGCGCGGACTGACGAAAGGCCTCGTGGCTCGCCCCTTGACCGGCGAGGAGGCCCATCGGCGCGTGCGCCTCGCTTTCCGCCGCAACGCGCCGCGCCAGATCGCCATCGAGGCTCTGGCGCGGGTCATCCGCGAGGCCGTTCCGGAAAGGCTGCACACCCGCCGGAAGTAATCAGGCCGGGAAAAACCCGTGTCCGACCCGATTGGCGAGAGGCTCGCGCTGGCTCGGCACTTCGCGGACCAGCAAAGCCTCGGGGAGCTTCGACTTGTCGCCGAGCTTGCCAACCGCCACGACGGCGAACAGCGCATAATCCTCGGAAATCTTCAGATTGGCGCGCGCCTTGGCGACGTCGAAACCGCCCATGCCATGCGTCTCCCAGCCGCTGATGCGCGCCTGAATGGCGAAATTCGCCCAGGCCGCGCCGGCATCGAACGCATGGGTCGGGTTGACGACTTCGGCCCCGCCCCGGACGAGGGTGATCTTGGCCCCGACCAGCACCAGCGCCGACGCATTCGGCGCCCACGAAGCGTTGGTGGACATGAGCGAATCCGCAATCGCCTTGAAAGCGTCGTCACCGCGCAGGCCGTAAGCGAACCGCCAGGGCTGGACGTTGGACGCCGACGCCGCCCACCGCGCAGCTTCGAACAGGGCCAGCAATTCCGCCTCGGTGATCGTCGCATCCGAGAAGGCGCGCGGCGCCCAGCGGTCGAGGAAGAAGCGTTCGATCGGATGGTCCGGCGTGCGGTTGCTGGTCGGCGAAGCTGTCATTGAAATCTCCCTGAAGCTGCGCGTGACCTAATCCGGCATTCTCCAGATGAACGCGGGTCCGAGTTCCAATCTGCCGTGACTTCCGGATTATGGCAAGCCCATGCAGACGAGGCCGGCACTCGAACGTTGTCCGGACACTCGCTGGGATTGTTCCGTGGGAAGAATGCCGAATTCGCTCTCA
>CANJNI010000062.1 GCA_947475995.1 Beijerinckiaceae bacterium | reverse complement strand
TCAGCATGGTGGCGTCGCCGCCGTCGTCGAGGATCATGTTCGGCGTGCCGCCATCGCCCCATTCGAAGATCTTGTGGGTGTATTCCCAGTAATCCTCAAGGCTCTCGCCCTTGATGGCGAAAACCGGGGTGCCGGCGGCGGCGATCGCGGCGGCCGCGTGGTCCTGAGTTGAATATATGTTGCACGAGGCCCAGCGGACGTCGGCGCCGAGCGCCTTCAGGGTCTCGATCAGCACGCCGGTCTGGATGGTCATGTGCAGCGAACCGGCGATGCGCGCGCCCTTGAGCGGCTGCGTGGGGCCGTATTCGGCGCGGGTCGACATCAGACCGGGCATTTCGGTCTCGGCGATGTTCAGTTCCTTGCGGCCCCATTCGGCCAGCTTGATGTCGGCGACGACGTAATCATTGAAATGGACGGTCATGGCTTTCCTGCTTGGGCGGGAGAGAATTCCTCAGCTCGGGCGGCTCTATAGCAGGACCTCTGCAGGGAGGCAATAAAGATATAAGCAAGTCTTTATGTGATTTATCCGCGCTCAATCCGCAGCCTGACGACCCTGTGCGCCCGCGCACGGCAGCGACACCTTTTTCCAACCATTGTGACAACATGCGTTACAGCCATTGTGTCAATGTGGTCGGAAAGACCGATGGCTACGAAAATCGCGGGCCGGACCGATGGAGAGAGCAATGCGGATCCGATTGATGACAGCAGCGGTTCTTCTGGCGACGGGGGCGACCGGCGCCTTGGCGCAGACCCCGATCGGCGGGGCCAAGGACATTCGCAACGACGTTCGCAGCGTGATGGGCGCAAAGGTCCAGAAGATCGCACTGGGCGATCAGGTCTTCCAGAACGAACTGGTCCGAACCGGACAGGACAGCCTCGCCCGCATCGTGTTCATCGACGAGACCAACATGTCCGTCGGCCCGCAATCGGAAGTGAAGCTCGACCGCTTCGTCTATGACCCGGACGGCAACGCCAGGGCGGCGGTGTTCAACGCCACCAAGGGCGCGTTCCGTTTCTTTTCCGGCAATTCCGACCACAAGGCCTATGGGGTCCAGACCCCGCAGGCCGTCATCGGGGTGCGCGGCACCGTCTACGACGTGCAGGTGACCAATGGCCTGACCAGAGTGGTGCTGGTCGAGGGGGCGGTCAACGTGTGCCTGCGCAATACAGCGCGCTGCGCCGACATGAGCCAGCCGGGGCAGGTCATCAACGTCACCAACGACGACATTCAGGGCCCGCTGCCGCCCGAACAGGCGGGCTGGAACTTCGGCGCCTATTGCGGACCCGACGCCGCGCAGTCTCCCTATTGCACGCGGGGCACCAGACTCGGACTCGACCTCACCCCGAAAGGCCCCAAGCCGAAGGCCGCACCCACCCGCCGTGCCGAAGCCAAACCCGCGCCGAAGCCCCGGAAGCCGGTCCGCACCGCCAAGCGCCGCGCGCCGGCTGAATATATCGAGACCTATTATGTGGACGAACCGCGCTACGTGCGGCCCGTCGTCCCGGTGGTCGGCTTCGGCGTCAGCATCGGACCGCGCTTTCCGGGCGGCGGCGTTCGGCCCACACGTCCGCAGGGCGATGGCCGAGTCCCGGTGCCGGGGGGCGGTTACAAGCCGCCGCGTCCGCAGGGCGACGGGCGGGTTCCGGTCCAGACCGGCGGCGGCCGGATCTTGAGAGGCCGATAAAACTAGCCGAACGCGCCGGCCGGAAGCCAGAAGACTTCCCCGGCGCTTTCCTCCGTGTCCAGCCACATGAACGGCAGGTGCGGATATTCCGATTCGAGAATCTCCCGGTCCTCGCCGATCTCGCAGATAATTCCGCCATGCGCGGTCAGATGGGCGGGGGCCTCGTCCAGAATGCGCCGCACGATGTCGAGCCCGTCAGGCCCGCCCGCCAGCGCCAGTTCGGGCTCCTGCGCATATTCGGGCGGCAGGGCGTCCATCACATCCGCGCCCACATAGGGCGGATTGGTGATGATCAGGTCATAGCGCTTCTTGCCCAGCGGCCCGAACAGGTCGCCGCGATGCAGCTTGATGCGGTCGGCGTCGCCACTATCCTCCACATTGCGGCGCGCCACCTCCAGCGCATCGGCCGAGAGATCGACGGCGTCGACGCGCGCATTGGGGAACACTTTCGCGGCGAGGATCGCCAGGCATCCGGAGCCCGTGCAAAGATCCAGCACACGCTCGACGCTCGCAGCATCTTCCACCAGAGCGCCGGTCCCGCCGCCGAAAAGATCCGTGAACAGCAGTTCGCCGATGAAGGAACGCGGCACGATGACCCGCTCGTCCACATAGAACGGGATGCCCTTCACATAGGCCTTGTTGAGCAGATAGGACGCGGGCTTGCGGGTGCTGACGCGCCGCCCGATCAGATCCGCAAGCCGCATGCGCTCGCTTTCCAGCAGCCGCGCATCCAGAAACGGCTCCAGATTGTCAATCGGCAGGTGCAGGCTTTCCAGAATGATGAAGGCGGCTTCATCGAGCGCGTTGGTCGTGCCATGGCCGTACACCAGACGGGCTTCCTGAAAGCGCGAGATGGCGTAACGCAGGAAGTCGCGCAATGTGCGCAGTTCGGCGACGGCCGGGGCAATGTCAGTCATGGGTGTCTCGCGGCGATGGAGGAGCCCGTGTGGCCCGCCTCCGCGCGAGTGTCAAACTCGTGCCGGCTCAATAGGTCTCGAAACCCAGCGCCCAGCGCCACAGGGTCACGACGAACTGGAAAGCCCAGTAAGCCAGGGAAACCCAGACGATGACCCGCAACACAAACAGGATGGCGAGGCTCGCCCGGTCCTGGGAATAATGCTGTGAATGCTCGGCATTCATGGCGTGTCCTCCGCCAATTGACCAAGGCGGAAGCATGATCCTGTTTGAGCGCGCGGCCAACACAGAACGCCGGGCGCGGTCAACAGGCCGCTGAACCCAATGCGCTCATTCGCCTAAAATGCCGATCAATGGCCTTTGGCGTCGCCGCTCAGCTTGTCCGTCCAGGCCATCAGCAGGCCGGAGAGGACGAACACGAGATGCAGGCCCACGTACCACATCAGCTCGCGGTCGCCGACGTTCTTGATGTCCATGAAGGCGCGCAGCAATTGCACGGCGGAAATCGCCACGATGGACGACAGCAGCTTGAGCTTGAGGCCCGTGAAGTCGATCTTCGCCATCCATTCCGGCCAGTCCTTATGGTCGGACGCCTCGATCTTGGAGACGAAATTCTCGTAGCCCGAAAAGATCACGATGATGATGAGCGAGCCGGTCAGGGTCAGGTCGATCAATCCCAGAATGCCCAGAATGACGGTCGACTCGCCAGACGACACGATGTGGGTCGCGAAATGCCAGGTTTCCTGCACGACCTTGAACAGCAGGCCGATCAGGCCCACCACCAGCGCCACGAAGAAAGGAGCCAGAATCCAGCGGCTGGCGAAAAGCATTTTTTCGAACTGGCGTTCCATCGCGGCGACTCATCCTGAATTTTGAGCCTTTGTAGCCTTCCATCCGCGCCTCGCCAATGCCGCCGGCCGGCGGTTTCCCCGCGACGACGGCGCGCCTAGAATGCGGAGCGACGAACCAAGCGAGGACCTTCTGAAATATCAGGGCCGCCATTCCCGCACGATCTGGCCCGCCGCCGACGCACTTGGCATCGAGGTGATCGACCAGACGCTGCTGCCGTTCCGGTTTGAAATCCGGCAGTTGAGGAGCTGCGCGCAAGTTGAGGCCGCGATCCGCACGATGGTGGTGCGCGGCGCGCCGCTGATCGGGGCCGCCGCCGCCTACGGATTGGCGCTCGCGATGCGCGAAGATGCCTCCGACGGCGCGATGGCGACCTCGATTGCTGCGTTGCGCGCCTCGCGCCCCACGGCCGTCAACCTCGGCTGGGCGCTCGACCGGATGCATAGAATCCTGCGCCACGCGCCGCCTGCACAAAGGTTCGACCTCGCTTGGCGGGAAGCCGCGCGCATCTGCGACGAGGATGCGGAAAGTTGCCGCGCCATCGGCCGTAACGGCTTGCAGCTCATCGACCCGATCGCCCGGCGCAAGCAGGCGCGCGTCAACATTCTCACCCATTGCAATGCAGGCTGGCTGGCGACCGTCGACTACGGCACCGCGCTCGCGCCGGTCTATGCGGCGCATGATGCTGGCCTCGACGTGCATGTGTGGGTGGATGAAACGCGCCCGCGCAATCAGGGCGCATCGCTGACCGCCTTCGAGCTCGGCGCGCACGGCGTGCCGCATACAATCATTGCCGACAATGCGGGCGGGCACCTGATGCAGCACGGGCAGGTCGATCTCTGCATCGTGGGCGCGGATCGGGTCGCCGCGAATGGTGATGCGGCCAACAAGATCGGAACCTATCTCAAGGCGCTCGCGGCGCGCGACAACGAGATTCCGTTTCATGTCGCTGCGCCGCTCTCGACGATCGACTGGACCATGATGGACGGCGTGCGGCAAATTCCCATCGAGGAGCGCGGCGCCCACGAGGTCACACACATGACAGGTCTGGCCGACAACGGCGAACTGCAGACCATCCGGATCGCCTCGCCCGGCAGCGCCGCCGCCAATCCGGCCTTTGACGTGACGCCTGCGCGCCTCATCACATCCATCATCACCGAACGCGGAATCGTGAAGGCGACCGCAGAGGGACTTTCATCCCTGAAGGTCTTCGCATGAGCGACGATCAGGCGCGCCGCGATATCCTGCGCATCGCGCTGGCGATGGACGAAGCGGGCTTTGCGCCGTCCAAGTCCGGCAATGTGTCGGCGCGCGTGGCGGACGGTTTTGTTGTCACGCCCTCCGCCCTGCCCTATCGGGACACGCGCCCGGACGATCTGGTTCATCTCGATCTCGATGGAAAGATTCGCAACGGCGCGCGCCAACCCTCATCCGAATGGCGCTTCCACGCCGCGATCTATCACGCGAGGCCCGAGGTCGGCGGCGTCGTCCACACCCATTCGCCGCGCGCCACGGCGCTCTCCTGCGCGAGGCGCGGGATTCCGGCGTTCCATTACATGATCGCCATCGCGGGCGGGCATGATATCCGCTGCGCGCCCTACGCGACTTTCGGGACGGAGGACCTTTCGGACAACGCCGTAGCGGCGCTCGAAGGGCGCAAAGCGACCCTGCTGGCCAACCATGGCGTCATCGCCATCGGGCGCGATCTCGACTCCGCATGGGCGGTAGCGCGCGAGACGGAAAATCTCGCGAGCCAATATCTCGGCCTGCTGGCGTCGGGTCTGGAGCCAGTCCTTCTCGACGAGGCCGAGATGGCGCGCGTCATCGCGCAATTCGCCAATTACGGTCGAAAGGGCTAGGCGGCGACGCCTGTGCCGATCTGGCAGGCCACGCCCGTGCCCCCCAACCCGCAATAGCCGTTGGGATTCTTGGCCAGATATTGCTGGTGATAATCCTCGGCAAAATAGAACGTCGGCGCGTCGATAATCTCCGTCGTGATCGGATTGTAGTTCTTCGCCGCGAGCGCTTTGGCGTAAACGTCGCGGCTCGCGAGCGCGGCGGCCTTCTGGGCGGGCGTCGTGGTGTAAATGCCCGAGCGATATTGCGTGCCGGAATCATTGCCCTGCCGCATGCCCTGGGTCGGATCGTGGCTTTCCCAGAAGGTCTTCAGCAGCTTCTCGAAGCTGATCTTCTTCGGATCATACGCGACCAGCACGACTTCGTTGTGGCCCGTCATGCCCGAGCACACTTCCTCATAGGTGGGGTTGGGCGTGTGGCCCGCCGCATAGCCGACGGCCGTCACATGGACCCCGTCCCCCAACTGCCAGAACTTGCGCTCGGCGCCCCAGAAACAGCCGAGCCCGAACAGCACCGTCTCGGTTCCGTCCGGGTAAGGGCCTTTGAGCGCCTGCCTGTTGACGAAATGCGTCGCCGCCGTCGGGATTGCGGTCGAACGGCCCGGCAGGGCCTCGGCGGCGGTCGGTAGTTCGGTCTTCTTGCGGAACAGTCCAAACATGGAAGTCTCCCTTTCTGCCGGACAATCTAGGCGGCCGGCGCCGGAGTTTTCAGGGCGGGGCGCTTCACGTCCGCGTCAGGGCCGGCTCGTATAGCCGATCTGCCCGCGCCGCCTGCGGGTGATCCATAGCAGACCCAGCCCGACCAGACCCAGCACGAGCGCGGCCGGAAGCCGGAAGAGCGTCAGCAGGACCGGGTCCCAGAGGAGCGGATGGATCTGCCGCTCCACCAGCGGCTGAAGCAGCGGAAAACGCACCGGAAAAACCGTGACGCACAGGTCTCCGAACGCCATGATCTGCAAGTCGGAACCGGCGATGGAGCGCGTGCCGTCCACCACGAGGGCCGCAAAGCCCGCCGCAATGATCAGCAGTCCGATGGTGCGAATCACGAATCGAATCATGGCAATGTTCTAGACCAGCGCCTGCGCCGCACGAACCACACGGTCCGGTGATTAAGTCAGGCGGAGGCCCGGAAGGTCCAGAGCTTGTTGGCCACAAAGCTCCAGACCAGCACGATGCCTGTCGTGGCCAGCTGGGCCAGCAGATATTGCAGCCCGAGCCGATCATGCAGCAGGTGCATGAACAGCCATGTGAGGCAGAAGCCGACGCCCGCCACCAGCGCAAAGCGCCATCCGGCCTCCTCGTGCGGGCGGTCGCTTTCGAAAACATGCCGGCGGTTGAGCAGGTAGGAGACGATCCCGCCCGCCACATAACCGACGAGGGTCGCCGGAACCGCGCCCCAGCCGAAACCTTCCACCAGCGCAATCAGCGCCCCGTAATGGGCGATCGCCGCAAAGACTCCCACCACCGCGAAGGCGGACATCTGGCGGACGAGGCCGCCCAGCAAGGTGGAGGGTTCGGAAGACATGCGGTGGCGATAAGCCCAGACCGGAACGGACGCAACCACGCAAAAAAGTCCGGCGGTCTCCCGCCGGACTTCTGCTGATTTCATTCGCGCGTTCAGCGAATGACGGCGCGCTGGTTGACCCGCGTGGTCTGGGTGGCCACGAAACGCCCCCGGACGCTGGCCTTGATCTGCGGAACGACAGGGCGCTGCTGCGCTGCCGGCGTCCTCTGGACCCTGGCCCCAAGGCCCGCATGGTCGAACGTCGGGCGGCGGCCTCCAAAACCCGGATCAATCGGGCGCTTCGGCTTGATGAAGCCGGGATCGACGGGCGGGCGACCGGGCCGCCCGAACCCCGGATCGACGGGCTTTCTGCCTCCCGGCACGTAGGGCGGCGTCACCTGTCCATGCTGGTCGGGCTTCACATGGTCCGGCAGGTTCGGACGCAGCGGCCGGGTCGGGCGATGGCCGTCTGGCTGGCCCGGATAGATCGGGACAATAACCGGCGGCGGCAATTGCCGGACCGGCGGGAGTTCGGCCACCTGCGGCGGGCGGTAGTTCGGATAATCCGGACGCGGCTCATAGACAGGCGGCTGCTGCGGACGCGGCGGCGTCAGGTTGCCCTGCTGTCCGGGAGGCGGTCCGGGCGGGTTCGACTGGACCGGCATGGCCTTGTGCAACGGGATCGGCTGCGGGCAGAAGTTCGCCACGATGATGATGTTCAGGTTGTTCCACACCCAGTTCATGTTGAGCATGAAATGGGCGAAGAACCACGGGCTCCAGGGCCCGAAATGAATGTCGATGTCGATGATGTTCTGCACGAACAGCGGCGGCGGGCTGATGATCGCCATGCCGCCCACATAGCGCACGTCGGTCAGGAATCTCGTCTGCTGCAGCAGCACCGGGGTCTGCGAGGCCGGCAGGGTCTCGGCGCAGGAATTGCCGAATTTCTTCGCGTCCATGAAGGTCCACTGGCCGGACTTGTTGAAGGCGTCGGCGGAAATCTGCTGCACGTCCTGATCGGGCATCATGGGGGCCCAGCCGACATGGTCGGCGCTGGTGCGCCACACCACCCAGCCCGGCGAGAAATCACCGCCCGGCACCCAGATCCAGCCCATCTGGGCGTCATTGGTCCAGCGGCCGTAGTGATGGACGATATTGCCCCAAGGTGTGTCGTCCTTGAAGTACCAGCCGTACTGTTTGGAATAGACCCAGTTGCAGGCCGGATACGGGTGCCAGCTTTCGGGCGTCACATTCGGCTGCCAGACCTCCCCATAGCGGGCGTGCTGGCTGAACGTGCCGTAGGACTGCAGCGTCTGGCGGAATTCCGCCGACATGGGCGTCGCCTGCTGGGCGGCGGCCTGTTCCTGCGCAACGGCAGGCGCGGCCGACGGCAAGCCGGACACAAGGCAGATCAGCAGCGCCGCAGCGGCGACCGATCCGGTGGCTTTCAAAGTCGTTTTCATGGCGGGCTCCTTGTTGGTTAAGGAACGGTGTCTTTCCGTTGAACCGACCATCGCGCCGAAAACCTGCGCCGTAGGTGTTCTGGCGCACGCGATCCCGAACCGCCCTCCGGACATGTGCGCCGGCGCACCGGGGCGGACTGGACTGGGCACAAGCCCGCCCGCGCCTCTTTCGGGGGTTCCCAACCCCACGATTCTCGTCTAATCAGGCGGCATCTTCGGGCCGGGGCGCATCCCGCCTGAACGCCCATCGGGGTATTCGCAAGGACGCGCACGGGCTCCCCAAAGGCCGACAGCGCGGCCTTTTTTTGTGTGCGCAGCTTCGCATCGTTCCGCGGGGCCGAACAACGGACGACCATGCCGAAACGTACAGACATCTCGACCATCATGATCATCGGCGCGGGTCCGATCATCATCGGCCAGGCCTGTGAATTCGACTATTCGGGCACGCAGGCCTGCAAGGCCCTGCGCGAAGAGGGCTACCGGATCGTTCTGGTCAATTCGAACCCCGCCACGATCATGACCGATCCGGACATGGCGGATCGCACCTATGTGGAGCCGATCACTCCTGAAGTGGTCGCCAAGATCATCGAGAAAGAGCGCTACGCGGTTCCGGGCGGCTTCGCGTTGCTCCCCACCATGGGCGGCCAGACGGCGCTCAACTGCGCGCTGTCGCTGCAGAGCATGGGGGTGCTGGAGCGCCTCGATGTGGAGATGATCGGCGCGACCGCCGAAGCCATCGACAAGGCCGAGGATCGCGAGCTGTTCCGTGAAGCGATGACCAAGATCGGCCTGTCGACGCCGCGCTCGCGCCTCGCCAATGCGTCGGACCTGAAGAAGGCCGACAAGGACGAATTTTCGCGCCGCCGTCAGGAAATCGAAGCGGGCCAGTCCGATCCTGCCGCCAGGCAACGCGCGCTCGAAGCATTCCAGCGCGACTGGGATTCGAAGGAAGCCGACCGCAAGCGCCGTTATGTGTCAAAGGGCCTGACCGAGGCGCTTGATGCGCTGGACGATATCGGCCTGCCCGCCATCATCCGCCCGTCCTTCACCATGGGCGGCACGGGCGGCGGCATCGCCTACGACAAGAACGAATATATCGAGATCATCCAGAGCGGCCTCGACGCTTCGCCCACCACCGAAGTCCTCATCGAGGAAAGCGTACTCGGCTGGAAGGAATACGAGATGGAAGTCGTCCGCGACAAGGCGGACAATTGCATCATCGTCTGCTCCATCGAGAACATCGATCCGATGGGCGTCCACACCGGCGATTCCATCACCGTCGCGCCAGCCCTCACGCTGACGGACAAGGAATATCAGATCATGCGCGACGCATCCCTTGCGGTGCTGCGCGAGATCGGCGTTGAGACCGGCGGCTCGAATGTGCAGTTTGCGGTCAATCCCGAGAACGGCCGCATGATCGTCATCGAGATGAATCCGCGCGTGTCGCGCTCCTCGGCGCTGGCCTCCAAGGCCACGGGCTTCCCCATCGCCCGGGTCGCCGCCAAACTCGCGGTCGGCTACAC
>CANJNI010000061.1 GCA_947475995.1 Beijerinckiaceae bacterium | reverse complement strand
TGAGAGCGAATTCGGCATTCTTCCCACGGAACAATCCCAGCGAGTGTCCGGACAACGTTCGAGTGCCGGCCTCGTCTGCATGGGCTTGCCATAATCCGGAAGTCACGGCAGATTGGAACTCGGACCCGCGTTCATCTGGAGAATGCCGGTTTCTGGTCCTTGAGGCATTTGGCGCGAAACTGGAACCAGGTCTGGCCTGCGAGTTCGTTGGCGGCCTTGGCGGCTTGATATTTGGCGGAACATTGCTGCGCGGCAGTCTTCGCCTGCGCCGAACCGGCAAGCAAAAACATGGTTCCGGCGGCGAATGCCGCATAAATCGCCGGTTTCAAATGTGTCGAATACATCTGCGCTTCTCCCGCTTGCGCGCCAAAACTACGAGCGCTGCGCCGCTGCGCAATAAAATTCCTGCGCGAACAGCATAAACGCACAGACATGTTCACACGGTCAAGATGAACCGTGGTTGAACATCGTGCGCGGGAGCCGCCCCGATCGTACGGGGCGGAATCTGGCGGCTCAGCGGGAAACGATGCGCTGGGCCGGCGGCTCGCCGATATCGATCCAGACATTCGGATCGGTCTGGGACTGACGCTTGACGTATTTGTAGGGCGTCTTCGTCCAGGGCTTGATTTCGTTGTGCAGGTTGTCCAGCACGAACTCGCCTCTGTCGGTCTTGACGGTCAGCACCGCATGGCCATCGCCCTGCTCGTCCTTCACGACGGTCACGAGCAGCGCCTGGCGCGGAAAGCCTTCCTCCATCAACAGACGGCGCTTGAAGAGGACAAAGTCTTCGCAATCGCCCTTTCCGTCCGACGGATAATCCCACTGGTCGACCACGCCCCAATGGTCGGCGTCGGCCACCGATTTGATCTGCGCATTCACCTGGGCATTGATCTTGTCGAGAATCTTCTGGGTCTTCGGAGTCAGCGCCAGATCCATGGCGGGCAACGGCTTTCCATTGCACTCGCCCTGATAGCGGTTGCAGAAGTCCGCCCAGCCGTAAGGCACGAGGGTCTGCCGTCCGACCGCAATATAGTTCGCCTTCGAGAAATCGCCCGCGCTGGCCGCGCCCGAGATCGCGATTGCGATCGCGCAAAGTGCCGGTCCTGCAAAACGCCTGAACATCAACGCCCCCAACTTCTTATGGAGCAAAGATGACAGCGACGAATTGTAGTTGATTGAAGCGTTTCGAGCGTATTTTACGTGTATGCGTTTATAATTATCACTGGCGTGTCAAGTATAACGACAGTTAAACAAAATTCATAAAATTTGACGCAACTCCTCCGCAAACCGCGATCGAACCGCAGGATCATTGCTCCGCGCCGCCGCAACCGGCTACACCCGCCTCTCCGGGTTTCGCCGTTGCGGTTACACTCCGGGCGCCTGCAGGGTTAATCCAGCGCCGCGCCGCCGGACCCTTCCGAAACTTTTTTTCGAGCGCCGCCGGGAATGACCGGCCCTTGTGCGGGGGCGCGAGCGGGACCAGATTTCGGGTCCGCGCTTCGCACGAGGCGAGACTGGAGCATTCATGACCGGACATTCTGCCCTCGCGACGGTCGAAACCGGCCCTTCCAGCCGTCTCGAACCGACCGATCTCGCCGTCCTGCGCGAATCCTTCGACCGGCTGGAGCATGAGTCCCTCGCGGCACGCCTCACCGGCATGGTCGGCAAGCAGGTGGAGCTTGTCGGCTCCTACATTCCGGAAAAGGCCCGGAAGGTCGCCGAACGCGCGACCGCGCTTGCGCTGGACGCAGCCATGAAGGTCGCGTTGCGCAGCCTGGACCCGGCGCAGAAGCCTTCGTCGAACCTGTTCCACAAGTCTCTCGCCACCGCATCGGGCGCAGCCGGCGGAGCGTTCGGCTTCGCGGCGCTGCCCATCGAACTGCCGGTCTCGACGACGCTGATCCTGCGCTCCATCGCCGACATCGCCCGGGCGGAAGGCGAGGACATTCACGATCCGGCGACCGCGCTGGCCTGCATGGAAGTCTTTGCGCTGGGCGGGCGGACCGAAGTCGATGATCATATGGAGAGCGGTTATTTCGCCGTTCGGGCCGTGCTGGCGCAGTCGATCTCCGAAGCCACCAAATATCTGCTGCACCGGAAGGTGGCCGATCAGGCCGCCCCGGCGGTGGTGAAGCTCATCGCGCAGATTGCGGCGCGGTTCGGCATTGCGGTCAGCCAGAAGGCGCTGGCGCAGGCCATTCCGGTGCTGGGCGCAGTGGGCGGCGCGGCGGTGAATTACGCCTTCATCGAACATTTCCAGTCGATCGCGCGCGGGCATTTCGCAGTCCGGCGGCTGGAGCGCGTCTATGGTCAGGACTTCATCCGCGCAGAATACGAGCGGCTGAAAGTCGAGGACGATGCGCGCGCCGCCAAGGCGAAGGCAATCTGATCAGCGCGACATCAGCAGCGGTATTCTGGTCGTCTGCATGATGTCTTTCGTCGCCCCGCCGAGGACCGCCTGCCGCCAGCGCGAATGGCGATACGCGCCCATAACGATCAGGTCAGCCGCCATTTCGGCGGCATGGCCCAGCAACAGATTGGCGACGGAATTGCGCCCGGTCAGCCGGCGGAATTCGCAGGACACGCCGTGCCGGGCCAGATGCCCGGCAATGTGGCAGCCCGGCAGTTCATCGTCGATAGACTTCGCGGCATCCCCGATGCGGGCGACATCCACATAGTCAGCGCGCTCCAGAAGCGGCATGGCGTCCCCTACGGCGCGCGCGGATTCGCGACCGCCATCCCAGGCGATCAGGACGCGACCGAATTTTGGCGGAGCCGCCGCCCTGCGCGGAACGCCCACGACGGGCCGTCCGGAATTGAGTAGCACCGCCTCGAAGATCGCCTCGTCTTCCGTGTGGGTTTCGGCGCCCGGCAGCGAGAGCACGCAAATATCGAAGCGTCGCGCCACGCGGGTGACGAGTTCCGGATAATCGGCGGCCGGAACTTCGAAGGTCTGGTGCAGACAGGACAGGCCGTTGGCCAAACCCCTCTGCTCGACAGCACTCCCTGCCCGCTCGGCTGCGCCCTGCGCCTTGTTGACCGCATCGGCGAGGGCGCGCGCAGGCGCATTGGCCAGATGCATCGCATGGCCCGCATCGCGCGGCAGGCCCACGACCGCGAGATGCGCCTGAAACTGCCCGGCGAGCAGCAGGGCTGCATCGCCGACGCCCTCCGTATGAGGCGCGCCATCGACAAACGTCACAATATCCCGGATCAAAAACACCTCCCGCGAATGCCCGACTCTTGCAGGGCGGGACGCAGGCGCGAATTGATCACGGTCAAGCCCGTGTCAGCAAGTGCGCAGCCTCAGCCGCCCAGCTTCTTCGTGGCGATCTGCGCTCCCTCGACGAGCGAGGCGAGCTTGGCCCAGGCGATCAAGGGCGTGCCGACGCGATTGCCAAGGCCGCAATCGGTCCCGGCCATGAGATTTTCGAGACCGACCAGCCGCCCATAGCGTTCCAGACGCTGCGCGATCAATTCAGGATGCTCGATGAAGTCGGTGCAATGGCCCACGACGCCCGGAATGAGCTTGGTGTCTTTCGGCAGCCTGAAACTCTCGAACACCTGCCACTCATGCTCGTGACGCGGGTTGGCGGCCTCGATGGACACCTCGCCCGCATTCACCCGGAACAGCAGATCGACAATATCCTTGAGCGGAATGTCGAACTCGTGCGGGCCGTGATAGCTGCCCCAGCACACATGAAAGCGAATACGTTCGCGCGGCAGGCCGCGCAATGCGTGGTTGAGCGCATCCAGACGCACGATAGCGTAGCGGCGATATTCCTCCACGCTCATGTGGGGATACATCTGCCAACCGTCGGCAAGATCTGGATCGTCAAGCTGAAGCACAAAGCCCGCGTCGATGATGGCCTTGTATTCCTCACGCATCACATCCGCGATCGCGTAGAGGAACTCTTCCTGCGACTTGTAATGTTCGTTGTAGAGCCAGTGCTCGATCACCCCAAGCGTGACCGCAGGCAGGAACGGCGTGCGGCCCTCAACGCCCTCGAGTCCGGCGCGGAAATGCGCGATATCCTTCTGCATGGCTTCCGCGCCGATGTAGCGCAGCGGCTCGACGCATTCGTAGCGGCGGATGTTTGCCGCAACGCCTTCCTTTCCGCCGCTGGCGAAGCCGCCGCGTCCGTCACGAAAATAATCCGTGAATTTCGTGCGGTCGCGCGCCGTGATGCTGAGGGGTTCGGGTCCCTGCCCTTGCAGATATTCGCGCATCTTCCAGCCGGTGATGCGGCTTGCTGCGTAATGCATGAAATTCGATTTGCTCAACTCGCCGTCATTGATGCTGTCGAGACCCGTCTCGACCTGCTTCTGCACCGTTTCGCGAACGCCCTTCGTCAGAAGCTCCTCGACCTGCGCCTCGTCAACCTTCGCGCCCATCGCCTTCGCGCGGATCATGCCGGTCAGTTCCGGCGTGCGCGGCAGGGCGCCGGCGTGAGTCGTCAGGATGCGAGTGGCCATATGTTCCGTCCCTTTCGTGTCCGCGCTTCAGCGGTTCAACAACTGATTTGTGTCGCGATCATTCAAGCTGATCAAGACGCATCGTACTGGCAAGCGTTTTCCGCATATGCGCATTTGACGAAACGACATTGTGGGCGATAATCGCGCCATAACGAAAGCAATCGAGGATGGAAGCATGAGCGGGACAAGCATCACGCGTCGCAAGATCGCAAAGGTGGGAGCCGCCGTAGCAGGCGCTTTCGCGCTGGGCATTTCACACGACAGAAGCTTCGCTCAGGAATTTCCGCGCGGGCCGATCACGGTCTATCTCGGCTTCCCGGCCGGCACCTACCTCGACATCGTGACGCGCTACTACACCGACCGCATCGCCGCAAAGGCCGGTCAGGCCGTGGTGGTCGAAAATCGCGTCGGCGCCGGCGGGATGCTCGCAATGGGGGCCGCCGCAAAGGCCAGGCCTGATGGACAATCGCTGGTTTTCGGGCCGGGACTTTCGGCCAGCAAGGTGCAGTTCAAGTCGCTGCCTTTCGATCCGGTCAACGACTTCATCCGCATCGGAACCATCGTGGCGTTTCCGTTCGTGCTCGTCGTCAATCCCGAAAAGACAGACGTGAAAAGCGTTGCGGAGCTTACCGCTTTCCTGAAGCAGAAGGGCAAGCAGGCGTCTTTCGGCTCTCCCAACACCTTGTCGCTCGTCGCAGGCGCGCTTTACACGACCGGCGTCGGCCTCGAACCTGTCTCGGTGCCTTATCGCAGCGCCGCAGATGCGATCCGCGACCTGACCGCCGGCGAGTTCCCTTTCATGTTCAGCGACAGCGGCTTCGCCTTTTCGCAGATGAAGACCGGCAAGTTGCGCGGCCTCGCCGTCACCCTGCCAAAACGCACGCCAAATGCTCCGGAGCTGCCCACGATGATCGAGTCGGGGCTGCCCAACTTCGACTTCCACGGCTGGATGGGCGTCTATGCGCCTGCCGGAACCCCGAAACCCGTGGTCGAGAAGCTGAGTGGCTGGGTGGACGAAGTCGCCCGGGCGGACGAGACGGCCAAGTTCCTCTCCACCCTCGGGGCCGACCCCTTCCCGCTCAACTCGGAACAGTTCACCAAATTCGAGGAAGCCGAATTCAAGGCCTGGGAAGAGCGGGCGAAGATCGCCAAGATCGAGCCGCAATAAGCTGCGCAGTTTTTTGTCGAAGTTTTCGCGGCGACGGCGCATAAAGCCGTCGCCGTTTTCATGTCCGGAGCCCCTTGATGCGCGTCGCCGTCACCACGCCCTATTTCGACTTCTATCCCGAACTGAAGGCCGAACTCGCGCAGCTCTATCCGGGCACGAAATTTCGCACAACGCGTCCGCCGCTGAAAGAAGACGAGCTGATCGACTATCTGCGCGGCTATGAGGCCGCCGTGATCGGCCTCGACCGCTTTACCGAAAAAGTTTGCGCCGCCCTGCCCGACCTGAAAGTCGTTTCGCTGTGCTCGGCGGGCGTTGATCACGTCGATCCCGAGATACTCAATCGTCACAACATCCGCATGTGGTGGGCCGCCGGGATCAACAAGACGTCTGTGTCGGAACTGGCCGTGTCCTACATGGTGCTGGCGCTGCGGCGCGTTCATGAATTTTCATCGGTGCTGCGACGCGGCGAATGGAACGGCCCGCGCGGCTTCGGCGAAGACCTGCGCGGTAAAACCGTAGGCATTCACGGTTGCGGGCATATCGGCAAGGAAGTCGTCAAGCTGCTTCAACCCTACGGGGTGAAAATTCTGGCGAACGACCGGATCGCCATGCCGGAATTTTATGACCAGTACGATGTGGAGGCGGTCAGCGCCGACGAAATGTGGGCGCGCTCCGATGTGGTCACCATCCATCTGTCGCGCAACAAGACCACCATCGGGCTTTATACCGGAGAGGTGCTCGACAAGATGAAGCGCGGCGGCATCCTGATCAATTGCGCGCGGGGCGCGATGGTGGATGAAACAGCCCTTAAAGAGCGGCTCGAAAGCGGCCAGATCGGCGGCGCGGCCTTTGACGTGTTCGCCGTCGAGCCCGCCAACGGCAATCCGCTGCTCGACGTGCCGAACTTCTTCGCCTCGCCGCATATCGGCGCCACGACGCGCGACTCCTGGGCCGCGATGCTGCGCTCGGGCATTCACGGCATCGAACACGCCTACCGGCAGGAGCCGGGCGTCTATCCGTTCGATTGAGCACATGATGCGATGATGAACTTCAACACCGTCACGGCGGCGCTCGACTGGATGGGCATCGTGGCTTTCGCGATTTCCGGGGCCATCGTGGCCTCGCGCAAGCAGATGGACATCGTCGGCTTCGTGGTGCTCGGCACCGTGACAGGCATCGGCGGCGGAACGTTGCGGGATCTATTGCTGGGCCAGTCGCCGGTGTTCTGGGTGCGCGAACCCGCTTATCTGGTCGTCTGCACGGTCATTTCCGCCGCGATGTTTTTCGTTCCGCGAATTCCCGAAAGCCGCTACCGCCTTGTGCTGTGGATCGACGCCATCGGGCTGGCGCTATTTGCGGTCACGGGCGCGGAACGCGCTTTGGTCCTTGGTTCGCATCCGGTCGTGGCCATCGTGATGGGCGTCATCACGGCGAGCTTTGGCGGCATCATTCGCGACGTCTTTGCGAACCAGTCTCCCGTCGTCCTGTCCTATGAAATCTATGTCATGGCGGCGCTGGCGGCGGCGGGCGTCTTCGTGAGCCTGTCGCTGGCGGGCGCGCCGCGCGATCTCGCAATGGCCTGTGGGCTTGCGGTGGGCGCGGGCCTGCGCGCGCTGGCGATGCGGTTCGGTTGGTCGCTTCCGCGCTATACGAAGAACTGAACGCCGACGGGGCTTCCGGTTCGCGGCGGAAAATGGCATGAGGCGGCGCGCACGGCCGACGACAGGCAGGCCGCAGGGACAGTCGATGAAATTTTCCTTCTTCCATCTGATGCCATGGACGGATCTGGACGAAACGCCGTCGCAATGGCCTGCCCCCAACGCGAGCTTCGATGCGGCGCGCGGCAAGGCGCTCTACGATACCTATATCGACACCATGGCCTATGCGGAGCAGTGCGGGTTCGACGCGGTGGCGGCGAACGAGCATCATTTCTCGCCCTACAGCATGATGAACAATTGCAACCTGATCGGCGCGGCGCTGTCGCAGCGCACGAAGTCGATCAAGCTCGCGATGCTCGGCAATCTCCTGCCCCTGCTTAATCCGATCCGGGTGGCCGAAGAATATGCGATGCTGGACGTGATGTCCGGCGGGCGGCTGATCGCAGGTTTCGTTCGCGGCATTCCGCATGAATATATCGCCTACAACGTGCCGCCCTCGGAATCGCGCGCCCGCATGAAGGAGGCGCTCGACCTCATCCTGAAAGCATGGACGGAGCCCGAACCGTTCGGCTGGGAGGGCGAGTTCTACCAGCACCGCGGCATTTCGATCTGGCCCAAGCCCATGCAGAAGCCGCATCCGCGCATGCTGCTTTCAGCCTCGAACGATGAATCCGCCGAGTTCGTCGGTCAGTACGATGCGATGATCGGCATGACGCTCATCATCGATCTCGACATAGCCGCAAAGACCATCGAGGTTTACCGCAAGACTGCGCGCGCGTTCGGACGCGAAACGGGTCCGGAGGATGTCCTGCTCGGCCAGCAAACCTGCATCGCCGAGACAGACCAGGAGGCGCGCGAGATCATGCGGGCCGGGCTTGAATATTTTCACAGCAAGCTCATGCGCCCGCAGCAGGATGCGCAGCGCATCGTGCTTCAAAAGACGCGCTTCTTCTCCGACGAGGAGCAGCGCGAGTTTTTCGTCAAGCGGCTTGTGGTCCACAAGAGCCGCACGCTGGAAGAACAGATCGACGCCGGTTCGGTGATCTGCGGAAGCCCGGAGACCGTGGTGAAACAGATCAAGCGGCTTCGGAAGCATCTGGGCGCAGGCCATATCAACATCAACATGAAGATCGGCACGATCCCGGATTCTGCGGTGCTGCGCGGCATGGAATTGTTCCGCGATCGTGTGCTGCCGCATGTGGCAGACCTGTGAGGGCGAGATGAGCGCGCATTCCTTTTCCGAAAGCGATGTGACCTTGCCGACCGGCGTGGTGCGGGTGCGCAGCGGCGGCGAAGGCCGTCCGGTGGTGCATCTGCACAGTGCGGCGGGTCCGCGACATTCACCACTTGTTGAAATGCTCGCGGATCATCACGCGGTGCATCAGCCTTATGCGCCGGGATTTGACGGGATGCCGCTGCACAAGGGCGTTTCCGGCATGGAGGCGCTTGCGGATGTGATGGCTGCGTTCATCCGCCAAACATGCGGCAAGTGCGATCTGGTCGGCGAATCCTTCGGCGGCTGGCTCGCGCTCTGGATCGCCGCAAAGCACCCGGACCTCGTGGGACAACTCGTGCTGGAAGCACCCGCAGGACTGCGGGCCGACAACAAGGGCGGCCTGCCTGCCGAATTTGAGGCTCGCCAGCGAGCGCTTTACGCACAGCCCGCGCGCGCGCCTGTCGAAAAGCGCTCCGATGCGCAGCAGATGGCCAACCGCAAGGCCACGTTGACCTATACGCAAGGATTGGCGTTCGACGATGCGCTGGCCGCGCACCTTCCGGGCATCAAGGCCCGAACACTGATCCTGATGGGCACGCAAGATACGATCATTCCGGCAGAAACCGGCCATCTGTTAAAGGGCTCGATTCCGCAGTCACATCTGACCTATATCCACGGCGCGGCGCATGCGCTGGAATTCGACCAACCCAAACGGGTCGGGGCGCTCGCGCTGGATTTTCTCGATCGCGGCGAAAGCTTTCTGGTGCGCGAGAAAACGTCGGCGATCAGCTAGCAGGGCGCTCGCAGCATTAGGGTCCAGACCCATAAAATCATTGTCATGATCAGCGAGTTGTGATTCACGGCTTCCGAAAGGAAGCGACAGTGAATCGGGACTTGTTCTGGCTGACGGATGCGCAGTTTTCGCGGATTGAGCCGCATCTTCCTTCCGATACGCGCGGCAAGGCGCGGGTTGACGACCGGCGCGTCATCAGCGGCATCGTGCAAGTTCTGAAATCGGGCGGTCGATGGGTCGATGCGCCGCCCGAATACGGGCCGAAGAAGACGCTCTACAATCGCTACGTTCGCTGGGCTGCCAAAGGCGTCTGGGTCGATTTGTTTGAGGCGCTTGCACAGTCCGGCGGGCCGCCCGCACAGGTGCTGATCGACAGTTCAGCCGTCAAGGCGCATCGCTCCGCTGCAGGCGGAAAAGGGGGGAGAAAAATCAGGCGATCGGCCGTTCGCGCGGCGGACGCACGACAAAGATCCACGCGCTGACAGATGCCCAATGCCGTCCAATCGCCTTCATGCTCACAGGCGGCCAGATCGCAGATTGCACTGCAGGCGCTGCGCTGATCGAAAAGCTCCCCCCATGTGAAATCCTGCACGCTGACAAAGGCTACGACTCCAACGCCATTCGCGAACAGGTACAGGCGCATGGCGCAATGCCCAATATCCCACCGAAGATCAATCGCAAATGGAAAACCTGCTTCTCGCCGTTCCTCTATCGCAACCGCAATGCGATCGAACGCATGTTCTGTCGATTGAAGGACTTCCGGCGCATCGCCACCCGATACGATAGAAGCGCAACCAACTTCCTCGCTGCCGTCTGTATCGCAGCCACCGTCAGCTACTGGTTATGAGTCTGGACCCTA
>CANJNI010000060.1 GCA_947475995.1 Beijerinckiaceae bacterium | reverse complement strand
GGCGCGGCTCTCTTCGAGCACGGTGCGGCGCGACACGACGATGTTGCCGCGGCGGCGATCCATCTTGAGGATCTGGAACGGCTGCGGCACGCCCATGAGCGGGGTGACGTCGCGGATCGGACGAATGTCGACCTGCGAACGCGGCAGGAACGCCACGGCGCCGTCGAGATCGACCGTGAAGCCGCCCTTGACCTGATTGAAGATGACGCCTTCGACCTTTTCGTTGGCTTCGAAAGCCTTTTCAAGCTTGACCCAGCTCTCCTCGCGGCGAGCCTTGTCGCGCGAGATGACGGCTTCGCCGAGGGCGTTTTCAACGCGCTCGAGATAGACCTCGACCTCGTCGCCGACCTTGAGCACCTGGTCGCGACCGGGGCCCATGAATTCCTTGAGGGCCACGCGACCTTCGGTCTTCAGACCGACGTCGATAACGGCCATATCCTTTTCGATGGCGACGACAATGCCTTTGACAACCGAACCTTCAAGGGCGTCGGACTCGCCAAAGCTCGCGTCGAGCATTGCGGCAAAATCCTCGCGCGACGGCGCGAAGCTCGTGGACGTAGCGGACATTCGTTCTCCTGAAATGCCTGAATGCAGGCGGCGCCGGCGATGGTTAGCGTTTCGGGACGTTTCCGGGCGCCGGCGCTTATCGACTGTGCGATGAAGCCCCGCTGTTGGGCGGGCCGGCGCGGAGCCGGAGCTGGAAACGTTTCCGCCCGGCTTCCCGGACGAAGGCGGCTCCCTAGCAGGAAACCGGAAGTTCCACAAGACGAACGCAACCGTAAACGCAGCCATTCGGGCTTGAAAATGCAGCAAAACGCTTGGCGAACCGCCCCTCAGGGTGTCTAATTCGTGCAACGCGGTCCCGCAGCCGAGCCGGATCGGGACCGGACCGAATGGAGGAGACGATGTTTCGAGCCACCGCGGCTTTCCTGATGGGTTTCATGTGCTTTGCGGGCGCCGCATGGGCGCAGGCCTCTGTGCCCTACACGGCCGATCCGGCCACCCTTGAAGGCGCGCGCCGGGAGGGCAAGCTGGTCTTCTACACGACCTGGATTGTCGACCAGCTCGCCCAGCCCATGTTTTCCGAATTCGAGAAGCGCTTTCCCGGCGTGAAGGTCGAATATGTCCGCGGCGACAGCAACCAGAACCTGATGCGCCTGCTGACCGAAAAGAGGGCCAACGCCACGCAGGGCGATGTCTGGAGCCTCAGCGCCGGCATCGGCGAATTGCACAAGGCGGGCGGCGTCGCCAGGCTCGACCTGCCGAGCGCCAAGGAAATCCCCGACCAGTTCAAGGACCAGGACGGCCTGTGGATCGCCACCTATACGAACGTCCACGCGCCCGCCTACAACACCGACCTCGTCGCCGCGAAGGATGTGCCCAGGACCTATGAGGATCTGCTCGATCCCAAATGGAAGGGCAAGCTGGTCTGGAAGCGCGGCGACCTTACAGGCTCGACCGGCTTCATCGCCAACGCCCTTCTGACGTTCGGCGAGGAAAAAGGCGTTGAATATCTGAAGCGTCTGGCTGGGCAGAACATCAGCTTCTACGGCGGCAGCGTCCGCGCCCTGATGGACAACGTGATAGCCGGCGAATATCCGCTCGGCCTGCAGATGACCAACGTGCACGCCGCCCTGAGCGCCGCCAATGGCGCGCCGGTGCAATGGCTGCCGATCAGTCCCGTCGCCATGAGCGCCACCTCCATAGGAATCTCGGCGGACGCGAAACATCCCAATGCCGCTAGGCTTTTCGTCGATTTCGTCATCTCCCGCGCCGGGCAGACCGTCATGGCCGAAAACGGCTATCTGCCTGTCCACCCGGGGGTTCCGGCCAAGATCCCGTCCCTGAAGCCCGAACAGGGCGGCTTCACCTTCAACGTCATCCGGCCGGATTATATCGACGCCAATCAGGCGAAATGGGCTGCGATCGAGAAGGAAATCTTCAAGTAGCCCACAATCCAGGACCATCTCGATGCGCCCGGGAAGAAGGATGAATTGTCCCGGCCGGAGCGCGTTGACGGAAATGCCGTTATCGGCGACATAAGGCCAAGTTTGGCAACGAATGTCCTGCCCGGTGCGGCGCAACGGACATCAGGGAGAAACGCATGAAATTGCTTGTCGCCGGCCTTACGGGGGTTTTCGCCATCATGACTTCAACGCTTGCGGGCGCGCAATCGCTCACGCCCATCGGGATGATTTCCTTCGGGGGCGCCACCAACCTTCCGGCATGGACGGCCGTCGACAAGGGCTTCTTCGAAAAGGAAGGCCTGAAGGTCACCATCACCCAGACTGCTGGGTCCGAGGCGCAGTTCCGCGACCTGATGGCCGGGAAGTACCAGTTCGCCTCGACGGCCTTCGACAACATCGTCGCCTATACGGAAGGGCAGGGGGCCGCGAAGTTCGACGATTTCGACATCAAGGCCATTCTGGGCGTCCATTCGGGCATGAACAGCGTTCTGTCGCGCCCCGAGATCAAGACGTTTGCGGACATCAAGGGCAAGACCGTTTCGGTCGACGCGCTGACGTCGGGCTACGCGACCGTGCTTTACCAGATCCTGCAGAACAAGGGCATCCTGAAGGACCGCGATTACAAGGTCATCACGGTCGGCAGCACGGATGCGCGCATGAAGTCCCTGCTCGACAACACAGCCCAGATGGCCATCATCTCAAGCCCGCAGGACTTGCAGGCGCAGCGCGACGGCTACAACATTCTGGCTGACGCTGCGGTCGAGATCGGCGCCTATCAGGGCAGCACCTATGCGCTTCGCCTGTCCTGGGCAAAGGCGCACGAGAAGGAGGCTTTGGGCCTCACGCGCGCCGTCATCGCCGCGACCGACTGGGTGTTCGCCAACAAGGCGGGCGCGCTCGAAGTGCTCAAGAGCCGCGTCAAGGGAATGTCCGACTCCGAACTGTCTGCTCTCTATGACCGTCTGGTGGGCCCGGGCGGCCTGAACCCGCACGCGGAAGTCAACCTCAAGGGCGTCGAGCAGGTCCTGAAACTGCGCAGCGTCTACGGCGAAGCCAAGGGTCCGACCCCGCCGGTCACCCGCTATGTGGACACCTCGTTCGCCGAGCGCGCCAAGGCCAAGTAGCCGATCCGCCCCGCGCATGATAAGCCTGTCTCATCATTTGACAGGGTGCGCGGGGCGCCGTTACTCCCGGCCCAATTTCGAACAAGACATATCGATCGAGGAGATTCCCATGAAGGCGATCCTGTCGACATCCCGCACCTGCAAAGTCTCGACTTTCGGAAATGCCAGCGCTCTGGCGGTGATCCTCGCCTTGGGCTTCGGCGGCACGGCTTCCGCCCAGCAATCCTGGATGATCCCCGATCTTCTGGCGGCTGCAAAGAAGGAGGGCACCATGACCCTCTACACGTCGATCAACGAGGAAGAGGCGCTGCCGATCCTCAAGGTCTTCGAGGAAGCCAGCGGCATCAAGATTGAACTGGTGCGCAATTCCGACACCGGCCTCCTCTCGCGCATCATGGTCGAGCAGCGCGCGGGCCGTCAGTCGTGGGACGTGATCCAGACGACGGCAGTCAGCAAGATGCCGCCCGAACTGCTCGCCAAATACGAGCCGCCGGAAGCCAAGAACATTCAGGCCGGCGGGCGCGACCCGGGCGGCAAGTGGTGGGGCGTCTACGCGAATTACAACACGCCCGCCTACAACACCACCAAGGTGAAGAAGGAAGACCTGCCCAAGAGCTTCGAGGAACTGTCCCAGAAGAAGGAATGGGCCGGCAAGGTGGGTCTCGACGTCGGCGATGCGAGCTGGCTTTCGGGCATCTATCGCTTCTACGGCGAACAGAAGGGCGAGCAACTCGCCAAGGCCTTCTTCGAGAACCTGAAGCCCCGCATGTCGAACGGCCATCTGGCGCTCGCGCGTTCGGTCGGGGCGGGCGAGTTCGACGTCGCCATCACCAATTACCTGAACCTGACGCTGAACGTGAAGCTCTCGGGCGCGCCGACGGATTTCTGGGTGCTCGATCCGGTCGTGGTCTTCTACGGTCAGGCCGGCGTCAACGAAAAGGCCCCGCATCCGAATGCCGCGCGCCTCTTCACCAATTTCATGCTCAGCAAGGAAGGCCAGACGGCTCTCACTGCGCGCGGTCGTATTCCGACCCGCTCGGATGTGGAGACCAATCCGCCCGGCATCCTGAAGGCTCTCGAAGGCAAGAAGATCGAGCCGGTTCTGCTGTCTCCTGCGGATGAGCAGAAGTGGGCGCGCACGTTCAAGCAGGTCTTCGACCTCCGCTGATCGCGATCGTTCGACCTCAGGACGCAACGGAACCGCATGTCCTCCAGCACACCGACGCATCCGGCGCTGGCGCCCCGACAGGGCGCCGGCGTTCTTTTCAGGCGGCTTGCGCAGGTGGTGACGCCCGGCAAGTTGCTGCTCGTCCTTTGCGCCGCCATCACGATCTGGCTGGCCTTCGTGCCGCTTGCGGCGCTGCTCTACACGGCCTTCGCGGAAGACACCCCGTTCGGTCCGGGGGCTTTCACGCTTCAGAATTTCGCCGATGTTCTGACCGACCGGCACCTGCCTGAACTGTTCGCGACCTCCTTCATCTTTGCAGCCGGAACGGCGGCGGTCACGCTGGCTCTGGGGTCTCTGGTTGCGTGGGTTGTCGAGCGCACCGATGCTCCGGGCCGCAGTTTTTTCCACGTCTGCGCGCTGATGTCCTTCGCGCTGCCAGGCCTTCTGACCACGATGGCGTGGATTTTGATCTTCAGCCCGAACATCGGCTGGCTTAACGGCGAACTGAAGCAATGGTTCGGCCTGACAAAATCGCCCGTCAACATCTACTCGATGGGCGGCATGATCTGGACCCTGTCCAGCCATTACTTCCCGCTCGTCTATCTGCTGATGGGACCGGCCCTCCGCGTGCTCGACACGCGCATGGAGGAGGCGGCCGTGATGGCCGGCGCGAACAGCGCCCAGATGACGGTGCGCGTCTCGCTGCCGCTGCTGCGTCCCGCGATCCTCTCCACGATCCTGTTGCTGTTCATTCGCGGCATCGAATCCTTTGAAGTGCCGCGCCTGCTGGGCCTGCCCTCGCGCATCTTCGTGCTGACCACCCAGATCCAGAGCGAGACAAGCGGCTCGCCGCCGCAATTCGGACTGGCGAGCGCCCACGGCGTGATGCTGCTGCTCATCTGCATTCTGGGCGTTTATTTCTATCGCCGCGCGACAAAGAACGCCGAAGCCTTCGCGACCATCACCGGCAAGGGCTACAGGCCGACGCTGATCCAGCTTGGGCGCTGGCGCTGGCCGGTTTTCGCCGCCGTGCTGCTGATGTTCGTCATGACGCTCGGCCTGCCGCTCTTCACGCTGGTCTGGCAGTCATTCTTCCGGAACGTCACCCTGCCGTCGCTCTCGGCGCTCGGCTCGATGTCGCTCGCCTCCTACGACACCATCCTGCACTATCCGATCTTCCTCGGCGCGGTGAAGAACAGCGTCATGCTCGGCGCCATGGCGGCGACCATCGTGGTGCTGTTCACCTTCATGATGGCCTGGGTGGCGCACCGCTCGGCCAAGTCCTATGGCTGGGTGCTGGATGCGCTCGCCTTCACGCCGATTGCAATTCCCAGCGTCATCATGGGCGCCAGCATCCTGTTCGCCTACCTGATCATCCCGATCCCGGTCTACAACACGGTCTGGATCCTGCTGATCGCCTATGTGACGATGAACCTTCCCTACGGGATGCGGTTCCTGTCGAGCGGCCTCGCGCAGATCCACAAGGAGCTGGAAGAGGCCGCCCAGATGAGCGGGGCCGGTCTCTTCCGGACGTTCGGCCGCGTCCTGTTGCCGTTGCTGTCGCCGGTTCTGCTGGCCGCCTGGCTTTACATCTTCGTGTTGGCCGTTCGCGAATTGTCGGCCTCCATCTTCCTCTCCGGGCCCGGGACCCATGTGCTCGGCACCATCAGCCTGACCATGTGGGAGGAGGGCGGCAGCTTCGGGGCGATCTGTGCGCTCGGGGTCGTCCAGATCATCCCGCTGACCGTGATCGTGATGGCCATGCGCTGGCTCGAACAGAAAATTGGCGACCGCTGAAGCCGCCGCTATATGTTGCAACACAAAGGCCGGACCCGATCCGGCCCGGAACTGAGCAGGAGGTCGAAGTGAACATTCACGCCACCACCGAAGCGCGCCGCAAGGAAGCGCATGAAGTAGGGTCGCAGCACGGCTCGACCTATGTCGGAACATCGCCGATCAAGTGCAACAAGCTCGGTCATTTTGTCTACGAAGTCACCGACGTCGAACGCACCGTGAAATTCTGGACCGAAGTCATGGGCTTCAAGGAATCCGATCGCAACGAACACGGCATGGTGTTCCTGCGCTGCGCGGCCGACCACCACGGCATCGGCCTCAAGCCCATCAAGGGCAAGCCCGGCAAGCGCGACATGAACGGCGGCCTCCAGATGGAGCATCTGGCTTTCGAGGTCGACAATATCGAGATCCTCAAGCAGGCCAAGGCGTACTTCAAGCAGAACAACATTCCGATCGTGTTCGAGGGCCGCAAGGGCGGCGGCTGCAACATCTCGATCAACTTCCTTGATCCGGACGGTTTCGAATTCGAAATCTATTGCGAGATGGACCAGATCGGTCCTGACGATCGCGTGCGCCCGGCCACGCAGTTCAAGCGTCGCAATCCGCTGGAAGACGCCATCAACGACCCGGTGCCGAAGACCTGGTAAGGGCCCTAAAACTCTTTCAACGCCGGCGATTTTCGCCGGCGTTTTTTTGCAGGCGACGCGCGAAGGATAGACAACCGTGAAAGCCATCGTGGTGCATGAATTCGGTCCGCCCGAGGTGATGCGGTACGAGACCGTGCCCGATCCCGAGCCGAAGCCGAACGAGATCCGCATCCGGGTCCATGCGGCGACCATCAACCGCATACTCGATGTTGCGGTGCGCGGCGGGCTTCAGCCGCAACGCGGCGTCAAGCCGCCCTTCACGCCGGGCGTCGATTGTGCGGGCGTGATCGACAAGGTCGGCGCCAACGTGACGCGCTGGAAGGTCGGCGACCACATCGCGGTCGCGGGCAACATGCCGCTGGAAGATGTGCCGGAAGACACGGTTTTCGAAGGCAAGGGCTTCACCGGCCCGGCCGGCATGATGGGCATCAAGCGGCAGGGCGGTTTTGCCGAACTCATCTGCGTACCCGCCTGCATGGGCGACCGTCTGCCCGCGCATGTCAATCTGCACGAAGCCGCGGTCGTGGGCCGCCATTGTCCGACTGCCTGGAATCTTCTCTGCAATGTGGCGAAGTTGAAGGCGGGCGAATGGGCGATGATCATGGGGGCGAGCGGCAATCTCGGCTCCATCGGCATCCAGATCGCCAAGAACGTCATCGGCGCGAAGGTGATCGCCGTCGCGGGATCGCGCGACCGCGCCGACTACGGCCTCACCGTGGGGGCGGATTACGCGCTCGATTCCTCCACGCAGGATCTCGTGGCGGAGACCATGAAGATCACCGGAGGCAAGGGCGTCGATGTCCTCTATGACAATATAGCCAATCCCAGGGTGCTGCCGTCGGCCTTTCATTGCCTCGGCACGAAAGGACGTCTCGTCACGGCCGGCGCGCATGGCGGACCGAACGTGTCGATCGACTTCTTCCATCTCTACGACAAGCGCATCAGCATAATGGGAATGCCGGGCTATGAGCCCGGCGATCGCGAGAAATGCTATCAGGCCGTCGCGGAAGGAAAGATCAGGCCGCGCATCGAGCGCGTGATGCCGCTATCTCAGGCCGTCGAGGCGCATCGCCTGACCGAAACCGATCCGGCCATTGGCAAGATCGTGCTTGATCCGACGCTCGGATGAGGCCGGAGCCGGGCGCGATCAGCGCCCGGTCACCTTGCGGAGCAATTCGGCCACATCGTGGGGCGCGGTGTCGCCGGTCCAGACCACATACTGATCCGGCCGGACAAGAACGAGATCGGCCTCATAGGCGTCTCGCGCAGCCTGATTGCCGTCGCGCAGGATCGTCAGCGGAATGCCCAGCTGCTTCGCGCTCGCGGGGAACCTGTCGGCAGCATCGCCCGCCCCGAACGCCAGCAGCGTAAACTCGCTGCCCAGCGCGTCGAAATTGCTGCGCCCATCCGCCAGCGTCTGCGGCGTCAGGTGGTGCCCGGCGCGCGCCTTGAACATATGCTGGCCATGCGCGGATGGCTTCCCGCCTGTCGGGCCGGCCACGGCGGGCGATCCCTCATAGTGCGGCTCATAGGTCATGCCGCGCGAACCGCCGCGCATCTTGAGGTTCTTCCAGGCTGCCTCGAACTCTTCCAGATTCCTGTCGGGATTGTAGCGCTGCAGCCATTCGCCTTCCTCGCGAATCCAGCCGGCGATGAAGTCCTCTCCGATGTCGCGGAAGACCGGCTGGCGTTCCTGACTGTAAGTTTCGAGCAGCTTCGCGCCCGCCCAGCCTTTCAGCACTGCCGCCAGTTTCCAGCCGAGATTGGCGGCGTCCTCGACGCCGTTGTTCAGCCCGAACCCGCCGTAGGGCGGATGCGTGTGCGCCGCGTCGCCGGCGATGAAGACCCTCCCGACCTGATAGCGTTCCGCAATCGCAATGCGGCAATCCCAGAAGCCGATATGGTCGAACTCGCAGGCGAATTCGAAACCCGCGGCCTCGTGGAGCAGCTTCGCGAAGTTGAAATCCTTGTCGGCGTCGTTGGGTACGGGCGCGTGGAAGAACCAGCCTTCGCCCACATCGACGCGGCCGAAGAATTGCCAGTAGCCGTTCAGTTCGGGCTTCAGCACCGTATAGGTCGAGCGCTTCGGGAATCGCTGCAGGCGCTCGTGCAACTCCTTTGAACGAAACACCAGCAGCGCCATCTTGGCGCCGAAATCGGTGCCCGATCGTGTAATCCCGACGGCTTCGCGCACCATCGAGCGGCCACCGTCCGCGCCGACGCAATAATCGGCCAGGATCGTTCTGGCCTCGCCTTGCGGACCTTCGAGCACGAGTTCCACGCCGCCTTCATGCTGCTTCAGCGAGGCGGCCGACCAGTCGTAGATGATCTCGACGCTCGGGAGTTTGGCGATGGCTTTGCGCAGGACGGTTTCCACCTGGTACTGCGGCATGCGCTCGTTCGTCTGGGAATAGAAGGACAGCACCTGCTCGCGCTCCGGGCTGGCCTGCCACCAGTCGGTCGTGAGGTCCCGATAGGCCAGCACTTCCCCGATGGGAAAATCCTTCGGCATGACGCGGGCGGCCCGCACATCCTTCTCGACGCCCCAGAACTGGAAGTGCTCCATCGTGCGGGCGGTCAGGTTCTGTCCCTTGGGAATGTTGTGCATCTCGCCGCGCCGCTCGATGAGCGCGCATTTGATGCCGCGCTGGCCCAGATCCAGAGCCAGCGAAAGCCCTACCGGTCCACCACCCACAATCGCCACCTGCGTTGTCGTGATGCTCATGCGTCGTTCCTTCACATTACGGCCCTGCGGCGGTCCTCGTATGTTGACACAGACGCCGGACGGTCGGGTTTCTTTTTGTTTGCCTCAGCCGCAGCGGATGCGGCAAAAATTATGCACAAAATCACTTTTCTTAGCTTTTCATGCATGACGGGTCTGGGGATGTCAATCAGTCCGGTCGGGGCTGCCAGAGGGCCCGCCCTTCAGCGCGCGCCGGAGCCGGCTCCATAGGCGTCGTGGGCCTGCCGGACCAGTTGCCCTGCGACATCGAGCAATTGCCGTGCGATTTCCTCTTGCGACAGGGCCAGCCCTGAAACGACATTCATTGCCGCCGCCGAGATCCGGAAATCGTCGAACATCTGCAGCCGGGAATCGGCGGTCGCCGCGCCGCGCAAGCGCAATCCAGCCAGGTAAAGAGCCGACAGGCACTGACGCACCGTCTGCGACGCAGCCCGCATCGCCTCATCTTCCGGCTGTTGAACAGAAGCCGCCAGCCTCAGCAGATTGCCGAAATGCCGCAGCGTGTCGGAGAAACGCTTTTCGGCTTCTGCTGCGTGAAGATCTGCGTTGATGCGGTTCCACGCCGCCGTCGTGATGGCCGACGTCATTGCAATGCCCCTAGGTCGAGAAAATGGACACGCGAACTCGGCGAATCAGTCAACAAACTGAATATACATGCGGCTGAGTCACCCGGAAGGCCGCCCGCAAGGGGCGCGATAAATAAATCCATCCGGCCTCGCGCGTGCTCCCCTGTCCGCGCGACCCTTGTCATAAAACTGTCATCCAAACGTCGTGTCACTTTGACAGAGGCTCTGTAGCAAGAGGTGAGGACATTGGGACGCCGGATGCGTCTCGCGGTCTTCGACCGAAACGAACCTCACGAGGCGTGTATGAAGAATTCCATTTTAGCCGTGGCGCTGCTGGCAATGGCCGCTGCTGCTCCGGCGCGGGCTGCCGACATCACAGGCGCGGGCGCGACCTTCCCGGCTCCGCTCTATGCGAAGTGGGCCGAGGCCTACAAGAAGGAGACCGGCACGGGCCTGAACTATCAGGCGATCGGGTCCGGTGGCGGCGTCAACCAGATCAAGGCGAAGACCGTTACTTTCGGCGCGAGCGACATTCCGCAGACGGCGGAAGATCAGGCCAAGGCTGGCCTCGTTCAATGGCCGATGGTGATGGGCGGCATCGTGGCCGTGGTGAACCTCGAAGGCGTCAAGCCCGGCGAACTCGTCATCGACGGTCCGACGCTCGCCAACATCTATCTCGGCAAGATCAAGCGATGGGATGATGCGGCCCTTGCCAAGCTCAATCCTTCCGTCAAGCTTCCTGCGACCGCCATCACGGTCGTGCGCCGCTCCGACGGTTCGGGCACGACCTTCAACTTCACCGACTACCTCGCGCGTGTATCGCCGGAGTGGAAGGAAAAGATTGGCGTCAACCAGAGCCCCGAATGGCCGGTCGGCGTAGGCGCCAAGGGGAATGACGGAGTTGCGGGTTCGGTCGCCCAGACGAAGAACTCCATCGGCTATGTCGAATATGCATTCGCCAAGCAGCAGAAGCTGACCTACGCCCAGATGATCAACAAG
>CANJNI010000059.1 GCA_947475995.1 Beijerinckiaceae bacterium | reverse complement strand
GAGGTGGCCGAATCATTCGGAGGTCGCCATGAAATCATTCGAACGCCTTCTTTCGCTCCTGTCGACAATCCCGGATCCGCGCCGCGCCTCGCGAATCCGAAAAAATCCCGGCATCTTCGCGAGACTCCGAAGCTTCGGTTACAACATCCTGAGAACGAACCAGTCCGGTACGATCGCCCAGGATCGATACGCGGCCGCGCTCGGCGGGCTCAAATCAATATTGGCAATGACCGTCAGTTGAGAGCGTTGAACAGCCCTGCCACCCTGACCACCCTGACCAATCTGACCTTGCCCCCGAGCGCGGCCCTTTTTCTCTGCAATCTCCCAATACGTCGCTGGCTGGCCATCTGCGCGTTCAAGCACGGACCCTACTTTCATTTTAAAAGGATTTCACAAATTCTTTCATGTCCGGTTCAATACCGGTTCGAGCGATTTCCTGCAGCCAACGTTGGTGGAGCTCAGGATCTTGGTCTTCATATTCGACTTGATTGCCGCCCTTCTTAATGTCTGTGTCAACCTTGCCGCCAGCGCTTTCCCGCTTGATGCGGAACAGCGGATATCGCCGACTACCCATGCTAATGGCGAGATATCTGGCCGGCTGGCGCGCGGTGTTAAAATGCTGGTGGAACATCATGTACGGCGGCGCGTAGACGATCCCGTGGCGCCAAGGAACCTCGATGAACTCGCGATCGCCGTTCACATCGTGCCAGAGCATCGTGTAACCGCTGCCATCGACCGCCCAGATATGAACGCCGTCGGCATGACGGTGGCCCTTCTTGTAACGCGCAGTCGGAATTTGGGACACATGCGCATGCATAGAGGCGTCCGCCAGCGCGAAGGCAAGACTCGAGCCGCCAGCGCCGCGCTCCTTCCAAGCCGGAAGTTCGATCTGCGTCAGGTCGGGGACAAAATTAGTCTCCCACATATGGCGCCCGGCCTTGATCGAGATGAAATCCCCGTCGCCCTCGTAGTATTTCGAATTGCCGATGCGACCCATGAACGTGTATTCATTGTCGAACAGAAACCCTTCATCATGGAAGAGGTTTAGTGTGAAAGGCAGCGACGTCGTGCAAGCGAGCAGCGCGCGCTCGCTTCCGGATCCGTTGAAAAGCTGGTATTTGAGATTGAGCGGCACGGCGAAGAGGCTTTTCGGCCCCCATTCGAATGTGTGGCGCTTGCCGCCCGGAAGATCGACCGCGGTCGAGCCATGGCCTTGGAGAACATAAATGAAGCATTCGTAGATGTGCTTCACCGGCCGAGTTTTGCCGCCCGGCTTGAGGTCGAGCGCGTAGACGCTGAGATAATCTCCTCGCCCGCGGACATGAATGAACGCCGCATTGCAGTCGTAGCGTGGCCAGAAATTAGTTTCAGCGGCCAGTGCATCCACACTGAACCCTTCATGGACAAGTGCACCCTCCTTCTTGAGCCAGTCGAGGTAAGGATCAAGAAGAAACTTTTTCTCGTGGTCGGCGCCCATCAGCTGAAGCGGTTGGTCGTCATCCATTGCTTTCCCTTTATCGCTAACGCAACCTGACTAGGCGGCGTTTCCCCCAATGACCCCTGCGGATTGCAGTTTTTTGATCTCATCACTGCCAAACCCCTGCTCCCGCAGAATTTCGGCGGAATGCGCGCCCAGCAGTGGGGCAGCGGTGCTTATGCGACCTGGTGTCTCCGAGAACTTGATCGGCAAGCCGGCCATCCTGATCTTGCCGCTGGTGGGATGGTCGAGACCGACTATCATTTCGCGGGCGTTCACTTGCTCGTCGGTGACCACCTGATCGATATTGTTGACGCGCGTGCAAGGCACTTCCTCGGCGCTCAGTGCGGCGACCCACTCGTCCACCGTGCGAGTAAGGAAACACTCGCGTAGCAGCGGCACCAGCACGCCGCGCTCCGCGGCGCGCATGGCCGATGTCTTATAGCGCGGATCATCGATCAGATCGGCGCGGCCAATCGCGCGACAGACGCCCTGCCACATACGCTCGGTAAACGCCGCCACGATCACCCAATCGTCGGACGCCTGAAAAGCCCGGTAGGCGACAGAAAATTGCATGGATGTCCCCCGGCGCACTGGATTCTTGCCGGTCGCGAAATAGTAGGTCAAGTGATAGGACATCATGGCGACCTGGCTTTCAAGCAGGGACGTATCGATCCGTTGCCCACGACCCGTGCGGTGACGGGCTTCGAGCGCGAGCAAAATGCCCATCGCTCCGAACATGGCGCCGCCGACGTCCGCAACCGAAATGCCGGCTTTGACGGGGCCCCCGCCCTCCTCGCCGGTGACGCTCATATTGCCTGCGTAGGCTTGCATGAACACGTCGTTAGCGGGTTCCCGCGCGCGCGGACCGCTCGGCCCGAAGCCGCTTATGCTGCAATAGATCAGGCGCGGGTTGAGCTCGCGCAGCACGTCGTAGCTCAGGCCGAGCTTATCGAGGGCCCCCACGCGAAAATTGTCGATCACAATATCGGCCGTCGCAACGAGGCGGCGTAGAACGCTGACGCCCTCCTTCGTTTTGAGATCAATCTCCAGGCTGCGCTTATTGCGATTAGCGGCGGCAAAATAATAGGACAGCCCGCCTTCAAAGAAAGGCGACCAGTGGCGGCTTTCGTCGCCCTTGCCGAGCCTTTCGATCTTGATGACGTCTGCACCATAGTCAGCGAGCTGCATGGCGCAGAATGGCCCGGCCATCGCCATGCCAATCTCGATCACCTTTAGGCCCTTCAGAGGCGGGTCGTTCGCAGGAGACAAAGCGTTATCCTCTTGGGTTGCGCGTCAGCCGAGACGGGGCAAAGGAAGCGGCGCGCCAGGACGGGACCAGCGCCAGGCGCGCGGCAAGGCGAAACGCCAGAGCTTATTTGTTTTCGAGAAAATCTCCCGGGCGGCGATCTCATGAGGAGCCGACGCTTTGGTCAACAGGGTAGACCCATCCTTCACGACAACTTCGAGATCGCCCGGAAGACGCTTCGGATAACCTTGCTTGTCGGGGCCGCCGTCAATCGAGGCCTTCTCCCGCGCCGCATAAACGGTCGCCTCAGCTCGGCTGGCGCCTTCGAGCGCTGCATAACGGGACGCGCGACCGACTGCGTTGGGCCCCCCACCGGCAATCGTTTCGGCGTCGCGTGCGCAAGCAAGCGTATCGGCAAGCTGGAGCGCGACCTCATCGTCGTAAGTCGCTGCGTAACGCGGCAGGAATGTGGCCGTCGACGCGGCGATCTCGCTGCGGCTCTCGCCTGGGTCGCTCATTTGGCCCTCGAAACCGCCGCGCCCGTCACCTTGTCGACAACAGCTTCCGCAAGGCCAAGATGATTGCGCGGCTCGACAAGCGAGCGAAGCTCAGCGTCGCTCAAGGCATCACGCACCTCCGCGTGGCTGAAAAGGCAGTCAATGAGCGGCGCCTCGCGAGCTGCCGCCTCCTTGGCGATGACGAGCATGATCTCGTGCGCCTCATCGCGGCCGATATGCTTGGCGAGCTCCATCATCACCGATTCCGCCAGGATGGCGCCCTTGGTGAGGCCCAGATTCTTCTCCATGCGGGCCGGGAAGACCTGCAGGCCTTCCAGGATGCGGCGCGAATGGGTGAGAGCGCCGTCGATCATGATGAGGCATTGCGGGATGACGAGCCATTCGGCCGTCATGGCCGAAGCGTCACGCTCATGCGTCACCAGCATCAGGCTCTGCATGATCGGCACGAGACCGCGAATGATCTTACAGGTCGCCGCGATACGCTCCGTGACGATGGGGTTGACCTTCTGCGGCATGGTCGAGGAACCAACCTGCGTCCTGGTCTGCGGCTCGGAGAGTTCGCCGATTTCGCTCGACGACAGACGGCCAATCTCGCTGGTGATGCGCTCGATGGTGGCGGCCAGAAGGCCAATGTCGGAAATCAGCGCCGCGGACCGATCGCGCAGCGTATACCAGGGCGCATCCGGCAAATTCAGGGACAGGCGGCGGCCAAAGGCGATCTGAACGGCCGCCGCATCCTTGCCGAGCGACGCCAGGGTGCCCGCCCCGCCCCCGCACTGGGCGATCGCCATCGCCTCGGCATTCTCGCGCAGGCGCTGCGCGTGGCGGCCGAGTTCATCGATCCAGAGGGAAACCTTGAAGCCGAAGGTGATGGGAAGCGCATGCTGCCAATGCGTGCGCGCCGCCATGACGTCGGAGCGATGTCGCTTCGCGAGAGCGACCAGGATGTCGATGATCGCGTCCAGTTCGGGGCCGATCAGGGCGAGCGCATTGCGGATTTGCAGAACGAGGCCGGTGTCGGTGATATCGTTGGTGGTGGCCCCCCAATGCACATATTTGCCGGCGTCGCCGGCGGCCTTCACCAGCGCGCGGATCGCCGGCATGAGAATGTGCCTGCCTTCATCGATGCCGCGGCTGATTTCGTCGAGATCGAAATTGTCGGCCCGGGCGACTTTGCGGATTTGTTGCGCCGCGTCTTTCGGAATGACTCCGACATCCGCTTGCGCCTCCGCCAACGCCGCCCATGCGTCGAGCCAGCCCTGAAACAGGCTCGCCGAGCTGAACACCTCGCGCATGCGCGGGGTGCCGAAGACATTACCCATAATCTTGCAGTCGAGGGTCGTCGGCATGATCGTACTTTCTCCTGGCCGTCCCGATCAGGGTTCCGGCGGTTCCGGCAGAACGCCGCTGAATCGTGGCTTGCGTTTTTCCTTGAAGGCGCGCTTCGCCTCGATCCCGTCGGGCGTCACGCCAAGGTAGCGCTGCATGGCGGCGCCAGCGTCGAGCAGCGACGAAAATCCCGCCATGTCGAGCTGCAGGTTCGCCGCGGCTTTGGTGTAGCGCAGCGCCAACGGCGGCAGCTCAACGAGAGCGTTGACGTAGTCGTCGACCTCGCTTTGCAGGTCGGCAAGCGGGACGCACTTGTTGATCAGACCCCATTCGAGCGCAGTCTTCGCGCTGATGCGCCGCCCGAGCAGCGCAAGTTCCAGAGAACGCGCCCGGCCGATCGTGAAGAGGTGTGATCCGCCGCCGTGATTGCCGGCATGGATTTCGCCCATCTGAAAAAACGCCGTGTCCGCCGCGACGACAAGATCGCAGGCGGTCGCCAGATAGACGCCGCCGCCGATCGCCGGGCCGTTCACGGCGGCGACCACCGGTTTGGCATTGCGTTGAATTTTCTGCCGCGCAGCAACATTCCATTTGCCGTATTCGTCGCGGTCGCGGCCGCTGGCGCTCCGCGTAAATCCAAGATCCTGCCCGGCGCAGAAAACCGGACCTTCCGCCGCAAGAACGATGCAGCGGCAGTCGGGATCGGACTCGGCCTCGTCGAAGGCGCTCACCAGTTCCTTGAACGTCGCTAGATCATGGGCGTTGCGGACCTCCGGGCGGTTCAGGGCAACGCGCCAGACTGGCCCCTTCTGGTCAATCTTCAATGCCTTGTAGGTCATACTCATCGCAAGGCCGACGCGATATCGCCGCCCCTCTGCTTGATGAGCGCCCCCCCAACTGCCCACGTCGCAAAGTCACCGGGCGAAACCCTATTATTGCCGACAGCGCGCATCAGGATTTTCTCGAGCATGTTCATTTGCTTACTCTGCTTACCTGCGGCCGTGCCCCGCTAGCGCCCTCAGCCAAATCCGACCGACGCTTACGCGGATTGCCGGATGTCGCTTTCCCTGGTCCTGCAGCCGTTGGCGCTTCGGCGCTGGACCACGCAAGCTCCATGTGCTCGCGATGGGAATCGATGACTGAGCGCAGCACCGCGATGTGCTTGTCCTTCATATCGCGCATCCGCGCGAGCGGCGCGCCGACAGCCAGCACGAGCGGCATCTGGTGGCGCGGCGCGGCCAGCAACATGGCCAACATGCCGCCGCCGGGCGTTACGGACCCTTCTGTGTAAGCGTAACCTTGTTTCGCATATTGCTCGAGCTCCCTGCGCAGCGTTGCTACAGGGACGCGCAGCGATGGGTTTTTCTCTTCCGCGTTCAATCGGCGCGCAAGGGCTGCAATTTCAGCATCAGACTTGAGACCGAGCAGGACATGACCGATGGCTGAGCGAAGCAACGGCCGAAGATTCCCCGTCGAAATCGGCGTCGCGTCGGCCCGCTCCGGCGCCTTGACGACGTGAATGAGTTGCACGCCCGTGCCGATTTGCGTGCCCAGGATCGCCGTATCGCCGGTCCGATCCCTCAGTTCATACATGATCTGCAGAATTGTGCTCTGACCGGTCAGCCTGTCGTTAACCCAGATACCCAGCAGAGCCGTTTTGATCGTCGGCAGAAAGGTGCGTCTGTCTCGATCGCATTCCAGGTAACCAAGTTGGTGCAGGCCTTTCAGAAGCGCAAATGTGCTCGATGACGGGTAGCCCAGGCTGCGCGAGATATCCGTCAAGGTCGCCGGCGACTTGCGCTCGGCGAAATACTCGAAAATCTCCATGACGCGTTGCGCGGACTTCACCGGAATGGCAGCCATCTTCGCCGTCCCCACGCAATATTCGTGTTTCCGGCGCGGTCTGCGCCAAGAGTCCATAGTTGTCGCGCCGCAACGCGCGCGCATGTCATGGCTTATTGCGGCGGTGGTAATTGCATTCCTCCCAAGACGCCGTTTTCGACGCCAATCTCGATGGCGTTGCCGGATTGTTACGCCGGCGCCTGGCTAACGCACGCGAAATCGACCCAGATTAACCTAGTTTTCACATATGTGAAATCTGCCCTCGCGCCCCCCGATTGGGAGGGCTCGCCGCGCGCAATCGTATTACGATCATGTATCGGATAAGCCGCTCGCACGCTCGTTGGGTGGGCTAATAAACAACAGGCTGGGAGGATATCATGAAAGGACCGACCCACTCTTGGGTTGCGCTTTCGGCTTTAATCGCCGCAAGCGTACTCCCCGCTCACGCAGCCAATGATTCAGCCGACTTTTACAACAAAAAACAAATCACGCTTGTGGTGGGTTATGGTCCGGGCGCTGGATACGACATCTATGCGCGGCTCATCGCGCGGTACTTGGAAAAATACGTCGCCGGGAATCCCCGATTTGTTGTCCAGAACATGGATGGCGCCGGAACGTTGCGCGCGACCAATTGGCTGTACAACGCCGCGCCGAAAGACGGAACTTATATCGGAATGGTCAGCGGCAACATTCCATTAAACGAAGCCTTGAAGATGAATGGCGTTCAATACGAAACCGCCAAATTCAACTGGATTGGCAACCCCGACTCCGCCAATCGTACCACGATCGTTATGGCGAGCAGTGGCATCGCCTCGATCGACGACCTCAAGAAGAATGGCGACAAGGCGATCTGCGGCGGGCCCGGCGCCACGACCCAATCGATCCAGTTCCCTCAGATCATGAACAATCTTCTCGGTTCGAAGATGCGCATCATCGCCGGCTATCCGGACGGTAACAGCGTGAGCCTCGCGATGGAGCGCGGCGAGGTCAATTGTCGCGCCGGCAATTCGTGGGCCGGAGTCAAGGCTGGCTCTCCCGACTGGATAAAAAACAAGACGATCAACGTCATCATGCAATGGGGCCTCGACACAAATCCTGAGGTCGACGCCTACATGGGGCATCACGTGCCGCTCGCGCTTGAATATGCGCGCGATGCAGATGACCGTGGCGCTATTGGCCTTTTGCAGTCGAGCGTGACAGTAGGTCGTCCATTCATCGCACCCCCGGGCGTACCGGAAGAACGGGTCGCCGCATTGCGTCGCGCCTTCGACGCGGTGATGGTCGATAAGCAATTCCTTGCGGAGGCCGACAAACTCCAGCTCGACATCAATCCTCTTTCGGGGGAGCGCCTGCAGCAACTGACCGAAGACATCGCGAACGCAAAAAAATCCGTACTCGATCGTGCCCAGCAACTGTCCGAACTCAAGGACGTCGGCAAATAGCGTCGAGAATGCCGTCTTCTTCGCGATCAAATTGGAGCAATAAATGACAAGCGTCTCAGTGGCCAACCTGGCAGGTCGCGCGGTCCTTCTAAAGGATGGTCTCGCGATTGATGTCGAACAGCGGTCGGATCGCCGGTTCTCCTCCGACCCGATGGTCGTCATCACACAATGGGAGGCCTTTCTGACATGGGCGCGTGACCAAGGCCGGGACGGTTCCGAACAGCCAGTGAACGCGGGACAGCTCGGCCCGTGCGTGCCGCGACCGCGCAATGTATTCGGGATCGGGGTCAACTATCGCGATCATGGGCAGGAGGCTGCGATGGAGATACCGAAGGCGCCTATGGTTTTCACGAAATTTCCAAGTTGCCTGGCGGGTCCGGTCGCTGACATACCGCTTACCTCGGAGCGTGTTGACTGGGAGGCGGAACTCGTTGTGGTCATCGGGCGCGGCGGCAAGAATATTGCCGAAAAAGACGCGCTTGACGCGATCGCTGGCTTCTGCGCCGGGCAAGACATTTCCGACCGCCGCCAACAGTTTCGCGACAAGCCGCCGCAGTTCTCTCTTGGCAAGTCAGCAACGGCCTACGGCCCAATAGGGCCTGCAGTCGTGTCGTTGGACGCTTTCGCCAATCCCAACGACATCGGCCTCAAGTGCATCGTCAACGGCGAGACCATGCAGGATGGGCGCACGAGCAGCATGATCTTTTCAGTTCCGCAGCTTGTGTCCTTTCTGTCAACATGGTGTGAACTGCAACCGGGCGATTTGATTTTTACCGGAACCCCCAGTGGCACCGGAGCCAATCGCGATCCACGCATATATCTCAAGAAGGGCGATATTGTTGAGACTCATATCGAGGGGATCGGCGCCATGAAAAACCGCTGCATCTGACCAGCGCAATTGGATCGCGGAACGTTTGAAGTAAGGGTTCTCGCCGGGCGCAAAATGGTCACAAAAGAGGACTGCTATGACTGAGATATACCGTGAGATCATCGACCACCCCAGCGCCTGGACCGGGGCGCAACTCGGCGGAAAGGAGGCGCTGACCTATCGCTTGACCGCCGAGGAACTGGCGGCGATCGATGAATGCCTGGCGCGAACTGCCGCGCGCGGGTTGCATGAGGTCAAGGCTCCCGAATTCCATCACCCCGCCCTGGACGGGCTGCTGGCGCGCTTACTTGACGATATGATGAACGGCCGCGGCCTGATCCTTCTCACCGGCCTCTCCCGCGAGCGTTACAACGATGAACAGCTTGAACGCATCTACTGGGGCTTGGGCACGCACTGGGGCAGGCCGGCGGTGCAGAGTGTCTACGGCGATGTGATGGGATACGTGCAGGCAAACGAAAACGACCCCTATGCACGAGCTTATCGCAGCTCCGACGAGCTGTCCTTTCACTGCGACACTTACGAGCTTGTGGGCCTGATGTGCGTGCAAAAAGCGTCGGAAGGGGGGGTGAGCAAGATGGCAAGTTCGCTGGCCGTCCACAACGCCCTGCTGCAGACTAGGCCGGATCTGCTGGAGCCGCTTTACGAGGGGTATTATCTGGGCCCCCCGGAGCTGCAGCACTCCGAATATCCTGTGACCGACGTCAAGACGCCCGTGTTCTGCTATCGCGACGGTCTGGTGAGCTGCACCTACGCCCCGCTTTTCATCAGGCAGGCCGCAAAGCTGCGTGGCGAGGATTTGCCCAAAGGTTTGGCTGAAGCGTTGACGGCGATCGACAGCCTCTTGCGCGACCCATCAATCCAACTGGCTTTCCACCTGGAGCCGGGAGACCTGATGTTCTGGCAGAATTTCACCAATGTGCACGCCCGCACCGAGTTCAAAAACTCGGCTGAGCGCAAGCGCAAGCTGCTGCGGCTGTGGCTGATGCCAGAAAACCCGCGCCCGGTTGATCCTCGCTTCTACATTCGGGCTGAGGCGTATGCCCGCTATTATCATGCGGAGCGCGCCAGGATGGCGGCGCAGGCCTGATCATGCTGCATATCGCTCTGTATCTGCGCAATCCCCGGCCCGGCCTTGTGAAAACCCTCCGGCAGATGCCGCAAATTCAACTTCATGAAGCTGAGTCCGCCGCTGAGCTGATCGCCCTGGCGCCTAAAGCCCAGGTGTTCGTCATCAACGATCCTCCAGCGGCAGAGGGTTTGAAGATCGCCAACGCCCTGAAGCAACCCGACAGCGCAGTGCGATGGGTGCAGATTCTGTCGGCGGGGGTCGATGGCCTGATGCAGCATGGCGTGCCGGAAGGCGTCGCCATCACCTCGCAAGGCGGAGCTTTGGCAGCGCCGGTGGCGGAGCATGCAGTCGGGCTTCTGCTGGGTCTATCACGCCAATTGTTCGAGATCGGCGTCAGAACCCGCGCGGGTCAATGGAACCGCGTCTTCAATCCGTCCATCAAGGCGATGGAAGGCGGAACTGTCCTCATCGTTGGGTTGGGGCACATCGGGCGCGAAGTGGCCAGGCGCTTGCGGGCCTTCGACATGCATATCATCGGCGTGTCCCGCAAAGGCGGGCCCGACGCGGCAGCCGACGAGATGGCGGCCCTGTCCGAACTGCGCTCCGCCCTGCCCAGGGCGGACGCCATCGTGATCTGCCTCGCCCTGGCGCCCGAGACCCGCAACCTGTTCGACGCCGCCGCCTTTGCCTCCTGCAAGCGGGGCGCGCTGCTGGTGAACGTGTCGCGGGGAGAGGTTGTCGATCAAGCCGCGCTCAAGGCGGCCTTGGAGAGCGGCTTGCTGGGCGGAGCAGGGATCGACGTCACGTTCCCAGAACCGCTGCCTGCGGGCGATCCACTCTGGCAGGCACCGAACCTTGTAGTCTCTCCGCACACCGCCGGGGCCGGCAGCGCGCGCGCCAGCCAGCGCGTGAGCCAGGTAATGCTGGACAATCTCGAACGTTTTGCGCGCGGTCAGGCCCTGTTGCATAAAGTGAACTGACATCTCGACGGCGGAGCACCCCGATGAAGATCAAATCCATCGAGGCGCTGCGCCTCAATCTCCCGCCGCCGCGGTCCCAGACTCCCCCACGTCCTGCAGTCGGCGGGCCGTCACCGGGTGCGCCACTGCCGATCCACGTCTATCCGGAGTTCTCGCGAAAGCGCGGCCAGCACCCGGGCGATGTGATGGGAGAGATGTGGGTGAGGGTGACCGCCGAGGACGGCTCCTGCGGCTACGGCCACACCCATTGGGGAAACTTCGCCGCCCCAATCATCCGCGATTGTTTCGCGCCGCTGTTGATCGGCCGCGAATGCATGGCCATCGAATACCTGAATGATCTGATGTGGCGGACCTCTCAGAGGTTCGGGCCGACCGGCATCACCAGCCTCGCGCGAAGCGCCATCGATGTCGCCCTCTGGGACCTCAAGGGAAAGCTTCTGGGCGCGCCCGTCTACAGCCTCCTCGGCGGCCCTTGTCGTGACGAGCTGCAATACTACGTCACCACCTCCAATCTGGACTGGGCGATGGAGCTGGGATTCAGCGCCTTCAAGATCCCCAATACGGCCCTGCACACGGATGGGACCGCCGGCATCAATCGCCTGGAGGACCATTTGGCGGCAGCGCGCGACAAGGTCGGGGCGGACGCCGACCTGATGATCAATCCGGTGATGGCCTTCAACGTCGATTATGCCATCCGGGTCATGGAGCGTCTGCTGCCCTATCGCCTGCGCTGGTTCGAGGAGCCGCTGATGCCCTGGGACACCAACGGATTGGTGGAACTCAAGCGCGCGGTGCCCACTCTGCCCCTCGCCACGGGCGAGGACCACCGGGGCCGCCACGCTTTCCGCGAACTGATCGAGTCGCGCAGTGTGAACGTGCTGCAACCCGATATCCGTTGGACGGGAGGCCTGAGCGAGACGGTCAAAATCTACACGCTTGGAGAGGCGGCCGGCATCCAGACAATCGTGCATGGAGGCGGCGCCATGGCCGCCGGCCAGCATTTCGGAATGTCCATGCCCGAGTCGCCTTTGGTGGAATGGGTCATGTGGTCGCCGGCGGGAGTGCCGCTATCGGAGGCTGCGCGGGTCCCGGGGGTGAGCGCGCCCGTAAACGGCCGCCTGAAGCCATCTGATGCGCCAGGTCTGGGATATGAGCTTCGAGAGACCGACTTTTTGCCGTGGCCCTGAGCCTTCCGTCAGGTAGAGCAACTTCCTCACCAGCACCTTGGCGAGCTGGGCCATGACCTTGTCGTCATACTCCTTGCCCCCGGAGCCGACTTCGTCTTCGAAATAATAGCAAAGGATGGCGTACTGCATGGCGATATCCCGTGTTGATCCAAGGACGCGGGAGTATGCCGCCATCCGACGGGGCGTGCGACATATTGATTTCGTCCCATTGCGGATCGCGGTCAAACTTACGGCGTGGATTCAGACCCGCTGCGACGGCGCCCGCGCCGCTGAAGCAAAAAGCCCCGCGCGAGGCGGGGCTTGGGCCAGTTCGATCGGGCGACGGATCAGGCGCAGAGCAGCTTGCCTATCAACGGACGAAGGCGCCGCGTCAGCATCCGCTCAGCCGTTCGATATCTTCCGATGACGTCAAATCCCCGCCGTATAGGGCCGTCAAATGCCGCTGCGACTATCGGCGGGCCAGCGGCAACCCTCGCGATGACATCTTCACGTTCTGGTTCCACCGCCCTGAACCGTTCGATCTCCCACGAGATCGTCGAAGCCGACCAGTCGAGACGACATATCGCGCTGGATCGTCGCGTCTCGGAACACCCTACATCAATGCCAATGACCGACCCATTTTCCAATCATTATCCTATCGCTGTTGGCCGGCCGCGGCTGCATAAAGGGGGGCACGGTGCTGTCAGACTATCATAGGATGGATCGTGCCCACTGGCGTGGTGTAACAAGCTGGGCTTGATCACCATGTTCGCCGGCTCTGGCCGGGTTGTTCAGATTGTCGCTGCGGGCAATCCGACGATTGGAGTATCGCTCAACGGTGCGATCGTTTCCAGCGTCATGTAGCGTCCCCTCTGGACCGCCCATTCGTCGTTCTGTTCGAGCAGGATTGCGCCGACGAGCCTGAAGATGGCGGCCTCGTTGGGGAAGATACCGACGACATTGGTGCGGCGCTTGATCTCGCCGTTGGGCCGCTCGATTGGATTGGTCGAATAGATCTTGCTCCAGTGGTCTTTCGGGAAAGCCGTGTATCCGCTTGGCCGTGTGTCGCTGCTTTACCGGCGCTGTTCGGTCAGATTCCAGGATTGCCTCGATCACTGGGATCAAAGGACCCAACTTCGGCTTCTGCGGAGGCCGTTGCCGAACATACCCGGGCGG
>CANJNI010000058.1 GCA_947475995.1 Beijerinckiaceae bacterium | reverse complement strand
CCAGGCCCAACAAGGAGAAGAACCGAAACTTGACGACAACCTGACCCAAATACATCATCAAGCCGGGTCACTTCTCGGTGGAAATCCCGGGTCAGTTCTCAGTGGAAATCAACAATCGAAACGGTTCGGGCGCTTGTTCGGGCGGGTGCGGACAAGAGCATTGCCGACAGGGACGGCGTGACGCCATTGCAGCACGCGCGCGCGCGCGGTTACGGCATCATCGCGAAACTTATTGAAGGCGGCGCGAGCTCGAGCTCAAAGTGATAAGCCTGTTATCCTTCCCTGATCGGCTCCAAACAATCCCTGCTTGCGAAATGCTCGATTGTTTAGGGAATTTTCTGCCAAGTATCTGAAAAAACGCTGCTTTCGAGCATCAAAAATTGGCCAAGACGCAAGGTTTTTGCGAAATTCCCTGTAAATTCCCTGATACCCGGGAATTTGCCGCCTAAGACCGGTTCAGTCTAACTGGCTACGCCACCATATTTCGCCGAAATTGTCAGAACCTGCGCCACGCTTCGCAATGATATTTGCATGCGGTTGATTTGCAGCGTCTTCGCCCTCCAAACGCGATAGACAGCCCGGCTGATATTTTCTATGCACCGCTCGAACGAGCCCGTATGACGCGGCGCCGCAGCCCCGCCGTCTTCCAGTGACGGCCTCCCGGAGATCGAACCGTGAAAACCACCATCGCCCTGTCCGTCGCCGCCACCCTGGCCTGTGCGGCGCCCGCCATGGCCCAGGATTTCTACAAGGGCAAAACCGTCAGCGTCGTGATCGGCTACACGCCGGGCGGCGGCTATGACACCTACGGGCGGCTTCTGTCGCGCCACATCGGTCGCCACATTCCGGGCGCTCCGACCGTGATGGTCCAGAACCTGCCGGGCGCGGGCAGCCTGAACGCCGTGCGGCAGAGCGAGGCCACCCTGCCGAAAGACGGCACCGCGATCATCATGTTCAACCCGGCTTTGGTTCTCGATGCGCTGGTCAATCCCCAGCAGGTGAAGTTCAATTTCACCGAATCCAACTGGGTCGGCAGCATCGCCCCCGAAGTGCGCGTCTGCTACACATGGGGCAAGACGAACATCAAGAACTGGGACGATCTGGCGGCCGCCAAGGAAATCAACTTCGGCGCCACCGGGCGCGGCAGTACGAATTTCGTCAACGCCGCAATGCTGAAGCGCATCTTCAACATCAACGTGAAGCACGTTCTGGGCTTTCCGGGCAGCGCCGAGCTGAAGCTCGCCATCGAGCGGGGCGAACTCGACGCCGATTGCGGCTCCTACAGCAGCATTCCGGCCGAATGGCTGTCGGACAAGAAGATCAACCTGATCGTCAGCTTCTCGGCAGGCCCGAGCGATGTGCCGCCGGAAGTTCCGTACGCGGGCAAGTTTGCGAAGACGCCGGAGCAGAAGGAACTGCTGGACATCTTTGGCGCATCGGGCGAACTGGGTCGTCCGGTGATCACTTCCAAGGCCGTCCCGGCAGACCGGGTGAAGATCATTCGCGCCGCCTTCGACGCAACCATGACTGATCCGCAATTCCTTGAGGAAGCCAGGAAGCTGATGCTGCCGGTCGTGCCGGTGGACGGCGAGAAGGCGGCGCAGATCATCAGGAAAGTGTTCCAGGCGAACCCGGAAACGATCACCAAGGTTCGTGAGATCATGGAATAATGCCTTCCTGACCTTTCAGGGAGAGACCGCGTGACGCTCGTATTGTCCAACGACGACGCCGCCAGGGTTCTGACCATGGCGGATGTCGTCGAGCGGCTCGAAAGCCTTTATGGCGATCTGGGCGCAGGCAGTGCGGTTTATCGCGGGCGCACCGATCTGTTCGCCCCCACCACGGCGCATGTGGGCGATCCCGCGCCCGCAGCACATCAGTTCAAGACGCTGGACGGCGCGATTCCAGGGCTCGGGGTCGCGTCGATCCGGGTGACGTCGGACATCGTGGCCTTCCCGGTCGTCAACGGCGCGCGGCGGCGGATCAAGATTCCGGCGGCGGCCAACAAGACCTATGTGGGCCTCGTATTTCTCTTCAGTTCCGCCACCGGAGAACTGATCGGCGTGCTGCAGGACGGGATGCTGCAGAAGTTCGCAGTCGGCGCCATCAACGCCATCGGGGCAAAGCACATGGCGCGGCGCGACGCCCGCACCGTCGGCCTCATCGGGGCCGGAAATCAGGCCGGTCCGCAGCTTGCGGCGCTGAAGGAAGTGCGGGCCATCGAGCGCGTGCGCGTCTATAGCCCCGACGCCGCACAGGCGCAGACATTCTGCGCCCGGATGGGCGCCGAACTCGGGCTGGCGATGGCGCCGGTCGCGAGCCCGCAGGAGGCGGTGCGCGGTGTCGACATTGCGATCACCGCCACCAACAGCCGCGAGCCTTTCTTCCCTGCCGAATGGCTGGAGCCCGGCATGCATCTGAGCTGCATGCAGCGGGACGAACCGATGGACGATTGCTTCGCGCGCGCCGACGCCGTGGTCTTCCACACCAGGATGAAAGAGCACGAATTCGTCTCGACCGATTTCGCCGAGATGGAGCGCCGGTTCGATTTCACCATGCGAGACCACCCGCCGCGCGAACTCGACTGGAATGATTTTCCGGACCTTGGTGAACTCGTGACCGGCAAGGCGCGCGGGCGCCAAGATGAGGGCGACATCACCCTGTTCCTCAACAGCACCGGCGTCGGTGCGCAGTTCACGGCTGTGGCCCACCTGATCTTCCAGAAGGCGAAAGCCGCCGGGCTAGGGACCGAAATTCCCTCGGAGCTTTTCACCGAGACCATGCAGCCGTGACGGTGGACAGCGCGGCCTCCGGCGACTAGGTTGCGGCCCAATTTCAATACATTGCGAAGGAAGCTCCCATGTCCAACGTGCACGCTGGAATTGACCATGACGCCGCCGAGCAGGCCGTCCAGACCTTCCGGTTCAAGGCTCCCGAAACCTACGAGCGCCGCAAGGCCATCGTGAAGCTTGTGGCCAACGAGCGTGGCCAGACGTCGGTGCACTGCCTCGGGCAGGGCGGCGAAAACAACCTGCACTTTCATGCCGGCGTCGACATCACCTGGATGGTCCTGAAGGGGCGCGCGCGCTTCTACGGTCCGGAAAACGACGCGGTGCGCGGCGAATTCGGCCCGCACGAAGGGCTGCTGATCCCGGCGGGCGCAAAATACTGGTTCGAGAGCTGCGGCACGGACGATCTGGAACTGCTGCAGATCAAGCACTTCCACAATGGCCGCGGCAAGGACAAGCGCATTGACGCCGCTGCGCGCGACTGGGACATGAAGGCGGGCGCGAGCCACTTCGAGGCACAGAAGGCCTGACGAGCCCGCAGGCTTCCATTCGCGACACATTGTCAGCCGCGCCGCTCGATGCTTGTGAGACGGCGCGCGCTGCCGCATGGTGGCTTCCAAAAAGGGGAGTCGCCCGAGTTGGAATCATCCTTGGCAATTCCGGGAGCGCAGCCGTTGCTCCCGGTCTGGACCGCGCATCCGCTGCGGGACGCCGTTCTGGGCGAAATGCACTCGCGGCCATTTCATCCGCTGACGACGCCCGCGCGCCTTTTCCATTTCGGCTTCACGCATGATCTTTCGCAGGCGCAGGCCGATCGCCTCGCCTTTGAGAATTTCTGTACGCGCCACGGCGCTACGCCGCCCGCCGCAGGCACGAAGCATTTTCATGTGCAGATCGGCAGCGTCGCGGTGCGCTGGGAACAGCACAGCGAATTCACCACCTACACCTACATCGTGGATGGCGAAGCGGCCGCCAGCCTCGAATTGGCCAAGGCGCTGGCGGCTCCGCTCATCAATGCACTGCCGCCCGCCGGTCCGTTGCTGGTCAGCGTGGCCCTGTCGCTGGAAGCAGACGACGGCCCGGTCGAGTTCGACAAGCTGTTCGATCCCACCTCGGTGGTCGTCTCGAACGTCAGTCGCGAAGGTGCGCTGGTTGCCACAGATTTTCGCCTGAAACCCGACGGTTTCGTCCACATGCTGGTGCGCAATCGCAACCTGTCGCTCAACCGCGCCGGCGCGCTGACGCAGCGCCTTCTGGAAATCGAAACCTACCGGACGCTGGCGCTGCTGGGACTTCCGGAGGCGAACCGCTGCGGCGCGCAGATCCGTCGCGTGGAGACGGGCCTCAATCGCATTCTGGCGGAGCTGAACGGCGCAGCCGACAGCGGCTCCGACCACAATATGCTCGATGAACTAACGCTGCTGGCGGCGGAACTGGAGGCTGATCTGGCGGCGTCCAGCTACCGGTTCGGGGCGAGCCGCGCCTATGACAGCCTGGTGCAGCAGCGGCTTGTCGCCATCAACGAACAATCCTTCGAGGATTATTCGACCTTTGAATCCTTCCTGGCGCGACGCATGGCTCCCGCCATGCGCACCATTCTGGTGACGGCTGATCGTCAGTCAGACCTGTCGCAAAAGCTCAGCCGCGCCGCGAACCTGTTGCGCACCCGCGTCGATGTCGCCATTGAGCGACAGAACCGCGACGTGCTGCAATCGATGAACGAGCGCACCCGTCTGCAACTGCGGCTGCAGCAGACCGTCGAAGGCCTGTCGGTGGCGGCCATCAGCTATTATGTGGTGTCCCTGCTTGGCTATGTGTTCAAGGGCGTGAAAGAAGCCGGCGTCGGCCCTGATCCGAATCTCGAAATGGCGATCGCCGCGCCCTTCGTGGTGCTGGGCGTGGCGCTGGTGGTTCGGCGCATCCGCAAATCCCATAAGGACGATTGATCCCCGGCAGGCTTTTCGGACGGGGGGCAGACGGTCTATCTAGGGGACTGGCGGGCTGGCCCGCAGGAGAACCCGATGGCGTCCACCCCGGATGTTCTGATCAGCGAATGCGGCCCGCGCGATGGCCTGCAGAGCATCGATGTGGTGATGGCCACGGACGACAAACGCCGTTGGATCGATGCGCTGTACGCGGCTGGCCTGCGCGAAATCGAAGTCTGCTCATTTGTGCCGCCGCGCCTGATGCCGCAAATGGCCGACGCCGCAGAGGTGGTGCGCCACGCCGTGCGGCTTCCGGGACTTCAGGTGCTGGCGCTTGTGCCGAATTTGCGCGGCGCAGAATCGGCGCTGGAAGCGGGCGCGCACAGGATCACCATTCCGGTCTCGGCCAGCGAGGCGCATTCGCTCGCCAATGTGCGCAAGACGCGCGCCCAGATGGTCGAAGAGGTTGCGCGCATTGTCGAGTTGCGAAATGCCCGCGCGCCGCATGCGGGCATCGAGGCGAATATTTCGGTCGCTTTCGGCTGTTCGATTCAGGGCGCGGTGCCGGAGGACGATGTGATCGAACTTGCGCAGCAGCTTGCGGCGGCGGGGGCTGGTGAAACAGGACTCTCCGACACGACAGGCTATGGCAATCCGGCGCAAACTAGGCGTCTGTTTACGAGACTGCACGAGATGCTCGGCCCAAAGGCGGGCGCGGCTCATATGCACAATACAAGGGGCCTCGGACTCGCCAATTGTCTTGCGGCTTATGAGGCAGGCGTTCGGACATTTGATTCCTCGCTCGGCGGACTGGGCGGATGTCCCTATGCGCCCGGCGCGTCGGGCAATGTGGTGACGGAAGATCTCGTGTTCATGTTCGAGGCGATGGGCGTTTCGACCGGCATCGACCTTTCAAAACTCGAAGCCGCCCGGGACGTGATGACGCGCGCGCTTCCCGGCGTGCCGGTTTACGGCATGGTGCATGAGGCAGGCTTGCCGAAGGGCTTCGTGCAGGGAGCCGCGCGTGTCTGAAGCAGGCCAGCCATTGCCGCTCGAAGGCGTAAGGGTCGTCGAATTTACCCATATGGTGATGGGCCCGACTTGCGGGATGATCCTCGGCGATCTGGGCGCAGAGGTCATCAAGGTCGAGCCCCTGACGGGCGACAACACGCGCAAACTCGCCGGCTCGGGCGCGGGCTTTTTCCCGACCTTCAACCGCAACAAGAAAAGCATTGCGGTTGATGTGAAATCACCGCAGGGCCGCGAGATCGTGCTGAAACTCATCGGCAGCGCCGATGTTTTCAGCGAAAATTTCAAGGCCGGCGCGATGGAGAAGCTGGGCTTCGACCATGCGAGCCTGTCGAAGCTCAATCCGCGCCTGATCTATGTGGCGCACAAGGGTTTTCTGCCTGGCCCTTACGAGAATCGCACCGCGCTCGATGAAGTCGTGCAGATGATGGGCGGCCTCGCCTATATGACGGGGCCGGAAGGAAGGCCCCTGCGGGCAGGCGCGAGCGTCAACGACATCATGGGCGGCATGTTCGGCGCCATCGGGGCGCTCGCTGCGCTGGCGCGGCGAGATCACGCCGTCACCGGAACCGGACGCGGCGCAGAAGTGCAGAGCGCGCTGTTCGAGAACAATGTGTTTCTGATGGCGCAGCACATGATGCAATACGCCGTCACCGGAAAGCCCGCCGCCCCGATGCCCTCGCGCATCTCCGCCTGGGCCGTGTACGACATTTTCACTGCAAGCGACGGGCAGGTCTTTCTGGCTGTCGTGTCCGACACGCAATGGCGCATTTTCTGCGATGCATTCGGTTTCGCGGAATTGAAGGACGATGCGCGGCTTGCGACCAACAACATGCGCGTTGGGGCGCGCCATTGGCTGATGCCCCTGCTGCGCGACAGGCTCGCGGCTTTTTCGGTCGCTGAACTTTGCCGGACTTTCGAGGCGAAGGGCCTGCCTTATGCGCCGATCAACCGCCCGCAGGATTTGTTCGAAGACCCGCATCTGCTCGCGACGAACGGCATGGCAGACGTGCATATAGGGGCCGATTGCAGCGGCGCGGATCGTGCAGTCGAAACCCGCACGCCTTTGCTGCCGCTGTCCTTCGACGGACGGCGGTTGCCCTTGCGTCACGATCCGCCGCAGCTTGGTCAGCAGACCCGTGAATTGCTTGGGCAGATCGGCTATTCGGCTGGCGAGATAAACGGATTGTGCGCGCAGGGCGTCGTCAGCGCGCCGGATTGATCCGTCTCTTCATCTGCACGACAGCCAGTTCCAGCGCTTGCAGGAAGGCCGAACGGTCGCGCGGTCCGAACGGCTTGGGTCCGCCCGTCACGACGCCTGTTTCGCGCAAGTCCTGCATCAGGTTGCGTGTCGCCAGCGCCATGCCGATGGAGCTTTCGGTAAACGGCTTGCCGGTGGAGCCGATCACGGTGGCGCCGGCCTTCAGCGCGCGATGCGCAAGCGGAATGTCGGCGGTGATCACGATGGCGGCGTCGCTCGCTTTTTCGACGATCCAGTCGTCAGCCACATCGGGACCGGCTGACACCACGACACGTTCGATCAGCAGGTCGCGCGGCACATGGATGAAGGCGTTGGCGACCACGAAGGTCTTGAGCCCGTGTCGCGCCGCGACTTTGTAAACCTCATCCTTCACCGGACAGGCGTCGGCGTCGATGAAGATTGTGATCGGATTCGCGGACATGCCCCTGCATAGCAGCCGCAGATCAAAACAAAAGGGCCGCAGCTTTCGCCGCGGCCCTTCGGTCAGTTCACAATGGCTTACGCCCAGCTCAGGTCATGCGACTTGAACGGGGTCGAGCGGATGCGCTTGCCGGTGGCGGCGAAGATCGCGTTCGCCACGGCCGGCGGAACCGGCGGGCCGGCAGGCTCGCCCATGCCGCCCCACTTCGTGCCGCCCGAGAGCGCCAGATGGGTTTCGACTTCCGGCATCAGCTCCATGCGGAGCAGATTGTAGGTGTCGAAGTTGGTGTTGACGATGCGCCCGCCCTCGATGTTGAGGCCGCCCAGCCACGCATGGCCGAGCTCGTAGCAGGTCGCGCCTTCCATCTGCTCCTTGGCCGCATGCGGGTTGATGCAATGGCCGGGGTCAGCGACCACCACGATCTTCTCGACGCGCAGGACGCCGCGCCGCGTCACCGACACGGTGGCGCAGGCCGCCGCGATGGTGCCGTGGCACTCGACCGCCGCAACGCCCATGCCCTGACCCTTCGGCAGATCGGTCCGGTAACCGGCCTTCTCCTTCAGGGTATTCAGGACGAGCATCCAGTCGGCCTTGTCCTTCAGCATTTCGAAACGCCATTCCAGCGGATCCCAGCCGCCCGCGCGCGCCATTTCATCGACGAAGACTTCGGTGATGAAGCCCGTCTGGTTGGCGCCCGGCGCGCGATGGGTCGAGCTCGGGATATGCGTGTCGAGGTTGTGGCGTTCGTGATGCCGCAACGGAATGTTGTACGGCATGTTGCGAATGCCGTAATCGGCTGTCGCGGGCCCGATCTGGTTCTGCTTGTCCTGCGAGAACCACAGGGCGCGCGTGAAGATCGCTTCCGGCAGGCCCTTCGGGCCGATGGCCGCCGAAAGGCGAGCCGCCGACATCGGACGCTGCTTGTCCTGCGCAACGTCTTCCTCGCGGGTCCAGAGAACCTTTACGGGCTTCTTGAGACGCTTGGAAAGTTCCGCCGCCTGACGGGTCACGCCCGTGCCGCCGCCGCCGTTGCCGCCGAAGCCGCCGCCCAGGAACATAGGATGCGCATAGACATTCTTCGGATCGATGCCGAGCTGATCGGCGACGAGCAAAACCGCCGCCGACTGGTCCTGCGTGGGGGACCAGACGTCGACCCGGTCATCCTGCACATGCACGGTGGCGTTGATCGGCTCCATGCGGGCATGGGTCTCGAACGGACGCTCGTAATCGGCAGTGACGACCTTCTGGGAGGCCGCGATGACTTCGAGAGCCTTCGGGTCTTCCTTCGACATCTCGCCCTTCTCGCCGAGCGCCTTCTTGGCGGTCTCGGAGTAGAGCTTGCTGCTGGTGTTGGCGGCGTCGCCGAAGTCCCACTCAACCGGCAGCATGTCGAGGGCGGTCTTTGCCTTCCACCAGGAGGTGGCGACGACCGCAACTGCGTCCTGCAGGTCCGGCTGGCCGCGCTTGCCTGCGACGGCGCGCAGTTCATGCACGGCGATGACGCCCGGACGGTTCTTGATTGCGTCCGCGTTGAAGCTCTTCAGCTTGCCCCACGGAACCGGCGAAGCCTTGACGGCCGCGTAGACCATGCCGGGAACCTTGGTGTCGATCGCATATTGCGCGCTGCCGTCGGTCTTGGCCGGAATGTCGAGACGCATCGCGCCCGTTCCGAGCAGCCACCACTTCGACGGGTCCTTCTTGATGGCCGGTTCCTGATCGAGCACGACCTTCGCGGCGGCTGCGGCGAATTCGGCGTAGGCAGCCGATTTCGCGCCCGCAGTCAGCACGCCCTGCTTGGCGGTCACATCGGCGCGCTTGACGCCCCATGCCTGCGCGGCGGCTTCCTTCAGGCGTTCGCGCGCGGAGGCGCCGGCCTGCATCAGGTGCGGGTGCTGGAGCGCCACGAGCTGCGAGCCGTGGGTGCTCATCACCTTGTACTCTTTGCCGTTGCGCAGATGGCGGTTCGGATCGGCGAAGACGGCGCGGACCTTGGTCCATTCGACGTCGAGCTCTTCGGCGATCATCAGCGCCACGGAGGTCATGCCGCCCTGGCCCATTTCGGTGTGGGGCACGCGGATCGTCACGGTGCCGTCGGTGTCGAGCACCAGCCAGGCGTTCACCTCGATGCCCTTTTCGGGCGTCTTCCACGGCTTGGCGTCCGTGTAGGCGGCCTCGGCCGAGGTCGGCAGATGGAAGCCCAGCATGAGACCGCCGCCGGCGGCCAGCGTGGACTGGATGAAGAAACGGCGCGATACGTTAATGGCGTTCATCGGTGTCTCCCTTACACGCCGAGCTGCGCGGCGCGGCGGATGCCGGCCTTGATGCGCAGATAGGTGCCGCAGCGGCACAGGTTGTCCGACATGGCCTGCTCGATCTCGTTCTCCGACGGATTGCGGGTGCGGGCGAGCAAGGCGGCGGCCGACATGATCTGGCCGGACTGGCAGTAGCCGCATTGCGGGACGCCGACTTCGCGCCAGGCGACCTGGACCGGATGGTTGCCGTCAGGCGACAGGCCCTCGATGGTGGTGATCTTCTTGCCGACCACGGAGGCGGCCTGAAGCTGGCAGGACTTGGCGGGCTGGCCGTCCACATGCACCGTGCAGGAACCGCAACGCGCAGCGCCGCAGCCGTATTTCGTGCCGGTCAGGCCGACTTCGTCGCGGATGACCCACAGCAGCGGGGTTTCCGGTTCGACGTCCACATTATGCGTTGTTCCATTGATCGTCAGGCTGAGCGCCACGAAAGCCTCCCTTGAGGTGCCATCCCGGGTGTGCGGGATTGTCGCAGACGGTACGCTAACGCCGCCCTTTGGACAAGACGACGCAGGCGTCATTTTCATTTCGCACTTGCGAGAGAAAGCCGCGCGGGAAATGTCCCGCGCGGCCATTTGCTATGGGATTAATCCCAATCCTATCCGGCCTTTTCTTCCGCGAAGATATCGCGGTCCTTGTTCTCCGGCACGAACAGCAGGCCGATCACAAAGGTGAAGAGCGCGATGACGATCGGGTACCAGAGGCCGAAGAAGATATCTCCGGACTGGGCGATCATCGCGAAGGCCGTCGCCGGCATCAGCCCTCCGAACCAGCCGTTGCCGATGTGATAGGGCAGCGACATGCCGGTGTAGCGGATGCGGGTGGGGAACAGTTCCACCAGCGCCGCCGCAATCGGGCCGTAGACCATCGTGACGAGCACGACCAGATAGGTCAGTACGAGCACGAGCGCGAAGGTCTGTCCGCGGAAGATGTCGAAGAAGCCCGACATCTTCACGATGGACTGGTTGGCGACGCCCGGCATCGGGTAGCCGGCCGCGCCCAGCGCGTCGTTCACCGACTTGGTGAAGGCGGCCGGGACCGTCCGGACATCGTCTCCCTTGAGGCCGGTGGCGTCATAGGAGGCGATCTCCGCGTTGCCGATGCGGATTTTCGTCACCGTGCCGGCGGGAGCGTCCTGCACCGTATAGTTCACCGAGGCGCGAGCGAGCTGCGCTTTCGCGATATCGCACGAGCTGGTGAATTTCGACGTGCCGGTCGGGTTGAACTGGAAGGAGCACTGTGACCGGTCTGCGATCACCGTGACCTTCGTGTTCTGCTGCGCGGTATAGAGCATCGGGTTCGCGGTCTTCGTCAGATAGTTGAAGACCGGGAAGTAGGTGATCGCCGCCAGCAGGCAGCCCGCCAGGATGATCGGCTTGCGGCCGATCCGGTCCGACAGCGAGCCGAACAGGATGAACCCGCCCGTGCCGAGGATGAGCGACCACGCGATCAGCACGTTCGCGGTGAACATGTCGACGCGCAGGATGCTCTGCAGGAAGAACAGGGCGTAGAACTGGCCCGTGTACCAGACCACCGCCTGGCCGGCCACGAGACCGAACAGCGCGATGAGCGCGAAGCGGGCGTTCTTCCACTGGCCGAAGGCTTCCGACAGCGGCGCCTTGGACTGCTTGCCCTCGTCCTTCATCTTCTTGAAGGCCGGGCTTTCTTCCATCTGCATCCGAATCCAGACCGAGATGCCGAGCAGGAAGATCGACAGCAGGAACGGAATGCGCCAGCCCCACTTGGCGAAGGCTTCTTCACCGGTGAGCGAGCGCACGCCCAGAATGACCATCAGCGACAAAAGGAGGCCGAGCGTCGCGGTGGTCTGAATCCAGCTCGTGAAATAGCCGCGCCGCCCGTGCGGGGCGTGTTCGGCCACATACACGACCGCGCCGCCATATTCGCCGCCGAGCGCCAGGCCCTGCAACATGCGCAGCACGATGAGGATGACCGGCGCGAGCCAGCCGATGGTCTCGTAGGTCGGCAACAGACCCACGATGAACGTCGATGCGCCCATGATCAGGATGGTCATCAGGAACGTATATTTACGTCCCACAAGGTCGCCGAGGCGGCCGAAGAACAGCGCCCCGAACGGACGCACCAGAAACCCCGCCGCGAAAGCCAGCAGGGCGAAGACGTTACGGGTTGATTCCGGGAAGGAGGAAAAGAACTGCGCGCCGATGATGGCCGCAAGCGAGCCGTAAAGATAAAAATCGTACCATTCGAAGATCGTGCCGGCGCTCGATGCCGCAATGACGCGTCTTTCTTCACGCGTCATGGGCCGCGAGCGACCAGCTTCTGCGCTGATCGCTACTGACATGGTCGTTCCCTTCTCTGACCTGGGCCTATGGCCTCATAAGGGCGGCGACATCGCAAGATGGCCGTCCAGTCAGGCCACATAAGCGCTGCCGTGCAGCCGTAAAGGGCCGATAGACGAAGGTGCAATTACGAGAAGGGCGTGTGATTACGACGTTGGGATGAGGCTGGCGGAGAACATTTTCCGATCATGTCGCGTATCCTGCGGCGACGAGATAGTTTTTCGTTTGGCGTGAAACTTGGAGGCATCGGCGATGGCTTGCCGCGCCTTTTGCCACCACCGATCCGACCTCCGCCGCGCCAACTACGGCTGCCTGTCCGCGAAAGTGAAGGAATCTACGAGCTTGCGCGCGCGCAAATAGGTTGCAGATTCAACCCGCGCAGCTTGCGCGCACAGTTCAAAGGGAGGAAGACGTGACTTCAATTAGACCAATTTTTCTAGCCAACCTGCATTTAGTTCTCACAACTGCTTTGTTGCTGGAAAATCATCCGGCGCTTGGGCAGGGTTTGCAATCACCTTCATTTAATACGCTGTCGATCAATTCGTCCATATTATCCGGCCCTTCGAGCGTCGATCATTACGCGAACCCGATTACAATCAATTATGGAGCCTTGGATAACGCAACGAGGAACAATTACGGCTTCGGTCCGTCCTGCAACGTGGCGTCGGTAGCTTACAGCGGCCAACTTTTCTGCGGCTACTCCAAGATAGTGGTTAATAATATTGGGAATCCCATTTTCCCGGGCGACCAGTTTGTGGGCCATTTTGCATTTGCCTCTGGCGCAGCCAATACGACGGCCAAGAGCGCGAGCATATTTGGCGGCAACGACAATGTTAACGTGACCGGGACCGTGGCCTGACCCCATGTGGTGATCCAGTTTGATGTTAGTGCATCGTCGGTCTTGGTTGCAACGCCGGGGTGGCCGGCGAAGCTGGTCCTAGAAGTGGCCTGAAGAATCTGAACAGCATCGATAGGTGGGTTTTCGCCTGAACGCGGCCTATTCTGGCCGAGAGCAGGAGATTGACCATGGCGAGACGAGCGAGGCGGAACCACACGCCGACCTTCAAGGCGAAAGTGGCGCTGGCTG
>CANJNI010000057.1 GCA_947475995.1 Beijerinckiaceae bacterium | reverse complement strand
CCGGGGGACAATGTGTCGATGGAAGTTACGCTGATCGTCCCGATCGCGATGGAAGAGAAGCTCCGCTTCGCCATCCGTGAAGGCGGCCGCACCGTCGGCGCAGGCGTCGTCGCTTCCATCATCGAGTAAGCGGTTTTTACTGCTGTCGCTTAAGCCCCGCGTCGCCGACGCGGGGTTTTTTGTTTGGGCGATCGCATTTTATGCTTTCGCCATAAGCGGAGATTGCGAAACTTGCTTTGTCTTAAACAGGGTCAGGATCGGGTGTCTATGTGCAACGGGACCCAGCGGCGAAGCGGCAGGCGGCGTCAGGCCAGGCTGGTCTGTTGAATGGCCGCAACAGGAAAGTCGAACTCGCAAATGAGGCCTGCTGGTTCAAATCGGAGTCCAGCCTGCCCGTCGAGCAGCCGGGGAAGGCTGCTTTGAATCAGGCGGGTGCCGAAACTGCGTCGAACCGGCGTTGCAACGGGCGGGCCGCCAATCTCTTGCCATACAAGGCGGAACCATTGTGTTTCGTCATCGACATGCGACGTAATCTCGACGCGGCCTGTGGCGTTCGACAAAGCACCGTATTTGACCGCATTGGTGCACAACTCGTTGAGCGCGAGCGCCAACGTAAGAACCGCTGACGGCCCAATCTCAACCCGGAATTTTTGCACGAGGAATCTCGATTGATCCGAAGTGTTAAATGGCTCTATCGCGGCGGCTACGACTTGCGTGAGGTCGGCGCTGCGCCAGTTCGTCTGCAATAACAAGTCGTGCGTCCGACCTAATGCGGTCAATCGCTGCTCGATTGCTCGACGGCCCTCCTCCAGACTGGCGGTGTTTTTCAAGCTTTGATGCGTAATCGACATCACCATCGCGAGCGTGTTCTTCACCCGGTGGTGCAATTCTTCCAGTAAAAGTCGCTGCAATCGTGCTGCAGCTTCGTTTTCTGAAGCGATGATGCCGGCCTGCTGCAGCAACCGCGAGGCGTCGAGTCCCGCCTGACCAAGCATCACACGCAGCGCCGCATTTTCGGCCTGCAAGGAGCCGTCACTCGCGGCGTTTTGCTGTTCGATGACAGTATCCTCGATGAAAAATGAACCTAGCCGTAGTGTGTGCTTTCCGCAATGCGAAAAGCTGTGCTGCAAAACTCCCAGTATTGCAGAAAGGCCAAGCTTAGTTACGAAACCAGTCGTGCAGCGTCCTGTTGCATCAGGAGTTGTCTCGCTTCTTTTCAAGGACTAGAGCAGAGGTTTGTTTGGGCGGCATGGCTGGCAAGTCCGGCTTGCTCCTTTACCCACACTCGAAGGGTTGCCGCCATGACGACTTCAAAAGCGACGCTTCATCCGCTCTGGGAAGCTGCCAACCTTCGCCGTGCGCTGCACGCTGCAGGCGTCGCCCTGTGGGCGTGGCACGTCGATACTGACCGCTTCACAATGGACGATCGTGCGTTCGAATTGTGGTGCGTGCCGCAAAGCGATGAAGTCAGTTTTGAGGATCTGTCGGCTCATATTCATCCTGCCGACAGGGATCGGGTGCGGGCTGCGTTTAACGCTACGCTTGCAATCATCGGGGCTTACGAAATCGATTTCCGGATCATGGTGGGTGACGCCATCAGATGGATTTCCGCCCGTGGTCTCGGTAACGAAGAAGGACTGCACGAACGGCACGCATTCGGCGTTTTTCTGGACGTGACCGGTCGCAAGCAAGCCGAAGAGGGACACGAACTGCTGGCGGGAGAAATGAGCCACCGGGTCAAGAACCTGCTGGTGATCGCTCAAGCCTTGACCAGCGTCACCTCCCGTTCCACCAGCACCGTAGTGGAAATGGCCAAGGAATTGACTGGCCGGCTGGTGGCGTTAGGCCGGGCGCACGACCTCGTGCGGCCTTTGCCCGGAGATCAGGGGAGAGCAACCCTTCTGGGCGATCTTCTGTCGATCCTGCTCGCCCCTTACGAAGACATGGGGGCGTTCAGTGGCCGCATTCGCGTCGCGGTGCCTCGCATGGGCGTCGGGGAATCAGCCGCAACCTCTGTGGCTCTCGTTATTCACGAGCTGGCTACAAATTCGCTGAAATACGGCGCTCTGTCGGTCGAAACCGGCACTCTCGACGTTTCCGGCGCAACCGACGATTCCATGATCACTCTTGCCTGGACCGAACGCGGAGGCCCAACCGTCGAGGCCCCGAACGGGGCGGAAGGCTATGGCAGCAAGCTGGTGTTGCGCAGCATCGCTGGACTTGGCGGGGTCATCGCATATGACTGGTCGCATGACGGCGTCGTTGTGACCTTGAAGATGCAGGCTGATCGCCTCGCCGCCTGAAATGTCATGCGCCGCCGCGCGCAGGGTTTTTCAGTATTGGAGCGCCTCAGGGCTCGACGAGATTTTTCGCGTGCTGGATGGCCTCGGAGGATGCTGTGAAGGCGTCCTTCACGAGCCCCTGCAGCTCCGCGCCGGAAATCGGAAACACGTCGAGCTGGAATCTCGTCGCGTCTTCCAGAAAGCCCGCGTCCTTCCAGACCTTGTCGAAAGCCTCGCGCAACATGGTCTGCACTTCGGGCAACAGGCCCGGCGGCGCTGCGAATGGAAAGCCCATCGTCTGGGGCAGCAGCAGAACCTTCAGGGCGTCCCGGTCCAGATCGTTTCTGGCGAATTCGGCGATGGTCGGCACATGCGGTAGTTCCGGGTGCCGTTTCAGGGCGAACTGCAGGAGAATGTTGACCGGCGTTTCCTTGATCCATGCCGGATAGTTGGACTTGATGGCTTCCCAAGATGCGCCGCAACGGCTGTCTGCCTCGCCGCGCTCGACCGCCAGATTGGCTTGCGATCCGCCCGGATAGCCGGTGACGATCTTGAGATCGATCCCGGTGAGCCGTTGCAGAAGTCCGATGCGGACCGTCTCGGCGCCGACTGCAGCGATGATCATCTGCTGCTTGCGGGCGTCTTCCAGCGTCTTGAAGCGGGAGGTGTGCCAGGACATGCACAGATCGGTCGATCCGCTGGGCGATCCCAGCCACAGAAGATCGTTGGGCCTGTAGGTCAGCTTCGGATCCAGCAGCATCGGATCAAGCACGATGCCGCGCAGGAAATTCGCAAATTCGGTGCCGTCGCGCGGAGCCTGGTTGGTCAGGTAGGACGCCACCTGACGTCCGCCCGCGCCGGGCATGTTGCGCGGAATGATCGTCGGATTGCCGGGCAGATACTTTCCGATGTGTCGCGCCACGATGCGCATGATCTGGTCATTGGTGCCGCCGGGCGCGGTGCCGACAAAAATCGATACCGGCTTGCCCAAAGGAAATGGAGCCGCAGCGGGCTGCGCAGCCGATGGTGGTGCGGCGATCGTTCCCGCGACGATAGCGGCCGCCAGGCCGATCCAGAGACCGTTTCGCATGGATGTCCCCTCCGAATTTATGCGGCGATTGCCGGGTCTGCGCCGGCATTGATGCTCGAGACTGGACGAATTCGGTTACAGCGGCAAGGCAGCCGAGCCGGGAGTTTTACTCCATAAGCAAGGTCTCCAGCCGGCTTCCGGAATTGACACGTCGCTGGTCCGGATAGACCCTGCGGCATCTTCTGTTTCGGGAATGCAGGATCATGATCGTATCCACCACCAATGACGTCGCGGGTTTCAGGGTCGTGCGCCACCTCGGCGTCGTGCGGGGAATCACCGTGCGGTCGCGCAGCGTGATCGGCAATTTCGTCGGCAACCTGCAATCGGTGTTCGGCGGCAAGCTGAGCGTCTATGTCGAGCTGGCCGAAACGGCCCGCCAGGAGGCGTTCGACCATATGTGCGAACATGCAGAGCAGGGCGGGGCGAATGCGATCATCGGCATGCGCTACGACGCCAACGAGATCATGGATGGCATCACGGAAGTTCTGGCCTATGGTACGGCCGTCTGGGTGGAGCCCGCCTAGACTGTAACGACGGCGCTTTGCCGTCCGGGAGGGCAGCATGTTGAAGCAGGCACTTGGGGCAGCCGTGCTGCTTTTCGCGGGTTTTGTCTCCCAGGCCATGGCGCAGGGCAAGGTCGCCATCCTGATGCCCGGCGCGGGCGGGGCTGTGCCGAGCGATTTTCTGGTCCGCAACCAGAGCCGGATCGGCGACAAGGGCGTCCGGACAGTGGTTACAACCTCATCCTCCGAGGCGGCCTCCATTTCGCAGCAGGAAGCCGCCAGTGGCAGCAAGGTGATTCTTGTCGCCATGAGCCGCGGGGCCGTCGATGCGGCCGGGGCGGTCGCCGGGGGCGCCAAGCTGAATGGTCTGGTGATCGTGTCGGGCGTGTTGCGCGAGGCGCGCCAGACGCTCGGCTCGCCGTCGCTGTTGCCCCGCACCCTGCTGATTCACAACAAGAACGACGCCTGCGAACTGACGCAGCCGCAATTTGCACAGGAATTCGCCGCATGGAGCGGCGGCCGGGCGAGCGTGCGCTGGGTGAATGTTTCTGGTCCGCCCGTCCCGCGCGAATGCGGGCCGTTCGGGGCTCACGGATTTCATCGGCAGGACGGCGGCGCGGTGGCGGCCATCAACGGCTTCATCAACGCCCGCTAAACGGGGAGCTGATGGGGCAGGCTGGATCGCCCGATCCGGCCATTGAACAAAATCCTGCAGACAATCTTGCATCCTGCATCGCTTTGCGGCATGTAGCGGGCGTCCGCGATGCGGGCCTGCAGGAGTGTAGCTCAGCTGGTAGAGTACCGGTCTCCAAAACCGGGTGTCGCAGGTTCGATCCCTGCCACTCCTGCCATTTTCCAGCGCCGAATGACCCTGAAAACCTGCCTTGGCGGCGAGAATGTTCTCGTTGGCAGGATGTAAAATTCCGCTTTTCAGGATGCGTCAGGCCCTGTATAAGCCCGCTCGTCAGTGGCGCGCGACCCTCCGGTCCCGCGCCGCGATTGTTTTCGGGAGTCGGTTCTGTCGCGATGCGGCAGCCGGTTCGGCAGGGCGGTTTCATGGCCAATCCATTCGAATTTCTGCAGCAGGTGCGCGCCGAAGGCGCGAAGGTCACGTGGCCGACGCGCCGCGAGACCATGATCACCACCGGCCTCGTCATCCTGATGGTGGTGGTGGCCAGTATCTTCTTCGTCGCCGTCGACCAGTCGATCCGCCTGGCTCTGGGCTTCATCCTGTCGCTCGGCCGCTGAATTTCCGGAAGAACATCCATGAGCATGCGCTGGTACATCGTCCACGCCTATTCGAACTTCGAGAAGAAGGTCGCCGAATCGATTCGCGAACACGCGCAGCAGCGCGGCCTGACGGAAAAATTCGAGGAAATTCTTGTCCCGACCGAGCAGGTGACCGAGGTGCGGCGTGGCCGCAAGGTCAATTCCGAGCGGAAATTCTTCCCCGGCTACGTGCTGGTGCGCTGCGACCTGACGGACGACGTCTACCACCTGATCAAGAACACCGCGAAGGTGACGGGCTTCCTGGGCGCTGACAAGAAGCCGATGCCGATTCCCGACCATGAGGCCGAGCGCATCAAGGGTCAGGTGCAGGATGGCGTCGAGCATCCCAAGCCCTCGATCTCCTTCGAAATCGGCGAGACCGTCCGGGTCTCGGACGGACCTTTCGCGTCGTTCAACGGCGTCGTCGAGGAAATCGACGAGGCGCGCTCGCGCCTCAAGGTGGCGGTGTCGATCTTCGGTCGCGCCACGCCGGTCGAACTGGAATTCACGCAGGTCGAAAAAGTCTGACCTGTGCGTCTGCCGGCCTTCGGGCCGGTCCGGGTGCGGCCCGGGCGTCTTGTGGCGTCGCCAAAAGACTGCTAATGCCGCGCCCTTCATCCGTGGAAGATGCGCCCGGTCGCCAGCCGGGAGCCCGTATCGGACCACGAACTGCAACCGCCCCGCCGGATCATCCGATCCGGTCGAGGTCATTCCCGGAGCAGCCATATGGCTAAGAAGATATCGGGTTACATCAAATTGCAGGTGCCTGCGGGCGCTGCAAACCCGTCGCCCCCCATCGGTCCCGCGCTCGGTCAGCGCGGCCTGAACATCATGGAATTCTGCAAGGCCTTCAATGCGCGCACCGCGCAGATCGAGAAGGGTACGCCGATTCCGGTCGTGATCACGGCCTATCAGGACCGTTCCTTCACGTTCGAAATGCGTCAGCCCCCCGTGACCTTCTTCCTCAAGAAGGCTGCTGGTCTGAAGATCGGCAAGAAGCCCGCTTCCGGCGCCAAGACGCCGGGCCGAGGCTTCGTCGGCAAGATCAGCTCGGCGCAGATCCGCGAGATCGCCGAGAAGAAGATGCCTGACCTGAACTGTGCGACGGTGGAATCCGCCATGCGCATGATCGAAGGATCCGCCCGTTCGATGGGCCTCGAGGTTGTGGGGTAATCCATGGGACACGTCGGTAAGCGCATCAAGAAGTCCCGCGAGGGCATCGACCGCGTCAAGCTCTACGGGCTGGACGAAGCCATTTCGCTGGTGAAGAGCCGCGCGAATGTGAAATTCGACGAAACCGTCGAGATCGCCATGAATCTCGGCGTTGACCCCAAGCATGCTGACCAGATGGTCCGCGGCGTGGTCAATCTGCCGAACGGCACCGGCCGCGTCCTGCGCGTCGCGGTGTTCGCCCGCGGCGCCAAGGCTGACGAAGCCCGTGCTGCCGGCGCTGACGTCGTCGGCGCGGAAGACCTCGTCACCACCGTTCAGGGCGGCACGATCGATTTCGATCGCTGCATCGCCACCCCGGACATGATGCCGCTGGTCGGTCGTCTCGGTAAGGTGCTCGGCCCGCGCGGCCTGATGCCGAACCCGAAGGTCGGCACCGTCACCATGGACGTGAAGGCGGCGGTTGCGGCCTCCAAGGGCGGCGCTGTCGAGTTCCGCGTCGAAAAGGCCGGCATCGTGCAGGGTTCAGTGGGCAAGGTTTCGTTCGGGGCTGAAAAGCTCAACGAAAACATCAAGGCCTTCGTTGACGCCGTCGCCCGCGCCAAGCCGCAGGGGGCCAAGGGCACCTACATCCAGCGCGTGGCGATCTCCTCGACCATGGGCCCGGGCGTGAAGGTGGACCCCGCCACGACCCTGACGGCGCAGCAGACCGGAACCTGAGGTTCCGGCGGCCCGCGCCGCCCGGCATTTTGCAAAAATGCCATCAACCCCCTTGGCACGGGGGAGCATTGCTTATAGATAGGCGTTTGGGCCGCTTAAATGGCCCATTCCCATTCAGCTTCCGCACGGGAGTCATTTCGCTGAAGTGTCTTCTATTGCGGTGGATAGGCCGACGGAATTGGGGAAATCCCTCAGGGGTTCTTCTCCAGGTCCGGTTCGGCCGTGTCCTGTCCGAGACTGCCGGCGATTCGGGTGATTCGATCCGATCTTAATTCCGGGCAGCGGGCTTTCAGCCCGCCGCAGGGGCCAGCATAGACGGGGAAGACCGAATTTTTCGGGAATGCGCCTGCCGCATTCCTAGCGTTTGGTTCGAACCTTCTGTCCGGTAGCGATTAGCCTCGCTCCGGGGACAGGCACTTAACGCCGTCGGGCGGCTTCGCCGCCCTCGGCTGTGCAACCGGTGGGACATTCGTCCCGCCAACCGGAGAGAGCACTGTGGACAGAGCGGAGAAAAAAGAGGCAGTCGCGGCGCTGAACGAGATCTTCACGAAGAGCTCGGTCGTCGTTGTGGCGCACTACTCCGGCCTGACCGTCGCCCAGCTGCAGAATCTGCGCAAGCAGATGCGCGCCGCCGGGGCCTCGGTCCAGGTCGCCAAGAACCGCCTTGCCAAGATCGCACTCGACGGCACCGACGCCGCTTCGATCGTGCCCCTGCTCAAGGGGCCGACCCTGATCGCCTATTCGGACGATCCGGTTGCGGCGCCGAAGGTCGCCTCCGCATTCGCCAAGGATTTTGACAAATTCGTCATCCTCGGCGGCGCGATGGGGAAGACCGCTCTGAATCCGGACGGCGTCAAGGCTCTCGCGACCCTGCCGTCTCTGGACGAACTGCGCGCCAAGATCGTGGGCCTTATCCAGGCGCCCGCGACGAAGATCGCCCAGCTTTCGACCGCGCCTGCCGCCAAGCTCGCGCGCGTTTTCGGAGCCTATGCCAATCGGGATGCGGCCTGACACGGCCGTTCTGCAAAAGCATTCGAACCAACACTTCTGAAGGAACTAAAAACCATGGCAAATCTTGAAAAGATCGTCGAAGACCTGTCGGCCCTGACGGTTCTGGAAGCCGCTGAGCTCGCCAAGATGCTCGAAGAAAAGTGGGGCGTCTCGGCGGCTGCGGCTGTCGCGGTTGCGGCTGCTCCGGGTGGCGCTGCCGCTGCTCCGGTCGAAGAGCAGACGGAATTCACGGTCATCCTCGCCGGCGCCGGCGACAAGAAGATCGAAGTCATCAAGGAAGTCCGCGCCATCACCGGCCTCGGCCTCAAGGAAGCCAAGGACCTCGTCGAAGGCGCTCCGAAGACGGTCAAGGAAGGCGTTTCGAAGGAAGACGCCGCCAAGCTCAAGGCCCAGCTCGAGAAGGCTGGCGCGAAGGTCGAGCTCAAGTGATTGTAACGGGATTGCGTCTGCAATCCCGCGTCTGAGTACCGACGGTCCCGGGGCTTTGCTCCGGGGCCGTTCCGCCGTTCCGGAGCATCTTCGATGTTTCGGGCTTTCAAAGTCCAGGGTCGCGATCCTTGATCGGGATCGCCTGGCGAAGTTTCCGGGGGCCCGGCCCCCTTTCGGCGTCTCCCCGGACGCCGGACGGCGTGAGGCCCTCGCGGCCCGCCGAATTGACAGGTGCGAGGAGCGAGATGGCGACGACGTTCACCGGCCGCAAAAGAGTCCGCAAATTTTTTGGTCACATCCGCGAAGTCGCGGCGATGCCGAACCTCATCGAGGTTCAGAAGGCTTCGTATGACCAGTTTCTCATCGTCGACGAGCCCAAGGGCGGTCGTGCGGATGAGGGCCTGCAATCCGTTTTCAAGTCGGTCTTTCCGATTTCGGACTTCGCGCAGACTTCGCTTCTGGAATTCGTGAAATACGAGTTCGAAGCGCCGAAGTATGATGTCGACGAGTGCCGCCAGCGCGGCATGACCTTCGCGGCGCCCCTCAAGGTGACGCTCCGCCTGATCGTGTTCGATGTGGATCCGGATACGCAGGCGAAGTCCGTGAAGGACATCAAGGAGCAGGACGTCTACATGGGCGACATGCCCTTCATGACGTCCAACGGCACGTTCATCGTGAACGGCACCGAGCGCGTCATCGTCTCCCAGATGCATCGCTCCCCGGGCGTGTTCTTCGATCACGACAAGGGCAAGACGCATTCGTCGGGCAAGCTGCTGTTCGCGGCCCGCATCATTCCCTATCGCGGCTCGTGGCTCGACATCGAGTTCGACGCGAAGGACATCGTCTATGCGCGTATCGACCGCCGCCGCAAGATTCCGGTGACGTCGCTGCTCTATGCGCTGGGTCTCGACGGCGAAGAAATCCTGTCGACCTTTTACAAGAAGATCACCTACACCCGCTTCGTCGACAAGGGGAAGCAGGAAGCCTGGCGCGTTCCCTACGACGCCGATCGCATGAAGGGCGTGAAGGCTTCGGTGGATATCATCGACGCCGATACGGGCGAAGTTGTCGTTGAATCGGGAAAGAAGCTGACCGTGCGCAGCGCGCGTCTGCTGGCCGAGCGCGGCGTCAAGTCGCTCAAGGCGCAGGACGAGGATCTCTACGGCCAGTACATCGCCGAAGACCTCTACGATCCGACCACGGGTGAAATCTTCGCCGAAGCCGGCGACGAAATCTCCGCCAAGTCGCTCGCGGCCCTGCTGGGCGCCGGCTTCGGCGAAATCCCGGTGCTCGACATCGACCACATCAACATCGGCCCGTACATCCGCAACACGCTTGCGGTGGACAAGAATTCGAACCGCGAAGAAGCGCTGTTCGACATCTACCGCGTGATGCGCCCGGGCGAGCCGCCGACGATCGACACAGCTGAAAACATGTTCCAGTCGCTGTTCTTCGACTCGGAGCGCTATGACCTGTCTGCCGTCGGTCGCGTGAAGATGAACATGCGTCTCGATCTCGACGCCGCCGACACCGTGCGTATCCTCCGCAAGGAAGACATCCTGGCGGTGGTGAAGGCGCTCGTCGATCTGCGCGACGGTCGCGGCGACATCGACGACATCGACCATCTCGGCAATCGTCGTGTGCGTTCGGTCGGCGAACTGATGGAAAACCAGTATCGTCTCGGCCTGCTGCGCATGGAGCGCGCCATCAAGGAGCGCATGTCGTCTGTCGACATCGACACCGTGATGCCGCAGGACCTGATCAACGCCAAGCCGGCGGCCGCCGCCGTGCGCGAGTTCTTCGGTTCCTCGCAGCTCTCGCAGTTCATGGACCAGACGAATCCGCTGTCCGAAATCACCCACAAGCGTCGTCTCTCGGCGCTTGGTCCGGGCGGTCTGACGCGCGAGCGCGCGGGCTTCGAAGTCCGCGACGTGCATCCGACCCACTACGGCCGCATCTGCCCGATTGAAACGCCGGAAGGGCCGAACATCGGCCTCATCAACTCGCTGGCGACTTTCGCGCGCGTCAACAAGTACGGCTTCATCGAAGCTCCGTACCGCCGCGTGAAGGACGGTATCGTGTCGACCGAGGTCGTCTATCTTTCGGCCATGGAAGAGCAGAAGTACACGGTCGCCCAGGCCAATGCGCCCATCGGCGACAAGGGTCAGTTGCTGGAAGACCTCGTGGTCTGCCGTCATGCGGGCGACGTCGTCATGCTGCCGCGCGACAAGGTCGACTTCATGGACGTGTCGCCCAAGCAGCTCGTGTCTGTTGCGGCTGCGCTCATTCCCTTCCTTGAGAATGACGACGCGAACCGCGCGCTCATGGGCTCGAACATGCAGCGTCAGGCTGTGCCGCTGGTGCGCGCTGATGCGCCGCTCGTCGGCACCGGCATGGAAGCCGTCGTGGCGCGCGACTCAGGCGCCGCCATCTCGGCCCGCCGCACCGGTTACATCGACCAGATCGACGCGACCCGTATCGTCATCCGCGCGACGGAAGAACTCGATCCGTCGAAGCCGGGCGTCGACATCTACCGGCTGATGAAGTTCCAGCGTTCCAACCAGTCGACCTGCATCAACCAGAAGCCTCTGGTGCGTGTCGGCGATTTCGTCCGCAAGGGCGACATCATTGCCGACGGTCCGTCGACCGACCTTGGCGATCTGGCCCTCGGTCGCAACGTGCTCGTCGCGTTCATGCCGTGGAACGGCTACAACTTCGAAGATTCGATACTGCTCAACGAGCGCATCGTGAAGGACGACGTGTTCACGTCGATCCACATTGATGAGTTCGAGGTGATGGCCCGCGACACGAAGCTCGGTCCGGAAGAAATCACGCGCGACATTCCGAACGTCTCGGAAGAAGCGCTGAAGAACCTGGATGAAGCCGGCATCGTCTACATCGGCGCGGAAGTGCAGGCGGGCGACATTCTCGTCGGCAAGATCACCCCGAAGGGCGAAAGCCCGATGACGCCGGAAGAAAAGCTCCTGCGCGCCATCTTCGGTGAAAAGGCTTCGGACGTTCGCGACACGTCGCTGCGCGTACCGCCCGGCGTGCAGGGCACCATCGTCGAAGTGCGCGTGTTCAATCGCCACGGCGTCGAGAAGGACGAACGCGCCCAGGCGATCGAACGCGAAGAGATCGAACGTCTCGCGAAGGACCGTGACGACGAGCTCGCGATCCTCGACCGTAACGTCTATACGCGCCTGACGAACCTGCTGAACGGCAAGACCGCTATCGGCGGCCCGAAGGGCTTCAAGAAGGACACGACCCTCACCAAGGAAATCATCGAGGAATATCCTCGTTCCCAATGGTGGATCTTTGCTGTCGACGACGACAAGCTCATGTCCGAGATCGAGGCCATGCGGAAGCAGTACGACGAAGCCAAGAAGGGTCTCGAAAGCCGCTTCCTGGACAAGGTCGAGAAGCTGCAGCGTGGCGACGAACTGCCGCCGGGCGTGATGAAGATGGTCAAGGTCTTCGTCGCCGTGAAGCGCAAGATCCAGCCGGGCGACAAGATGGCCGGCCGTCACGGCAACAAGGGCGTCGTGTCGAAGATCGTTCCGCAGGAAGACATGCCGTTCCTGGCCGATGGCCAGCCGGTCGACATCGTGCTGAACCCGCTCGGCACGCCGAGCCGCATGAACGTCGGCCAGATTCTCGAAACCCATCTGGGCTGGGCCTGCGCGGGCCTCGGCAAGCAGGTTGGCGACGCGGTCAACGCCTATCTCAAGTCGCACAACATCAAGCCGTTGCGCGACAAGCTGAACGACATCTACGGCGACAACGAGGATGTGACGTCGCTCGACGATGCATCGCTGGTCGAACTTGGCCAGAACCTGCGCCGCGGCGTTCCGATCGCAACGCCTGTCTTCGACGGCGCTCGCGAGAAGGACATCGTGGAGATGTTGCAGCAGGCCGGACACGATCCGTCGGGTCAGGTGACGCTGTTCGACGGCCGCACGGGCGAGGCTTTCGACCGCAAGGTGACTGTCGGCTACATCTACATGCTGAAGCTGCACCATCTTGTCGACGACAAGATTCACGCGCGTTCCATTGGTCCCTACTCACTCGTCACCCAGCAGCCGCTGGGCGGCAAGGCGCAGTTCGGCGGCCAGCGCTTCGGCGAAATGGAGGTCTGGGCGCTGGAAGCTTACGGCGCGGCGTACACGCTGCAGGAGATGCTGACGGTGAAGTCCGACGACGTCGCAGGCCGCACGAAGGTCTACGAGGCCATCGTGCGCGGCGACGATGCGTTCGAGTCGGGCATTCCGGAAAGCTTCAACGTGCTGGTGAAGGAAATGCGTTCGCTGGGCCTCAACGTCGAGTTGACCTCGATGAAGAAGGTCGAGAACCCGCCGGCGGAAGCTGCGGAATAAGCGTTCGGCAGTCGAGTTGAATGAAACGAGGTGGCGGAGAGCAGGTGTGAGGCGCGGCGAGGTTCAATTGCCGACTGCCCATTGCGAACCGCCACCCAGTAGTTTTCCCGCGCAGCGTCCGCGCTCGCGCAGCAGGAGCAGACGATGAATCAAGAGGTGATGAATCTCTTCAATACTGCGGTTCAGCCGCAGGTCTTCGATCAGATCCAGATCTCGATCGCCAGCCCCGAGAAGATTCTCTCGTGGTCTTTCGGCGAGATCAAGAAGCCGGAGACGATCAACTACCGCACGTTCAAGCCGGAGCGTGACGGCCTGTTCTGCGCGCGCATCTTCGGGCCGATCAAGGACTACGAGTGCCTGTGCGGCAAGTACAAGCGCATGAAGTACAAGGGCGTCATCTGCGAAAAGTGCGGCGTGGAAGTTACGCTGTCGCGCGTGCGCCGCGAGCGCATGGGCCACATTTCGCTGGCAGCTCCGGTTGCGCATATCTGGTTCCTGAAGTCGCTGCCCTCGCGCATCGGCCTGCTGCTCGACATGACGCTCAAGGATCTCGAGCGCATTCTGTATTTCGAATCCTACATCGTGCTCGACCCGGGACTGACGCCGCTGAAGGAGCGTCAGCTCCTGTCGGAAGACGATTACCTGCGAGCGCAGGATGAGTACGGCCAGGACACGTTCACGGCCATGATCGGCGCGGAAGCCATCCGCGAAATGCTCAAGAGCATGGATCTGGAGAAGATCGCGGTCGACCTGAAGGAAGAGATCGCGACCTCGACGAGCGAACTCAAGCCCAAGAAGCTCGCCAAGCGCCTGAAGATCATCGAGGCCTTCATGTTCTCCGGCAACAAGCCGGAGTGGATGATCCTCACCGAAGTGCCGGTGATTCCGCCGGATCTGCGTCCGCTCGTGCCGCTGGATGGCGGCCGCTTCGCGACGTCGGATCTCAACGATCTCTACCGCCGCGTCATCAACCGCAATAACCGCCTGAAGCGCCTCATCGAGCTTCGCGCGCCGGACATCATCATCCGCAACGAGAAGCGCATGCTTCAGGAAGCGGTTGACGCCCTGTTCGACAACGGCCGCCGCGGTCGCGTCATCACCGGCGCCAACAAGCGTCCGCTGAAGTCGCTGGCCGACATGCTCAAGGGCAAGCAGGGCCGCTTCCGCCAGAACCTGCTCGGCAAGCGCGTCGATTATTCGGGCCGCTCGGTCATCGTGGTGGGTCCCGAACTCAAGCTGCACCAGTGCGGCCTGCCGAAGAAGATGGCGCTCGAACTGTTCAAGCCGTTCATCTATTCGCGCCTCGACGCCAAGGGCCTGTCAGCCACCGTCAAGCAGGCGAAGAAGCTGGTCGAAAAGGAAAAGCCGGAAGTCTGGGACATCCTGGACGAGGTCATCCGCGAACACCCGATCATGCTGAACCGCGCGCCGACCCTGCATCGTCTGGGCATCCAGGCGTTCGAGCCGGTTCTGATCGAAGGCAAGGCGATCCAGCTTCATCCGCTCGTCTGCTCGGCCTTCAACGCCGACTTCGACGGCGACCAGATGGCCGTGCACGTTCCGCTGTCGCTGGAAGCGCAGCT
>CANJNI010000056.1 GCA_947475995.1 Beijerinckiaceae bacterium | reverse complement strand
AGAGACGTCCTCATCAGGGGCTGGCCGGGAGCACCCCCGATCAGGCCTTCACCAGATCGCTGACGCCAATCCCGGCGGCGGCGTAAACCAAGGCGCGAAACCACTTATCGGCGGTATGGAAACTGTTCAAACAAACCGAGCCACTTCTGACGTTCGGCGCCAGGAACGTCCGCTACATGGACGTGGTCGAGGCAGAGGGAGAAAAGACCAAAGCCACCGTGGTCTTTTCGGGCGACCGCAAGCGAAGGCTGGAATTTCACTGGCGGGAGAGCAAGGCGCGCCGGATCCCCGAGGTGCGCATCTGGGCCGACGAGTCGACCTGGAAGACCGCACAAGGAATCGCAATGGGCGCAAGTCTTGAAAGAATCGTCGAGTTGAACGGCAAGCCGTTCGATCTGGCCGGATTCGGCTGGGACTACGGCGGCATCAGCAAGGGCTTCGCAGGCGGCAAGCTCGAAACATTGCCCGGAGGATGCTGGTTGTCGCTCGGTTTCAGCGCCAGCACCGGCGCGCCCGACGAGGCCTATAGCAAGGTGACCGGAGACGAAACGTTTTCGTCCGACGATCCCAACATGCGAGCCGTGAAGCCGAAGGTGACGACGATCACCATCGGCTGGGGCGAGTGAGAGACGGAACGGAATATTTAATCGCTTTGGGTGATGGAGAAACCATTTCTAAAATTATTGTTGGAAAATAACTCTTGCGGAGTAAAAAACTGAATTTATGATTCTCTTCGTTGAAACTCTTCGAAATGATATTCGAGGAATAAAAAGCGGAGAAATTAGATGTTGCCTTTCGTTGGAGCAATAACAATGTGGGCAGGAGCAGCCAGCCCTGACATCGAGAAAAAATTCGAAGCGGCCGGCTGGCTGATTTGCGACGGCCGGGCTGTTTCGAAGAAAAAATACTCCGATTTGTTCAACGTAATTGGGAATGCCTACGGAAGCGGACAAGCAGTCATTCCTGAAAATTTTTTCCTGCCCGATTTTGGTGGACGTGCGGCGATTGGAGCCAATACGGCAGAAGACGCGAAACGAAACCAACTTTCTATTCGTAAAGTTGGAGAGCAGGTGGGTGAAGAGATGCACAAGCTAACGATTGCAGAAATGCCCAATCATCATCATTCTTCACAAGGTTACACTGGAACCGATCACGACCGAGCAGGGCATCGAGATGGATTGTTCGGGGCGACAAATCCGGGCACAGGCCCTGCCGGTGAGGACATGCCGCACAACACCATGCAGCCATCTCTCACTGTGACGTTCCTAATTCAATTCCGCTTGGCGCGCTGAACAGTTCTGACGTCGCCCTGCGCCCTTAGGAAGGGTGCAGGGCACTTAAAATTAGCGATGGGTTTAGCGCATCAAAATACTACGCCGCCTTGGCGCGCGGCGTGATGAGCTTGCGGTTCATCAGCACTTCGGCGATCTGGATGGCGTTGAGGGCCGCGCCCTTGCGCAGATTGTCCGACACGCACCAGAAGGCGAGGCCGTTCTCGACCGTGGCGTCTTCGCGAATGCGCGAGATGTAGGTGGCGTCTTCGCCCGCCGCTTCGTGCGGGGTGATGTATCCGCCGTTCTCGCGCTTGTCGATCACCAGAACGCCCGGCGCTTCGCGCAGGATGTCGCGCGCTTCATCAGCCGTGATGGGCTTCTCGAACTCGACGTTCACCGACTCCGAATGGGCGATGAACACCGGCACGCGGACGGCGGTGGCGGTGAGCTTGATCTTCGGATCGAGAATCTTCTTCGTCTCCGCCATCATCTTCCACTCTTCCTTCGTGTAGCCGTCTTCCATGAAGACGTCGATGTGCGGAATGACGTTGAAGGCGATGCGCTTCGTGAACTTCTTGGCTTCGACCGGATCGGACACGAACACGGCGCGCGTCTGCTGGAACAATTCGTCCATGGCTTCCTTGCCGGCGCCCGAAACGGACTGGTAGGTCGAAACCACAACGCGCTTGATGGTCGCAAAATCGTGCAGCGGCTTGAGCGCCACGACAAGCTGCGCGGTCGAGCAGTTCGGGTTGGCGATGATCATCTTCTTGCGGAAGCCCGCGACGGCGTCGGCGTTCACTTCCGGCACGACCAGCGGCACGTCGGAATCGTAGCGCCACTGCGAGGAATTATCGATGACCACGCAGCCCTGTGCGCCGATGCGGGGCGACCATTCCTTCGAGACGCTGCCGCCGGCCGACATCAGGCAGATGTCGGTGTCCGAGAAGTCGTAGTTGTCGAGCACCTTGCACTTGAGCACCTTGTCGCCGAACGACACTTCGGTGTTCAGCGAGCGCTTGGAGGCCAGCGCCACCACTTCGCTCACCGGGAACTGGCGCTCGGCCAGAATGTCCAGCATCTCACGGCCCACATTGCCCGTGGCGCCCACAACCGCGACCTTGAAACCCATCTGACTAGTCCTGTTGTTTGAAACTTCGGGTCTCCTCCGGGGAATGGCCTGCAAACTGTGCAGGTTCCGCCTCCTCCCCGGCCGGAGGAGTTCCCGGATCGAGGGCGCGCGTCAGGTTTCGCCGCGTTTGGCGGCGGTGCGTTTCGTCGCGGTTTTGATGCGCGTGGCGAACAACATGGTCTGAGCGTCCCGGCCCTATGCCGTGTGGGGGAAAAACACCCGCAGCCGCTTATTGTCAATGATCCGTTGCGGCGAGGAGCCCCGGTAAGGACCCATTGACCGCGATTCCAGACAGGCCTCTGGCGGTAACCGCCTGCTTAAGGCTGACGGTCAAATTGAACGCATCCGAACAGGGAAGCCCGGGTTACACGGGCCGGAGTAGCGTCATGTCGTTTGTTGCGTTTGAGGGAAGCCGCTTGTCCGGCTTCCGGCTGAACTGGCCGGTCGGTCAGGTTCGTCATCTGCTGCAGGAAGCCCGCGTGAGGGTTCCGGAAATCTGGGCGGGGTTGCGGCGCGAGCCGACGCTTCTGCATTTGCGCCGCAGCATGCCGGCGCGACCGGTGGCGGGACTTCTGGCGGCGGGCCTCATCCTCGGCGGCCTTGCCTGGCTTGCGCCGGCTCCGGAAGCCCCGGCCGTGCCGGTCCCGGCGCCGCCCCCCAACCCCTGGGTCGAGATCGCCAAGCCCATGCCGCTTTACCAGCTGGCGGGAAGCGAATTCGGCCGCGAGGCGGTCTATGAGGCGCGGCGTCACCGCACCAGCGGCGGACGCATCGACACCATGTCGTTCGGCGCGCCGGATTTCGAGAAGAGATCCTATCTGCGCCTGTCGCTCTACCGGCCGGGCGGCGAGGATTTCGAGCGCTCCACCTTCTTCGTCGATATGGCCCGCCATGCGGCGTCCGCCCATCTGTCGGTCGCGCGTTCGGCCGCCCCGGACGCCCTCACCACGCGGTTCGGGGATTTCGAGGCCGCCGATGTGACGTTGTCCGGCGCTGCCGGCGAGACGCCCTGCCTCGGCTTCCGGCTCCTGGCGGACAAACCGGACTTTTCCATCACGGGCGTCGCCTGCGGGACGCGCGAACGCCCGATGGACCGGGCGATCCTGAACTGCACGCTCGACCGTCTCGACCTGCTGGCCGCCGGCGACGACCGTCCGCTGGCGGCTTTCTTCGCCGCCGCCGAACCGGGCCGCGGCAAGGGGTGCCAGCAATCCCGTCTGGCTTTCAACATGCAGCCCAACTGGCTCGACCCTGCCGGCAAGACGCCCGCCCTGCGCAGCACCGTCCAGCCTGCTCCTGCGGCAAAAGCGAAACGGTAAACAAAATTCATCCCCGGCAGTTAGAAAGAACTGGGCGTAAACGAATGAGCCGTTATGGTGCGTCCAAGCGAGACAACAGATTCGGGGACTGACACATGCGCCTGACGCGTATCTTCAACCTAGCGGTGATTTCCATGGCGCTGGTCGGCCTCGCCGCCACTGTCGCCGAAGCCCAGACCCGCAAGGCGCGCGGCGCGCCCACGCTCACCATCAAGAAGCGCAGCTTCCTCGACAGCGGCCCGATCGTGCCGGTCGGCTCGCTGCGCAATTACGTCAACGTCAACACGACGCTCGCGCTTCCGGCCTACCGGAACATGGGCCCGTCGGGCTTCGGGTCGCAGACCCTGCCCCAGCGCTTTGAAGTGCCGGGCCGCCCGTCTCCGCTGTTCACGTTCTGATTTTGGACGGCTGAACGAAAAAAGCCGCGGCGATTGCCGCGGCTTTTTTGTTGGTGGTCCAGTAGAGCTTACGCGCCCTTCTGCAACTGCGCCAGAATGGCGTCGCCCATCTGGGTCGTGGAGATCGTCTCCTTCGCATCGCCCTTGATGTCGGCGGTGCGCAGGCCCTGATCCAGCACGTCTGCAATGGCTTTCTCGATCCGGTCGGCGGCGTCGCCGAGGCCGAACGAATACCGCAGCGCCATCGCGAAGGACGCGATCATCGCGATCGGATTGGCAAGGCCCTTGCCGGCAATGTCCGGGGCCGAGCCGTGCACGGGTTCGTACATGGACTTGCGCTTGCCGGTCTTCGGATCGACTTCGCCGAGCGAGGCCGACGGCAGCATGCCGAGCGAACCGGTCAGCATGGAAGCCACATCCGACAGCATGTCGCCGAACAGGTTGTCGGTGACGATCACGTCGAACTGCTTGGGCCAGCGCACGAGCTGCATGCCGAGCGCGTCAGCGAGCTGATGCTCAAGCTGCACATCGGCGAATTCGCGCTTGTGCAGGGCGGTGATGACCTCGTTCCACAAGACGCCGGACTTCATCACGTTGCGCTTCTCGGATGACGTCACCTTGTTGCCGCGCTTGCGGGCGAGTTCAAAGGCCACGCGGCCGATGCGCTCGATTTCGTAGGTGTCATAGACCTGCGTGTCGATGCCGCGCTTCTGGCCGTTGCCGAGATCGATGATCTGCTTGGGCTCGCCGAAATAGACGCCGCCCGTGAGTTCACGGACGATCATGATGTCGAGGCCTTCGACGATCTCGCGCTTCAGCGAAGAGGCGTCGGCCAGAGCCGGATAGCAGATCGCCGGGCGCAAGTTGGCGAACAGGCCGAGATCCTTGCGCAGACGCAGCAGGCCCGCCTCGGGACGCACGTCATACGGCACGCTGTCCCACTTGGGGCCGCCGACCGCGCCGAAGATCACCGCATCCGACGCCATCGCGAGCTCCATGTCGGAATCGCTGATGGCCTTGCCGTGCGCGTCATAGGCCGAGCCGCCCACGAGGCCGCGCTCGATCTCGAAGGAGCAGATGCCGACGGACTGGGTCCAGGCGGCGATCTTCTCGACTTCCTTCATGACTTCCTGACCGATGCCGTCACCGGGGAGGAAGAAAAGTTTGTAGGTGGCCATGGGGGCGTCCGGATTTCTGGAAATTGTCAGGGGTAGGGCGTTTCCCTCTCCGCACGAATGTGGAGAGGGGAAATTTCAGATCGGTGCTTTGCGCATCAATCCTTGGCGCGCTCGACGTAGCTGCCGTCTTCGGTCTGGACGACCACGCGGGTGCCGACAGCGATGTGCGGCGGAACCATGACGCGCGCGCCATTGCTGAGCTTGGCGGGCTTGAAGGAGGAAGAGGCCGTCTGGCCCTTCATGGCCGGCTCGGTCTCGACGATTTCAAGCGTCACGCGCGCCGGAAGCTGGATGCCGACGCAAACGCCGTTGAACATGCTCAACTGGCACTTCATGCCTTCCTGCAAATAGACGGCCTGATCGCCCAGCACGTCCTCGGACACCTGAACCTGCTCGTAGGTCTCGGTGTTCATGAAGTGATAGCCGTCGGCGTCGTTGTAGAGGAAGCTATGGTCGTGATCTTCCACGAAGGCGCGCTCGACCTGCTCGGTGGTCTTGTAGCGGTCGGTGGTCTTCACGCCGTCGGAGAGGCGGCGCATGTCGATCTGGGTGGTCGGGGTGCCCTTGCCGGGATGGAAGCTTTCGGCGGACAGCACGACATAGAGCTGACCGTCCTCACGTTCCAGAATATTGCCCTTGCGGATGGAGCTGGCGATGACTTTCACGTTTCGTCCTCGATTGTTCGGCCGCCCGGCAGCCGTATGGATTGATGCTGGCCGCGCACGGGCCTATTGATCCCCGGCCGGCGGCCCGGCAAAGCGAAATCGCGCGCACAATACCGATTCAGGCGCGAAGCGCCAGTCTGATCGACAGAAAGACCATGAACCCCACCGCATCCCCCTGGTGGTCGCCCCACATCCATGCCGACCGGCAGCCCCGGCTGCGGGTCCGCGCCCGCACGATTGCGGCCTTGCGGGGCTGGTTCGATCAGGAAGGGTTCTGGGAAGTCGATACGGCGGCCCTGCAGGTGTCCCCTGGCAACGAGGCGCATATCGCGGGTTTCGCGACCGATATGGCAGATCCAAGGGGTTCGCGGCGGGTTTATCTGCATTCCTCGCCGGAGTTTGCCTGCAAGAAGCTGCTGGCGGCGGGGGAGACTCGCATTTTCTCCCTCTCCCATGTGTTCCGCAACGGCGAGCGCGGGCCCCTCCACCATCCTGAATTCACCATACTGGAATGGTACAGGGCGGGCGAGAGCCTCGAAAAGCTGATGGACGATTGCGAGTCGCTGGTCCGCATCGCAGCCGGGATCGCCGGGGCGGGCCTGCTCGCCTTCCGGGATCGGAGCGCCGACCCGTTCAGGGCTTTCGAGCGCCTGAGCGTGGCCGAGGCCTTTTCGCGCCACGCGGGCTTCGACCTCATGGCGAGCTTCGACGGCGACCTCCCGGACCGGGATCGGCTCGCCGCACAGGCATCCGCAATCGGCACGAGGGTGACGGATGACGACGCCTGGTCGGACATTTTCAGCAAGGTGCTGAGCGAGCGGATCGAGCCCCATCTGGGCCTCGGGCGCGCCACGATCCTGCATTCCTATCCGGTCTGCGAAGCCGCGCTGGCGCAGCGCTCGGAGAGCGATCCGCGCTTGGCGGAACGCTTTGAGCTTTATGCCTGCGGTGTGGAGCTGGCGAATGGGTTCGGCGAACTTAACGACGCGGCCGAACAGCGCCGCCGTTTCGTTCAGGAGATGGACGAGCGCGAACGCATCTATGGAGATCGCTATCCACTCGACGAGGATTTTCTGGCCGCGCTCTCTCATATGCCGCAATCCAGCGGCATTGCGCTGGGTCTGGATCGTTTGCTGATGCTCACGACGGGCGCATCGCGCATCGAGGATGTGATCTGGACTCCCGTGGTGGAAACAAATCCATGAAACAGGACGCCCTGCGCAGCGTGGCTGATCTGGCGCGCGTCGGTTTCATCAGCGAAGCCGCACGACCTGAACTGGAAAAGGTGTCAGGGCGCTACGCAATTTCCATCACGCCCGAAATGGCGGCGCTGATCGATCCCGCCGATCCGCGCGATCCGATTGCGTTGCAATTCGTGCCTGACGCGCGCGAACTCGAACAAGGGCGCGGAGAAAGCCCCGATCCCATCGGCGATGGCGCACATAGTCCGGTTGAAGGCGTCGTGCATCGTTATCCCGATCGCGTGCTGCTGAAGTTATTGCATGTGTGTCCGGTTTATTGCCGCTTCTGCTTTCGCCGCGAAATGGTCGGGCCCGGCAAGCCGCAGTCGCTGACGCCGCAGGCGCTCGACGCCGCGATGGCCTATATCGCGGCGCATCCGCAGATCTGGGAAGTCATCCTGACCGGCGGCGATCCGCTCGCCATGTCGGCCCGGCGTCTGGGCGATGTGTTCGGTCGTCTGCGGCAGATCGCGCATGTGAAGATTGTTCGCATCCACACGCGCGTTCCGGCGGTTGATCCTGGGCGCATAAGTGACGAACTGATCGAAGTGCTGCGCAACTGCGGCAAGACGGTTTATGTGGCGCTTCACGCCAATCATCCGCGCGAATTGACCGCGAGTGCACGCAGCGCCTGCGCGAAGCTCATCGACGCCGGCATCCCGATGCTAAGCCAGAGCGTGCTGCTGAAAGGCGTCAACGACAATGTCGAGACGCTGGCGGCGCTGATGCGGGCTTTCGTCGAAATGCGCATCAAGCCCTATTATCTGCATCACGCGGACCTTGCGCCCGGCACGGCGCATCTGCGCACCTCCATCGAGGAGGGCAAGGCGCTCATCAAGGCCTTGCGCGGCCACGTATCGGGGCTCTGCCAGCCGACCTATGTGCTGGATATTCCGGGCGGTCACGGAAAAGCCCCCATCGATCCAGATCTTTCGCAATCGTCCGGCGGGGGCTGGCGGATCGAGGACTTTCGGGGGCGCAGCCACGATTACGACGATCCGGCGTCTGCCCCGCCTATCCGCTAGTATCGGATTTCCGATTCGGCCCGGACCGCCCACGGAGACCACGTGCAGATTCGCGCGCTTACGACCCTTTCGCTTTTGCTGGCCCTGCTTTTCATGCCGTTCGCGATGGCGCAGTCGCCGTCGGGCGCGACGCCTGCCCAGCGGCTCGATCAGGCGCGCGCCGAATATGATCTCATCGACCAGACGCTGAAGCGCGAAAATCTTACCGACGGCGCGTTGCGGGACTTGCGCGCCCGCCTCGATCCTCTTGGGCTGACGGCCCAGTCGATCGTGGACGAAATCACCCCGCGCCTTGCGGCGACCAAAGCGCGGCTCGACCAACTGGGCCAAAAGCCGGCCGCGAATGCAGCGCCCGAAGCGCCGGAAGTCACCGCCGAACGCGAGGATCAGCAGAAGACCTTCAACGATCTCGACGGCGCCATGAAACGGGCCAGGGTTCTGGCTGTCGACGTGGATGACGCCACCAGCCGCATCGTCGCCCGGCGCCGCGCCAGCTTTGTCGGAACGCTGTTTGCGCGCTCGTTCAGCATATTGAGTCCATCGCTCTGGATCAGCGCAGCGCAGGAATTGCCGCGCGAATGGCGCGCGGCGCAGTTCGTGGCGAACGATTGGGGGTCGATCCTGCGCGCGCGTCTGCAGGGCGCCACGCTGGCGGCGTTTCTGGCGACGGTTGCGGGTCTGACGGTTCTGTATGTCGTCTGTTCGCGCGCCGCACGCCGGGTGATCCGTTACGGCAAGAGCGCCGCAGACGCCACGTCGCTCCGAAAGGCGCTCACGGCGCTCTGGATTACGGTCGTCACCGCAGCCGTTCCGATTGCGCTCGCGCAGGCTTTGCTTGGGGCGATCGATTTCTTTGAATTGTCGAACGTTCGGGTCGATCCCTTCATCAATTCCTTCGCGCGCGCAGTCGCCTTGCTGGCGATGACGATGGGCATCGTGCGCGGACTGATCGCCCCGAACCAGCCCGCGCTGCGCTTGCTGGACATCGGCGATCGCGTCGCGCACCGCATCGCATGGCTGGCCATGACGATTGCGGCGGTCGTCGCCATCACCCGCATCCTGGAGGCGGCCGACGATCTGATTTCAGCATCCGTTCCGATTTCGATCCTTGTGCGCGGCGTCTCCGCACTCGTCGTCGCAGGCGTGATGATCTCGGGCCTGTACGGCCTGATCGAACATGACGACAAGGCCGACCGTGCGGCCCCTGCAGGCGCATTGCAACGCGACTGGTACGCGCTGATCCGCTGGGCCGCCTGGATGGCCATCGTGGCGATCATCGGCGCTGTTGTCGTCGGCTATGTGGCCTTCGCCAGCTTCCTGATCGACCAGATCGTCTGGGTGAGCTTCATCGGAACCATGCTGTACCTGCTGCGCATCGTGGCGAGCGACGGGCTTGAATATATGCTTGCCCCGCAGGCGCCTGTCGGGCGCGCGCTGATGACCAGCCTCGGCTTGCGGCGCGAAGCGCTGGATCAGATGGCGGTTCTGGCGGCGGGCTTCGCAACGCTGGCGCTGTTCGCCATCGCGGCGCTGCTGATCCTCGCCCCGTGGGGCATCGAATCCGACGACATGCTGGCCACTGTTCGCGCCGGCTTCTTCGGATTCAAGGTCGGCGATGTGACGATCTCGATTTCCAGCATCGTCCTCTCGATCGTCTTTTTCGGGCTCATCATCGCGCTCACCAAGGTGATCCAGCATTGGCTGGAGAATCGCTTCCTGCCGCGCACGCAGCTTGACGTCGGCCTGCGCAATTCGATCCGCACCAGCGTCGGCTATCTGGGCTTCGTGGTGGCGGGGGCATTCGCGCTCGCCCATGTGGGCCTGAGCTTCGAGCGCATCGCCATCGTGGCGGGCGCGCTCTCGGTCGGCATCGGCTTCGGACTTCAGTCCATCGTCAGCAATTTTGTTTCCGGGCTCATTCTCCTGTGGGAGCGGGCCATCCGGGTCGGTGACTGGGTGGTGGTGGGCGATGAACAGGGTTACGTGCGGCGCATCAATGTGCGCTCCACTGAAATCGAAACCTTTGACCGCGCCATGATGGTGGTGCCGAATTCCAATCTGGTCACCGGCGTCGTCAAGAACTGGGTCCGCAACGATCGTGTGGGGCGCATCAAGGTGTCGCTCGCGCTCGCGTCAGACAGCGACCCCGAACAGGTGCGCGAACTCCTCATCGCCTGCGCGAAGGAGAACGACGGCGTGATGAAGTTTCCGGCCCCGAGCGTCCTGTTCACCGGCATGACGGAAGCTGCGCTGAAATTCGATCTGGTCTGTTTCGTGGGCGACGTGGAGAGCGCAGGTCGCGTGAAGAGCGACCTGCATTTCGCCATCCACAAGTCCTTGCGCGTTCACAAGATCATTGTGAAGGACGAGGCCGTCACGACCGCCATGAGCAAGAAGTGAACGCCATTCACGATCGCTTAACCAGCAGGCTTGCAGACAGGCGCATGGCTTCTCTGGCTTGCATGTCCTTTCTGGCGGCCCTCGGCCTTGGCGGTTGCGCCGAGACGCCCGCGCCTTCCGTGCAGGACGCCACGCCCGCCTTTTATCGTGCGCTCGATAGGGCGGACGCCAGGATCGATCCGGTCGCGGCGCGCGACATGATCTCGATCTACCGCACGAACAACAGGCAGGCCGCCCTGACGATCGATCCGGCCTTGCAGGCCGTTGCGGAAGCGCAGGCGAAAGCGATGGCGCAGGCGGGAGCGCCGAACGCCAATGTGAAGGGAGCCTTGCGGCAGCGTCTTGCGGGGGCGCAGATCAGCCGCGCGGTCGCCGTGGAAAACGTGTCGGCCGGCTATCACACATTGGCCGAAGCCTTTTCGGGCTGGCGGCAGTCGGGACCGCACAATGCGGTCATGCTGAACCCCAAGGCGCGCCGCATGGGCATCGCGACCGCCTATGCGGCGGGATCAAAATACAAGGTCTACTGGGCGCTCGTGCTGACCGATTGACGGGCGGGCCTCCACCGGTAGCGCAGGCTGCGCTTTCAACCAGTTCAGCAGCATGGCCCGGCTCCAGCGTCCGAACGCAGGATCATGCTGATGCCAGCCGGCGCGATGCAGATGCGCGTTCTGCGCGCCCGGCGCGCCCATCCGGTCGGCGGCCAGCACGGACCAGCGGCAGATCATCTGGTAGGTGACCTCCGGGTGAAATTGCAGGCCGAGGGCGTTTGTCCCGTAGCGCATGGCCTGCACGGCGAAATCATCGCCTTCGGCCAGCAGTTCCGCGCCGGTCGCAAGATCGAACCCTTCGCGATGCCAGTGATAGACATGCCCGGGAAAGGGCTCTGAACTGAGGGTGAGGCCCGCATCCGTCGGCCGCAGCGGATAATAGCCGATCTCGGCGCGCCCCCGCGGGTGGACATAGACTTTCGCCCCCAGATGTTTCGCCAGCATCTGCGCTCCGAGGCAGATGCCCAGGAAGGGCTTGCGGGCCTTGAGGGGCACGCCGATCCAGTCGATCTCGCGCCGCACATAATCGTCAGGATCGTTGGCGCTCATGGGGCCGCCGAAGATCACCGCGCCTGCGTGATCGTCCATCGTGGCGGGCAACGGGTCGTCGAAGCGCGGCCGCCGGATGTCGAGCGTGCAGCCATGCTCGACGAGCCAGTGTCCGATGCGCCCGGGCGTCGAATGTTCCTGATGGAGAACCACGAGAATACGGGGTTTCGGCATGGGACTCATGGGCGGATGTCTTCAGCCTTGTTACAGCGTCATTTGTGCCGCCGCGTGTCCTGCAGCCAGCCGACCGCGTGCATGGACAGGAATCGTGGCACAAGCGAGGAAACAAAGGCTGAAAGCTTGTTTGACCACCCGGGCAGCACGACCATCCTGCCGGCCATCAGTCCGTAATAGGCGGCCTGCGCGACTTTCACGGAGTCCATCGGCTTCATGAGCGAGAAGAGCGGGGCATAAAGTCCGGCGCGCGCCTGAAAGCCCGTGGCGGTCGGCCCCGGGCAAAGCGTCGTCACTGTCACGCCGTGACGGCGCAACTCGAAATGCAGCGCTTGCCCGAGCGAGAGCACATAGGCCTTCGTGGCGTAATAGGTCGCCAGCCCCGGCCCTGCAAAATAGGCCGCCACCGAGGCATTGTTGAGAATCTTGCCGCGCGCCGCGATGATGTCGGGCAGGAAGCGGTTCGTCAGCGCCGTCAGAGCCCGGACGTTCAGGTCCACCATGCCGATCTGCCGGTCGGGTTCGATCTCCTCGAACCGCCGGGCGATTCCGTAACCGGCATTGTTGACCAGAATGGCGCAGCGCAGGTTTTGCGCCGCCAGTGCATGCGCCAGTGCATCCACCGAGTCAGGGATCTCGAGATCAAGCGCAACCACGATCGGCCGGGTGGTTCGGGCGGCGGCGATTTCGTCCGCGATCGCTTCGAGCCTTTCGGCGTTGCGCGCGACCAGAACGAGCATGTGCCCGGCGCGCCCGCAGATTCGCGCGAGGTCAGCCCCGATCCCGCCCGAAGCGCCCGTGATGAGCGTGACGTCGCGCCGCGCGTCCATCAATCGACCGCCGGTCCCGATTTGCCCGAAATCCGCTGGCGCAGGGCGAGTCGATCCTGCGACGACACGCCGAGCAGCTCGGCCACACGCCAGACGAGATTGTCTTCAAGCTCGTCCGCCTCGCCGTCCGCATAGGCGATGCGCCACATCATCTCGATGACCTGAAGGCGCTCTGGCGCATCCATCTTGCGCTTGAGCAGGGAGGTGAAACCGTAGAGATCGACAGCTTCGCGATCGCTCCTGATGGCTGCGGCCACTAGCCGCGAGGTTTCGGCGGCGTTCAGGCCGAATTTTTCCGACACGATCGTCCGGATACGCTCGGTTTCGGCTGCGCCCGTCTCGCCGTCGATTTCCGCCAGATGAACCAGCAAGGCGGCGGCTGCGACGCGGTGGTCACGCTCGCCGAACTCGCCGTCGTCGGCGCCGGATGTCAGGTCCGCAATGAGTGCCTTGAGCGCTTCGAACATGCGGACCTTTTACATCACTGGATCGGCAGGCAGGTCCAGTTGCTCTCGATGCGCCCGTAGGCGCGATGCAGCGAACGCTGCCAGGCGTAGCAGCGGGCCTGACTGGAGAAACAGCGGTATTCGTCCGCCCAGAGCACCTGCCGCGGCGGCATTTTCAGCGGATTTGTCTGGCGGGCCCCGTAGGTCCCGCCCGTGAAGTGCCCCATCCAGAGCCGCGTCGTGCCCGCAGGCGGCGCTGCATCGCAAGAGCCTTCGTAAACGACCCCGCCGGCGCGCGCCGGACGGGCCTCGGCCGGGACGCTCAGGAGCGCGCCGGCTCCCAGAGCCACCGCGAGAACAGCAAATAATGGACGCCCTGGCATTCCAGCCTCCGAATCAGTTGAATTCAATATAGGGCGTCAAGCGTCACGGCGGAATCATCCACGAGGAAAATCGTCAAAACCGAACCTTCGGGCATTCGTTCCGCCCTGTGCGTCTGCGCACATCGGGCCGGGTTCGGGGTGGGTAATCTCCAAACATCGCCGAACGGAACAGCGGCGGCGAAACAGGAGAGAGACCATGAACACGACCTTCAAGAAGACCCTGACGGCTTCCCTCGCGGCCCTGACGCTCGGCGCGACTGTTATGACCACCGCCACCCCGGCTTCCGCCCGCAACGGCGGCGCGATTGCAGCCGGGATCATCGGCGGTCTGGCCCTCGGGGCGCTCGCGGCCGGCGCGGCCAATGCGGCCCCCTCGTATTACGCTCCGAGCCGCGTCTATGGCGGCTGCTGGATGGAGCGCCAGCCTGTCTTCAACCGCTACGGCGAGGTGGTCGGCCACCGTCGCATCCGGGTTTGCGAATAAGGCGAACCTGTTGAAGCCCGCAAGGTTCTGAGAGACCGGCGGAGCCGGGTCTCTCCCCCGGCAATGCCGTGTGGTCGAAAGACCGCTTCGCCCTTCGGACAGCCCCGTCCGGAGGGCGTTTTCGTGAGCGGGCCCAAATAAAAAACGCGGCCCGAAGACCGCGTTTTTTGAATGCAAATGCGCGCGACGTCAGATCTGCAGCGCAGCCTTCACTTCGCGGAGCTGCGCAAGCCGCTCCATGGCGGAGGCCTTAGTGGCTTCGGTCTTGGCGTCAGCAACGTCTTCGGCTGCGTTCTGGATCTCGATTTCGATGCGAGCGGCGTCCAGCTTTTCAACCGGGATCGCCTCTTCGGCCAGAATGGTCAGGCCCTTCGCGGACACGTCGGCGAAACCGCCGCGCACAAACAGGCGCTGCGCCTTGCCGGCGCCTTCCGAAACGGTGACGACGCCAGGACGCAGCGTCGACATGGTCGGCGCGTGATCCTTGAGAACCGTGAACTCGCCTTCAGCGCCCGGCACGACGACCTGCTCGACCGGGCCGGAGAACAGAAGGCGCTCCGGCGAAACGAGTTCGAAGTGGAATGCGGCCATCGTCTAACTCCTGTCCGCCGAATCAGGCGGCTTCAGCCGCGAGCTTCTGGGCCTTTTCGACGGCCTGCTCGATCGTGCCGACCATGTAGAAGGCGGCTTCCGGCAGGTGATCGTACTTGCCTTCGACCAGACCCTTGAAGCCCTTGATCGTGTCGGCCAGCGCCACCAGCACGCCGGGCGAACCGGTGAACACTTCGGCGACGTGGAACGGCTGGCTCAGGAAGCGCTCGATCTTGCGGGCGCGGGCGACGGCGATCTTGTCCTCTTCGGACAGTTCGTCCATGCCCAGAATGGCGATGATGTCCTGCAGGGCCTTGTAGCGCTGCAGGGTCTGCTGCACCTGGCGGGCGACCGCATAATGCTCCTCGCCGACGATCAGCGGCGACAGCATGCGCGAGGTCGAGTCGAGCGGATCCACCGCCGGATAGATGCCCTTTTCGGCGATCGAGCGCGACAGCACGGTCGTGGCGTCAAGATGCGCGAACGAGGTCGCCGGCGCCGGATCGGTCAAGTCGTCGGCCGGCACGTAAATGGCCTGCACCGAGGTGATCGAACCCTTGGT
>CANJNI010000055.1 GCA_947475995.1 Beijerinckiaceae bacterium | reverse complement strand
CAGATCAAGGCGCAGATCGAGGAAACCACCTCGGACTACGACAAGGAAAAGCTGCAGGAACGTCTGGCGAAGCTCGCCGGCGGCGTTGCGGTGATCCGCGTTGGCGGCGCGACGGAAGTCGAAGTGAAGGAAAAGAAGGATCGCGTTGATGACGCGCTCAACGCCACCCGCGCTGCCGTTGAAGAAGGCATCGTTCCGGGCGGCGGCACCGCGCTGCTGCGCGCCAAGGCGGCAGTTGCGAAGCTGAAGAGCGCCAACGAAGACGTGCAGGCCGGCATCAACATCGTCCTCAAGGCTCTCGAAGCTCCGCTTCGTCAGATCGTCGAGAACTCGGGCGTCGAAGGCTCGATCGTTGTCGGCAAGATCCTTGAGAACAAGTCGCAGACCTTCGGCTTCAACGCGCAGACCGAAGAATATGTCGACATGATCCAGGCCGGCATCGTCGATCCGGCGAAGGTCGTCCGCACGGCTCTCCAGGACGCCGCTTCGGTTTCGGGCTTGCTCGTCACCACGGAAGCCATGATCGCCGACAAGCCCAAGAAGGACTCGGGCATGCCCCCGATGCCGGGCGGCGGCGGCATGGGCGGAATGGACTTCTAAGGTCCTACTGCCTGACAGACACGAAAGGCCGCCCGAGAGGGCGGCCTTTTTGCTAGGTAAAGCAGCCGATTGGACGTTTGTGTTGCGATGCGGGATCGCGAATTTTAGATAAATCTTTCCAATCATGACGGAAATGTGATTCAGGCTTGAATTGGGGCGCGATTAGTGACCTAATCCCTTCTCCGGCTGACGGATTTCGGCATGAGATCGGCTGCTGGGGGAGACGGGGCGATCATCGCATGCCGGATACTGTGGGCGCTGCGTTCACCGGTTCATTCAACGAAACGAAAACGCCAGGACCATGACCGACCGCACACTCACCCGCGCTGATCTCATGCACGCCGTTTACGCCAATGGCCCAGGCCTGTCCCGCAACGAAGCGAAGGACATCGTCGAGGCGACCATCGAGGAAATCTGTCGCGCGCTTGAAATGGGCGAAAGCGTAAAGCTGCGCGGCTTCGGAACGTTCACGGTGCGCAACAAGCGCCCGCGCGTCGGCCGCAATCCCAAGACGGGGCGCGAATATCCGATCACCGCGCGCCGCGTCATGACTTTCAAGGCGTCGCCGCGCCTGATTGACGCCGTCAACGGCGAGCAGGTTCCCACCAGCGCCGAATATGCCGCCGCTGTACCCGCCCGCGTTTGATTTCGTCCTGTCATCACGATCAATCGCCTTGCTTTTGTGTCGCCGCTGCGTTTGGCTTGAACAGCCACGATGATGGGCGTGAATCGCGCCTGCGGGGAAGAAACATGAAAGCACTGAGCATCGCCGTTGCCGCCTTTTCGGCGCTGGCGTTGGCGTTGAGTTCCAGGACGCCCGATTATTCGACGGTCCTGCTCGGTGTTGCGGGACTCGGATGCGCCTTCACCACCTGGCGCTCGCAGAACCTTTCGAGCTTCCTCAAGATCTTCGTGGCGATCTTTGGCATTGAGGTCGTGGCCTTCGGCAGCGTGCTGCTCATCAGCAAGCTTGGTTACTGGCCCGCCGCCCTGCGCGATTATCTGCTCCCCGACAGTTTGCCGCTGACGGTCGCGATCTTTTCAATCATCGTTTATCTGATTTCGTTCATACCGGTCGTTCGCACGATCACTGGAATCGCCGATCCCTACTTCTCGTCAATGGAGGTGCGCGAAGCGCGCATCTGGCCATTCCGGCCTTTCCGGGCGCCAGAAAGCTGGATCGCCAGGACGATGATCGTCTTCCTGATTGTCCTGAACCAGACACAGGTCGGCATGTCGGTGCGTCTGAGTTTCTTCAATCGCGACTGGTTCAACGCGATTCAGAAGAAAGACGAAAAGACATTCTGGGAGCTGCTGATCACGGTCTGGGCGTTCTGGGTCGCCATCATCGTTCTGTCGAACATCATCGAATATATCGTCCAGTCCCGCTTCGACATTCGTTGGCGTCGCTGGCTGACGGATCGTTATGTTGGGCACTGGCTCTCTGACAAGACGCATTACCGCATGTCGATCCTCGACACGGGCGCTGACAACCCCGACCAGCGCATGACGTCGGACATCAATGCCTTCATCGGGCAGACATACGGCTATTCGATCACGCTTCTGTCGACCATGACCAATCTGGTCGCCTTTTCGATCATCCTGTGGGGCGTATCGGCCAATTTCACCATTCCGGGCACAGAGATCGTGCTTCCGGGTTTTCTGTTCTGGCTTTCACTCGTCTATGCGGTGATCGGCACGCTCATCACGCACTGGATCGGTCGGGTGCTGGTGAAGCTGAATTTCAATCAACAGCGTTACGAGGCGGATTTCCGCTTCTCCCTCGCGCGCCTGCGGGAATATACCGAACAGGTTGCGCTGCTGGGGGGCGAGAAGGCCGAGCAGGGCATGGCGATGCGCCGCTTCGGGCGGGTGATCGGCAACTTTCTCGACATCGTCAATCGCCGCAAGCGCCTGATGGCCTTTACGTCGGTTTACAATCAGCTCAGTCCGATCGTGCCATATATCATCGCTGCGCCGTTTTATTTCGCCAGCAAGATCGAACTTGGCATCATGTCCCAAACCGCCAGCGCCTTCGGGCGCGTGGAGGGCGCGCTGACGTTTTTCGTGAACTATTACGTGTCGCTTGCCGACTACAAGGCGGTGCTGGATCGCCTGTCGACATTCGACGACGCAATGGCCAAGGCGCGCGCAGCCGGCACCGTTCCACCGCGGATCGATCACGAGCGCGATGATATCGGCGGCATGCGGGTGAGCGGTCTGAATCTGCGGCTGCCCGATGGGCGGACGATCATCACGAACGCCGACGTCACCTTCGCAGCGAACGAGCCGGTGCTTGTTGCGGGTCCATCAGGCTCGGGCAAATCCACGCTGTTTCGGGCCATATCGGGCATCTGGCCTTACGGCCACGGCAGAATCGCTTTGCCGACTGACGCCCGGATCATGCTGCTTCCGCAGAAACCGTACATTCCGATTGCGACGCTTCGTGAAGCCGTCACCTATCCGTCGACGCCGGAACTTTTCAACGACGCCGAGATCCGTGACGCACTGATCGCCGCGCGGCTTCCCGACATGATTTCGCGCCTAGACGAGAGCGATAACTGGACGCAGCGATTGTCAGGTGGCGAGCAGCAGCGCCTCGCCATTGCGCGCGCCCTTCTGGCCAAGCCCGACTGGCTATTCCTCGATGAAGCGACGGCGTCGCTCGACGAAACCAGCGAAGCTGCCATTTACAATGTGCTGGCCGAAAAGCTGCCGCAGACCACCGTCATCTCCATCGGCCATCGTTCGACCCTGATGGCGTTCCACCGCCGCAAGATCGAACTGCGCAAGCAGGAAGACGGGACGTTCCGGCCTATGGACGCCGCCGCGCCGGTCCCGGCGCAGTAGTCACGGGCCGCAGGCGGTCAAAGCCCGCGCGAGAAGCGCAGCGTCGTCTGCGCATTCTTCACGATCAGATCCGAGGTGGGAATATCCCACGTCGGGCCGGAGTGAAGCGTCTGCAGATAGGTGCGCTCAAAGGCCATGATCGGGGCGGGGCAGGCCTTCTTGGTCATCGCGATGGCCCCCATGGCGAACTTCTGGCCCGGCACGGACACCATCGGCGACGACCAGGTGTTGCAGCCCGCAGAGCCCGAACCGCGTCCCTGCTTGTCCAGAATGAACGTGACGTCGATGTCAGACGGCACGGGCTTGCCGTTCATTTCGCGCAGCACCCAAACTGCTCCGAATGGAAACTGCTTGTCGGTCTGGCGGAACTTCTGCTCCTGCGCCAGCTCCTCGGGCGTCTTCTGCTTTTCGCGGCGCGCCTGCGCCAGCGCCATTGTGGCGGGCAGCGCGGCCAGGAGACTGATCAGGGTCAGGCGGGCGAACAGCTTCATGGATCGTTCCGGATTGAATGGACGGCGCGCGGCCCGTTGATCGTCAGGTCATACGATTGCAGGGCCGTGCGGCGCAAGCCTGCGAAGTCTCTCGCGAATTATGGGCGATCCGATGGCGGCGCGAAACCTCCCCCGGATCGGGGCGGATCCGGAGGAGGTCTGGAAGCCTGCGGCCGTGGCCGGGCTCACTTTCCTGAAACTGGCGGGGCTTATTCGCAGACCCGGGTGCGGCGATAGCCGACAACGTCGCCCCAACGGTTGAACACCGGACGGCGTTCCATCCAGCAGCCGCCGTAAACACGGCTGGGCGCGTAATAGCCCGGCGCCGCATGGGCTGCGCCCGCCGCAAGGGCGCCCAGCGCCAGGCCGCCGATGATGCCCGCCGCAATGGCGCCGCCGTTGCGGGCCGAGGCAGGGGTGGCGGTGGACAGGACCGTTGCGCCGAGCGTGAGGGCGGCGAGGGCGGCGGTGAGGGTCTTCTTGTAGGTGGCGTTCATGGCTCTCTCCTGAAATCTGTTCGCCGGTCCGTCTGGCGATGATTGGAGAATAGGAGCCATGAAGGCGCGCCGCTGTGCGACGGCGCACAGGTCGAAAGGTCAGGCCAGCGCAGCCTTCAGCGTCGACACGCGCTGCGCGGCCGCCTCGATCCGTCCCGCCGGGATGCGCCCGTTGCTGACGGCTTCGCGGACGACGGCGATCATCTTCGACGGCAGGTCAGGATCGGGGGCCGCCGAGTTCGACAGGAGGATCATGTCATTGCCGGCCGCGATGGCCCGCACCACGGCATCGCCGAGTTCATAGCGCGAGCGAATCGCCGCCATGTCGAGATCGTCGGTGATGACCGCGCCCTGATAGCCAAGGTCCCGGCGCAGAAGTCCGTCGATGGCTGTGCGCGAAAGCGTCGCGGGCTCGCCCGCTGTCAGTTTGGCGTGGGACAGATGGCCGGTCATCACCACGTCCACAAGCCCGGCCTTCGTCAGCCGCCGGTAGGGTTCGAGTTCGTCGGCCTGCCAGGTGGCGGTGATGTCGACCGGCTTGGCGTGGCTGTCCACCAGCGTTGATCCATGGCCGGGGAAATGTTTCAGCGCCGTCAGCACACCCGCCGCCCGATGGCCTGACACGCAGGCTCCGGCGAAGCGCGCTACGGTTGCGCCGTCGTCTCCGAAGGCGCGCCCCCATTTGGTGACGACAGGATTCTTCGGCTGGAAGCCGAGGTCCACCACTGGCGCCATATTGAAGTTGAAACCCGCAGCCCGCAGTTCGCGCGCCATGCCGGTATAGACCGCTCGCGCGCCGTCCGGGTCGCGCCGCGCCGCCACGGCCTGCGCGGCCGGAATGGCCGGATAGCCGATCTTTGACCCCAGACGCTGGACTGCGCCGCCTTCCTGATCGACCGCCACCAGCGCCTTGCGGCGGCTGCCGGCGTCGTTGAACAGAGCCGTGAGACCTTCGATCCCGTCGCGGGAGCGCGTGTTGTGGCCGAGGAAGCAGGCCCCGCCAGCGCGCCCGGCCGCAATGTGCCGGGCGAGTCCCTGCGCGCCGCCGGCCTCTGCGGTCGAACCCGCGAAGCCCACGATCAGCATCTGGCCGATCATCTCGTCCGAAACGGCCGCATGCGCCCGCCGCACGTAGGGAGCGCCCAGAACGGCGCCTGCCCCGGCCATGAGTCCGCGTCGGGTGAATCGCATGTAAATCTCCTTGCTACGGTCCTACTGAAAGGCCCGGACCTCGGCAAATGCAGGGCAGGGCGGACATTTTTCCGCATCGCGGCCCGGACGTTTTGCCAAACAGCCGAAAATACGACCATGTGATACGCGCGCCTGCTTGACCGCAGGAATGGATTGACTATTTGTCGCACCCACTTGTTTGGCCCTTAAAAGCCCAGTGGAAACGCCAGCGCGCCGGGAACCTCGCGGTTCTCTCCGAGGAGGTCGCGTGAAGCCGACGGATATCAGCAACCCGAATTATTTTCACAAGGTGGTGGATTGCCAGTGGGCCTGTCCGGCCCATACGCCGGTTCCGGAATATATCCGGAAGATTGCGGCCGGCGACTACACGTCCGCCTACATGATCAACTGGAAGTCGAACGTCTTTCCGGGGATTCTGGGACGCACCTGCGACCGCCCCTGCGAACCGGCCTGCCGTCGCGGCCGTGTCGAGGATGAGCCTGTCGCCATCTGCCGCCTGAAGCGCGTCTCGGCCGATTACAAGGACGACGTGCGCGGCCTGATGCCAACGCCCGACGCCCGCAACGGCAAGCGGATCGCCTGCATCGGCGCCGGCCCGGCCTCGCTCACCGTCGCGCGCGATCTCGCGCCGCTGGGCTATGAAGTCGTGGTCTTCGATCAGGACAAGCAGGCGGGCGGCTTCATGCGCACGCAGATCCCGAAATTCCGGCTGCCCGAAAGCGTCATCAACGAGGAAGTCGGCTATGTGCTCGACCTCGGCGTCGAGTTTCGCGGGGGTCAGCGCATCGACAGCCTGAAGTCGATCCTCGACCAGAAATTCGATGCGGTCTTCGTTGGCACCGGCGCTCCGCGCGGTCGCGATCTCGAAATTCCCGGCCGTGCCGAAGCCGCCGCAAATATTCACCTCGGCATCGACTGGCTGTCGAGCGTCTCGTTCGGCCACGTCACATCCATCGGCAAGCGCGTGGTTGTGCTGGGCGGCGGCAACACGGCCATGGACTGCTGTCGCTCCTCGCGCCGCCTCGGCGGCGAACAGGTGACGGTCGTGGTCCGCTCCGGCTTTGACGAGATGAAGGCGTCTCCGTGGGAAAAGGAAGACGCCATGCACGAGGGGATTCCGATCCTCAACTGGCTCGTCCCGAAAGAGTTCAAGCACCAGAAGGGCAAGCTCACGGGCGTGGTCTTCGAGAAGGTGAAAGCCGTTCTGGACGCGAAAGGCCGGCGCGACCTCGTTCCGACCGGCGAGCCCGACACACTTATCGAATGCGACGACGTGCTGCTGGCGGTCGGGCAGGAGAATGCCTTCCCGTGGATCGAGCGCGACATCGGCCTCGAATTTGACCGCTGGGGTCTGCCCAAGCTTGATGACAAGACCTTCCAGTCAACGATTCCGAACGTCTTCTTCGGCGGCGATGCGGCCTTCGGACCCAAGAATATCATCTGGGCAGTGGCGCATGGCCACGAGGCCGCCGTTTCCATCGACAAGTTCTGCCAGAATGAAAACATCGCCGAGCGCCCGTCGCCGCTGACGAATCTGGTCAGCCAGAAGATGGGCATCCACGAATGGACCTATGACAACGGCGTCTCCAACGACATTCGTTACAAGGTGCCGCAGAAGTCGCCCGAGATTGCGCTGCGCGACATCAAGACCGAAGTCGAACTCGGGTTCGATCCCAAGCTCGGTTATGCGGAAGCGCAGCGTTGCCTGAACTGCGACGTGCAGACGGTCTTCAGTTCGAAGCTCTGCATCGAATGCGACGCCTGCGTCGACATTTGCCCGATGGACTGCATCACCTTCACGGATGACGGCGAGGAGAGCGACCTGCGCGCGCGCCTGCTGGCTCCGGCGAGCAACCTGACGCAGGACATTTACGTGCAGGATGGTCTGAAAACCGGCCGCGTCATGGTCAAGGACGAAGACCTCTGCCTCCATTGCGGTTTCTGCGCCGAACGCTGCCCGACGGGCGCATGGGACATGCAGAAATTCGCCCTCGAAATGACACACGCGGGGACGGGATGCCGATCGAAAGCGTAAACGACTGCGTCATCCGTTTCGCGAACGTCAATGGTTCGGGATCGGCGAGCGCCAACCAGCTCTTTGCCAGAAGCATCATGCGCATGGGCGTGCCGGTCGCGCCGCGCAACATCTTTCCCTCGAACATTCAGGGGCTGCCGACGTGGTATGAAGTCCGCGTGTCCGAAGCCGGCCACATGGGCGCGCGCGGCGGCACGGATTTCATGGTCGCCATGAATCCGCAGACCTGGGACAAGGACGTCGCGTCGATCGAACCGGGCGGCTATCTTTTCTACGATTCCTCGCGGCCCATTCCGGCCTCGAAGCTGCGCGAGGACATCGTGGTTCTCGGCATGCCGCTGACCGATATCTGCAACCGCGAATTCAGCAGCCCGCGCGAACGCAACCTGTTCAAGAACATCATGTATGTGGGCGCGCTCGCGGCGCTGCTCGACATGGACCTTGCCGAGACCGAGAAGCTCATCGCCGAACAGTTCAAGAGCAAGGAAAAGCTCATCGCACCGAACCACAAGGTTCTGCGCATGGGCTATGAGTTGGCGAAGAGCACCTTCCAGTGCCCGCTGCCGATGCGCATCGGGCGCAGCAACAAGGTGGGCGATTCCATCTTCATCGACGGCAACACGGCCGCGGGCCTCGGCGCCGTCTATGGCGGCGCTACTGTCCTCGCATGGTATCCGATCACGCCATCGACCTCGCTGGCGGAAGCCTTCGAACGCTATTGCGCCCGCTTGCGCGTTGATCCTGCCACGAAGAAAAAGAAATACGCCATCGTGCAGGCGGAAGACGAGCTCGCCTCCATCGGCGTCGTGATCGGCGCAGGCTGGAACGGCGCGCGCGCCTTCACGGCGACCTCCGGTCCCGGAATATCCTTGATGCAGGAATTTCTGGGCCTCGCCTATTTCGCCGAAATTCCGGCGGTGCTGTTCGACGTGCAGCGCGGCGGCCCTTCCACCGGCATGCCGACGCGCACGCAGCAGTCGGACATTCTGCTCGCCGCCTACGCCTCGCATGGCGACACCAAGCACGTGCTGCTGTTCCCGGAAAATGCGTTCGAGTGCTTTGAATTCGCCGCGCTCTCTTTCGATCTCGCAGACCGCTTGCAGACGCCGATCTTTGTGATGCTCGATCTCGACATCGGCATGAACCAGCACATGTGCAAGCCTTTCGTGTGGGACGATGCGCGCAACCTCGACCGCGGCAAGGTGATGAGCGCCGCCGATCTCGACGCCGCCAAGGACTGGGGCCGCTATCTCGACGTTGATGGCGACGGCATTCCTTACCGCACCTATCCGGGCACGCATCCCACCAAGGGCGCTTACTTCACGCGCGGCACCAGCCGCGATCGCTACGCGCGCTACACCGAGGAAGCCGCGCCCTACGTGGACAACATGCAGCGCCTGCTGCACAAGTTTGAGACCGCCAAGACGCTGGTGCCCGCTCCGGTCATCAGGAAAGCAGCGCAGCCGACCCGTCTCGGGGTTCTCTATTACGGATCGACCTCGCCTTCGATGCTGGAGGCCGCCGATCTTCTGGCGAAGGACGGCGTGCATCTCGATCTCCTTCGCGTGCGGGGCTTCCCGTTCAGCAGCGAGGTGACCGACTTCATCGCCGCGCACGAACAGGTGTTCGTGGTGGAGCAGAACCGCGACGCGCAATTGCGCACGCTGTTGCTGACCGAATGCGACATTGATCCGGCGCAGCTCATCCGTACGCTCAACTACGACGGCAACCCGATCACCGCCCGCTTCATCCGCAAGGCGATCCTCGAACATGTCGAGCGCCTGAGCGCCAAGAATCCCAAGGTGCTGTCATGAGCTATCTGGCGAAACCAAAGTTCCACCACCCGGCCATCGAGACCAACGAGCTTGGTTTCACGCACCGCGATTACGAAGGCTCGATTTCGACGCTCTGCGCCGGCTGCGGACACGATTCGATTTCATCGGCCATCATGCGCGCCTGTTTCGAGTTGAGCCTGCCGCCGCACCGCATCGCCAAGCTTTCCGGCATCGGCTGCTCGTCCAAGACCCCGACCTATTTTCTGGGCCAGTCGCACGGCTTCAACTCCGTGCATGGACGCATGCCGTCAGTGCTGACGGGCGCAAACCTCGCCAACAAGGACCTGATCTACCTCGGCGTTTCCGGCGACGGCGATTCCGCCTCCATCGGCTTCGGCCAGTTCGCGCATTCGATCCGGCGCGGCGTCAACATGGTCTATATCGTTGAGAACAACGGCGTTTACGGACTTACAAAAGGCCAGTTCTCCGCAACGTCCGATCGTGGATCGAAGAGCAAGAAGGGCGTCGCGAACCAGGACTCCGCCATCGACATGGCGGCCATTGCGGTTCAACTGGGCGCGACCTTCGTGGCGCGCAGCTTTTCCGGCGACAAGTCGCAGCTCGTGCCGCTCATCAAGGCTGCGATCGAGCATCGCGGCGCGGCCTTCATCGATTGCATCTCGCCCTGCGTGGCCTTCAACAATCATGAGGGCTCGACCAAGAGCTTCGATTATGTGCGCAGCCACAATGCGGCGCTGAACAGGCTCGACTACATCACCACCCGCGCGCCCATCACGACAGAATACGAGCCCGGCACGACGCAGGTCGTCACCCTGCACGACGGCTCGAAGCTTCGCCTCGCCAAGATCGGCGCCGATTACGATGTGCACGATCGTGTAGCGGCGATGCACCATCTGCACACCAAGCAGGCGAGCGGCGAGATTGTCACCGGCCTCATCTACATGGATGAAACGCCGCACGACCTGCACGACAGCCTCGACACGGTGGATACGCCGCTGAACGAGCTGAACACCCCGCAATTGACGCCGGGTCAGAAGGCGCTCGACGGGATCAACGCGAGTCTGCGCTGAATTCCCGCTCTGGCGTTGCGCGCCCGTTTGCCTATGATGGGCGCGCAATAACAGAGTTTCAGGGAGCCATGGCCCAGCACCGCCCGTCCGCCTCGACCTATCTCGAGATCAATCGCCTTCGCTATCACATCCGGACCTGGAACCCGGAGGGTACGGAGACCTATTTCTTCCTGCACGGGCACGAGGATTGCGCGGCGACATTCCAGTTCGTGGTCGATCACCTGCCCGAACACTGGCGCATCATCGCGCCGGACTGGCGCGGCCACGGCCAGACCGAATGGTCGCACGACATGTATCTGCTGCAGAACTATGTCGCCGACCTCGACAAGATTCTGGAGCATTACGCGCCCGACCGGATGGTGCGCGTCGTCGGGCACAGCATGGGCGGCAATACGGCCCACATGTATGCGGCCGCGCGTCCGCGCCGCATCGACAGAATGGTGGCGCTGGACGCATTCGGGCTGCGCAGTGAGGACCCGGCGGAATTTCCCGATCGTCTGGCCGAATGGCTCGATAATCTGCGCGGCGAGCGTCCGCCCAAGCGCCCCTCGCCCGATCTCGAAGCCTTTGCGCGCCGGCTGCACGCAGCCAATCGCCGCCTCGATGAGGAGAAGGCCTTGTTCATGGCGGAGGCGCTGACAATCCGTCGCCCCGACGGCGCGGTCGAAGCCGCCTTCGATTCGCTGCATCGCGGAGCGCGGCCCATCACTTACTCTTTCGAAGATATGGGAGCCTGCTACGAGCGCATCACGGCGCCGGTCCTGTGGGTGCAGTCAGACCGGAAGCTCAATCCGGCGTTGCAGAATGGCGGACTGGAACGCCGCCGCAAGCTGTTCCGCAATTGCAAGCTCGTGCATGTCCCCGATACGAGCCACAACCTCCACCACGACGCCCCGAAGGAAGTGGCGTCGCTGATCCAGGCCTTTTTCGAGGGAGAGGATTTGCCGGAGGTCGCGCGGTGACTATTTCGCGCACGCGACCTTTGCAAGAAGTCCCGCGCGTGTGTCGGGCCGGAACTCCTGCAGCGGATCATTGAAAGTTCGCCGGGCGATGGCCTTGCCGCCGCCGACCTTGTCCTCGAACATTTCGAGCCTGGTGACCCGGTAGGCCTTCTGCGCGCAGTCATACTGAAACGTCTGCCGCACGCTGTTGTAAAACCAGTGGTCGAGATGCGGACGCGGTTGCTCATAGACGAACAGCAGGTCGATCTCGGTGATCCCGTCCTTCACGGCCGGGACGCCCGTCATGAGCGTGTAGCCGTCCTCCTCGGAGAAGGGCGTCCATTGCGCCTGCTGGGCCTGGGCGGGGACGCCCAGAATGCAGATGCCGAACAATCCGAACCAGCGCGCGACGGACATGAAACTCTCCCTTGCGGGTGGAGAAACCATGCCGCGCGCCGCTTGTCGAGGGCAGGCGCAGCGTTTCAGATCACCGCCCGCGCCCTGAGGTCGTCGATCTGCGTTTGCGTATAGCCCAGTCCTGCGAGCACCTCGTCGGTCGCGCCGCCGAGTTGCGGCACGCCCGCCTGCAGGGCCGGATTGTCGTGTTCGAACCTGAAACCCGCGCCGACGATCCGGATGTCCTGACCGTCTTCCAGCTTCACCTTGTGCAGCAGGCCGCGCGCTTCGAGATCGATCGCGTCCGCCACTTCCGGCATGGTGCGCACAACGCCCGCAGGCACGCCGAGCGCCACAAGCGCTTTCTCCCATTCCGCCGCCGGGCGCGTCGCGAGGCGGCTCTCGACTGCAAGGCGGAACGCTTCATTGTTCTGGTCGCGGATGCGCTGGTCCTTGAAGCGCGGGTCTTCGGCCAGTTCGGGCGCGCCGATCACCTCGCACAGACTCTTGAACCATTTGGGCCAGAGCACGGCGATGAAGAGCGGCTTGTCCTGCGCCATGAACCGCGCCGCGCTGGAGCGCAGCGTGTCCGACACAGGCCGCATTCCCATCAGCATGTCAGTCGCCGAAAGGGAGTTCAGCACCCACCCCGCATCGAGCATGCCGACGTCGATGCGCTGGCCGACTCCCGTTTGCTGCCGCTGCAGGACGGCCGCCATGATGGCTGCAAAAGCCATGTAGCCCGCGAAAGGATCTAGCTGCGCAATGCCCAGACGGCGCGGATCTGCTGTCGGATCGACATAGGTGTCGGTGATGCCGGAAACCGCCTGCACCGACCATTCGATGGCCGGATAGTCGCGGAAAGGCCCGTCCTGCCCGAAGCCGCTGATGGAGCAGTAGATGAGCTTCGGATTGAGTTGCTTCAGCCTTTCCCAGTCGAGGCCGAGCTTCACGTTGACGCCGGGGCGAAAGTTCTCGGTCAGGACATCGGCGTCCCTGATGAGCCGGTCAAGGATGTCGCGTCCTTCGACAGACTTGAGATCCAGCGTCAGCGAACGCTTGCCCGCATTGGCGGCTGCGAACGTCGAGGCCCGGAAGGCGCGAAACTCGTCGCCATGCCTTGGCGGCTCGACCTTCAGAATATCCGCTCCCATCAGGCCGAGCTGAAAGGTGCAGAATGAGCCGGCCACCGCATGCGTGAGGTCGACGACCTTGAGTCCTGCCAGAGCCTGCATGCGTACATCTTTCCCGAGGCGCTATTTCCCGAACACCAGATTGGGCAGGAACAGCGAGATTTCCGGCACGTAGGTGACGACCATCAGCAGCGCCAGCATGATGGTGATGAAAGGCAGAACGCCCCTCACGACTTCCTCGATGGGCGCGTTCGAGATCATTTTCATGGTGAAGAGATTGAGCCCGAACGGCGGCGTCAGGAGCCCGATCTCCATGTTGATCACCAGAATGATCGCGAAATGGATGAGGTCGATCTTCAGCGCGATCAGCACCGGCAATATCAGCGGAACCACGACAAGCGTGATCACCATGCCGTCGAAGAACATGCCGAGCATCAGCATCACGATGTTCGCCGCGAGCAGGAATTGCCAGGCCTTGAGGTCCATCGCCACTACGGCGCGGACAATCTTTTGCGGCATGCCCGATTGCAGCACCCACTGGCCGAACATGAGGGCGCCGCCGACGATGAAGGAAATCGCCGCCGCCGAGATGAGGCCTTCCGAAAACACCGATGGAAGATCGCGGATGCGCGTCTGCCCGTAATAGAGCGACACGAGAATAGCCGCCACGACCGACAGGGCTGCGGCTTCCGTCACGGTCGCGATGCCGCCGTAGATGCTGCTGAAGATCACGCCCGGAATGAACAGGGCGGGCAGGGCCCGTGCATTCGCCGCAATGAATTCCTTGCGGCTGAGCACCGGGCTCTTGGGATAATTGTGCCTGTTGGCGTACCAGAGAATATAGGCGCCGATGAAACTCGCCTGCAGGAGTCCCGGGATGAATCCGGCGAGAAACATGCGCGGTACGGACGCGTCCGTCACCAGTCCATAGACGATCATCGCCGTGCTGGGCGGGATCAGAATGCCAAGCGTTCCGGCCGACGATATGGTCCCTATCGCGAAATGCCGCTCATAGCCGCGTTCCAGCATGATCGGCAGGATGACGGTGCCGATGGCGAGGGCAGTGGCGACGGACGAACCCGAAATCGTCGCGAAGAAGGCCGCCGCGATGACGCAGACAATGCCGGCGCTGCCGCGCAACTGGCCGACCCAGCTTTCCGCAGCCTTGATGAGCACGTTCGCTATGCCGCCGCGCTGCATGATGACGGCCGTGATGACGAAGAACGGCACCGGGATGAGACCGGGCGACGCCACGCGCTCGACCATGATCTGCGCCAGCGTCACGAAAGGCGCGTCTGCGAACCAGAACAGTACCACCGCCGTCATGCCGATGGCGGCGAACAGCGGCACGCCCAGCAGCATGACGATCACGAAGCCGGTAATCGCAAACGCGAGTTCGGTCATGGCGGTTTACCTTCTGACCGGCTCTTCGGCTGATCCATGCTGCTGCGCGTGGATCGGCGTGAAAAAGATCTTGCGGAAATAGCGATAGGCCATGAAGGCCATTGCGACCGGGAGAATCGCGTACACATAGGCCAGCCTGATCTGCAAACTGCTGCGCGAGACTTCCTCCAGACGCAGTTCGAGGCGCACGAGTTCGACGCCCTGCCAGGAGAGAAAAACGCAGAACAGCATCGCGATCACCAGCCCGATGCGGTCGAGATAGGGGGCGATGCGCGGCGCAGCCAGATGCATCACGCCGGCGCTGAGATGCCGCTCGCGGTCGACCAGCAGGCCGCCCGCGAGCAACATGCCCCACAGAAGCGCGTAGACGGTGACTTCCTCGGTCCAGTCCGGAACGAGCGAGGTGAACACGTATCTCGCGAGAATGCCGAAACAGTAAGCCAGAAGCGCGCCGATGCCGACGAGCGCAATCAGGCGCTCGATCCATTTGTTGACCATGTGGCCCCCCGGCGCGCTGTGGCGACTACTTCTTCGCGGCTTGCATGACGGCCTGCACGGCGGCCAGAAGCTGCGGATCGACGCGCGTCTCCGTTGCCAGCGCCGGCTGCGCGGCCAGCAGCTTTTCACGCAGCGCCTGAACCTCGTCGTCCTTTGGCGTGTAGAACTTCATCTTGGCGTCCGCCATCGCCTTGCGCAACGCGCCCATCTCGCCGTCGAGATAGGACCGGATGCCCGGCAGCATGTCGGCCCATGTCGCGGTCACCAGCTTCTGGCCGTCGGCTCCGAGACGATCCCACGCGCGTTGCGACATGATCGGCACCAACGGCGCCCAGCCGAGATCAAGCAGCAGCGCATGTTCGATGCCGAGTTCCCACAGCTTGCCTTGCACGACGCCGCCATCGTTCGTCATCACGGCGTCCACCGTGCCCTGCGTCAGCGCGAGCGCCAGATCCTCGAAGCGGATGAAGACGGGGGTCGCGCCGAGCGCCTGCAGGCGAGCCGAATATTTCGGGCCGCCCGGCGCGCGAACCTTGAGGCCCGCCAGATCCTTCAGGGTCGCGGGCGCGCGCTTGGATGTGACGATCAGGTCGGGACCATTGTCGAAGCCCGCGCCGAGCACTTTCACTCCGAGGCGCTTCTCGATTCGCTGGTTGAGATCCTGCCCGGGCGCGCCGTCGAGCACGGCGCGCACCTGCGCCGCCGTCGCGCCGAAGAAGACCGGCATGGAGAAAATGTCGGCGTTCGGCTCGATCGAACCGATCAGCGACATGTTGGGAATCGCCACATCGATCGCGCCGCTCGAAAGCGCCTTGGGCTCCTCGGCGCCCGGGAAGAGCTGGCTGTCGGCGAAGATTTCAAAGACGATCTTGCCCTGGCTGCGCTTCTCGACCTCGTCGGCGAAACGCTTGGCCACCACGCCGCGCGGAACGGTCAGCGATGCCGGAACGGCGAACTTGTATTTGACGGCCTGCGCATAAGCCCCGGTTGTCAGAACCGAAAGAGCGACGCCGATAGCCAGTATACGTCCCAACATGCTTCCTCTCCTTCAGCCGGGTGCGATCGCTGAGAGCCGCACCTAATTCGTGATAGGTTATAACAGTTTGGCAGGATCGGCAAACGGCGCGGTTTGGACCCACGGGACAGGTCCCCGACGGCTTCCCGGAACAACGTGGATGCGCTTTGCGGGTTTCCAGCATTCGCTCGCAATGAGTGAGCCGGTCGCCTCCGACTTTCGGCTAGCACTCGTTGAATTGAAGCATTTTCTGGATGGCGCTGTTGGAACCGGCCAATGGGATAACGTCGAGAGTTTGCGTTCCACGCTTGATCGTCATCATTGTGTTGGTTCGAAGCTCGGTGAGCATCTGGTCAGTGATTTTGTGGACCCATGTGTTCGCGGTCAAAGGCGAGTGCTGACCTTCATACTGGTTCGTGACAAGTCCGCTTCGGAATTCGTAGGTTAGAATCGGCGGTATGACGGAGGAGGACGTGGGGGGCAGCGGTCTAAAAAACGCCTCTCGCGTCAAGGCATCGAAAGATGCATTCAGTCCACTTCGAATAAAAAGCGAGCGTGAGAAGTGGCCTGAAGAATCTGAACAGCATCGATAGGTGGGTTTTCGCCTGAACGCGGCCTATTCTGGCCGAGAGCAGGAGATTGACCATGGCGAGACGAGCGAGGCGGAACCACACGCCGACCTTCAAGGCGAAAGTGGCGCTGGCT
>CANJNI010000054.1 GCA_947475995.1 Beijerinckiaceae bacterium | reverse complement strand
GCGGCGTCGGCGGGCGACGCCCGTGATGATCTCAACCTTGGAAAACGTCTCGGACATAGGCGTATGCCTAGGACTATCCCTAGGCCCTCCGGCTAATGCCGGTGTCCGGTCGAAACGGGGGGCAGTTCACCCAGCTTTAGCTTTGCTATTTTTTATCTGTGTCTGCGTGTCGTTTTCTGCCAACAGCCACTCCCCGCAGCTTTGTTGCTGTTTGACAGTATGCGGGCTTTGGGCGGCTAGAGCAAGAGTAGCATAGTGGCTGAGTATGCTACTTTGGGGGATTGTGGATTTTGGTAAAACGTTGATTTTATTGAGTAAAATGGTGCTGCGAGACAGGATTGAACTGTCGACCTCTCCATTACCAATGGAGTGCTCTACCACTGAGCTACCGCAGCGAAAGCGTTCGGGATCGCGGCGGCAATGAGGGCCGGGCGGCGACGCGGGCGGTTATTGCCACAGGGAACCCTGCCTGTCCAGCCACCCGGAAAGGCTTCTTTGTTTATCCTCAGGGCGGTTTTTCGCCCTCCGCTCGTCGCTTGCGGGCGCGCTTGCGACGCCTTACAAGCGAATCAAAGCGCCAATGGCGCGCCATCCCCCGCGCGGCCATGACGCCCGACCCGATCAGACAGGCTTCCACTTCTGCCGACGAACCGTCGGATGCGCCCGCAAAGGCCGCGAAATCGGCCAAGGAGCGCGAGCGGGACCGTCTGGCGGCGGCCTTGCGCGAGAATCTGAAGCGCCGCAAGGCGCAGGCGCGGGAACGTCGGAATACCGGCGCGCCGCGCACGACCGGCGAGGCCGAATAGGCGCGGCGTCGAGTAGGGCGGGGGCCTCTCCCGAAGGCGGCCTCCCGGAGGTAAGCGTCATTGCGTACGGGGGCGTGATTCTTTCAAGGCGCATGGCGCCGCTGTGAGGACTGATGGACCGTATTCGCATTGTGGGCGGCAACGAGCTGCGGGGCACGATTCCCATTTCGGGGGCCAAGAATGCGGCGCTCCCGCTGATGATCGCCTCGCTGCTGACGCCCGATACGCTGACGCTGGAAAACATGCCGCGCCTCGCGGACGTGCGCCTGCTCATGCGCATCCTGACCAATCACGGGGTCGACTATGCCATCGACGGCAAGCGTCCCGGCGACATGCCGACGTCCGGCCAGACGCTGCATCTCACCGCCCGCAACATCGTCGATACGACTGCGCCCTATGAACTCGTCTCGCGCATGCGGGCGAGCTTCTGGGTCATTGCGCCGCTGATCGCCCGCATGGGCGAAGCGAAAGTGTCGCTGCCGGGCGGCTGCGCGATCGGCACGCGCCCCGTCGACCTGCTGCTCATGGCGCTGGAAAAGCTCGGCGCGTCCATCGACATCGAAGGCGGCTATGTGATCGCCAGGGCGAAAGGCGGATTGCGCGGCGCGGAAATCAATTTCCCCATGGTGACCGTGAGCGGCACCCACACGGCCCTGATGGGGGCCGTCATGGCCAAGGGCCATACTCTCATCCGAAATGCCGCCCGCGAGCCCGAGATCGCCGATCTGGCCAAATGCCTCAACGCCATCGGGGCGAAGATCAAGGGCGCCGGGACGTCCGAAATCGAGGTCGAGGGCGTGAGCGGTCTGTCGGGAGCGCGCCATGAGGTCCTCCCCGACCGCATCGAGACCGGCACCTACGCCATCGCGGCCGCCATGACGGGCGGCGACGTGATGCTCGAAAAGGCCCGGCCCGAACTCTTGCAGGCCGGTCTCGACGTCATCGAGAAAGCCGGCGCGAAGGTCACGGTCACCAACGAGGGCATCCGCATCCAGCGCAACGGCGCGGGCATTTCTCCGGTCGATGTGGAGACGGAGCCGTTCCCGGGCTTCCCGACCGATCTGCAGGCGCAGTTCATGGCCCTGATGACGATGGCGAAGGGCACCTCGCGCATCACCGAGACGATTTTCGAAAACCGCTTCATGCATGTCGCGGAGCTCTCACGCTTCGGGGCGCATATCAGGCTGGAAGAGGACACGGCCATTGTCGAGGGCGTGTCGAAATTGAAGGGCGCGCCGGTCATGGCGACGGACTTGCGCGCATCCGTGTCGCTCGTCATCGCGGCGCTGGCGGCGGAAGGCGAAAGCACCATCCACCGCGTCTACCATCTCGACCGGGGTTTCGAGCAGCTGGAGCAGAAGCTCGGAGCCTGCGGGGCGATCGTGGAGCGGATTTCCGATCCGGGCTGAGCATCCCCCGCCGGCCATTTGCAGATGGCCTGAAGCCAAGCTAGCTTCGCCGACCCGGAACAGGGAAGGAAAAGCTGTGCCCCGTTTGTCTGTTGTTTCTCGCCTCGCTGCCGCTGCGCTGCTTTGTATGTCGGCGTCCGCGCGTGCCGATGATGTCCGCCCCGGTCCTTCGCCCGATCTCGAAAAGCAGATCCGCGCCATCGGCAACAAGGTCGATCCGGTCACATCCGACAAGATCTACAAGGCGCTGCACGATGGTCAGCCTACGGGTGGCGTAAAGCGCACGAACGACCAGGCTTACGGTCCTCACGAGCGAAACAGGATCGACGCCTACGTTCCCGAGAAGGCTGACGCATCTTCCATGCCGGTCGTGATTTTCGTCCACGGCGGCGGATTCATGCGCGGCGACAAGAAGGATCGCGACAACATCGGATATTTCTTCGCCCGCAACGGCGTCATCGGGCTGGTGATGAACTATCGGCTCGCGCCCGCGAACCCCTGGCCGGCCGGCGCCGAAGATGTGGCCGCCGCCGTGAACTGGGCCCGCGCCAATGTGGCCGCCTTGGGCGGCGACCCCGAAAGGATTTACCTGTTCGGCGAGTCGGCGGGAGCGGCCCATGTGGCGACCGCCACCCTGATGAAGCGGTTCGCCGCGAACGGACGTCTGCCGATCGCCGGGGCTGTGTTCACGTCGGGCGTCTATGATCCGGAACTTGAACGGATCGCGGCTCGGCAGTTTTCCATGCCGACGCCCGAGCCCCGCAACACCGCCTATTTTGGCCCCGACGCTTCGACGCTCCCCGGCAAGGCCGTTCTGCGCCAGATCGACGCGCCGGAAGTGCCCGTGTTGATCACCTATGCGGAACTGGACCCGATTCAGATGCAGGTTCAGGCCGGGGCGATGTTCAACGCGCTTTGCAACCGCTCCGGCAAATGTCCCGAAGTGGCGGTCATCCCGAGCCACGGACACATTTCGCAGATTCTGGCGATCAACACAGGCGATCTGTCGCTCGCCGGGCCCGTGCTGGATTTCGTCCGTAAGGCGAAATAGGCGTCAGTATCCCGCCTGCGCGGCGAAGCCCGGCGTCTTTCCATAGCCCGGGAAGTAGCAGTTGCAGCTTCGGCCGACATGCATCGGACCCGGCGTCTCGCAGGTTCCGATCTGCGTCTCGCAATAATTGGCGACGCGCCTGCGGTCGACGCGCGGCGTCGCCGGATAGGCGGGCGGCGGGTAGAAGGCTTCCGGCGGCGGATAGACCTGCCGCTGTGGCGGGTAGGCCGGGCGCTGGGGAGGATACGCGTAGGGATTCGGATAGGGATAATATTGCGCCGATGCCGGAACCGCGACGCCCGCGAGCGTTGCGGCCAATAATGCCGTGGTCAGAATGCGTGCGCGCATGGATCAATCCTCTGCTGCTGAAATGCCGTCCCGATGCCGCTCCCCGCATTGAGACAGGCCTCGCGCCTCAACGCAAGGCTTGGCCGTTTGTTCCCCGGACCCTGCGGGCGTCATGTCCGTTACCGTGCGATTGCCTTGCGGCCGCGCGCTCGCTAATCGTTCGGTCTCAGGCTCAGCTAAGGACAACAACATGGCCGAGGCCCCCATTCCCGACACTTTGCGGCTTATTGCGCTCGACGACGACGATCTGGCGGTCATTTCTGCCAATCTGCAGGATGCGGTCGTGCGCGCCGCCGATCTGGCCTTCCTGCCCCGCGCGCGACGATTCGCCCTGCTGGCGTCGCGCTTCGACTGGGTAAAGGCCGCCGAAGGCCGCATGGAAAGGTGCCGGACCGGCCTGCATTTCGACGCCGTCACGCAGGTGGCTTTCACCGGGTTCAAGCCGTCCGATCCCGATACGGTGTTGAATCTGCTGTCCATCGGCTTCGAACAGCAGGAGGCGCCGGGCGGAGTGGTGACCCTCACCTTCTCGGGCGGGGCGGGAATCCGCCTGAACGTCGAATGTATCGATGCGCAGATGCGCGATATCGGTCCCCGCTGGGCGACGAAAGCGAAACCCGGCCATGGTATCGATGACGAACCGCGCGGCGAGTGATATGCGGCGCGCCTGAGCTTTTCCAACCGGAGCGACCTGATGCCCTTGCGGCTCGATATGCGGACCCCTGACTTTGCGGCAGCCTTCGAGGGCCTGCTCGCCATGAAGCGCGAGGTGTCCGAGGATGTCGATCATGCCGCCAAGGCGATCATCGAGGACGTGATTGCGCGCGGCGACGACGCGCTCTGCGACCTGTCCGCCAAATTCGACCGGATCGACCTGCGCAAGACCGGAATAAGGGTCGGCGCCGCCGAACTGGACGCGGCGCTGGGCCAGTGCGACCCCAAGGCGGTGGATGCGCTGTCGTTCGCCCACAAGCGCATCGTGGCCTTTCACGAGCGTCAGCGGCCGCGCGACGAGCGGTTCACGGACGCGGCGGGCGTCGAACTCGGCTGGCGCTGGACGGCCATTCAGGCCGTCGGGCTCTACGTGCCGGGCGGCACCGCTTCCTATCCGTCCTCCGTGCTGATGAACGCCGTTCCGGCCAAGGTCGCCGGCGTCGAGCGTGTCGTGATGGTCGTGCCGACGCCCGGCGGCGTTGTGAATCCGCTCGTCATGGCCGCTGCGAAGCTGGCCGGAGTCGATGAAGTCTATCGCGTCGGCGGCGCGCAGGCGATCGCGGCGCTCGCCTACGGGACGAAAACGATCGCGCCCGTGGCGAAGATCGTCGGACCCGGCAATGCTTTCGTGGCGGCCGCCAAGCGCCGCGTCTTCGGAACAGTCGGGATCGACATGATCGCCGGTCCGTCCGAAGTGCTGATCATGGCGGATCGCACCGCCAATCCGGACTGGGTCGCCGCCGATCTTCTGGCGCAGGCCGAACACGACGCCGCCGCGCAGTCGATCCTCATCACTGACGACGCCGCGCTCGGCGATGCGGTCGTCGCCGCTGTGGAACGACAGCTATCGGTTCTGCCGCGCAAGGAGATTGCAAGCGCGAGCTGGCGCGATTACGGCGCGATCATCCTGGTGAACAGTCTTGCCGAGGGCATTCCGCTAGCCGACCGCCTTGCGGCCGAACATCTCGAAATCATGGCGGAGAATGCGGATGACCTCGCAGGCCGCGTGCGCAATGCGGGTGCGATCTTCATCGGCAGCCACACGCCCGAAGCCATCGGGGACTATGTGGGCGGCTCGAACCATGTGCTGCCGACGGCGCGTTCGGCGCGCTTCTCCTCGGGCCTCGGCGTGCTCGATTTCATGAAGCGCACGTCGATCCTCAAATGCGACGCCGGAAGCCTGCGGGCGCTCGGACCTGCGGCGATTGCGCTGGGCGAAACCGAAGGACTCGCGGCGCATGCGCGATCCGTCGCCATCAGATTGAACCTCGGGTGACCATGGGCGATCACACCAGCAAGCGGCTTGTCTCTGTCACGCTCGACGAAGGCTCCATCGAGCGCGGCAGCGCCGATCAGGAACACGAGCGCAACATCGCGATCTACGATCTGATCGAGGAAAACAGCTTCGGCCTGCCGGGCCATGACGGCGGGCCCTATGTGCTGCAGATGGCGCTGCACGACGCCAAGCTTCTGCTCGACATTCGGGATGCCGAAGGCCGCACGCTCGTCACGCATATTTTGTCGCTTACGCCGTTTCGCCGCATTCTGAAGGATTATTTCATGGTTTGCGAAAGCTATTATGCGGCCATTCGCACCGCGACGCCCGCACAGATCGAGGCGATCGACATGGGCCGTCGCGGCCTGCACAACGACGGCGCAACCCTTCTGGCCGAGCGGCTGAAGGGCAAGGTCGAATGCGACAACGACACGGCTCGACGCCTTTTCACGCTGGTCACGGCGCTGCACTGGAAGGGCTGAGCCGATGCGGCCTGCCGGAATCTCCATCGTATGAGCGATGCGGCGCCGCGCCGGCCGCAGGCGGTCCTGTTCGCCTGTTCGCACAATGCGGTGCGCTCGCCCATGGCCGAGGCGCTCGGCCGTCACCTGTTCGGTCGTGAAATCTATTTCGCTTCGGCGGGCCTGCGGGCCGGCGAACTCGATCCTTTCGCGGTCGCCGTCATGGACGAGATCGGCATAGATATTTCGAAGCACCGGCCGCGCGCGTTCGACGATCTGGAAGACGACAGTTTCGATCTCATCGTGAGCCTGTCGCCCGAGGCGCATCACCGGGCGCTCGAATATACGCGCACCCTGGCGGTCGATGTCGTCTATTGGCCGACGATTGACCCGACTGTCGTCCAGGGCTCCCGGGAGCAGATGCTCGACGCTTACCGGGGAGTTCGCGACGGGCTCGAAAAGCGCATCAAGGAACTGCTCGGCTGGCATGCGTTCGGAAGTTTGTGAGCCCGCGCAACTTCAGCGTTGCGACGATGACAAATCCTCCGAGCGATGTAAGGTTTGAGCGAAAGGGGCGGCCTGACCGGGGAGCTTGAGCGGATTGCAACGCGCGAATGCGATCGAATGGCTGACGCCGCCGATGCGGCCATGCGGTGACGCGCGGGTCAGCGCGCTGGTGGCGGCGCTGGACGATCAACATCTGATAGTCGATTGCGCGCTCTTGCCGACCCGCGAGGACATCGTTGATCGTGCGCGGCCGGGAGCCACGGGCCGCGACTATTTCCAGAAGCGGCGGTCCCTTTTGCGCGCGTTCGTCGCGGCGCAGGCTGGTCGCAATCCGGATTCAATCGTCGTCGCCTATGATCCGGACGGCGCTCCGCGCATCGTTCAACCGGACTTGCCGCTCTACATATCGACGGCCGGACGCGGCAATCTGGCGGCGGTCTGCCTCGGCGATGCTCCGGTCGGAATCGATCTGGAAATCGTCGACGATTCCATGACGCCGCTGGACCATGTCCTGCATCCATTCGAGTCGGCCGTGCTGCGGACATTGTCGGGACCGCTGCGCGCCCGTCGCTTCCTGCAGATCTGGACCATGAAGGAGGCCTATCTGAAAGCCTGCCGAACGGGTTTTCGTCGCGATCCCTGCGGAATTGCGATTCTCGAACCGGGTGGAGGCGAACTGCGCATCGAGGACGATGGACGGGCGGTGCCGTGTCTGGCGCAATGGCGCGCACACGACATCAACGGCTGCCACGTCCTCGCGGCCTGCGTGGTGCTGGGCTAGATCTTTCCGTTGAGGCTCATGATGTAGGCCACGACGTCATTCATTTCGTCGTTGGACAGCATTACCGCCGGCATGGCCGCATGGGGCGTCCGCAGGAAGACCTTCAGGGCGAGTTCCGTGGAAGACCGCATGCGGGCGACCGCCGCCAGCCCCGGCGCCTTGCCTCTCGCGTCGGTCGAGTCGATCAGGTGGCATTCCGAACAGACGTTTTCAGCAACGCGCTTGCCGTTCGATACGCTTTGCGCATGCGCGGTGGAGAGGCCTGCGGCCAGCAGGGCGCCGACGAGGGCAAGGCGTTTCATGGCGTTTCCTTTCGATGTCCAGCGATGCGAGCGGGCCGCAGGTGAGCCGTTCTTCTCAGGCCTTCTGGGGAGTGACGCGATCTGCACCGCGAAAGAACTTGCGCGCGTGGGCCAGCAACTCACCATTGGTCGGATGGTCGAGCGCCTCGACCGCCGCCACGCATTTGGCGATTTTCGGATCGTGGCTCTCCAGATGCTTCATCAGCTCGTGCTTGGCATTGGCCGGGCCGGCGATCAGAATGGCTTTGGAATTCGCGACGGCTGCCGCGACCTGATGCAGGAACTTGTGATCCTCCTGTGCATGGCCGCTTCCGATTGAATTGGCATGATGGTGGATGTGCACCGTCGGATCGTGGGGATGCACCACATGCTCGTCCGCCTGCGTGGCGTTGAAGTGGAACACGCGCGCCTCGCGATGGTCGATCCAGATGACGGCGTGATAATGGTCGGTCATGTTTTTCTCCGGTGTGCGGACACGAGACCCGCCCGGAACGCCCCAAGGCAGCCCGACAGCGCCTCGCTGATGGGCGTATGATCGGGAAATCAGGCTTTTTTGCACTGACGTGGATCAACTTCCCGGTCCGGACCTGAAAGCGTCCCGCCGCTTGCCCCTGCGGTCCGCCGCTCGTACAAGGCGATCCGAACCTCAGGCTGGCTGATCCATGACCGACGAAACCCCGAAATCCCCGACCGTGAAGGCGCGCCTGCCGCGCGGGCTGGCCGACCGTGGACCCGCCGAAATCGCCGCCACCAACCGCATGATGGGGGCCATCCGGGAAAGCTACGAACTCTACGGCTTCGAAGCCGTTGAGACGCCGTTCATCGAATATACGGAAGCGCTCGGCAAGTTCCTGCCCGACCTCGACCGGCCCAACGAGGGCGTGTTCTCGTTTCAGGATGACGACGAGCAGTGGCTGAGCCTGCGTTACGACCTCACAGCGCCGCTCGCCCGCTATGTGGCGGAAAATTACGACAAGCTGGCCAAGCCTTATCGCAGCTACCGCGCAGGCTTCGTGTTCCGCAACGAGAAGCCGGGTCCGGGCCGCTTCCGGCAGTTCATGCAGTTCGACGCCGATACGGTGGGCTCGGCCTCCGTCGCGGCCGACGCCGAAATCTGCATGATGGCCGCCGACACGCTGGAAAAGCTCGGTATCAAGCGCGGCGAATATCTCATCAAGGTGAACAACCGGAAGGTGCTGGACGGCGTGCTGGAAGCAGCGGGCCTCGAAGGCGAGGGCCGCGCCGCCCAGAAGCTCATCGTGCTGCGCGCCATCGACAAGCTCGATCGCCTGGGCTCCGACGGCGTGCGTCTGCTGCTCGGCCCCGGCCGCAAGGATGAATCCGGCGACTTCACCAAGGGCGCTGCTCTGACGAGCGAAGCAATTGACAAGGTCATGTCATACTTTGCGGATCAGGCGATCTACGCGGAACTGCCCTTTCGAAACCGCCTATTGAGCCACGCGGCTGACCCACGCTTCCCCGGTCGTGCTCTTGACAACATGGCGGTACTTGACGTTTTCGAAGCAGCGGTCGGTAACAGTGCGATTGGTCGCGAAGGAGTTAATGAACTCCGCGAAATGGTAGAACTCTTCGAAGCTAGTGGTTACGGCAGCAGCCAGATAAAGATCGATGCAACGGTCGTGCGCGGCCTCGAATATTACACAGGCCCCGTCTACGAGGCCGAACTCACCTTCGAGGTGAAGGACGAACACGGCCGCCCGGTGCGCTTCGGCTCGGTCGGCGGCGGCGGCCGCTACGATGGTCTGGTGGCGCGTTTCCGGGGCGAGCCGGTCCCGGCGACGGGTTTCTCCATCGGCGTATCGCGCCTCTTTGCGGCGCTGAAAGCCCTGAAGTCCCCCATTGTGTCGGGCGCGCAGACGCGCGGCCCGGTGGTGGTGCTGGTGATGGACAAGGACCAGATCGCCGCCTACCAGGGCTTCGTGACGCAATTGCGCAACGCGGGCGTTCGCGCTGAACTCTATCTCGGTTCGGCGGGCATGAACGCGCAGCTGAAATATGCCGACAAGCGCGGCTCGGTCTGCGCCATCATTCAGGGTTCCAACGAGCGCGAAAAAGGCGAAGTCGTCATCAAGGATCTTGTGGCCGGCGCGCAGGTCGCCTCCGCCGCGAAGGACATGGACCGCAACGAATATCTCGCACTGAAGCAGCGTGCGCAATTCGCCGTCCCGGCCGCCGGGCTGGTGGACGCCGTGAAAGACGTGCTGGGACGGTATTGACGGATCAGGGGAGCCAGTCGCCATGACACAGGAATGGAAACCCGCTCCCATCCGCCGCGTCATCACAGGTCATGAGGCGGACGGAACCGCGACCGTCATCATCGACGACATCGCCTCCAACATCAAAAGTACGCGACCCAACCAGTATTCGACGCTCATGTGGTGCACGGATTCGGCGCCGGCCGGGATGCCGGTGGGGCGGGACGCCGAGGATATGGGCGCACGGATTCTCGGCACCTATCCGCCCGCCAACGGCACGCGATTCATGATCGCCGAATATCCGCCCGGCAATCATCCGCGCCGGCACCGGACCGAAACCGTCGATTACATCATCGTGCTGGACGGCGAAATCGACATGGAACTGGACAAGGGCGAAACCGTCACGCTGAAGACAGGCGACGTGATGGTGCAGCGCGGCACCTATCACGCATGGATCAATCGCGGGTCTGTTCCATGCCGCATGGCTTTCGTCCTGGTTGACGCCGTTCCGCTGGGAATTGGCGAGGCGCTGGAACGGGATGGCCCCCACAGGTGACGGCTTGCCGCGCCGCCCCGGGTCGACTAGTCAAGGCGTTGTAATTCCAGCGGCAGTTCAAATGACTAGCAAGCGACTCGGCAAATCGGCTACCGGCGCGGCGGAAGACAACCCGCTTAGCCGCACGCCCATCTACCACCAGATTTTCCTGTTGCTTCGTGGCAAGATTCTCGAAGGCGAGTACCTCGAGGGCCAGTATCTGCCCGGCGAGCGCGAACTTTGCGAGATTTACGGGATTTCGCGCATCACGGCGGTGCGGGTGCTCAATGAACTGGCGGCCGCCGGCCTCGTGGTGCGCGAACAGGGCCGCGGCACGCGGGTCAAGTTCATTGCCCAGGCGACGGTCGTTCGGGGCCCGATGGCGACCGTGACCGGCGAGGTGCGTCCCAACGCCCGCGCTCCATCCGTCGAGGACTGGCTGGACAACCTGCGGCGACGCCCCCCGACCGTGGCGACCGTCCATGTCTTCGAGACCGCCGAGGCCAAAGGTCCCGTGGCGGAAGGGCTTGGTCTGCCCGAAGGCTCAAAGGTGCTGAAGGTGACCCGCGTCTGGCGGTTCGAAGGCAAGCCCTACAATCACATCACCACACACGTGCCTTTTGACCTGGCGAACGGCTGGACGAAGGAAATGTTGGAGCAGAAGCCGCTCAGCCTCCTGCTTGAAGCGAGCGGCTGCCGGATCGCCCGCATGGAAGAGCGCGTCAGCGCGGTTCTGGCCGACATGACGCTGGCGGAGCGGCTGGAAGTCTCCTTCGGAACGCCGCTTTTACGGGTGACCCGCACGGTCATCGACGAAACCGAGCGCCCGGTCGATTACCTGATCGGCTATTATCCGCCCGAGCGCTACGATTACGCGGTGAGCCTCACCCGCTCCAAACCCGGCCAGAAGGCCAACGGACGCGCAAATCTTCGTCCGATCTGACACAATCCCTTGATCCTGCACAGGCAATAACAATAGGATAGCCGCAGCAGATCAGGAGGATACGGTGGCCAAACACCCCAAGGACATGACCCCGCAGGAGCGTGAGGAGTTTCACGCCAATGCCGAGTCGAAGATGCTCACCTACAAATACGCCACTCCTGAGCCGAACGGCCGCCCTAAGCAGAACACCTGGTTCGTTCGCCAGCCGAAGATGCAGGTGCTCGTGCAGTGCGTGCGCAGCGGCGGCGAGAACAATCTTCACTATCACACCAAGTCCGAGACCAACTGGTTTGTGCTGCGCGGCCGCGCCCATTTCTACGGCGTTGGCGACAAGTTGCTGGCAGATATTGGTCCCAACGAAGGCGTTTATCTGCCGGGCGGCGTGCGCTATCGCTTCAACAAGGTGGGCGACGAGGATCTGGAAATCCTTCAGGTCGTGTCGGTCGAGGATGACGGCGTCGGGGAGTCCGAGCGCATCAATCTCGAAGCTCACAAGGAATGGATGGTCGAAGGCCATCTGACCAAATACTGATCAGGGGCGACAGGCGAAATATCGCCGCGCCCGAAGGGAGCGATCATGCTGAAGCCGGAAGACAACGAGCGTCTCGTGCGCGTCGGCCCCGGAACGCCGGCCGGAAACCTGTTCCGCCGCTACTGGATTCCGGCCCTGCTGGCCGAGGAGCTTCCCGAGAAGGATGGACCGCCGGTGCGGGTGCGCCTCCTCGGCGAGGACCTGATCGCCTACCGGGACACCGATGATCGCGTCGGCCTCGTCGACGCCTTTTGTCCGCATCGTCGCGCGCCGATGTTCTTCGGTCGCAACGAGGAATGCGGTCTGCGCTGCGTCTATCACGGCTGGAAATTCGACGTGAACGGCGATTGCGTGGACATGCCGTCCGAGCCCGCCGGCACGCCGCTTCAGGCGAAGGTGAAGATCAAGTCCTACCCGACCGTCGAAAAGGGCGGCGTGATCTGGACCTATATGGGCCCGAAGGAACTGCAGCCCGATCCGCCCGACTATGAGTGGCTTCGCGCGCCCGCCACACATCGCCATGTGTCAAAGACCTACGAGGCCTGCAACTATCTGCAGGGTCTGGAAGGCGGCCTCGACACGGCGCATTCATCCTTCGCGCACAACAACAACATTCACGCCAAGAACGACGTTCGCAACCGCGACAAGGCTCCGCGCATCGATTTCGAACGTACCGATTACGGCTATTACTACGTCTCGACCCGCAACGCCGGCGAAGGCAAGTCCTGGGTGCGCGTCTATCACTACCTGATGCCTTTCCAGCAGGAGCGCGGCAACGTCACCGGCATCAGCGGTGAACGCGAGGCGGTGCCCAAGCTCGACGGACATCTCTGGGTGCCGATCGACGACGAGCAGACCTATGTCTACAACTGGATGATGGGCCTCGATGAGAATGTGCCGATCAGCGCGGATTATGCCGAGGAAATGGAAAAGTTCACTGGTCGCGGCAAGGATGACCTCATCCCCGGCACCTACAAGCTGAAGCTCAATCTGGCGAACGACTACAAGATCGACCGCCACCTCCAGAAGACCATGACCTTTACGGGCATCACCGGCCTTAACACGCAGGATTACGCACTGCAGGAGGGCATGGGCACGATCGTCGACCGTTCGAAGGAATTTCTGGGCACGTCCGACAAGGCGATCGTGACGATGCGGCGCCTGCTGCTCGAAGCCGTCGAGGCGGTCGAGCGTGGAGAAAAGCCTCGCGGTCTCGATCCGTCGACCTATCGGGAGGTTCGCGCCTACGACGATTTCGTGCAGAACGGACAGGACTGGCGCGAGGTCTTCGCACACAATCTGAAAGCCAAATGGTGAGACCGGCGCAACAATCGCCGTCCGCCAATCGATCAGGAGGGAACATGCTGAAACTTCGCATAGGCCGCATCGCGACGGCCGCCGCCATTCTGGTCGGGGCTGCGATTCCCGCTGCAGCCCAGCAGGCTGTGGCGGATTTCTATCGCGGCAAGACCGTGGAATTCATCATCGGCTATCCGCCTGGCGCGGGTTTCGATCTCTTCGGCCGCGTCCTGTCGCAGTTCATCGGCAAGCACATTCCGGGCAACCCGAACGTGGTCGCCAAGAACATGCCGGGCGCATCGAGCCTGAAGGGCCTGCAATATATCGCCATGCAGGCCCCCAAGGACGGCACCACCATCGGGATATTCAACCCGACCATCATCAATATGTCGGTGCTGGACCCCAAGCAGGTCGGCGTCGACCTCGGGACGCTGACCTGGCTCGGCAACATGTCGAACGACACCAAGGTCTGCTTCTCGTGGAGCACCACGGGCCTCAAGTCCTTTGACGACATCAAGAAGAAGCAGATCACCATCGGCGGCACCTCGCAGGGCGCGGGCTTCATCTATGGCGGCATCCTGAAACAGTTTCTGGGCGACAAGCTGAAGGTCGTGGTCGGCTATCCCTCCAACAGCGACGTCTGGCTCGCGCTGGAGCGCGGCGAGGTCGAGGGGAATTGCACCGGCTGGAGCATCATCCCGAGCGTCAAGCCGGACTGGGTGCGCGACAAGAAGGTGGATGTGTTCGTCCAGTTCGCCCAGAAGTCGCATCCGGACCTCAAGGGCGTGCCGCTGATCTTCGATCATCCGATGTCGGCGGAACTCAAGGCCGCCATCAACTTCCTGATCCTGTCCGACAGCATCACCCGGCCGGTCGTCGCGCCGGGCGGTCTGCCGGCTGACCGGGCCGCGGCGCTGCAAAAGGCCTTTGACGAGACCATGAAGGACAAGGAATTCCTGGCCAGCGCCGAAAAATCCAAGCTCGACATCGACCCGATGGATTCGGCGACGGTCAAGAAGGTGGTGGACGAGATCCGCAATACCCCGCCTGCGGCGGTTGAACTCGCCAAGACGCTATCGCAATAGGTCCTGTGGAGCGTCGGCACGGGTATAACACCGGGATTTGAGGCCCCACGGCGGCGTTTTCATTGACAAGACGTCGCAGGGGACGCAGATTCCCGCCACCGTGCGCGCTTTCGGTATACTGCCCGACGGGCGTTCGATTTTTGCATTCTGGAAACGTTTCGAGGTCCCCATGACGGCTCTCAAGGTCAATGGCCGCACACATGATGTGTCGGCGCCGGACGACGCGCCGCTGCTCTATGTGCTGCGCAACGATCTGAAACTGAACGGCCCCAAATACGGCTGCGGCCTGTCGCAGTGCGGCGCATGCACCGTGATCATCGACGGTCAGGCGGTTCGCTCCTGCGTCACCTCGGTCGGCTCGGTCGTCGGTCAGGAAATCACCACGCTGGAAGGCCTCGGCGACGTCAACGCGCCACACAAGCTCCAGAAGGCTTTCATCGACGAGCAGGCCGCCCAGTGCGGCTATTGCATGAACGGCATGATCATGCGCTCGAAGGTGCTGCTCGACAACAATCCCAAGCCGACCGACGGTGAAATCCGTCAGGCGCTCGATGGCAATCTGTGCCGTTGCGGCTCGCACAATCGCGTTGTTCGCGCCGTGCTTCGCGCTTCGCAGGAGGCCTGATCCATGTCGAACATCAAGACGACTCGTCGCGAACTCCTCGCCGGCGCCGGCTCGCTGGTTCTGGCTTTCGAAATTCCGGGCATGTCCCAGGCGCTCGCCCAGCAGGCCGCTCCCGCGGCTCCCGGCGCTGCTCCGGCTGCGCCTGCCGCCCCGCAGCCGCCGGCCCTTCCGGGCAGCCTGCGCACCAACCCGAAGGTCGGCTCCTGGCTGAAGATCGAGGCCGAAGGCCGCGTGCATCTTCTGGTCGGCAAGGTCGAACTCGGGCAGGGCATCCTGACCGCCGTCGCGCAGCTTTGCGCCGACGAGCTCGAAATCGACATGAAGCGCCTGAAGATCACCTCGGGCGATACACGCCTGGGGCCGAACGAAGGCACCACGGCCGGCTCCTTCTCCATGCCGGATTGCGGCACGGCCGTGCGCGCCGTCTCGGCTGATGCCCGCAAGATCCTGCTGGATCTCGCCTCGCAGAAGCTGGGCGTCGATGCGGCCCAGCTTACCATCAACGACGGCACGATCCGGGCGCCCGATGGCAAGCAGACAACCTATTGGGAACTCGTCACCGGCCAGGAATTCGCCGTGGACGCCACCGGCAAGGCGCCGCTCAAGCCCGCTTCGGCTCGTAAATATGTCGGCAAGAGCGTCACTCGCCTCGACATTCCGCCCAAGGCGACCGGCGGCCAGATCTGGATTCAGGACCTGCGTCCTGCCGGGATGGTGCATGGCCGCGTGGTGCGTCCGCCGCAGTACGACGCCAAGCTGATCTCGGTCGATACGGCTGCAGTCGAAAAGCTGCCGGGCGTTCTGAAGGTCGTTCGTGACGGTCGTTTCCTCGGCGTCATCGCCGAGCGCGAGGAACAGGCCATCGCGGCCGCTGCAGAAATGCGCAAGCTGTCGAAGTGGGAACTGCCGAAGGAAGCGCCTTCGTCCGACACCATCAACGAATGGCTCCTGTCGCAGAAGACCAAGGACATCGTCATCAAGGATCAGGCGAAGCCTGCCACCTTGACCGCTGCGGCGACCATTGAGGCGACCTACCGCCGTCCCTTTGTGATGCACGCCACGATTGGCCCGTCCACCGCCATCGGAACGCTTGGCGAAGACGGCACGATGACGATCCAGACGCACAGCCAGTCGGTCTTCGAAACCGGTGCGGCGATTGCGCAGATGCTCGGCGTCGACAAGGCCAAGGTGCACATGCAGCACCATCAGGGCAGCGCCTGCTACGGACACAACGGCGCTGACGACGTGGCTGCCGATGCGGCGCTTCTGGCGCGCGCGCTTCCGGGCAAGCCGGTGCGCATCCAGTGGTCGCGCAACGACGAGCACAAATGGGAGCCCTACAATTCGGCGATGGTCATCAAGACCAAGGCCGAGGTCGACCAGAAGGGCGACATTGTCAATTGGGACCTTCAGCTCTGGTCGACCGCGCACGGCACACGTCCCGGCAACATTGCCGGCAACCTGCTGCCGGCCCGCCATCTGGAAAAGCCGTTCGCCATGCCGGTGCCGGTGAATGGCGGCCCGCCGAACTATTCGGCCGACCGGAACGCCATCGCGCTGTACGACTTCCCGGGCCATAAGGTCACGACCCACTTCATCGAGACCTTCGCGGCTCGCGTGTCTTCGACGCGCGGCCTCGGCGCCTATTCCAACGTGTTCGCGATCGAAAGCTTCATCGACGAACTCGCGATGCGCGCCAAGGCTGATCCGCTGGCTTTCCGTCTCAAGCATCTCAAGGACGAACGTGGACGTGCGGTGCTCGAAAAGGCCGCCGAAGCGTTCGGGTGGAACAAGTGGGAAAAGAAGCCCGGCCGTGGCCGCGGCATCGCCTTCGCCCGCTACAAGAACCTCGCCGCCTTCACGGCGATTGCGCTTGAAGTCGACGTCAACGCCGCGACCGGCAAGGTGCGTGTCATTCGCGCT
>CANJNI010000053.1 GCA_947475995.1 Beijerinckiaceae bacterium | reverse complement strand
GGCGAGGACTTCCTTGATCTCGTTGAGCGACTTGCGGCCGAAGTTCGGCGTGCGCAGCATCTCGGCTTCCGTCTTCTGGATGAGGTCGCCGATGTAAACGATGTTGTCGTTCTTGAGGCAGTTGGCCGAGCGGACGGACAGTTCGAGCTCGTCCACCTTCTTGAGCAGCGCCGGGTTGAAGGCGAGTTCCGGAATCGACGGAGCGGCCTCTTCGCGCTTGGGCTCTTCGAAGTTCACGAAGACGTTGAGCTGGTCCTGCAGGATGCGCGCCGCATAGGCGACGGCGTCCTCGGGGCTGATCGCCCCGTTGGTCTCCAGCGACAGCGTCAGCTTGTCATAGTCCAGGATCTGGCCTTCGCGGGTGTTCTCGACGCGATAGCTGACCTTGCGGACCGGAGCGAAGAGGCTGTCGACCGGGATGAGGCCGATCGGCGAATCTTCCGCGCGGTTGCGGTCGGCAGGAACATAGCCCTTGCCGTTGTTGACGGTGAATTCCATGCGGATTTCCGCGCCCTCGTCGAGGGTGCAGATCACGAGGCCCGGGTTGAGAACCTGAATGTCGCCGGTCAACTGAATGTCGCCCGCCGTCACCGCGCCCGGACCCTGCTTCTTCAGGACCATGCGCTTGGGCCCATCGGCCTGCATCTTGATGGCGATGTCCTTGATGTTCAGGACGATATCCGTCACGTCCTCGCGGACGCCGGGGATCGACGAGAACTCATGCAGCACGCCGTCGATGTGAACCGACGTGATGGCCGCGCCCTGCAGCGACGACAGGAGCACGCGACGCAGCGCGTTGCCGAGCGTCAGGCCGAAGCCGCGCTCCAGCGGTTCCGCCACGACGGTGGCCATGCGCTTGGGGTCATCCCCCAGCGAGATTTCGAGCTTGTTGGGGCGGATCAGTTCTTGCCAGTTTTTTTGGATCACGACGGCGCCTTTCTCGAAACGGCGCACAGCATATCGGTCCGTCGACCCTGGCTGCGCGCAGTCGGAAATGATTGCGGACTAAGCCGAAGCCCCTCCCGTCGGAGCGGCTTCGGTAACGGTTATGAACTCAGACGCGACGACGCTTGCGCGGACGGCAGCCGTTATGCGGGATCGGCGTGACGTCGCGGATGGAAGTGACGGTGAAGCCGGCGGCCTGCAGGGCGCGGAGAGCCGATTCACGGCCCGAACCCGGACCCGAGACTTCGACTTCGATCGTGCGCACGCCGTGCTCGGAAGCCTTGCGGGCAGCGTCTTCGGCAGCCATCTGGGCCGCATACGGGGTCGACTTGCGCGAGCCCTTGAAGCCCATCGTGCCCGAGGACGACCAGGCGATCGTATTGCCCTGCGCGTCGGTGATGGTGATCATCGTGTTGTTGAACGACGAATTCACATGCGCGACGCCCGAGGCGATGTTCTTGCGTTCGCGACGGCGGACACGGCCGCCCTGTGCTTCTTTTGCCATGAGTACTCTGGTCCTTTGGTCTCTGCACCGCCGTAATGCCAGCGGCTACACCTGAAAACGAAAACGGACCGGGCCGGACAGCCCTGCGGCCGCCCAACCCGGATCGCTGATTCTCTGATTACTTCTTCTTGCCGGCGATCGGCTTCGCCTTGCCCTTGCGGGTGCGGGCGTTGGTGTGCGTGCGCTGGCCGCGAACCGGAAGCTGGCGACGATGACGAAGGCCGCGATAGCAGCCCAGATCCATCAGACGCTTGATGTTGATCGCGACTTCGCGGCGCAGGTCGCCTTCGACCATGTAATCGCGGTCGATCGTTTCACGGATCTGGAGAACTTCCGCGTCGGTCAGCTGCGACACGCGGCGTTCAGCCGGGATGGCGACCTTCTCGCAGATTTCCTCGGCCTTCTTGGGGCCAATGCCGTGAATATACTGAAGCGCAATGATGACGCGCTTGTTGGTCGGAATGTTGACGCCTGCAATACGGGCCACTGCCGTCTCCATGTCTCGCCGCCGCAGCGGCTTTTGGTGATGCCGCGCTGGGCGGCGGGTATCCCGCGTCCGGTGGAGGCCGGCCCATGCGGGATTGGAAACGAACAAATCCCCGCGCACGCACAAGCGCACGCCGGGACCATCCGCTTCCGGGATCAGGCGGATTTAAGGGGTCCGGATTGGTGCGTCAACCGCATTCTGCGGAATCGCAGGCGGATTTGTTCCAAAATCACCGCTTTTCCGCTGGCCCGAACTTCGCAGCCATTCGGCAAGCGGGCCGCCCGGCGTCCCGTTTCGGTACAGATGCGGGACTCGAATCATGTTGCAGAGCTTTTTCCGGAACACCAGCGGCGCCACGACGATCGAATACGGGATGATCGGGGTGATCATCTCGATCACCGTTTTCGCGGGCGCGCACCTCATCGGCTTCAAGCTGGTCAATTACTTCGAGCCGATCAGCAACGCCCTGAACTGACCAGATCAAGTCCGGTCCCGGATGCGCAGAAGCCTCACCAGAGAGCCCTCCGTCGCGATTTCGCCCGCGAGCTTCATGGACTTGAGGGTCCGGTAAAGCACCTCGTGGGCGACGCCAAGGTCGCCGGCCCAGGCCTTCACCGGAAACCCGAGCCGCACCGCGCCGTTGCTTCCCTCGGTCTCCACATAATGAATGATGCGCTCGCGCACCGTATGCAGCCCCAGACGCTCGCTCTGGGTGCGGGCGCGACGAAGCTCCTGACCCAGATGCCGCAGCCAGCGCTCCTGAAACGCCTCCTGCCGCAAACCTTCGCGAAAGATTTCGATCGGAATGGACCGCACAATCGTCGGCGCGACCGCGACGGCGTCGCAATGATAGGTCGTCTGGAAAAGGCTGGCTTCGGAGACGAAACCCTCGCGCAAACGCTGGAACACCAGAAGGCTGCCGGCCTCGGAGGTGCGTTGCAGATGCACCTCGCCGCTGACCACGCAATACATGTAGGCGGGGACTTCTCCGCGGCCAAACAGGTGCTGGTCCCTGGCCAGCTTGCGCTCGCCGACAGATTGCCGGGCAGCTTCCGGCAAAGCCGCCAGCAGGGCGTCAGAAATACGCTTGGGTTCCGCCCCGCTCATTTGCAATTGTTGTGCAGCTTCCAGTTTTCCTCGTGCCCGAGCATAACCGCAATCGCCGGCGGCTTGCAGCGGTCAGGATCGTTGCCGGACTGCGCAAGGCCGGCGCTCGCGCCCGTATAGCGGGCCGGCGGGATCATGCTGGCCAGCATCGCGAAGCCCACCACAAAGGCCGCCAGCGCACCCATCTGGACGCGGCTGATGAACTGGATCGGCTGCCGGATGTGAACTTCGCAGACGCCGCCGGGGCACATCGTGGCGCGATTGCCCGGAACAAGATTGTAGAGCTTGCAGCCGATGCAGATGCCGAGGGCGCTTTCAGCGAAAAGCAGCGTCAGGCAGGTCACGCAAACCAGCATGTTCGCCGGGCCTCTCACGTCCCACACGACCACCATCAGGACCATCGCGCCCGACAACATCAGGCCGAGCGACCATGCGAACCGCTTCTGCGGCGCACCCACATATTCGGGAGTCTGCCCGGACACGAGCCAGCGTCCGACGATCAGGCTCGGCGCGAACCGGGGGTTGATGACGACGCGGATGAAGAAATCAATGAAGAAAGCTGCCGACAGAATCCGCGTCATGCCGAAATCGCCCAATTAGAAGGCTTTGGTGAAGGCCAGCATGGCGAAAAAGAAAAAGAGTCCGGCGGCCGCGCGAACTTCGCGCTCGTTCAGGACGGGAATGTCGCTCCCCTCGATGCGTTCGCCGAACTGAAAAAGGCCGCTCATGGAATACCTCCGGTTGCGCCTGTCCTAGAACGCGACCGCAACAAAGCGTATGATCATGATCATACCGGAGAAATTATCGCCCTGCCCGCGCGCGCTGCATCGCGTCCCGGAGGCGCTGCTCGGGAATCCCGAGTTCCCCTGCGGCGCGGGCGAAATCGGGCGGCGGCGGGCCGAGCGCCTGACCAAGCCGCGAAGCGTCAATTCCGAGTTCCCTTGCGGCGGCCTCCATGGCCCCCCGGTCTCGCGGATTGGCGCCCTGCGGCGGCGGCGCCCCGGGTGCGGGATTGGGGCCGGACCGCGCGACTGCGGGCGCGGGGCGCGGCGCAGCCGCAGGCGTGCCGTTGAAACAGCCTAACGTGTAAGGATACTCATCGGTGAAGTGGTAGTGATAGAGCAGCTTGCGCTGCCCATCCCAGACGATTTCGTGCGAATGGCCGTGGCAGGCGTCGAGATCAGCATTTTTCACTCGCCGGTTTCCGTCCGCCTTCGGCCCGTAAATGCCAAAACCATCGAGCGCATAGCCGACGAGATCGCTGTGCTTCCCGGCCTTGCCGGCCGCATCCGTCATGCAGGTGCTGTAGTCGTGATAGTGGTAGGTCCCGTCGCGCTCCGGATGCCCGCTGCATGCGTCCAGAATTTCGTAAGCCGCCGCGTCGCGGCCCATCGCGTCCCAGCGCATTGAAGATAGCCACACCCGTCAGCGAAAAGCCGATCATCCCCATCGGCACGCAGGACGGCCTGCCGCTCGCGATCGGCTGCGCGGGCAACCGCAGCAGAACGGACTGTTCCCGGATCGAATTGGGATTACGATCATATTTGTAGGCGGGGTCGTTGCGGTCGACCGGAAATATCCCCGTCGGATGGTTCGGCAGCCCATTGGCGCGCACCACACGTTGATTGCCCTCCAGCGCGATGCTGACCGCCGCATTGGGCCACGCAATCGCGCCGTTCACGGCGATCTTCGCGTCAGGCTTCCAGACGCCGTTCTGCGCCCACGGACCGAGCGCCTGCGCACCGCCGCCGCGAAAACTCGTCTGGCACGCGAAGACATTCCCGGCCTTCGGTTCGCGGCTGATCTTGCCGTCCCCGAGCAGCAGAAGGCCGACGCCCTTGTCGTGCGCGTGTGCTGGAGACAGGGCGGCCAGCATGCCCAGCGTCGCAAGAAATGTTCGCGCGGCAGATTTACAATGCATGGAAGCCTCCCGCCTCAGAATGTGACGGTACCACCCGGGCCTGCGGCGCAACAATTAAATATCGGAAAGGTCAGCAGCGATTTCCGGCAAGGCCGGCCTACTTTTTATCCGGCTTCAGGCGCATATAATGCAGCCAGAAAAGGGAGGCTTCATGCACGAGAATTTCGTCACCATCCGGTACATCGTCAACGATGTGGCTGAATCGCTCGCATTCTACACCGGCGTGCTCAGCTTCACCCTGCAGGCGCAAGCCGGCAACGCCTTTGCGTCCGTCACGCGCGGCAACATTCGCCTGATGCTCAGCAACCGCACCAGCGCCGCAGCCGCCGCCATGCCGGACGGCAGCGCACAGGCTCCGGGCGGCTGGACACGCGTGGTCATCGTCATGCACGACCTCGCCGGCGAGGTCGAACGCATGAAGGCGTCGGGCGTCAGCTTCCGCAACGAGCTCCAGAAAGGCGTCGGCAGCAGCCAGATCCTTCTGGCCGATCCGTCGGGAAATATCGTGGAACTGTTCGAGCCGGCGGAACATCCGCACAACCCCTGAAAAGCAAATGCCGCGCGGAGCGTTCCGCGCGGCATTGAAATCGGATTGTCCCCGAACTCTAGACGCCAAGCGCCTTGTCGAGCGCCTTCGTGACGGCGTCGATCGGCGCCATGCCGTCGATGACCTTCAGAACGCCCTTGCTGGCATAATAGTCCGACACCGGCGCAGTCTGCACCCGGTAGGCTTCAAGACGCTTCTTGAACGCTTCCGGATTGTCGTCCGCCCGCACCGTTCCACCGGCCGCGACCGTCTCGCGAGCGCGGTTCTCGATGCGCGCCAAAAGCGCGTTCTCGTCGACCTTCAGTTCGACGATGGAATCGAGCTTCATGCCCTTCTTGGCGAGCATCGCGTCGAGCGCTTCGGCCTGCGCGACCGTGCGCGGGAAGCCGTCCAGGATGAATCCCTTTCGGGCGTCCGGCTCTTCCATCCGGTCCGCAATGATGCCTACGACGATCTCGTCCGACACCAGCCCGCCCGAATCCATCACCGCCTTGGCCTGCTGGCCGACCGGCGTTCCCGCCTTCACGGCCGCGCGGAGCATGTCGCCGGTCGAGAGCTGCGGGATGCCGAACTTTTCCGTGAGACGCGTGGCCTGCGTACCCTTGCCTGCCCCCGGCGGTCCCAGCAGAATCAATTTCATTTCCGTCTCCCCCGCAATTTCGCTTTCTTCACAAGCCCTTCGTATTGTTGCGCCTGAAGGTGCCCGTGGACTTGCGCCACAGTGTCCATCGTAACGCTGACCACGATCAGCAGGGAAGTACCCCCGAAATAGAATGGCAACGCGGCGTACGAAATGAGCATTTCGGGTATCAGACAAATGATCGAGAGATAGGCCGCGCCGATCACCGTGATGCGCATGAGCACGGAATCGATGAATTGCGCGGTCCGCTCGCCCGGGCGAATGCCCGGAATGAACCCGCCATGCTTCTTGAGGTTGTCTGCCGTCTCGGTCGGGTTGAACACGACCGCCGTGTAAAAGAACGCGAAGAACACGATCAGCAACACATACGTCAGCATGTAGAGCGGACGTCCGTGTCCCAGATAGGTCGAAATCGTCGCCAGCACGCCGGTGCCGCCCGACGATTGCGCGAAATTGGCGATCGTGGTCGGAAGCAGCAGGAGCGACGATGCAAAGATCGGCGGAATGACGCCCGACGTGTTGAGCTTCAGCGGCAGGAACGACGTCTGCCCCTCATACACGCGGTTGCCGACCTGCCGTTTCGGGTAGGTGATCAGCAGGCGACGCTGCGCGCGCTCCATGAACACGATGAAGGCGATCACCACCACGGCCATCAGGATGACGCCGAGAATCAGGGGCGTCGAAATCGCACCCTGGCGACCGAGTTCGAGCGTGTTGATGATGGCCGACGGGAATGCTGCCACGATGCCAGCGAAGATGATCAGCGACGAACCGTTGCCGATGCCTCGCGCGGTGATCTGCTCGCCGAGCCACATCAGAAACATCGTGCCGCCCATGAGGGTCAGCACGGTCGAAAGACGGAAGAACCAGCCCGGATCGGCCACGACATTCGCCTGCCCTTCGAGGCCGATGGCGATGCCATAGGCCTGGAACGCCGCGAGGACGACGGTCAGATAGCGCGTGTACTGGTTGAGAATCTTGCGGCCGGACTCGCCTTCCTTCTTGATCGCTTCAAGCGCAGGGAAGACCGACGTCAGCAACTGAATGATGATCGAGGCCGAAATGTAAGGCATGATGTTCAGCGCAAAGATCGCCATGCGCTGCACCGCGCCGCCGGCGAACATGTTGAACAGTTCAAGCACGCCCTGCTGCTTGCCCGTGAAGCTCGCCTCGAAAGCCGCAGGATCAATGCCCGGCACAGGCACATAGGTGCCGATCCGGTAAATGATCAGTGCGCCGAGCGTGAACCAGATGCGCTTTTTGAGTTCCTCGGCCTTGCCGATGGCCGAGAAGTTGATGGACGCTGCAAGCTGTTCGGCTGCCGATGCCATGAGGCGCTCCGGTGGCGCTGGAAAGCGCCGCATTCGAGTTATGGCGTCAGCGGCGGTGGGCCGCAAACCCCGTTCCGTTCCTCACACCTTCGGGACGAATTACGCCGCCACGAAGGCATCCCTACACGCGGGAACGGGGCGCACAGGTTTCCACCTTCGCCCCGCTCGCCAATATGGTGTCAGTGCAGCGGGTATGTCACCCCGAAGCTCTCAGATCAGGCCGAAGCCTCGGCCTGAGCCAGCAGCTTCACGGAACCGCCGTTCTTCTCGATCGCCTCGACCGCAGACTTCGACGCGCCACGAACTTCGAAAGCAACCTTTGCCTTCAGTTCGCCCTTGCCGAGGATCTTGACGCCGTCGCGAGCGCGAGCCAGCACGCCGGCAGCCACAAGCGCATCGACCGTCACGGTCTGGTTCGCATCGAGCTTGCCCGCGTCAATCGCCTGCTGAACGCGACCGATGTTGACCTCGTTCACATCAAGCGCGTGAATGTTGGTGAAGCCGCGCTTGGGCAGACGACGATGCAGCGGCATCTGGCCGCCTTCGAAGCCCTTGATGCGCACGCCGGAACGAGCCGTCTGGCCCTTGCCGCCGCGTCCGCTCTGCTTGCCCTTGCCGGAACCGATGCCGCGGCCGACGCGGGTGCGGGACTTCGAGGAGCCGGGATTGTCGCGAATTTCGTTGAGTTTCATCGTGACTCTCCTACTTCGCTTCGACAATGCGGATGAGGTGCGCAACCTTCGCGATCATCCCGCGAACTGCCGGCGTATCCTCAACCGACGACGTGCGGCCGATCTTGTTCAGGCCCAGGCCGACGAGCGTCTGCCGCTGCGAAGCGGGACGGCCGATGGCGCTGCCGGTCTGGACGAGGGTGACTTTTTTCTTCTCGGTCATGATCTCCCCTCCGATCAGGCGTCAACCGCGTCCGCGTCAACGCCTGTGCGGCGCGACTGGAGCGTGGAGACCTTGAGGCTGCGGCGGGCCGCAACCGTACGGGGCGAATCTTCCTGCTTCAGGGCATCGAAGGTCGCGCGCACCATGTTGTAGGGATTCGAAGACCCCTGCGACTTGGCGACGACATCGTGCATGCCGAGCGTCTCGAAGACGGCGCGCATCGGACCGCCGGCGATGATGCCGGTGCCGGCCGGAGCCGCTCGCAGAATGACCTTGCCGGCGCCGTGACGGCCCGCAACGTCATGATGCAGGGTACGGCCTTCGCGCAGCGGAACGCGGATCAGACCACGCTTGGCGGCTTCCGTCGCCTTGCGGATCGCTTCCGGCACTTCGCGCGCCTTGCCGTGACCGAAGCCCACGCGGCCCTTCTGGTCGCCGACGACGACGAGCGCCGCGAAACCGAAGCGGCGTCCGCCCTTCACAACCTTCGCAACGCGATTAATGTGGACCAGACGATCCACGAATTCGCTGTCGCGCTCCTCACGATCGCGATTGTGTCCGCGACCGCCACCTTCACCTTCACGTGCCATAGTCTCGTTCCGTCACTTGCGCGGCGCGCCGATCTGGGGCCGCTCGCTGGGAATATGCGAATGCCGCGGAAAAGCGGCGCTCGCCGGATCAGAAGTTCAGGCCACCCTCGCGGGCGCCTTCCGCGAGCGCCTTGACGCGCCCGTGGTACATGTATTCGCCGCGATCGAACACGACATCCTTGACGCCCGCCTGCAGCGCGCGCTCTGCGATCAGCTTGCCGATCGTCTTGGCGGCGTCGACATTGGCGCCGGTCTTGAGCGCAGTGCGCTGATCCTTTTCGAGCGAGGAAGCGGACGCAATGGTCGCGCCCTTCTCGTCGTCGATGATCTGCGCGTAGATCTGCTTCGAGGTACGGTGAACGGAAAGCCGCGGCTTGCCGTAAGCGCGTGCGCGAATATCGCGCCGAACTCTCGCCTTGCGTCTTGCGCTGGCGTCCTTGTTGCTGGCCATCGCTGACACTCCTTACTTCTTCTTGCCTTCCTTGCGGAAGATGAATTCGCCCTCGTACTTGACGCCCTTGCCCTTGTAGGGCTCCGGACCGCGATAGCTGCGGATTTCCGCAGCCACCTGGCCGACCTGGCGCTTGTCGTTGCCGGCGATGGTGATTTCCGTGGGCTTCGGCGTCGCAATCGCGATGCCGGCCGGGATCGGATAGATCACGTCGTGGCTGTAGCCGAGAGAGAGCTGCAGATTTTTTCCGACGACGGCGGCCTTGTAGCCGACGCCGTTGATTTCGAGCTTGCGCTCGTAACCCTTGGTCACGCCGACGATGATGTTGGAGATCATCGAGCGGGACATGCCCCACATGGCGCGGGCGCGCTTGGACTCGCTGCGCGGGTCAACCTTGATCGAACCGTCCTCCATGACCACCGAAACTTCTTCCGGGACCACGAACGAGAGTTCGCCCTTGCCGCCCTTGACGGCGACCTTCTGGCCTTCGACCTTGGCGGTGACGCCAGCGGGAACGACGACCGGCTTTTTTCCGATACGAGACATTGTTCCTCAGCCTCCGGTCAGAACACCCGGCAGAGCACTTCACCGCCGACATTCTGCTCGCGGGCAGAGTGGTCGGCCATGACGCCCTTCGGGGTCGAGATGATGGTGATGCCGAGGCCGTTCGCAACGCGCGGCATGGCGGTGACAGCAGAGTACACACGGCGGCCGGGCTTCGACACGCGCGCGATCTCGCGAATGACGGGCTCGCCTTCGTAGTACTTCAGCTCAATTTCGAACTCGGTGCGGCCATTGCCGTAATCCGTGGTCGAATAGCCGCGGATGTAGCCTTCCTGCTGCAGCACGTCGAGAACGTTGGCGCGCAGCCTGGAGCCGGGGGTCGAAACCTTGCCCTTGCGACGCATCTGGGCGTTCCGGATGCGGGTGAGCATATCGCCCAAAGGATCGTTCATTGCCATGATCCTGCTCCCTTACCAGCTGGACTTGACGAGGCCGGGGATGAGGCCCTTGGAGCCCAGTTCCCGCAACGCGATACGCGACATCTTCAGCTTCTGGTTGAAGGCGCGCGGACGGCCCGTCACTTCGCAACGGTTGCGCAAACGTCCTTCGGACGAATTGCGCGGCAGCTCGGAGAGCTTGAGACGAGCAGTGAACTGCTCTTCCATGCTCAGCGACTGGTCGTTGGCAATGGCCAACAGACGCTCGCGGCGGCCCGCGAACTTCTTCACCAGCCGGGCGCGATTCTTGTTCTTTTCGATCGAGCTTTTCTTAGCCATGAGTAACCTCTGGTTTCCGCGTCTGAGACACGCGTCTCACTGCCGGAACGGGAAGTTGAAGGCGCGAAGCAGAGCGCGCGCCTCGTCATCGGTCTTGGCGGTGGTGCATACGATGATGTCCATGCCGACAATCGATTCAGTCTTGTCGTAGTCGATTTCCGGGAACACGATGTGTTCCTTGATGCCCATGGCGTAGTTGCCACGGCCGTCAAACGACTTCGGGTTCAGGCCGCGGAAGTCGCGAACGCGCGGCAGCGCGATCGTCACCAGGCGGTCCATGAATTCATACATGCGGGTCTTGCGCAGGGTCACCTTGGCGCCCAGCGGCATGTTCTCGCGCACCTTGAAGGTCGAGATGGCCTTGCGGGCGCGCGTCACAACCGGCCTCTGGCCGGCGATCAACGCCAGATCGGCGGCAGCGTTCGTCACCTTCTTGGTGTCGTTCACGGCCTCTCCGACGCCCATGTTCAGCACGATCTTCTCGATGCGCGGAACTTCGAGCTCGTTCTTGTAGCCGAACTGCTTCACCATCTCCGGGCGCACGACCTCGTCGTAGTGCTTGCGCAGACGGGCGACGTAGCCGGCGGGAGCCTTCAGCGACTCAGCGTTGGCGAGAAGACCCTCGACCTTCGCCTGACCGCGCGTCGACGCGCCCTTGGCGGCCTTGCCGGCCTTTTCGGTCTTTGCCTCAGCCATCGATCAAATCTCCGGAACGCTTTGCGACGCGGACCTTGCGGCCGTCATCGAGAGTCTTGAAGCCCACGCGCGTGGCCTTGCCGTCCTTGGGATCGGCGATCGCCAGGTTGGACAGGTGAATGGCGGCTTCCTTCGAGATGATGCCGCCTTCCGACTGCGCGGTCTGGCGCGTGTGGCGCTTGACCATGTTCACGCCGCGAACCAGCGCGCGTTCCTCGTCGGGAATCACCCGAACCACTTCGCCCGAACGTCCCTTGTCGCGACCGGTGAGGACGACGACCTTGTCGCCCTTCTTGATCTTAGCAGCCATTACAGCACCTCCGGGGCGAGCGAGATGATCTTCATGTGGTTGCGGGCGCGCAATTCGCGCGGCACCGGCCCGAAGATACGGGTGCCCACCGGCTCGGACTGGTTGTTGATCAGCACGGCGGCGTTGGAATCGAAGCGGATGACGGAGCCGTCGGCGCGCTTGATGTCCTTGGCGGTGCGAACCACCACGGCCTTCATCACGTCGCCCTTCTTCACGCGACCACGCGGAATGGCTTCCTTGATCGAAACGACAATAATGTCGCCGACGCCGGCATATTTCCGCTTCGAGCCGCCGAGCACCTTGATGCACATCACGCGGCGCGCGCCGGAATTATCCGCCACGTCGAGGTTAGTCTGCATTTGAATCATGGCTTGTCGCCTTTCTTCTCAGATCGGTTTCCGGCGGTTTGACCCGACCGGACTACGCCTGAAGGGGCTTTCGCCCCGGCCCACTTTGATATCCCGCCGTTCACTTATCGGAAGGCGGCAGGACAGTCCACCGTTTCAGCTTAGAAATCGGCTTTGTCTCTTCGATCGAGACCGTATCGCCGACCTTGTAGGCCTTGTTCTCGTCATGCGCGTGGTAGTTCTTGGACCGGCGCACCGTCTTCTTGAGCAGAGGATGGGTGAAACGGCGCTCGACCTTGACCACAACGGTCTTGGCCTGCTTGTCGCTGACGACGACGCCCTGGAGAATTCGCTTCGGCATCTCGGCCCCTTACTTCTTGTCGCTGCGCTTCTGCGCAGAGATCGTCTTGGCCCGCGCGATGTCACGGCGTACGACGCGGACGCGCGAGGTGTTCTCGAGCTGGCCGGTAGCGCGCTGGAAGCGCAGATTGAACTGTTCCTTTTTCAGCTTCAGGACTTCGTCCACGAGCTGATCCTCGGACATGACGCGCAAGTCGGAGACGCGCTGCTTGGATTTCATAGCCTGCTCTCCTATTCCACGATGCGCTGAACGAAGCGGGTCTTGATCGGCAGCTTCGCGGCCGCGAGGGCGAAAGCCTCCCGGGCGAGTTCGAGCGGCACGCCGTCCACCTCGAACATGATGCGGCCCGGAGCCACGCGCGCCGCCCAGTATTCGGGAGCGCCCTTGCCCTTACCCATGCGGACTTCGACAGGCTTCTTCGACACAGGCACGTCCGGGAAGATACGGATCCAGACGCGGCCGGCGCGCTTCATGTGACGGGTCAGTGCGCGGCGGGCCGCCTCGATCTGACGCGCCGTAAGACGGTCCGGCTCCATCGCCTTCAGGCCGTACTGGCCGAAGTTGAGCGCGAAGCCGCCCTTGGCGTTTCCGTGAATGCGGCCCTTGAAGGCCTTCCGGAATTTGGTGCGCTTTGGTTGCAGCATGTTCTAACTCTCGAATTGGCTGGGGCGCGGCTTAGGCTGCGTCGCGATCGCGACGCGGCCGGCGCTCGCCGCCACCGCCCGAATGATCCTGTTCGGCCATGCGCTTGTCCTGCGCCATCGGATCATGTTCCAGAATCTCGCCCTTGAAGATCCAGACCTTGATGCCGCACGTGCCATAGGCCGTGTGCGCAGTGGCGACGCCGTAGTCGATATCCGCACGCAGCGTGTGCAGCGGCACGCGACCTTCGCGATACCATTCCAGACGCGCGATTTCCGCGCCGCCGAGACGGCCCGAGCAGTTGATCCGGATGCCCTGGGCGCCCAGACGCATCGCCGACTGAACGGCGCGCTTCATGGCGCGGCGGAACGCCACGCGGCGCTCCAGCTGCTGGGCGATCGAATCCGCCACCAGGGTCGCGTCGACTTCCGGCTTGCGGACTTCGACGATGTTGATGACGACTTCCGACGTCGTCAGCTTGGCGACGGACTTGCGGATCTTGTCGATATCGGCGCCCTTCTTGCCGATCACCACGCCCGGACGCGCCGAGTGGATGGTGACGCGGCACTTCTTGTGCGGGCGCTCGATGATGATCTTCGATACTGCGGCCTGCTTGAGCTGCTTCATCAGCATTGCGCGGATGCGCATGTCCTCATGCAGGAGCCTGCCGTATTCTTCCTTGTTGGCGAACCAACGCGAATCCCACGTCCGGTTGATGCCGAGACGAAGACCGATCGGATTGACTTTCTGACCCATCGTTCTCTCCTCAGCCTTCCGCCGACTTTTGCGCGACTTCGCGAACCACGATCGTGAGGTTCGAGAAGGGCTTCTCAATTCGGCCGGCGCGGCCGCGCGCACGCGGGCTGAAACGCTTCATGACGAGCGCCTTGCCGACGTGTGCCTCGGCGACGACAAGATCGTCCACGTCGAGGCTGTGGTTGTTTTCCGCATTGGCGATGGCGCTCTGCAGGGCCTTGCGAACGTCGCCGGCGCTGCGCTTGCGCGAGAATTCGAGATCGGCGAGCGCCGTATCGACCTTCTTGCCGCGGATGAGTTGGGCCAGAAGGTTCAACTTCTGCGGGCTGACGCGCAGCATGCGCGCAACAGCCTTCGCTTCATTGTCCTTCAGGGCGCGGGGGTTCTTGGCTTTGGACATCCGTTAGCCCCTCTTGGCCTTCTTGTCCGCCGCGTGACCATGGAAGGTGCGCGTGGGCGAGAATTCACCGAATTTGTGACCGATCATGTCCTCGGTGATGTTCACCGGTACATGCTTGTGGCCGTTATAGACGCCGAACGTCAGACCGACGAACTGCGGCAGGATCGTGGAGCGACGGCTCCAGATCTTGATCACTTCCGAGCGGCCCGAGGCGCGCGAGGTATCCGCTTTCTTCAGCAGATAACCGTCGATGAACGGGCCTTTCCAGATCGAACGAGCCATGGATTAGCCCTTCTTGCTCTTGTGACGCGATGTCACGATAAACTTCGTGGTGGACTTGTTCGTGCGGGTCTTCTTGCCCTTCGTCGGCTTGCCCCACGGAGTGACCGGATGACGTCCACCCGAGGTGCGGCCTTCGCCGCCGCCGTGGGGGTGATCGACCGGGTTCATGGTGACGCCGCGGTTATGCGGACGTTGACCGAGCCAGCGGTTGCGGCCAGCCTTGCCGAGCGAGGTGTTCATGTGGTCGGGGTTGGAAACCGCGCCCACCGAACCGTAGCACTGGCCGTTGATCAGACGTTGTTCGCCCGAGTTCAGGCGCACGATCACATAGCCCTGGTCGCGACCGACGATCTGCGCATAAGCGCCCGCCGAACGTGCAATGGCCCCGCCCTTGCCGAGCTTCATCTCGACATTGTGGACGATGGTGCCGACCGGCATGTTCGCCAGCGGCATTGCATTGCCCGGCTTCACGTCGACCTGGTTGCCCGACACGACTTCGTCGCCGGCCGACAGGCGCTGGGGAGCAAGGATGTAGGACAGCGTGCCGTCCGCATACTTGACCAGCGCAATGAAGGCGGTGCGGTTCGGATCGTATTCGAGCCGCTCGACCTTCGCGACCATATCGGTCTTGCGGCGCTTGAAGTCCACGAGACGATAGGTCTGCTTGTGTCCGCCGCCACGGAAACGAACCGTGATGCGTCCGGTATTGTTGCGGCCGCCCTGCGAGTGCTTGCCTTCGGTCAGAGCCTTGACCGGCTTGCCCTTGTGGAGCTCGCTGCGGTCGACAATGACAAGCTGTCGAAGACCCGGCGTGTTCGGCTTGTAAGTTTTCAGTGCCATGGGATTGTTCCTCGACCCTCGCTCACAGCCCGGTCGTTACATCGATCTTGTGGCCCTCGGCGAGGGTCACGACCGCTTGCTTGACGTCGCCGCGTACACCGCGGCTGCCGCGAAACACCTTGTTCTTGCCCTTGCGGAGCAGCGTGTTGACCGCCTCGACCTTGACGTCGAAGAGCTTCTCCACGGCAGCCTTGATCTGGGGCTTCGTGGCTTCACGACGCACCCGGAACACGACCTTGTTCTGCTCCGACGCCATGGTCGCCTTCTCGGTGATCACCGGAGAGACGATGACGTCGTAATGCCGCGCATCGGCGAAACGCGAAGCCTGACTCATTTGAACCGCGCCTCCAGCGCATCGAGGGCCGCCCTGGTGAGCACGAGCTTCTCACGACGGACGATGTCATAGACGTTGATGCCCTGCACCGGCAGGATATCGATCTGCGGAATGTTGCGGGCCGCCAAGCAGAAATTCGCCTGCGGCTCCTGACCATCGATGATCAGCGCATTGCCGAGGCCCGACTTGGCGAAGGAAGCAACCAGCGCCTTGGTCTTGGCTTCGGCCAGTTCGGCCTTGTCCCACACGACGATTCCGCCGCTGCGGGCCTTCGCCGACAGGGCATGGCGCAGAGCGAGGGCGCGAACGTGCTTGGGCAGATCGTGCGCATGGCTGCGGACCTGCGGCCCGAAGGCGCGACCGCCGCCGCGGAACTGCGGCACGCGGGCCGACCCGTGGCGAGCGCCGCCGGTGCCCTTCTGCTTGTACATCTTCTTGCCGGTGCGCCAGATGTCCGCGCGGTTCTTCACCGCATGGGTGCCGGCGCGACGCTTGGCGAGCTGGTAGCGGATCATGCGCGCGATGAGATCCTCGCGCGGCTCAAGACCGAAGATGGCGTCGTCGAGTTCGATAGAACCCGCAGAGGCGCCGTCGATGGACGTAATGTCGATCTTCACGGCTTAGCCCTCCTGCTTTTCGGCGGGTGCGGCGTCGGCCACACGGAACTTGCCGGGCTGCGGCGCTTCCTTGGGAAGCGGCTTCTTCACGGCGTCACGAACGTAGATCCAGCCGCCCGCATGACCCGGAACAGCGCCTTCCACCAGGATCAGGCCGCGCTCGACGTCCGTCTGAACAACCTTGAGATTCTGGGTGGTCACGCGGTCAACGCCCATGTGACCGGCCATCTTCTTGTTCTTGAAAGTCTTGCCCGGGTCCTGACGGCCGCCGGTCGAACCGTGCGAACGATGCGAGACCGAGACGCCGTGAGTGGCGCGCAGGCCGCCGAAGTTCCAGCGCTTCATCGGACCGGCGAAGCCCTTGCCGATCGTCGTGCCGGTGACGTCCACGAACTGACCTGCAACATAATGGTCGGCGGTGATTTCGGCGCCCACGGGCAGCAGCTTGTCTTCCGCAACGCGGAATTCCGCGAGCTTCATCTTCGGCTCGACCTTCGCGACTGCGAAGCGCTGGCGCTCCGCCTTCGGAACGTTCTTCACCTTGGCGCGGCCGATGCCGAGCTGGAGAGCCGTATAACCGTTCTGTTCCTTGGTCCGTTGAGCGACGACCTGACAGCCTTCCAGCTTCAGAACCGTCACCGGCACATGTTCCCCGGCGTCTGTAAAGACGCGGGTCATGCCAACCTTCTGGGCGATAACACCTGACCGCATGTCACATTTCCTTCAAGGCACTTTGCGAAGAAGAGGTGCCTGGTTGCTTCGACTCAGAGCTTGATCTCGACGTCGACGCCGGCAGCGAGGTCGAGCTTCATGAGAGCGTCGACGGTCTGCGGCGTGGGATCGACGATGTCGAGAACACGCTTGTGGGTACGAATTTCAAACTGCTCGCGCGACTTCTTGTCGACGTGCGGCGAGCGGTTGACGGTGAACTTCTCGATCTGCGTGGGCAGAGGGATGGGCCCGCGCACCTGGGCGCCAGTCCGCTTCGCGGTCGAGACGATTTCCTTGGTGGAAGCGTCCAGCACGCGATGATCGAACGCCTTGAGGCGGATCCGGATGTTCTGTCCGTTCATTGATTGGTCCTCTGCACGATCGACGGGGGCGAATGCCCCGCGCCGGCCGAACCTGCCTGATTACTCGATGATGGAAGCGACGACGCCTGCGCCGACGGTGCGGCCGCCTTCACGGATGGCGAAGCGGAGCTTCTCTTCCATCGCGATCGGGACGATCAGCGTAACTTCCATCGACACATTGTCCCCCGG
>CANJNI010000052.1 GCA_947475995.1 Beijerinckiaceae bacterium | reverse complement strand
TTCGGCCAACTGCCTCAAGAACGACAACATCGTTTACATCGGCGACCTCATCCAGAAGACGGAAGCCGAGATGCTGCGCACGCCGAACTTCGGCCGCAAGTCGCTCAACGAGATCAAGGAAGTCCTCGCCCAGATGGGTCTCCATCTCGGTATGGAAGTCACCGGCTGGCCGCCGGAGAACATCGAAGAGCTGGCGAAGCGCTTCGAGGAGCACTACTAGGCTTTGGAATTCCCTCTCCCGCCCTGCGGGAGAGGCTCGTCCCCTCATCCTGAATGGAGAGGGAAACATAGACCGGTCGACCCTTGGCACGGCGATCGCAAAAATCAGGAGTGAGCCATGTATCACGGACGCGCAAAGCGCCGCTTCAACCGCACCGCCGAACACCGCAAGGCGATGTTCGCCAATATGTGCCAGGCGCTGATCAAGCACGAACAGATTGTCACGACGCTTCCGAAGGCGAAGGATCTTCGTCCGGTCGTCGAGAAGCTCGTCACCCTCGGCAAGCGCGGCGACCTGCACGCTCGTCGTCAGGCGATTGCGCAGATGAAGGACATCGTCCTCGTCAAGAAGCTCTTCGACGTGCTCGGACCGCGCTACAAGGACCGCAACGGCGGCTACACGCGCGTGCTGAAGGCCGGCTTCCGCTATGGCGACAATGCGCCGATGGCGGTCATCGAATTCGTCGATCGCGACGAGAGCGCCAAGGGCAAGGATTCCGGCCCGGTGCAGACCACAGGCGAAGCCGCGTAGGGCTCGCTCGTCGAACAGAATCAAAAGAGCGGCCTTCGGGTCGCTCTTTTTGTTTGTGAGCCGCCGGCAAAACGGCTTTGAGAGTTCGCGCGGTCCAGCGTAAACTTCCTCTACATCACGGAGGACCACATGACGGACGGACCGGCGCGCTACGAAGACATTCCGGAAGACAAGCTTTCCGACTCGCAGAAAGAGGTCTTGCAGAAAGTCACTGCCGGACGCGGTCGCGTGCCGACGCCGTTCAAGGTCTGGCTGCACAGCCCGAAGCTTTCGCACGCCATCGAGCATCTGGGCACGATGCTCAACAAGCAGTCGACGCTCACCGAGCGCGAATTCGAACTCGCCATCGTGCTGATCGCCCAGCATTGGGAATCGCCCTTCGTGATCGAGTCGCACATTCGCTTCCTGCGCGCGACCGGATTTCCGGAGCCTGTTTTGCAACAGCTCGCGGCGCGCCAGAAGCCCGATCTCGAAACCGAGCGCGAGCAGGCGATCTACGATGTGTTCAAGGCTTTCGACCGAAAGGATATCGCCAGCGACGCGGTGTTCGCCCATGCGGTGAAAGTGCTCGGCCGAGATGGACTTGCAGAACTGATTGCGTTCCTCGGGTATTATACCGCCGTTGCAATGGCGATGAAGATTCACCGGCAGCCGATGCCGGCCTGAGAGGCCCCATGATGTTGCGGCGCGTGTTCGTGTCGGGTCTGGCTTCACTCGCGGCTTGCGGGGGAATGGCTCATGCGCAGGATCGCAGCGCCGCGACGTTGCTTTCAGCTGTCGAACGCGGCGATCTGAAGGCTGCGCGCGCCGCAATGCTGGCCGGCGCGCCGGTCGATGCGCGCGATGCCCGCAAGCGCACGGCGCTGCTCATCGCCACCTATCGGGGCGATGCGCCGATGGCGCGCGCGCTGATCGAGGCGGGCGCGGACGTCAACGCCAAGGACGATCAGGAAGACAGCGCCTTCCTGTACGCAGGCGCCGAAGGTCCTGCCGAAATCCTGAAGCTGACGCTGGCGGCGGGCGCCGATCTGGCGAGTCTCAATCGTTTCGGCGGCACGGCGCTCATCCCGGCGGCGCATCACGGACATGTCGAGAATGTCCGCATCCTGCTCGATACGAAAATCGACAAGGATCACGTCAACAAGCTCGGCTGGACTGCGCTGCTCGAGGCCGTCCTGCTCGGCGATGGCGGGCCGGTCCACACGGAGATTGTCCGCCTGCTGGTCGGGGCGGGAGCCAATGCGAACATTGCCGATCGCGGCGGCGTGACGCCGCTGGTCCATGCGCGCCGGCGCGGCTTTTCGCAGATGGTCGCGATTCTGGAACGAGCCGGAGCCCATTAAGCTCGGGTTGGCGCGACTCAGGCCTCGGGCCTATATGTCTGACGGCTGCGTCCGGAGGCTTCCATGAGACCCGTCAGACTTTTCACCTCGCTGATCGCCGCACTCGTGCTGGCCGGCGTCGCCCATGCGCAGGCGCCCGGTCTGCGAATGACGCCTGCGGACAGGCCGCAGATCCAGCTTTCCTTTGCGCCCGTCGTGAAGCGCGTCACGCCTGCGGTCGTGAACGTCTATGCGTCCCGACAGGTGCGGCAACAGAACAATCCGCTGTTTGACGATCCGATCTTCCGGCGCTTCTTCGGAGGCGGCGACCAGCCCGGCTCGCGCACTGCGCAATCGCTGGGGTCTGGCGTTCTGGTGGATTCGAGCGGTCTGGTGGTGACGAACCATCACGTCATCGAAGGCATGACGGACGTGAAGGTGGCGCTTACCGACAAGCGTGAATTCGACGCCGAAGTGGTTCTGCGCGATCCGCGAACCGATCTGGCGGTTCTCAAGCTCAAGACCGGATCCAATTTCCCGTTTCTGGAAATGGGCGATTCAGACGGCCTCGAAGTCGGCGATCTTGTGCTGGCGGTCGGCAATCCGTTCGGCGTCGGCCAGACAGTCACGCAGGGCATCGTATCAGCCGTAGCGCGCACGCAGGTCGGCATCACGGATTACGGCTTCTTCATCCAGACCGATGCGGCGATCAATCCGGGCAATTCGGGCGGCGCGCTTGTGGACATGGCGGGACGCCTCGTCGGCATCAACTCGGCGATCTATTCGCGCTCGGGCGGTTCCATCGGCATCGGCTTCGCGATCCCGGCGAATATGGTGAAAGTCGTGGTGGCGACCGCACGGGGCGGCGGCAAGCAGGTCAAGCGGCCGTGGGTCGGCGCGACCGTTCAGCAAGTGTCGCGCGAGATTGCGGAATCGCTTGGCCTCGACCGGCCGACGGGCGCCCTTGTGGCGGATGTAGCCGAACGCAGCCCCGTGGCGGAAGCCGGATTGCGTCGCGGCGATATCGTCACCGCCATCGATGGGCTCGCGGTCGATGATCCCGAGAGCTTCGGCTATCGGCTCGCGACAAGACAGATCGGGGGCGCCTCGCAGTTTACCGTCATGCGTGACGGCAAAAGCCGGACTCTTTCGGTCAAGCTGGTTGCGGCTCCAGAAGTTCCGCCGCGCGAAGCCCTCAAACTTGCGGGGCGTTCGCCCTTCACGGGAGCCACGGTGATGAACATGTCGCCCGCCGTGGCGGAAGAGTTTTCCATCGAAGGCGTTCGCGAGGGAGTGGCCGTGACCGACGTGCCGGAGGATTCCATAGCGGCTCGCTTCGGGGTGCAGAAGGGCGACGTGATTCTGGCGATCAACGACCAGAAGATTTCGCGGACCGCCGATGTGCAGAAAGCGACTGCCACGCGGGCGAATTTCTGGCGGCTCACGATCAATCGCGGCGGCCAGGTGATCAATACGGTGATCGGCGGATAGCGCGCGCGCCGGACCGGACAGCGCAAGGAAAAGGGGCGCTCGCCACGATTGGCGAGCGCCCCTTGTTTATCGCATTACGGCTCAAGCAGCCTTTTTGGCGCCGGCCCTCTCGGCCTTCTGCTTGGCGAGGCGGCGCTTCAGTGACAGCCACAGCTTGCGCATCTCTTCAGCCGCATAGCCGTTGGGCGAGAGTTCCGTCACGCCGAGACCGTGGCGAGCGGCTTCCTGATAGTCGACGCGCTGGGTGATCATCGGGGTGATGAGGCCGCCCATGGCTTCGAGAGCCTTCGCGCCTTCGTCGATGCGCGCGCTCTGCTGCGAAGGCGGGCATTGGTTGAGCAGGAACACGAAAGGCTTGTTCAAGGCCTTGAGGGTCTTGCGGGTTGTTTCGCTGGCCCAGAGGTCAAACGCATTCGGACGCGCCGGGATGAAGCAAAGTTCGGAGGCCCGCATGGCGGCTTCCGTGGCCGGAGAGTCGGTGCCGGGCGTGTCGATGATGACGAGAGAAATGCCGCTCTTTTCCAACGCCGCGAGGGCGGCCTTCAGTTTGGCGGGGCCGATGGCCTCGACCGGAAGATCGGCTTCGTTGCGCGTCTTGAACCAGCGCACGAGTGACTGCTGGGGGTCCATATCAATAATAAAAACGCGTTCGCCAGTTTCGGCGGCGGCAACGGCGAGCGAAGAAGCGATGGTGCTTTTGCCCGATCCGCCCTTCTGGGTAACGAGTGAAACGATCCGCATCCTTTACGTCTTCCCTTCTGGTGATGAACATTTGCCGGGAGACGCAATACAATCGGCGGAAGGGACCTTACGAATCAGTCGGTTGAGTCGCAAGAGTCTGAAACTAACAAATGTAAGGCTTGTGTGACGCTTGCCACACAGGCTTGGCCTTCGCGAAAGGGCTGCTCACAAGCCGGGACTGTTGAGGGCTTTGATCGAAGCCCGCCGGCAGGCCTTGCTGGACAGGCCGCAACTCACGACCCACATTGAACGTATGTCAGATCTCTTTGCTTCAGCAGGACTCGATAAAGGCGCGCCGCGACCGCTGGCCGATCGCATGCGGCCGCAATCGCTCGCGGACGTCGCCGGTCAGGATCATCTGCTGGGCGAGGACGGCGCGCTCACGCGCCTTATACGCTCCGGCTCATTGGGATCATTGATCTTCTGGGGTCCGCCCGGCACAGGAAAGACGACCGTCGCACGGCTGCTGGCGCATGAGACGAAGCTGGCCTTCGTCCAGATCTCGGCCATTTTCACGGGCGTTGCGGAGCTGAAGAAAGTCTTCGAGGAGGCGCGCGGCCGTCGCCGGACCGGGCAGGGGACCTTGCTGTTCGTCGACGAGATTCATCGGTTCAACCGCGCCCAGCAGGATTCCTTCCTGCCGGTGATGGAAGACGGGACGGTCACGCTGATCGGAGCGACGACGGAAAATCCCTCATTCGAACTCAATGCGGCGCTTTTGTCGCGTGCGCGGGTGATGACGTTCAGGGCGCTGGATGAACCGGCCATTGAAAAGTTGCTGGCCCGCGCCGAGGCGATGGAAGGCAAGGCCCTTCCGCTCAATGAAGATGCGCGCGCGGCGCTTGTGCGGATGGCCGATGGCGACGGCCGCGCCTCGCTGACGCTCGCAGAGGAAATCTGGCGGGCCGCCCGGCCCGATGAAGTTTTCGACAATGCGCAACTCGCCGAGATCGTGCAGCGCCGCGCGCCGATCTACGACAAGGCGCAGGAAGGCCACTACAATCTTATCAGCGCCCTGCACAAGACCGTGCGGGGCAGCGATCCGGATGCGGCGCTCTATTATCTGGCGCGCATGTTCGATGCGGGCGAAGATCCGCTGTTCATCGCGCGGCGCATCGTCCGCATGGCGGTGGAAGATGTGGGGCTCGCGGATCCGCAGGCGCTCGTCATCGCGAATGCGGCGAAGGATGCGTATGATTTTCTAGGTTCGCCCGAGGGTGAGTTGGCGATTGCGCAGGCGCTGATCTATGTGGCGAGCGCGCCGAAATCCAACGCCGCCTACAATGCCTACAAGGCCGCCAGGCGACTTGCGAAAGAGCATGGCTCATTGATGCCCCCGAAGTCGATTCTCAACGCGCCGACCAAGCTGATGAAGCAGGAAGGCTATGGTTCGGGATATCGCTACGACCATGACGAGCCTGACGCCTTTTCGGGACAGAATTACTGGCCGGATGCGCTGGGCCGTCAGGAGCTTTATGCGCCGGTCGAGCGGGGCTTCGAACGCGAGTTGCGCAAGCGGCTCGACTGGTGGGCGAAGCTGCGGAAGGAGCGCGGGGAGTGAGGTTCCGGGGCGCGGGCTTCGCTGACCTGCTGCGCGCTCAGGCGTCCTCGCTGGTAAGAAGAAATGCGATCTTCCTGATAAACGGCGCTGCAAAAATGACGACCGGCAGCATCAGTAGCCAAGCCACCAGCCACGACCTCAGCCAGTTCGAAAAAAACAATCCACTGTTCCAGAAGGACAGGCTGGCGATTCCGGCTGCAATGGCGGATGTGAGTCCGGATTGCAAAACTCCGAAAACATAATGTTGGTGACGGCGTGAAATAGGCAGCACGGCAATCCTCGACCGCTTCCGGGATTCAAATGTCCAAGGGCTTGCTCATAGAGACGAGATGAGCAGATTCCCGATTGTATCTCGATTTCGCGGCAGGTCGAGGCAGCGCTTTGCTGTCACATGCCCATTGCATTCAGTCCGCATTCATCGCCGTTGCGCGATATACCGCAAATCAGGAATTGGAATTCGCTCTTGCAGCCGCTTCGACCACTCACCAGCGTCCGGTTTATCTTTGCGCTTCTGGTGGTGCTGTTCCATGGCCTGACCGGACATATGCAGGGTTGGCCGGACCCGGTGCGGGCTGTGATCGACCACGGTTCCGTGGGCGTCAGCTTCTTCTTCATTCTGTCGGGATTCATTCTGGCCTATTCGTATCGCGGGCGGATCAGGGGCGCTGATGACCGGCGGGCTTTCTGGCTGGCCCGCGCAGCCCGCGTGCTACCGGCATACTATCTGGCGTTCTTGCTGTTTCTGCCGCTGGCGATCTACGGGGCAGCGTCTGCTCCTGATGTCCAAGCGGCCTTTGGACGTGCGTTGGTCATCGCCGGTTTGCAACTCACGCTGACGCAATCCTGGATTCCCGAAGCTGCTGTCGCGTGGAACGGACCGGCGTGGTCGCTGTCGGTGGAAGCAGTCTTCTATCTGCTGTTCCCGTTCCTGCTGCCGCCGCTGGAGAAACTGTCCGGGCGCGGGTTGGTGATCGCGGCATTGCTGGCCTATGCGGCTTCGCAGGGAGCCGCTGTGTTGATCGACGCGCTCGGGCCTGCCGATGTGGCGCGGGTCATTACCGGCGCACTCGGCATGAGCGAACAGACCCTGGGCGGATCGGCGCTGTTCTTCACCTATTTCCCGCCCCTGAGGGTGCCGGAATTCGTGTTTGGGGCGGCGCTGGGGCTGTTGTTCGTGCGGTCGCCCCCAATGCCCGCATGGGCCCAAATGCCTGCGGTCGCGGTGGGCGTGGCGGGGGTCTGGGCTACTTTCTCGTATCTGGACGGTCCGGTGCCGTGGACAGCGATCAGCAACGGCTTTCTGGCGCCGGCGCTTGCGCTGATCCTGTTCGGGCTGGCGCGGTCACAGTCGCAGCTCTGGAATCACGAATCCTTCGTGAGGCTCGGAGATGCGAGCTATTCGCTTTACCTGCTGCATATTCCGATCATGGAATGGATGAAAGCCATCGATGCAGCAACGTTCAATCTGCAACAGGGCGCTTTCCTGAACTTCTTCCTGATCTATCTGGCCGTTGCGATTCTGGCTTCGCTCGCTTCGCTGACGTTCGTGGAAGAGCCGATGCGCCGACTGATCCGTCGAAAGTTTGCGCCAGAGCTGAGAGCGGAACAGCCGCAACTGGTGCGGGCTGCGGGCTGATTCGACGCGCCGCGTGACCTTGGCGCGCCGGTCCTGTAAACCGGCGCTATGAACGCCACACTTCTTGTATTCGTCGGCGCCGGCATTGGCGGCGCGTTGCGCCACACGGTCAACAGCGCGTGCCTGCGCTATTGCGGCCCGGATTTTCCGCTCGGCACGATGCTGGTGAATATCGCCGGTTCGCTGGTCATGGGACTGCTGGCGGGCTATTTCGCCTTCAAGGCGGGTGAAAGCTGGTCCCAGCCGGCGCGGCTTTTCGCCACGACGGGCTTGCTTGGCGGCTTCACGACCTTCTCGGCCTTCTCGCTGGACGCCGTGCTTCTGTGGGAGCGCGGGCAGGCCGGCATGGCGGCATTCTATGTTCTGGGATCGGTGATCCTTTCGCTGGCGGGCCTCGTGGCCGGGCTGGCTCTTGTGCGGGCGATGACATGACCAGACCGACACGCCCATCAGGCGGCAAGTCTTCTTCGGGCGGCAAGCCTACCTCGGGCGGAAAGCCCAGGTCCGGCGGGAAGCCCGGTCCCGGCGGCAGGGCGGCATCGGGCGGCAAGCGTCCATTCCGTCAGGCGCCTTCCAAGGGCGGCAAACCTGCCCGGACTTTCGACGCGAAGCCTGCGGCTCGCCCCGCCACAAAGGCTGCGCCGAAGCCCGAGGCGGAGAAGGTCATTCCGGAGGAAGCCCTCAAGGTCCAGACCCTCACGGTTACGGAGGACGAGGACCAGATGCGGCTCGACCGCTGGTTCAAGCGCCGCCTGCCGATGCTGTCGCTGTCGCATCTCAACAAGATCGTCCGCACCGGACAGGTACGGATCGACGGCAAGCGGGCCGAGACCTCGACGAGACTGACCGCAGGCGCGCAGGTGCGCGTGCCGCCGCTGCAACTCGATGCGCCCGCCAAGCCCGCCATCAAGCGTGCGCCGAGCGACGCGGACGCCCGCACTATCGCCGACATGGTGCTGTTCGAGGACAAGCACATCATGGTGCTGAACAAGCCTTGGGGCCTCGCGGTGCAGGGCGGTTCGGGCACCACGCGCCACATCGACGGCATGCTCATGTCGATGGAAGACAGCAAGGGCGACAGGCCGTTGCTGGTGCATCGCATCGACCGCGATACTTCCGGCGTGCTGCTGGTGGCGAAGTCGCGCAAGATCGCGGCTGACCTCGGCGAGCTTTTCCGTTCGCGGCAAGCCCGCAAGGTTTACTGGGCGATTGTGGAGGGCGTGCCCAAGCCCATGCAGGGTCGCATTTCGCTATTCCTCGCCAAGGGGGCCGGGATGGGCGACGACCGTAGCGGCAAGAAGCCCGGCGAGCGCCGCGATCCGGAAAAGATGAGGATCGCCAAGCATGGCGAAGAAGACGCGCAACATTCGATCACCTATTACACGACCGTCGACAAGGTTGCGCCGCGTCTCGCATGGCTTTCGATGAAGCCGATCACGGGCCGCACGCATCAGTTGCGCGCTCATGCCGAAGCCATCGGGACGCCGATCATCGGCGATCCGAAATATGGAATCGGCGACGAAAAGAATCCGCGCCGCACCGATCCGCTGCGGGCCATCCCCACGCAGGTCGAGCGCAAGCTGCATTTGCTGGCGCGCCGTCTCGTGTTGCCGCATCCCAAGGGCGGCCTGATCGACGTGACGGCGCCGCTGCCGCCGCATATGCAGAAGACGTTTGAACTTTTCGGCTTCGATCCCAAGCAGCGCGATCCGATTGAAGACGCCCCGGAGGAATGATGTCAGTTCGTCTGCCGCCGGTTTCGCCGGATGCCTATACGCCCGAACAGAAGGCCGCAGAGGCGGATTTCCGCGCCACGCGCAATGTGGGCTTCTCGGGTCCGTGGAATGTCTTCATTCGCAGCCCGGAACTGCTGACGCATGCGCAGCGCATGGGCGAATATCTGCGCTATCGCTGCACGATCGCCGGGCGGCTGAGCGAACTCGCGATCCTGCTGGTGGCGCGTCACTGGACGCAGGATTACGAGTGGGGCACGCATCATAATCACGCCGCAAAAGCAGGCGTTTCGGCGGAAACCATCGAGGCGATACGGGTCGGGCGGCGTCCGCAGAATCTCAACGAGGATGAGTCGGCTGTGGTCGAGTTCGTCACCGAGCTTCTGCACAATCGCAGCGTTAGCGATCCGACTTATGCAACAGCGCTGCAACGCTTCGGCGAGCAGGGCGTGATCGATCTGTGCGGCATCGTCGGCTATTATCAATTGCTGGCGCTGACCATGAATGTGGCGCGCGTGCCGCCGCCGAAAGGCGAGGCGATGCTGCCGCGCTTTCCGTTTGAGAGCCTTTGATGCGCCTGATCATCTTTGACGTCGACGGCACGCTCGTCGATTCCCAGAACCATATCGTCGAAGCGCAGACTTATGCGTTCAAGGCCGCAGGACTTGCGCCGCCGACGCGCGAGCGCATGCTGTCCATAGTCGGCCTCTCGTTGCAGGAAGCCTTTGTGGTGCTGACCGATGGCGATGCTGTCGCGGCTGAAAAATTGTCGGACGCCTATCGGGGCTACTGGCAGCGGCAGAACGGCATCAAGCCGTATGACGACATTCTCTATCCGGGCGCGATGGACACGATTGCCGCGCTGGCGCGCGCGCCAGACACCATGCTGGGCATTGCGACCGGCAAGTCGATGCGCGGCGTGTTGCGCCTGATCGAACAATGCGGGTGGCAGAACGTTTTCGCTACGACGCAGACTTCAGATACGCATCCGTCCAAGCCGCATCCGTCGATGATCCTGCGCGCCATGGAGGAGACCGGCGTGGAACCGCAACACACTTGGATGATCGGCGACACAACCTTTGACATGTCGATGGCCAAGTCTGCGAAGGTTCACGGCATCGGTGTTTCGTGGGGCTATCATCCACACGAGCATCTTGTGGAGGCGGGCGCCGAAGAAGTCGTGCATGATTTCGCTGGGCTGCTGCGCCGGCTCGATCACGCGAGGACCACATGAGCGACGACATCTTTCGCGATCTTCTGCCGTCGCACGGAGAGAAGATCGATCCCGTCGAGATGGCGCGGCGCGACCAGCGCAAGAACCTGCCGAAGAAGTTTTTCAAAGAAGCCAGCGCGCAGGAGATCGACGGCGGCTTCGTGCTTGCGCTTGACGGACGACCGGCCCGCACGCCGGGTCGCAACCCGCTGGCGACTCCCTCGCGCACCCTGACCGAGGCGATGGCTGCGGAATGGAACGCGCAGGGCGAATTCATCGACCCGGCCACAATGCCGATCACCCGCATCGTCAATTCGGCGCTCGATGGCGTTGCGTCCGAAATGGACGCGGTTGCGGCCGAGATCGTCAAATATGCGGGCAGCGACCTGCTGGTCTATCGGGCGGGCGATCCGCCGGCGCTGGTGGCCGAACAGTCCGCCGCGTGGGACCCGATCATCGCCTGGGCGCGCGAGGAACTCGTCGCCCGCTTCGTGCTGGCGGAAGGCGTGATGTTTGTGGACCAGCCCGAACATGTGGGGCCTGCCATTGCGGCCGCTGTGGCGGCTGCGGCTGGCGGCTCGCCGCTGCGGCTCGGAGCGCTGCACGTGATGACGACGCTTTCGGGCTCGGCCCTGCTGGCGCTGGCTGTTGCGCGTGGTCGCCTGACCCCGGCGGAAGCCTGGGGGGCGGCGCATGTGGACGAGGACTTCCAGATTCGCGGCTGGGGCGAGGATTCGGAAGCTGCGGCCCGTCGCGCGAAGCGCTGGACCGAGATGGAAGCCGCCGCAAGGGTCGTCAGTCTGCTTTAGGGGCAGGCTTGGGGTCGATGCTCAACATAGGCACCGCCGTATTGGGCAGCATGGTGGTCGGCAATTGCCCGTTCCAGCGTTCGGCCTGGATCAGTTGCACCAGGCCGGGATTGTCGCGCAGGGCGTCGCCCTTGGCTTTCACGGCTGCTGCTTCGGCTTCGCCGCGCAGTTTCGTGGCCGTCGCCTCGGCGGTCGCGCGGGCCACCACCGCATCGGCTTCCGCCTGCGCCCGCGTCTTGGTGATGTTGGCCTGTTGCTCTGCCTGCCTGACTTGCTGCTGAAGCCGCTGGACTTCGACTTCGGCCTGCATGCGCTGCTCGACCGAGCGGATGTATTCTTTTGAGAACTCGATGTCCTCGATCTGCACGCCCTCGATGATCAGGACAGGATCGTCCTTCATGGCGTGCGTCACGGCCTCCTGAACGCGGGTGTTCAGCATGGCGCGTTCCGAGATGGCCCGCGCCGCCGTGTACTGGCCGAAGATGATTTTCAATTGCTGGTTCATGGTTGGCGTAATGAGCCGAGACACGGCGCTTTCAAGGTCGGAAAAGCGCGAATGCAACTCGCCGACCCGGCCCGGATCAGCGCGCAGAGTCACGCTGATCTTGATGTCGGCGGGCTGCTGGTCTGCCGAATACGAGTTCACCTTCTCATAGGTATAGTTATGCGTCTGGGTGCTGATCTTCACGACCGTTTCAAGCCATGGAAGCTTGAAGTGCAGGCCCGGTTGCTCGGTCGACACGTAAGCGCCGTTGCGCAGCAGCACGCCGCGCTCGGTCTGCTTGATCGTGTACCAGCTTCCTGTCACGGCGAGGACGCCCGCAATGGCCGCGCCGGCGACGGCCATCGCTCCTGCGGTGAGCTTGCGCTGAACCGGGGCGGGCTTGCCTGCAGGGTCGGTCCGTTCGGTCATTTGACGGTTCATCTCTCTGGGCTCCGGCTGCGCTTTGTTCGCTGACCCTGCCGTTGCTTCTTCAATTTTCTATTCGAGGGGAGGCGGTCGGGGCCCTGCGATGCGCGCCCGTTTCCAGCAGGGTGAACGAAACATGAAGAAGCAGGCTCCCCCCTCCATCGGTCGCATTCCCGCTGTGCGGCGCACCATGCTAGACAAGATCAAACACAGGTCCGGGGTTACGGGGGCGGCATGAAAAACATTCTCGAAACGCTCGAACAGCGGCGCGCGGGCGCGCGGCTCGGCGGCGGACAGGTGCGAATCGACGCCCAGCACAAGCGCGGCAAGCTGACCGCGCGCGAGCGCATCGAATTGCTGCTCGATCATGGGTCTTTCGAAGAATACGACATGTTCGTGCAGCACCGCTGCGTGGACTTCGGGATGGACAAGGCCGAGAAAATTCCGGGCGACGGCGTCGTGACCGGCTGGGGCACCGTCAACGGCCGCACGGTCTATGTTTTCGCCAAGGATTTCACGGTGTTCGGCGGCTCGCTCAGCGAGACCCACGCGCAGAAGATCACCAAGATCCAGGACATGGCGCTGAAGAACCGCGCGCCCATCATCGGACTCTTTGACGCAGGCGGCGCGCGCATTCAGGAAGGCGTGGCGGCGCTCGGCGGTTATGGCGAAGTGTTCCAGCGCAACGTGCTGGCCTCCGGGGTCATTCCGCAGATCTCGCTCATCATGGGCCCTTGCGCGGGCGGCGACGTCTATTCGCCCGCCATGACCGATTTCATCTTCATGGTGCGAGACACGAGCTACATGTTCGTCACCGGCCCCGATGTGGTGAAGACCGTCACCAACGAGACCGTGACGGCCGAAGAGCTGGGCGGCGCGTCCGTCCACACCACGAGATCCTCCATTGCGGATCGCGGTTACGACAATGACGTGGAAGCTTTGTTGCAGATGCGGCGGCTGATCGACTTCCTGCCGGCGTCCAACCGCGACGACGTGCCCGAATGGCCCTCGTTCGACGATGGCGAGCGCCATGACCGTTCGCTCGACACCATCGTGCCGGAGAATCCCAACAAGCCCTACGACATCAAGGAGCTGATTCTGAAGATCGCCGACGAGGGCGACTTCTTCGAGATTCAGGAAGCGCACGCGAAGAACATCGTCACCGGCTTTGGCCGCATGGAAGGCCGCACGGTGGGCTTTGTGGCCAATCAGCCGATGGTGCTGGCGGGCGTGCTGGACAGCGACGCCTCCCGCAAGGCCGCGCGCTTCGTGCGGTTCTGCGACGCCTTCAACATTCCGATCGTGACGCTGGTGGACGTGCCGGGCTTCCTGCCGGGCACATCGCAGGAATATGGCGGGCTCATCAAGCACGGCGCAAAGCTGCTGTTCGCCTATGCGGAGGCGACGGTGCCGAAAGTCACCATCATCACCCGCAAGGCCTTCGGCGGCGCTTATGACGTGATGGCCTCCAAGCACCTGCGCGGCGATGTGAACTATGCGTGGCCGACGGCGCAGATCGCCGTGATGGGCGCAAAGGGCGCGGTGGAAATCATTTTCCGGGCCGATATAGGCGATCAGGCGAAGATCGCCGAACGCACGAAGGAATATGAAGAGCGCTTCCTGTCTCCCTTTGTGGCGGCGGAACGCGGCTATATCGACGAGGTGATCCTGCCCAGTTCAACGCGCCGCCGCGTCTGCCGCGCGCTGGCCATGCTGCGCCACAAGGAACTGGAGAACCCGTGGAAGAAGCACGACAACATTCCGCTGTGATTGGGTAAACGTGGTCCTTCTCCCAACTGCGTTGGGAGAAGGTGGCCTTCGCGTTAGCGAAGGTCGGATGAGGGGTGGAGACTCTCTCAGACCCTCATCCGTCATGCTTCGCATGCCACCTTCTCCCGCGAAGCGGGAGAAGGAAGTTCGCTGCGCTGCATCCCTAACGATTCCTGTCTTCACGTTTCGAAAACCACGCGCATTGCCAAGCGTTTAACCGTGAATCCAGCAGGCCCGCAGGCGTTCACCCGATCGCAAGGCCTCTGACCCATAAGTTAACGTCATCAAAGCAACGCAAGCCGGTAACAAATCGGCAAGGGGCGTCGAAGATGACAAATGCGAATGTAAACGTCGTCGATTATCTGGACCGTGGCCGCGCCGCCATCGTGAGCGTCATGAACCGCGGGTGCGTCACCGCGTCCGACGTCAACTTCCTGCGCCGGCAGATTTTTGCCGACGACATCATCTCCGCCGATGAAGCCGAAGCCCTGTTCCGGCTGGAGCGCACGGTCTCCGACAAGGCGCCCGAATGGACGCCGTTCTTCGTCGAGGCGATCACCTCTTATGTGGTCTGGCAGCTGCGCCCCACCGGCATCGTCAACGAAGCCCAGGGCGAGTGGCTGATCCGCAATGTGGACGAAGCCCGCACGCTCAATGCGCTCGCGGCGTTGGTCAATGTGATGGCCGAAGCGCACCGCGTTCCGCTCTGGTTCCACGCCGCCGCCAAGGCGCGCGCGACACGCGAATGGCCGGGAGCGGCTGACGCGCTGGCGGCCGCAGAGGCCGAGGAGCGGATGGGGGCGGCCGCCTGACAGGTCGCACCCGACTGCCCTTTAGGTGTATGGACGCGCCGGTTGCGCCGCAATATGACTGGATAAAGTCCAGTCTATTTAGGGGTCCGGGGCGTCAATGTTCAAGAAAATCCTGATCGCCAACCGAGGCGAGATCGCCTGCCGGGTCATCAAGACCGCGCGCCGCATGGGTATCGCGACCGTGGCGGTCTATTCCGACGCCGACAAGGACGCCCTGCACGTCGAAATGGCCGATGAGGCCGTGCATATCGGGCCGCCCGCCGCCGCCGAATCCTACCTCGTCATCGACAAGATCATCGCGGCCTGCAAGCAGACCGGCGCTGAAGCGGTGCATCCCGGCTACGGCTTTTTGTCCGAGCGGCAGGCATTCGCCGAGGCCCTGAAGGCCAACGGCATCGTGTTCATCGGGCCCAACCCGCGCGCCATTGCGGCGATGGGCGACAAGATCGAATCCAAGAAATTCGCCAATGCGGCGAAGGTCTCCACCGTGCCGGGCTATCTGGGCGTCATCGAAGATCCCGCCCATGCGGTGAAGATCGCCGACGAGATCGGCTATCCGGTGATGATCAAGGCGTCCGCAGGCGGCGGCGGCAAGGGCATGCGCATCGCCAATACGCGCGAGGAAGTGGCGGAAGGTTTCGCGCGCGCCAAATCGGAGGCGAAATCGTCCTTCGGCGATGATCGCGTGTTCGTCGAAAAGTTCATCGTCAATCCGCGCCATATTGAAATTCAGGTGCTGGGCGACAAGCATGGCAACGTGATTTATCTGGGCGAGCGCGAATGCTCGATCCAGCGCCGCAACCAGAAGGTCATCGAGGAAGCGCCGTCGCCGCTGCTGGACGAGGAGACGCGCCGGAAAATGGGCGAGCAGGCCGTCGCGCTGGCCAAGGCCGTCGATTACGATTCCGCCGGCACGGTGGAATTCGTGGCCGGGCAGGACCGCAGCTTCTTCTTCCTCGAAATGAACACACGCCTGCAGGTCGAGCATCCGGTGACGGAACTCATCACCGGCATTGATCTCGTCGAGCAGATGATCCGCGTGGCGGCGGGCGAGCCGCTGGCGATCAAGCAAACAGAGGTGCATCTGCGCGGATGGGCGGTCGAGAGCCGCATCTATGCGGAAGACCCCACACGCAACTTCCTGCCGTCTACCGGGCGTCTGGTGAAATATCGTCCGCCCGCCGAAGGCCATCAGGATGGCGTCACGGTGCGTAACGATACCGGCGTTTTCGAAGGCGGCGAGATCTCGATCTATTACGATCCTATGATCGCCAAGCTCGTCACCCACGCAGGTGACCGTCTGACGGCGATTGATGCGCAGGCGAAGGCGCTGGATGAATTCGTCATTGACGGCATTCGCCACAACATTCCGTTCCTGTCGTCGCTGATGCAGCACGAGCGCTGGAAGGCCGGGCGACTGTCGACGGGCTTCATCGCCGAGGAATATCCGGAGGGCTTTGCGCCGCTGGTGGCGCAGGGCGAGACGGCGCATGTGCTGGCGTCTGTCGCCTGCGCGGTCGATCACACGATGAACGAGCGCAAGCGGCAGATCTCCGGCCAGTTGCGCACGCAGCGGCCCGTGACGTTCCTGCGCGAGCGCGCCGTGATGCTGGGCGACCAGCGTTTCGACATGACCATCGACGACGGCGGCGCAAGCTTCCTCGTGCGTTTCGAGGATGAGAGCGCGCACGCGCATCATCTGGAATCCGAATGGGCGCCGGGCGAGCCCGTGTGGCGCGGCGTGGTGGACGGCGAAGCGGTCGCGGTGCAGGTGAGGCCGATCCTCAACGGCTTCCTGCTGTCGCATGCTGGCGTGTCGGTAGAGGCGCGCGTCTATACGCGGCGCGAGGCGGAGCTTGCGGCGCTCATGCCCGCCAGGCGCGTGGCGGATACGTCGAAGTCGCTGCTGTGCCCGATGCCGGGCCTCGTGAAGGCGCTGCTGGTTGTCGAAGGACAAGAGGTGAAGGCGGGCGAGCCGCTCTGCATGGTGGAAGCCATGAAGATGGAAAACGTGCTGCGCGCCGAACGCGATGTCACCGTGAAGAAGATCAACGCAAAGGAAGGGGATTCGCTGGCGGTGGATGCGGTGATCATGGAGTTTGCGTGAGGTAGTATTGTCGCCTGTGTTTTCTTGCAATAATCAGGACTTTTGCAAGCGGAAGGCAGCTTTCTGCGGCCCGCTTTGAGCCGCAGAACCGAGGGAGATGTTTGGGCGTCAGCCGCGGACCTAGTCGGGGAACCGCCCGAGCTTTTTATTGTTCGCAGGAGGTTCGGCCCGCGACATGTTAATTTCCATGGCGAGAAGCGTATAATAGGCATTGATGGCGGTCATATCCACGGCCCCCTTCTTCCCAAAACGCTTTTCAACGCGATTGTAAGTCTCGTCAGAGACTCGTTTGTTTTTGTGGAGCTCGGTCGAAAAATCATACGTCATTTCTTCGTCGTCGCTCATGTTTGAAGGGTGCCTACCTTCGCTAATCGCAGCGACAATTTTTTCCGCAACGCCTTCCCTGAGCGCAATTGGATAGTGACCGCCCCAGATATAGTCGGAAGACCACTCGCGAGCCGTAATCATAATTACGAACTCGCTCAGTTTCATTCCTATTGAGGACCCAAAGCGAAGATAGTCACCCATTGCACGCGCACGGTTCATGACTTCGGGGCTGTGCATGAGCACAGTCCACGGAAGACCCGAAGGCTGTGCTTTTCGAGCAGCAAAAAATTCCTCTGCCGCCTTTTTTTGCTCATCATTGAATTGCGCGGGCGGTATGCTAGGTAGACGCTCTAAAGCGGTCGCTGGCGATACTAAAAGCGAGATAAACAAAGCTCCTATATATGCTTTTGTCATGATTGGCCTGCTGCCGGTTTCGTGGACACCGAGAAAAGGTGTTTCATGAAGCCGGAGGTGTGTGATGCAGAGGCGTAAATTTAGTCGAGAGTTCAAGGTCGAGGCGGTGCGTCTGGTGCGAGAGCGCGGCGTTTCTGTCGCACAGGCCGGCC
>CANJNI010000051.1 GCA_947475995.1 Beijerinckiaceae bacterium | reverse complement strand
CAGAGACGTCCTCATCAGGGGCTGGCCGGGAGCACCCCCGATCAGGCCTTCACCAGATCGCTGACGCCAATCCCGGCGGCGGCGTAAACCAAGGCGCGAAACCACTTATCGGCGGTATGGAAACTGTTCAAACAAACCGAGCCACTTCTCTTTGGCCTTTGTGCCACATTACTTTTTCACGCCCTGTATTTCGACAGGCTGATTGGGAACATTACGTCAATGTAAACGACAAGTTCGCGTCAGCGGTCGCTGCTGAGGCGAAAGGACCAGATCCGATCATTTTGGTGCAGGATTATCACTTCGCATTGCTGCCGCGGATGCTAAGGCAACGTTTGCCGGGCGCAACAATCATCACATTTTGGCATATTCCGTGGCCGAATCCGGAGGTCTTCGGTGTTTGTCCATGGCGTGAAGCGATTATCGACGGTCTGCTAGGTAGTTCGGTCATTGGTTTCCATACACAATTGCATTGCAACAATTTCATGGAAACAGCCGATAGAGTGATGGAGTGTCACATAGACCGCGAGGATGCCCTCATCTCGATGGCGGGGCATACCACCCAGGTAAGGCCATATCCAATTTCCATCGCGTGGCCGCCGTTGGCCATGGCGGGACAAGCTTCTGTGCATGATTGTCGCGCGAAGATATTCAGACAGTACAGTTTGCCCGAAAGCGCCGTTCTGGGAGTAGGGGTTGAAAGGTTCGACTTCACGAAAGGAATTCCGGATCGATTGCGTGCGATTGAGATATTCCTTGAACTTTACCCGGAATGGGTGGGGCGGTTCGTGTTTCTGCAGATCGCGGCTCCTACGCGTTCGAAGCTCGCTCTGTATCAGCAGGTTGAGTTGGAATCTCGACAGCTGGTTGAGCGAATCAATCAACGTTTCGGCAGGATCGGTTACTCACCCGTTCTTCTCGTAGCGCAACACCATGAGCCCGAGCAGGTTTATGAAATTTTCCGTGCTGCAGATCTTTGTATCGTGAGCAGCTTGCATGACGGAATGAATCTCGTCGCAAAAGAGTTTGTCGCAGCGCGCGACGACGAACACGGCGTCCTGATATTGAGCTCGTTTGCGGGGGCTTCCCGAGAGCTCGTCGAGGCACTGATCGTAAACCCGTTTGACGCCCGCAGCACGGCCGCGACAATCAAGCGAGCGCTTAAGATGTCTGCAGAAGAGCAACAAGATCGTATGCGCCTTATGCGCGAGCTGGTGAGGGAAAACAACGTTTTCTACTGGGCCGGACGTATGCTTCTTGATGCTGCGCGGCTGCGCAAGCATCGCCGAATCGAAACCGATCTGGCATCCGTGGACCGTCGCCGACTATTGTAGCGTCATGGAGGGATTTGGAGGTCCTTAGCTGAATTTCGCATCTGTCCGAGGTTGGCGATGTTGCAGCCCACCCATCAACGATTGCGCCGGGGCTGAGACTGGTTCGTGGCAAAGCCCGAACGTATGGCGCGCGTAGGGTCTGGCGGGATTTGCAGGAGACCGGCGTAGCGTGCGGCCTGCGGACTATCGAGCAACTGATGCGCGCGAATGCTTGGCGGGTTCGGCCGCGGCTGTGGATCATCACCGAGGATGATTACGGAGGCCCACACCCTAGGTTGCGTCAAGGAATCTCGTGTTTCGATTGACGGGGTTGAAAGCTACTCGGCGCCGGGTTAGACCACCCTCGACCTTGTGAAATTCCTTGGCGTTTTCGGCTGGCCGCAGCGAACTTCGGTGCCTTTATGTTCCACATGAACGCCCCGGTTTTCTTAGGCTGCGCCAGAGAGCTTCATGAATATCAATAGGTTAAGCTCTTTCGGGGTATAGCGCAGTCTGGTAGCGCGGAAGTTTTGGGTACTTCAGGTCGTAGGTTCGAATCCTGCTACCCCGACCATTTTCAGATGATTGTGAAATGTGCCGCCGTCGGGGCGCCGCCCTGGATGATGGCGATGTTGGTTGCCGAGCCTGCTCCGGTTCCGTCGGCGTCGTAGGACAACATGCGGGTCGCGGCGTCGAACAGGAAGGCGCCTGTTGCGCCTGTCGGGGACGGTCCGATGCCGGAAATGAAATTCACCCCGTCTGCCAGCGGCCCGGTCAGTCCGCTGAAGCCGGCGGCCACAATGCGGAACTGGTCGTTGGCGGCCGAGAAGTCGAAGATCATGTCGACGCCGTCGCTGGTCGATGAGAAGACGAACACATCATTGCCGAGGCCGCCGTAAAGCGCGTCAGCGCCGGCTCCTCCGTCCAGCGTGTCGTTGCCTGCATTGCCGGACAGCGTGTCAGCTGCGCCGCCGCCCGACAGCGTATCGTTGCCCGTATTGCCGGATACGGCCTGCGCAAATTCGTTGCCTGCCAGCTGGAGGTCGGCGGCGATCTTGCCGGAGAGAAATTCGATTTCAACTCCGCCGGCCAGTGCAAAACTGGTGTAGGCATAGATGTAATCCACGCCCTGGCCGGCGATTTCGGAAATCACATCCGTGGCGTTCTCGATGAAATAGACATCCGTTCCCAGGCCGCCGGCGAGCGAGTTGACGCCTCCGCGCGCAAACAGGAAGTCGTTTCCGCTGCCGCCGATGAGCGTGTCGTTTCCGGATGCGCCGAAGAGGAAATCGTTGTCTGCGCCCCCATCGAGGGAATCATTGCCTCCGTTGCCGGAAAGAGTGTCATTGCCCGCAAGTCCTGCGAGCGTGTCATGTCCGGCAGCTCCGCCGATGTCCTGTGCGAACTCGTTGCCGGTGAGCGATGTTCCGGTTGTGATCGTTGTATTGATGAATTCCAGTTCGACACCACCAGAGAGCACGAAATTGACGCTCGCGGTCAGGTAGTCGACCCCACCGGCCGCGGTTTCGACGACCACATCTGTCGCGCTCTCTACGAAGTAGACGTCGTTGCCGCTGCCGCCGCTCAGCGTGTTTGACCGGAATATTCCATGACGGTGTCTGTCGAGCTCTCGACGAAGAACACGTCGGTTCCGTCGCCGCCGCTCATCTCGTTCGTGCCGCCGCGTCCGTAGAGCAGATCGTTGCCCGAACCGCCTTCGAGCGTATCGTTGCCGCCAGCACCGAACAGGAAGTCGTTGTCGTCCCCGCCGTCCAGCAGGTCGTCGCCCCCATTGGCGGATAGCGTGTCGTTGCCGCGATGGCCCCGAATTGTATCGTTTCCAATGTTGCCGGCTATATCCTGCGAGGTCCAGCTTCCGAAGAGACGCAGTCCTGCCGTGGTCTGCGATGCGATGAATTCTATCGAGTTGCTTTCGCCCGCATTGAAGTCAGTTTTGGCATAGACGTGGTCGATCCCCTGGCCGTCGCTCTCGACGACCCAATCCAGCGCGCCTTCGACGTAGTAGTAATCATCTCCGTCACCGCCCGCGAGAGTGTTGAGCCCTCCGCGTCCGAACATGATGTCGTTGCCGAAACCGCCATTTATCGAGTCGTCTCCGGCTGCGCCGTAGATCCAGTCGCCGCCGTTGCCGCCATCCAGCGTGTCTGCGCCGCCATTGCCTGAAATCGTGTCGTTTCCGCCGTTGCCGACCAGTATGTTGTCGTCCAGATTTCCGGACAGAATGTCGTTGAAACCTGCGCCGATAACGCCTTCGACGTCGAAATAATAGTCGATGCCGAGGCCCGCTGACGTCAGATTGAACGCGCCATCGCCAGAGATCGAGAGCTGGATGACGAGCGCGGCCGTTGCGTCGCCGAAATCCAGAATGTCGAGCCCCGCATCGCCGTGGATGAGGTCGGTTCCAGCGCCGCCGCGCAGGATATCGTTGCCGTCTCCGCCATAAAGGGAGTCATTTCCGCCGAGGCCCACGAGCGTGTCGTTGCCGAGATGGCCTTCGATGGACTGACTGAAACCGTTGCCGGTGAGCTGGTGGTCCGGCAGGCCGGGGTCGCTGTCGGTCGCGTCGATCAGGAATTCGATTTCCGCCTGCGACGCCAGCGTGAAATCGTCTTTCGCCTCCACACGATCGACGCCCTGTCCGGTCGTCTCGATGATGACATCCGCAATGCTGTCGACAACATAGCGGTCGTTTCCTGCGCCGCCGGAGAGCCAGTCGTTGCCTTCGCCGCCGTCAAGCGTGTCGTTGCCGTCATCGCCCACGAGCGTGTCATTGCCGGCATTGCCGATGAAGAGATTGTCCGAGGAATTGCCGGTCAGGCTGTCGTCGCGGGAACCGCCGGACGCGCCTTCCATTCCGAAATAATAATCGATTCCGAGGCCGGCGGCTTGCAGATCGACGGCGCCGTCGCCGCTGCCGGTCAGGTGAAAGGTCAGTGCAATGTCGGCATCGCTCATGTCGACGAGGTCGATGCCGGTGCCGCCGTGCATCAGATCGTTGCCGTCGCCCCCGCGCAGCGTGTCGTTGCCTGCGTCCCCGTTGAGCTCGTCGTTGCCGATTCCGCCGTCGAGCAGGTCGTTGCCTTCGTCGCCGTTCAGCGTGTCATGGCCGCTTTCGCCCGAAATGGTGTCGTTCCCGCTATTGCCGGTGATCGTCTGCGAGAATTCATTGCCGTTGAGGGTGAAGTCCGGCGCATCCGGATAAGCGCTCCAGCCGAACAGGAATTCGATTTCCGCCAGTGCGGTCAAGGTATAATCGACATAGGCATAGACTTCGTCTTCGCCTTCGCCGGCGTATTCGATGATGACGTCGCTCTGGCTGTCGATTTCGTAATGGTCATCGCCAAGCCCGCCGTCCAGGCGGTTGTGGCCGAGCCATCCGTTGAAAAAATCGTTTCCAGAGCCGCCGATGAGCGTATCGTTTCCTTCGCCGCCCCACAGATCATCATCGCCCGCATTGCCTTCGAGCACATTGGCGTTGTCGTCTCCGTAGAGGACGTCCGCGTAGAGCGTGCCTTCCAGGTTTTCTATGCCGAAATAGAGATCGCCCTGCGCCAGGAACAGATTGCTGCCCGGGGCGGAAAGATTGGCGACGACGCCGATGACTGGCGCAAGGAGATAGGAGCTTTCTGTCAGGTAGCTGACCTTGTCGACGCCGTCGCCGCCGTCGAGAATATCCGAGCCGAGGCCGCCGATCAGCGTGTCGTTGCCGTCGCCGCCTTCCAGCGTGTCTGCACCGCCCGAGAACACCGAGGTCAGGAGAAGATTTGGATTCTGGCCCGAGGGATCGAAGAATGTTCTGTCAAAGATCGGTTCACCGCGCAGGTCATTGTTGCCGGAATCGCCCACGAGACGATCATTGAATTGCGTGCCTATGAGGTTTTCGATCGAGTTGAAGCGGTCGCCTGCTGCGTCGTCCGTGTTGATCGCCGGGTTGGCGAGGCTGACGACGATGCCGTGAGGGGGGCCGAACCCGCCGGTCACCACAAAGCCTGTGCTGAAATAGCTGACGGTGTCGTTGCCATCGCCGCCAATGAAGCTGTCGGCGCCGGCGCCGCCGCGGAAGTAGTCGTCTCCGCCGCCGCCCGAGAACGTGTCGTTGCCGCTGCCGCCGATCATCTGATCCGACAGGTAGCTGCCGCCGACTGCAAGCGGCCCGCCTGCATTTGCGCCCAGCACAACGACCTTCTCGATCGAGCGGACCGGCTCGTCGGGAAGGTTTTGCTCTTCGCGCGTTTTTTCTTCTTCGGCGCTGAGCAGCACAGGCAAGCTGATGCCGGGGCGTGATCCGTCCACGATGAGCGTGTCGAAACCGTCGCCGCCGTCGATGTGATCGCCCGCGGAGAGATAGATCACGTCATCGCCGTCTCCGGCGAAGATGAAATCTCCGCCGCCATTGCCGTCGATCGTATCGTTGCCCTCCCCGGTGGAGATGGCGTCGGCTGCGCGGCGCAAGACCGCGCGAACGTCAAAAGGTCCGGGACCATTCACAATGTCCCAGAGGCTGAGCGCGCTGCCGCCCTTGATGCTGTCGTCGCCCGACCCCGTCATGATCGTCAGGCGCTCGACATGTGTGAAATTCGTTGAATCCGGCAGGATGACCTGGCTGTCGACTTCGAGAGTCAGGTCGAAGGCGTAGGTGACGTCGCTGTAATCGAGCGTAATGCGGTCATCGTCTTCGCCGCCGTCGATCAGGTCTCCGCCCTGACCGTTTCGCACGAAAATCTCGTCGTTGCCTTCGTGGCCTTCGACCAGATCCTGCCCGTCGCCGCCGTCCAGCGTGTCCTTTCCGGCTCCGCCGCCGAGCGTATCGCTGCCGCCCCCGCCGAACAGGCGGTCGTTGCCGAGACCGCCGAACAGATTGTCGTTGTTATTGCCTCCGGTGACGGAATCGTTCAGCGCGTTGATGAGGAAGTCGCCGATAAATTCCAGCGCCTCGACGCGCGTCACGCTGCCCCCGCCCGGGAGGGCTTGCGGAATGCCGGACAGGTCGAGCGCGAAATTGACCGATGACGTGCCGGAGATCAGAACAAGCGTGTCGAATCCGCCGCCGCCATCCACCGTATCCTTTCCGTCGGATATGATGCGATCATGGCCTTCGCCGCCGTCGATGGAATCCTTTCCCGTATAACCGTTCAGCGTGTCGTTGCCCGCGCCGCCCAGCAGCGTGTCCTCATAGCGGCCGCCGGTGATGGAATCGTTGGTGGCGGTGGTGATATTGCCCGCGAAGCGCAGCTTTTCGAATTGGAAAAGCGTGGTGCCGTCGCCTATCGCCAGTCCGGTGAAACTCGTCATGTCGATGGACGAGAAGTTGATCGACTGGTTCGTGGCGCTGTCCAGACCGCTGAACCAGAGCGTGTCAATGCCTGCGCCGCCGGACAGGAAGTCTGCGTCGCCGTCCGAAATCGACTGGATGGTGTCGTTGCCAGACTCGCCGTCCGCCGTGTTGGAGCCGAGGCGACCGTCGATGAAGTCGTCGCCTGCGCCGCCCTTCATGGCGTCGTCGTAGTCGCCGCCGTAAAAGGTGTCGTTGCCGAAGCCGCCCCAGATGCTGGCGAAACGTTCGATGTTGCGCAGGACAGTGCCGTCCGACAGGACGATTCCAAGCGCGGTGCTGGCGTAGTTGACGTCGATGTCGAGCGCCGAGGTCAGGCCCTTGCGGAACAGGCGGATACTGTCAATTCCGTCGCCGCCGTCAATAATGTCGGGCAGGTCGGTTTCCATCGAACGCAGTTCGTCGTCGCCATCCTGACCGTTCAGCGTATCGCGACCGTTGCCGCCGACGATCGTGTCGTTGCCGCCGTTGCCATAAAGCTCGTCGTTTCCGCCGCCGCCGTCTATCAGGTCATCGTCGCCGGAATTAGCGAAACCGTCGTCACCGACGATCGTGTCGTTTCCGCCGCCGCCGAAAAGATTGTCGTCGCCGCCCTGGCCGCGCAACGAGTCGTTGCCGGTGTCGCCGAAAATCAGGTTGTCCCAGCTATTGGCGTTGATCGTGTCATTGCCGCCGTTGCCGTGGAACGGTTCGACAGGCGGATAGGCAGGGTTTTGCTGGTCGGACGTGAGGTTCTTGACATCGTCGCCTTCGCCGCCGTCGGAGACGAAATTCTGGTAATGAACGTAAAACGTCTCTCCCACGATGGGGTTGAAGTTCACCGCGATCGTCTGGTCATAGAGGGCGATCAGATCGCTCGAACCGTCGATGATCGTGAAATAGGGAATCAGCGGGCCAATGCTGATGTCGAATTCGAACGCGCCTGGCCCATAGGTATTGTGGATGCCGGCCGTGATCGCGCCGATCTTGAGCGAGCCGTTATACTTGATGCCTGCCAGTGTCTGGAATTCGCCGTAGAGCGTGTAGGTCGGCGTAACGCCCAGATCGCCTTCGCCCTCGGGCGTGTCGAAGGTAAACTCGTCGCCCAGCACACCTTCCAGCACTTGACCGAGCGCGGTTTCCAGATGGACATGGACGGCCGAGGGAATGAATCGCAGTTCCTGCGAAATGTTCAGGCCGACATTTAATGGAATGTCGAGCAAGCGGTAGAAACCGCCGAGATCGCCGTCGCCGAAGCTCTTGCTGATCGGCGTGAGCGGCGGGATCATCGCCAGATATTCATCGAGATGAAACTGGAGATTGAAGAAGTTCGCGGCGTCGCCGGCCTTCACCAGAGTCGGCAGTTCACTGCTGCCCTGCGTGGTGGTTCCGCCCCAGGATGCATCCGGAACCGGGGCAGGGATGTGCAAGTATGAATTGGCCTGATCCATGCCCGGAATGTCCAGGCCCTCGATCAGATCCTCGTTGCTGTCCGTTCCGGCGTTGTAGCTGAACAGGTTGACCGTGTCGCTGATGTTGACGAGCGACACATTCGGAATGGTGAGGCCGACGTCATCAAACGGCCACGGCAGGTTGATCAGCGCGCGGATATTGGTGACGCTGGCGGACAGGCCGTAGACGAAGTCCAGCGAGAAAGAATTGTTCGCCAGTTCGGGCGAGTCCGCCAGAATGCCGGAACTGACCGTCGGGCCGTTGGACACATAGGTCCAGCCCTGCGTGTTCCAGGTCGGATCGGCGTTGACGAAGGCGGCTCCGTCGACGTCCGTCACCTGCACGTTGTAATTGATGCCGACGGAGCCGATGTCGTAGCTCAGCGTCGCCACGAGGCCCGCATAGCCGCTGATGTTGAAATCAAGACCCGCATTGACGCGCGGGATTTCGAATCCCAGCAGCGTGCCTTCGGTGATCGACAGGGTCGTCTGCGGCAGTTCGGCGCGAAGGCCGTCCCACACATAGGTCATCTTGCCTGGCACGCCGTCGATGGCCAGCATGTTCTGGTCAAGGTCTGAAAATGTCAGAACGCTCGTCGTCGCCATTTCAAATCTCTTCGACTGGAGCGGGAAGGGCGTGGACGGACGGAATGCGGAGCGACCCGCGTTAACCATTCCGCCTCAAGACGCCCGGCCCCGGCATCGCCATTTCGTCAATTGCAAACGGTCCGGATGATCGGGCATTCTGGAAATACGGCTGAAAATCCGATCCTTGTCTGCTTAGGAAGCAGTCCGGGGCGCGTCTTGGGCTGCGGCGCAACGGTCTTGTCCGGCGGCGCAAAACGTGAATAATTTGTAAACGGAATGGTTACCGCGAGGGGCGCGCGGGGCCATTCCAGGTTCTTCCAGTTTTTGAAGTCACGAGCTGCTTATGCCCGCTCCGTTTCTGGATTTTTCATCGGATGCATTCCCGGCCGGGGAACGGTTCGACGGCTGGCGCGAGGAGTTTGCCCGCAATGTGCTGGGCATCAACGCCTGGCGTGATTCCTCGATTCCTTTCTGGTCGCGCGCGCGTCTGACGGCGGTCGACGGGGTCGTGTTCGGCGACTACGAGATTTCTCCCTGCGTGACCGAGCGATCCCGCGAGTTCCTGTCCGACGGCCGCCGCGACCTTTTCTGCGTGGCGGCCCTGGATGGTCCCCTGCGATGCGTCCAGCGGGGCAGGGAAGTGGTTCTCCAGCCGCGACAGATGACGTTCATGCGGGCGGACGAAGTGGGCGTGATCGAAAGTCTGCCTTCGCGGCCGATGACCTCCTACAGGGTTGTCGGCATGGACACCGACAGGATGGAAAGCCGGCTGCGGTCCCTTGGCGACATCTTTGCACAGCCGGTCGATCCGGCCGACCCGCGCGCCGCGCTCTTCATGTCCTACACCGACTTCGTCAGCGCAAACGCAGCGCCTGTGGGCGTCGAGGAACTGCGGCTGATGATGCACCATGCGGTCGATCTGATGACGCTGATCCTCGGGCCGCGCCCGGACAGTCTGGAGGCAATCCGCAACACGGGGCTGCGGGCGGCGCGGCTGACCGAGCTTAGAACCATGATGGCGCGCCACGCAGCCAATCCGCGGTTGACGGCCGAGAAGCTCGGGGTTCTGTGCGGGATTTCCGAACGCTATGTGCAATTGCTGTTTGAAAGCGCCGGCACGACCTTCTCGGAAAGCCTTCTGGCTGCACGTCTCGACAATGTGAAGCGCCAGTTGCTCGACCCGGCCTCCCAGATGCCCGTCAGTCGCATCGCGCTTGCATGCGGCTTCTCGGATGTTTCCTATTTCAACCGCAGCTTCAAGCGCAGGTTCTCCATGACCCCGGGCGAGATGCGGCGAGGGGTGCGAAAAGTTTAGGCGTCGGCACTCCCCGAAGGCGCCTCACTCCGCTATGTCAGGCTTGACGGTGAGGCGGGGCGCTTGTTTCGGGCGGGCTCCTCGCCTAAGCACGTGCGCCACCAGCCTGCCATAAAAAGGTCGCCGGGGGGCGGCGGGGAAAGATGCCCATGATCGACATAATGTTTTCGGCGCTTTTCGCGATGCTTTCGAACCCCAAGACCATGGGGTTGATGCTCATTGCGGTATTGATCGGCCTTGTCGTGGGCGCGACGCCCGGCATCGGCGGGCGGCTTTCGATTGCTCTCGCCATCCCGTTCGTGTTCGGCATGGACATGACGCAGGGAGCGGTTTTCCTGCTCACCATGCATGCGGTGAACGGCACCAGCGGCCAGATTTCCTCGATCATGTTCGGCGTTCCGGGCGACGGCGACGACGCCGCAACCACGATCGACGGTCACCCGATGGCCAAGAAGGGCGAGGCCGGAAGGGCCCTGGGGGCGAGCATCACCGCCTCGGGCGTGGGCGGCATCATCGGGGCGATCGTGTTCGCCGTGATGATCCCGGTTCTGGAACCGGTGGTCCTGGCCTTCAGCCCTGCGGAATTCTTCCTGCTGGCGATCCTCGGCATCACCTTCATCGCCTTTCTGGCCGGCAAGGGACAGATTTTTAAAGGCATCATCGTCGGTCTGTTCGGCATGTTGCTGGCGACGGTCGGGATGGACCCGACGACCGGCATTGCACGCTTCTCTGGCAATTACCTGTTCCTGTGGGACGGACTCAGCGTCGTGACGGCGGTTCTGGCGATTTTCGCCGTGCCCGAAATGATCTCGCTGGCGGCCCGCGGCGGGTCGATTTCAGCCGTGTCGATCGAGAGTTCGGCCATTTCCTACAAGCAGCTTCTCGGCGGCGTGATGGAAGTGCCCCGCCACTGGTTCCTGGCCTTGCGGACCTCCATCATCGGCGCGCTCATCGGCATGATCCCGGGGCTGGGCGGTTCGGCGGCCGCATGGCTCTGCTACGGCCACGCGGTGCAGACGTCCAAGACGCCCGAGCGGTTCGGGCACGGGGCGGTTGAGGGCGTGATCGCGCCCGAGACGGCCAGCAACGCCAAGGAGGGCGGCTCGCTCCTGCCCACCCTGTTCTTCGGCATTCCGGGCTCGTCCGGCATGGCCGTGCTGATGGGAGCCTTCCTGATCCTCGGCATCCAGCCGGGACCCGCCATGTTCACCACCCACCTCGATCTCGTCTGGACGCTGATATGGGCGCTGGTGGTCGGCAACCTGATCGCCGTCACCTTCCTGCTGTTCATCACCCGCTGGGTGGCGGTGCTGACCTTCATCAACGGCGCGGTGCTGGTGCCGTTCATTCTGGTCTTGGTGATGGTCGGCTCCTACGCCAATGAAGGCCAATGGGAGAACCTGCTGATCCTGTTCGCCATCAGCGTCATCGGCTGGGGGCTGATGCGGTGGAACTGGCCCCGCGCGCCCTTCGTGATAGGTCTGGTGCTGGGCAAGATCGCAGAAGAATCCCTGCACAAGGCGCTGGGCCTGTGGGGCATGAGCTTCTTCACGCGGCCGCTGTCGCTGGTGCTGATCGGCCTGATCGTCGCGACCATCGCGTTCGCGGTCTACACCAACGTGCGCGGCAAGAGCGTCATGCCGGCAGGAGCATAAAAATGGCCGGAATCATTCGTTCTCCCATGACGCTCCTGATGCTGGCGACCTTCGTCATCATGGTGGGGGTGGCGGCCACCTATCCGCCCGACGCGCGGTTCATGCCTTTTGTGGTCGGCATTCCGGCCATCGGGCTCTGCCTGCTTCAGCTGGTTCTGGACTGGCGGGCCGGAGCGCCTGCGCCCGAGGCGAAGGACACGCGCAGCGAACTCGAAAAGGCCGAGGAGCGCGTCTCCAAAATGGTCGGGCGGAACCTCGAATTCGAAGTGGCGCATGATGCGCCCGAGGTGGTGGTGACCGAGAATTCGGACGAGGTGGCCGGGAACCGCGAATTCCTGATCTGGGGCTACATCGTCGGGTTCATCGCCGCCATTCTGGTCTTCGGCTTCAATGTGTCGATCCCGGTCTTCATCGCGATTTTCCTCTGGCGCGAAGCGGGTTACTCGCTTCTGAAGGCGCTGGTTTTCTCCGCCGTCGGCAGCGCCATTTTGCTGGGCGTCTTCACCTGGGGCCTCAAACTCAAGTTGCACGGCGGCTTTCTGACCGACTGGTTGTTCTGATCCACCGTCTTGTTGCCGGAGCGTGCAAGACCTATCTCAACGAAGCCCGCGAACGGGCAGGAGGGGAAAGTCCATGAACCTGTTTTTCAAGTCCCTGATCGGGGCGGCCGCTATGGCCGGCGCGGCGACCGGGGCCCACGCCCAGGCGGGCGTCGATTTCTTCAAGGGCAAGACCGTCACCTATATCGTCGCAACGGCGCCGGGCGGCGGCTATGACAGCTATGGCCGCCTCGTCGCCGAATTCATGCAGCGTTATCTGCCGGGCTCCACCTTCGTGGTGCGCAACATGCCGGGCGCAGGCCATCTGATCGGGGCGAACGCCATCTACGCCTCGAAGCCCGACGGCCTCACCATCGGCACCTTCAACACGGGCCTGATCTACAACCAGATCATCGGTCAGGACGGCGTGAAATTCGACCTGACCAAGATGTCCTGGGTCGGCAAGGCGGCGTCGGATCCGCGCGTTTTCGCGATTGCAACCCAGTCGCCGATCAAGACATGGAAAGACCTGCTCGATCAGAAGTCGCCGGTGAATTTCGCCACTGCGGGCGTGGGCAGCGCGTCTTATGTCGAGACCGTGATGCTCACCAGCGCGCTGAAGCTGCCGATCAAATTGCAGACCGGCTACAATGGCACGGACGATCAGCTCGCCATGCGGCGCGGCGAAATCGTCGGCTCGATCGCGTCGCGCTCGTCCTACGACCAGTTCGTGAAAAACGGCTATGGCCGCTACATCGTGCAGATCGGCGGCAAGGACAAGGACGTGCCGCAGCTCTCCGATCTGGTGACCGACCCGAAGGGCAAGGAACTCGTGGCCCTCATCCAGAGTCAGGGCGATATCGCGCGTCTGACCGCCGGCCCGCCCGGCATCCCGGCTCCGCAGCTGGAAGCGCTGGTGGGCGCGTACAAGAAGGCCATGGAAGACAAGGAGCTTCAGGAGCGCGCCGAGAAGCTGGAGCGTCCGGTTGAGCCGCTCTACGGCGACGATGTTCTCAAGGCCGTGAAGGCCGCTCTCGACCAGAAGCCCGAGACGGTCACCCTGCTCAAGGATGCTCTGAGCAAGAAGTAAGTCTTGCAATACTGAAGGCAGGAAGGGCGGTCCTCGGGGCCGCCCTTTTCGTTTGTGGCGCAGGCGGAACATTCGCGGGCGCTGGCGTTTGTGTCGGCGAAGGAGCCGCCCATGTCAGAACGCCTGCGCGACGAACCTCTCGATGGTCGTCTGATTCATCTTTGCGTGGATATGCAACGCATCTTCTCGCACGAGGGCGTGTGGGCGACGCCGTGGATGGAGCGCGTACTGCCCGTCGTGGCGCGGATTGTGGAGAAACATCCGCAGCGGACGATCTTCACCCGTTTCATCACCCCCATGCAGCCGCAGGACATGCGGGGCAGGTGGATCAGCTATTATCAGAAATGGCGGCAGACGACGCGGCAGTTCATGGATCCCGCCATGCTCGATCTCGTGCCGGAACTCGCCCGCTACTGCCCGCCTGCGCAGGTGATCGACAAGACCGTCTATTCGGCTTTCAGCAATCCGGCGCTGCTGCATTCCCTGAAAATGCGCGCCGTCACGGGAGTCATCATCACCGGATCGGAGACCGACGTCTGCGTGCTGGCGAGCGTTCTGGCGGCGGTCGATTTCGGCTTCCGGGTCATCGTGGTTCGCGACGCCGTCTGCAGTTCATCGGACGCCGGTCACGACGCCATGATGGAGATCTACCATCGCCGCTATTCGCAGCAGATCGAGACGGCGGACGCCGAGACGATCCTGAAGCACTGGAAATGATCAGCCGACGAGGCTGAAGACAAACCGAAGGCAAACGAGCATCAGGAATGTCCCGAAGGCGACTTCAAGCTTCCGCTTCGACAGGCTGTGCGCCAGCTTCACGCCGAGCGGCGCGGTCCACATGCTCAGCGGCGCGACGAGCAGCACGCCGATGAAGGACACGAAGCCGAGCGCGAGCGGAGTCTGCAGGACGGCCACATCCGGAAAAGCAGCCGCCTTTGGCCAGCCTGCGTAGATGTAGCCAATCGCGCCCGGAATGGAGATCAGCACGCCGAGGCCGGAAGAGGTGGCGATGGCCTGATGAATCGGGCGTCCGTAAAAGGTCATGAAAAGGTTCGATAGCTGTCCGCCCCCGATGCCCATCAGGGCCGACAGGACGCCGATGAGCAGGCCGTAAGCCTCCATCAGCCAGCCCTTCGGGACATCGTCCGCAATGCGCCAGGAATCGCGCCCGAACAGCAGGCGGATCGCAGATGCTCCGGCGACCAGCACGAAGACCAGCTTGAACAGCTCGGCGGGCGCGTAGCGGGCGACTGCGGACCCGCCGACGACGCCGATCACGACCGGGACGGCCCAGCGCCTGAGGATGGAATTGTCCACGGCCCCCTTGGCCTGATGGGCCCGAAAACTGCGGATCGAGGTCGGGATGATGATCGCCAGCGATGTGCCGACCGCCAGGGGCATCCGCACATCCTCGGGCACCGACAGGACCCGGAACAGTTCGTAGAGGATCGGCACAATCACCGCGCCGCCGCCCACGCCGAAGACTCCCGCCAGAACGCCCGTCAGGGCGCCGCCTGCCGCGAGCGCCAGAACGATGAGGACGATTTCTCCGGGAGGAATGCCAAACATCAGATCTTCCTGCTCGTTCGGGCGCGGGCTTCGCGGCGCTCAGGGGCTTATGGCTCTTGTTGCGCTGCAGCGCAAATGTGCGGCCTGCTATCCGGGGGATGTTTACGTTAACAATAGCTTAACATTCCTGTCGACAAGCGCGGCATTGCCGGTCATCCTTCGATGACAGTCTGCGGCGGGAGCGAAGCGTGAGCGAACGTTCTGGCGAGTGGTCTTTCGATACTCTGGCGTCGCGGTTTCCGGTGCATGTGCGGTTTGAATATGACCGCGACCGGGAGAAGTCGCGGTTCGCGGCGGTGCAGAACTATCTGGAGCGGCTGCGCTCCGCCGCGCCGGTGGCGCTGCGGGAGCGGCGCGACGGGATCGATTATGTGATCCGGGCTTTTGCGGACGCGCGCGACGCCGACGCCTTCATGGAGCGTTTCGGCGGCGAACTCGTGATCCGCGGATTGCAGCCCGCCAATTGACAACGGGGCCGCGTTGGATTCTCATAAGGGCTCGCACCGCCCGACAGGGCGCATCCAGCTGAGGGACGCACGCATGAGCAGGGGCCTTTTGCTCGCCGGTTTCGCGGTCGCCGCGAGCCTTTATGGAACGGCTTCTTTCGCCCAATCGTCGTTGCCGCTTGTCTCTGGAGTCGTCAAATCCGTCGACGCCAGAGCCGAAAAAATGACCATCGAGCATGAGGCGATTTCCAATCTGGACGTCGGCGAAATGACGATGGTGTTCAAGCTGGCCAATGCGGACATGCTCAAGAAGGCGCGCGTTGGCGAGCGAATCAAGTTTTCGGCGATCCGCATGAACGGCCAGGTGACGGTGACGTCGCTCCTCAATGAGGAAGCGATGATGAACGGTCTCGACTGCGAGCCGTAATCGCCCACTGGACGCTTTCACGATCTGAACTAAATGAGCAACGGGGCCGAACGCCCCGTTTTGCGCGTGGAGGATGACGCAATGATCAAGCGTGTTTTGGCGACCGCCCTTGTGCTGGCAGGTCTCGGGGGCGCGGCTGTCGCCGGACCGTTCGAGGACGGCGGCGCGGCCTGGTCGGCAGGCGATCTGCCGAAGGCGCAGGCGGCCTGGAAAGCGCTGGCGGATGCTGGCGATCCGCGCGGACAATTCAATCTCGGCGTCCTCTACGATCAGGGGAAGGGAGTTCCGCAGGACAAGGCGGAGGCCTTCCGCTGGTACAAGCTGGCGGCCGAGCAGGGCGATGTGATTGCGGCGTTCAATGTCGGAACGCTCTATCTGAAGGGCGATGGCGTTGCGGCCAATCCGGCCGAGGGCGTGCGCTGGCTGAAGACGGCGGCCGACAAGAACGACACGCTGGCCCAGTACAATCTCGGCCTCATCTTTGCCGAAGGGCGGGGCGTCCCGCAGGACTACAAGGAAGCCGCCAAATATTACGAAATGGCCGCCAACAAGAAGCACGCGCAGGCGCAGAACAATCTCGGACAGCTTTATGCCAACGGGCAGGGCGTCGAGCAGGACATGGCCAAGGCCAGCGAATGGATGGAAAAGGCCGGCGACAACGGCATGTTCGGCGAGAACAATACCGCCTGTACGACGCAGAGCAGCGCGCGCAATCTGGAAGCCTGCCGACGGATCGTGCCGCGTTTCTGATCAACGCCGGACGGCGGGCGCCTCGATCGGCAGCCCGCGTCCGCGCCAGGCCACATAAAGCTCCAGCGCCAGATATTCGGGCGAGCCGAGTTCGTAAGGCTCGGAGCGCACGGATGTGTTGCACCATGCGAAGATCCGGTGGCGCGACAGCATGGCCCGCCAGCTCAGGCGGTGAATCGGAAAGCCGTTGAGCTGTCCCTGGCTGATGACGTCTCCGCGCAGCTTCATGCCGACGCGATCTTCATGGCACTGGCCGCAGGACAGATCGAGCTGCCCGCGTCTGGTCTCGTAGAAGGTCTTGCCCTGTTCGAAAAAGGGTTGCGCCGGACCGTCGATGGCGACGTTGACCGGCTGGCCTCGCGACTGCATCGAGATGTAGGTGGTCAGCGCCAGCAGATCCTCGGATTCATATTTCAGCGGCGGCGCCTTCATGTGGGCGGCGCGCTCGGCATTGATCCGCATTTCCAGATTCACAAGGCCGTTGGCGGCTGGGTCGAAAACCGGATAGCGGGCAGCGACGCCCGGCATGGAGGCTTCCGCATCGCCGTGGCACGAGGCGCATGACTTGCCGTCCGGACCTTCTGCCCTGTTCCACAAATCGCGTCCGCGCTCGACGATGAACATGCCGGGATTCTGAAATTCGTCGTCCTGCAACGAGCGCGTGGCGGGCGTCATGAACAGATAGCCGGACTTGCGGCCCTCGACCTCGTAGGGCGCCTGCGTCTGCCCAACCGCCACAGACCCTGCAATTGCGGCCAGCGCCGCAAGGCCGAACAGGAGTTTTATCGCGAGGGGCCGGGTCACGTCGCGCATCACTTGTCCTTCAGCAAGGCCAGATAGGCGACGACATCCTCGATCTGCTGGGCGCTGTAGATCGGGCGGCCTTCGAATTGTGCGCCGATGCGCGTGAAACCGCCGGTGCGATAGTAAGACGGCATCACGGAGTCAGGGTTCACCTGCTTGGAATCGATCAGCCGCAGGCGCAGTTGCGCGACCGAGAGGCGGCTGCCGACGCCCTCGAGCGAAGGGCCGATCTCGCCGTGGTCGGGCTCCTCCGGTATCGGCATGCGATGACAGATCAGGCAGGTCACATGACCCATGTCGCGGACAATCTGGCGGCCGCGTGCGGGATTGCCGGGCTCGTCTGTCAGGGGCGCGGCGACGCCGCCGTTTTCGACGCGGTAGGCGGCGAGATCGGCAGCGCCGCATGCCGCAGCCGACAGCGCCAGAACCGCTGCCGCCAGGATCGTTTTTGCGAGTTCCAGCAAGTGATCAGCCAAACATGACTTTGGTCTGGCTGGCGTACCAGCCGCGCGCGTATTCGGCCTCCTGCTTGCGGAAGTCGGCGCCTGCGCCTGTGGGGCTGACGCCGCCCGCGCCCTGAACGGCCGCAATCGCCCCGTCGGCCCCGACGCGGAACACATCCACGACCGAAATGCCGTAGTCGGGTGAAACGAGGCTGTAGCAGGTGTTGATGAAGGACGGGACGGATGGCGTTTCGCCCGCCTGCAGGGCCGCGATCGCCTGAGCGCAAACCTTGGCCTGCGAACCGGCAGAGAAGCCAGACTTCGGCATGGAGCCTGCCACGATGGCGTCGCCGACGATGTGGATGCCGGGCACGATGCGCGACTCGAACGTCACGGGATTGACGTTGCACCAATCGCCGCTGCCGGCGAGTCCGGCGCTGTCGACGATCATTCCGGCGCGCTGGGGCGGAATGACATTCAGCACATCCGCCTTTTCTTCGGCGAATTCAGTAGTGACGGTTTTCGTCGCCGCATCGACCTTCAGCAGATTGCCGGACTGGCCGAACGGAACCCATTCGATCAGCGGGCCGTAAAGCGCCTTCCAGCCTTCGATGAAAAGTCCCTGCTTGGAGAACGTATCCTTCGCGTCGAGCAGGATGAGTTTCGACTTCGGCTTTTTCGTCTTGAGATACCAGGCGATGAGGCTGGCGCGCTCGTAGGGGCCCGGCGGACACCGGAACGGATTGAGGGGAATCGTCATCACCACGAGTCCGCCGTCGGGCATCTCCTCAAGCTGGCGGCGCAGCAGCATGGTTTGCGCGCCGGCCTTGAAGGCATGCGGGACGATCTGCGAGGCGGCCTCGTCGTAGCCCTCGACGGCTTTCCACTTGATGTCGATGCCAGGCGACAGAACGAGACGGTCATACGGGAGCGTCGAGCCCCCGGCGAGTCGCACCGATTTGCGATCTGCGTCTATGGCGCTGACGGAATCCCGCACAACGGTGACGCCCGCATTGCGGACTCCGTCGTAACTGTGGGTGATAGACGCCATGTCGGCAAGGCCGGCGATCACCGCATTGCTGAAGGGACATGTGACGAAGGTTTCGTTCGGTTCAACCAGCGTCACCTCGATGCCGGGCGCGATCTCCCGCAACATGCGCGCGCAGGTGACGCCGCCGAAACCGCCGCCAACCACGACCACGCGGCCGGTGGCGGCAGCGTTCGCTCGTTGCGGGGCAGTTCCGGCCACGGCGGTCACGGCGGCGGCCTGCAGCAGGGTGCGGCGCGAGATGCGGGTCATGGGGTGCTCCGCTTTCAATTCTTGGTGAGCCGGGAGGCGAAATATTGTCCGAGCGCCTCGATCTCGGCGTCCGTGTAGCCCCTGGCGATGCGGTTCATCACCGTCGCGGGCGTCTCTCCGCTCCGGAAGCTTTTCAGCTTGCCGGTCATCTCGGCGGCCCCCAGCTTGTCGATGGATGGCATTGCGCCGGGACTTGCGCCTCCGGGGCCATGGCAATTCGCGCAGGTTCCGGCCAGCACGGCAGGGCTTGCTATATCGGCCGCCGCCACGGAAGTTCGCGCGACTGTCAGCAGGGCGATCCCCGCAAGCGCCGCAATGGTCCACCGCCCTGTTTTCATCTGGCACCGGGAGTTGAGGCGTCGACCAGAAGGCCAGCCAGCGTTTCCTTCGCGTTCGTTGGCCAAAAGATAGAGCAGCAAGCCATGATCGGCAATCGCGCGGAACGCATGGCGCTCATTCCGGCTTGTCCATCCAGACCGGGTTGACTAGATTCAAGGTGTGGAGGCGGATCGAAGACATTCGCCAAGGAGCCGATTTTGGCGTCAAAAACCGGATGGACACGACGCTCGCTGCTGAGGGGAACCGCAGCGGCGCTGGCGTCCGAATATCTTTTTCCCGCCGCCGCATCCGCTCAGTTGACGGATCTGCGCGGGCTCGACGCGCTGTGGCGCGACGCCGAAGACGCCATCGTGAACTTCTTCGGCCGGCCGGAATATACGCATGAAGGGCTTGAGGTCGATCTGCCCGAACATGCGGATGTGGGCAGTTCCGTGCCGCTCGCCATCCGGGTGCGGGCCGGGATGACGGAGAGCGATTATCCGCGTGTGGTGCATGTGCTGGCGCATGGAAATCCCACGCCGCACGTCCTGTCGGTCTGGTTTTCGCCCGCAAGCGGGCGCGCCGAGTTCAACACGCGCATCCGGCTTGAACGTTCGCAGAAGGTCACTGCCGTCGCGCAGATGAGCGATGGGCGGCACATCCGGGTGGACCGCGATGTGTCGGTGAGCTTCGGGGCCTGCGCGCAGATCGGAACCGGCTCGAACGACGACATCTTCTCGTTCAAGCCGCAGCCGCGGGTGAATGT
>CANJNI010000050.1 GCA_947475995.1 Beijerinckiaceae bacterium | reverse complement strand
GGCAAGGAATATCAGATGCTGGAGCTGCTCTCGCTCCGCAAGGGCACGACCCGCACCAAGGAGATGTTCCTCAATCATCTCTACGGCGGCATGGACGAGCCGGAACTCAAGATCATCGACGTGTTCATCTGCAAGCTGCGCAAGAAGCTCGCCAATGCAAGCTCCGGCCGCAACTATATCGAGACCGTCTGGGGTCGCGGCTATGTGCTGCGCGAACCCACCGACGCGGACGAGCGCATCACCGCCTGATCGCTCGGGCCCACCTGAACAAAAAACCCCGCGCGGCTCTGCCGGCGGGGTTTTTTATTGACTGGCGGCGCGAGAAGGACTCAGCCGCCCGCGATGACCTTCAGAATTGGTCGCCCGGACGCAACCGGCGCAACTGGCGGCGTGCGCCGCGTGCAGATCGACTGATGTTTCGGGTGCGGCTCGAAGGCGTCACAGACGCCGACCACTGACTCGGTCGCCCCCAATGCCAGATAGCCGTCGGGGGCGATGCCGGCTGCGAACTTGCCAAGAATGCGCTTGCGCATGCCGAGATCGAAATAGATCAGCACGTTTCGGCAGAACACCACATCAAACGAGCCGAGCGCCTGATAATCGTCGAGCAGATTGAAGCGACGGAAGTTCACGCGCGCCCGCAGATGTTCGACCACGCGCCAGCGATCGCCCTCGCGCTGGAAGTAGCGCAGCAACTGGTTGACCGGCAGGCCGCGCTGTACCTCGAACTGCGTGTAAAGCCCCGCGCGCGCGACGTCGAGGGCGTGATCGGACAGATCCGTGGCGACGATTTCGACGCGCCAGCCTGTCAGCTTGCGGGCTTCCTCATCGAGAATCATCGCGAGTGAATAGGGTTCCTGCCCGGTGGAGGCGGCGGCGCACCAGATGCGGATCTGGCGTTGCTGGGCGCGGGCTTCCACCAGATGAGGAAGAATCACGTTGCGAAAATGGTCGAACGGAATCCGGTCGCGGAAGAAGAAGGTCTCGTTCGTCAGCATCGCCTGGACAATGTCGCGTTCGAGCACCTTGTCGCGCGTACGCTCGTAGCGGGCGAACAATTCCTCGGCGGAACCGAATCCGTGTTGCTGCGCCAGCGACAGCAGGCGGCTCTCGGCGAAATAGGCCTTGTCGGCGTCGAGCGTCACGCCCGAACTGCGGCTGAGGAAATCGCGGAAGCGATCAAACCATTCGCTCACGCGCGCATCCTCGACTTGAAGCCGCGAATGAGATTGGCGGTCAGCATGCCGATCTGGTCGAGCGGCAGAACAGCGCTCGCCAGCCCCGCATTGGCGACCGCGCCGGGCATTCCCCATACGACGCTCGTTTCCGCATCCTGCACGATGATGGAACCGCCGGAATCCACGATGGCGCGCGAACCTTCAAGGCCGTCATTGCCCATGCCGCTCAACACCAGCCCCAGCCCCGCAGGGCCGTAGGCTTTCGCCACTGTACGAAACAGAACGTCGACCGCCGGCTTACAGAAATTCTCCGGCGGCCCGTCGATGTAGCTGAGAAAATGTCCGCTTGTTGCGCGCATGATTCCCAGATGCACGTTGCCCGGCGCGATATAGATACGCCCGGGCTCCAGAGCTTCGCCATTGGCCGCAATTTGCGTCCGCCGGTGCGTCAATCGCTCGATGTAACCCGAGACGACGGCCGCAAAGTCGTTCGGCATGTGAAGCACGATGACGATCGGCAGGCCGTCCGCATAGGGCGACAGGGTCTCGAGCACGCCGGCCAGCGCCTGCGGTCCGCCGGTCGATGCGCCGATCGCCACGATGCGTGGCGAAATCGGGGAAAAGCGACGCAACGACAAAGGCGGCGTCGCGTGCCCTTCCGCCGACCCTGACGGTCCTGTCCTGCCCTGCACGTTGCGCTCCGGCTTTTTTGCGATCAGACCAAACCGACTTCTTCGAGCTTCGAGCGCATGATCTGCTTGTCGAAGGGCTTCATGATGTATTCGTCCGCGCCCGCATGCATGGCGCGCGCGATATGGGCCACGTCGTTCTCGGTGGTGCAGAACACGACCTTCGGCTTGCCGCCGCCCGGCATCTTGCGCAATTCGCGCAGGAACTCGAAGCCGTCCATGACCGGCATGTTCCAGTCCAGCAGGATCGCGTCAGGCATCAGGAAGGCGCAGGCCGAGAGGGCCTTCTTGCCGTCCTCGGCTTCGGCGGTCTGGAAGCGCAGATCTTCCAGAATGCGCTTGGCGACCTTCCGGATGACGGATGAGTCGTCGACGACCAGTATCTGTTTCATCGCAGGGCTCCTTTGTCTGGCAAAATTTTCATGCTGGATGGTGACGGCCGAGATCGAGCAGGGCGTCGAGGTCGAGCACTGTCAGAATCCGGTCGCCGATCTGATGAACTTCGCGCACGAGACCCGCGCGCGCCGCATGCATATTGGCAGGTATCGGGATCTGCCTGTTCTCGGGCAGCGGCACGACCTCGCGCACTTCATCGACAACAAGCGCGAAATCCTCGCCTCGATTTTCGAGGCCGACCGCAAGAGGCGAACCGTGATCCGCGCCGCGCTCGACGCCAAGCCGGGTGCGCAGGCTCACGGCGGTGACGATCTTGCCGCGCAGATTCACCAGGCCCATCACTTCGGGGGGCGCGAGAGGAATGGACGTGATGCCCTGCACGCGAAAAATGGTGCGAACGCTGGCGATCGGAATGCCGAGAGTCTCACCCGCCGCCACGACAGTGAATACGCTGCGGTCCACCGCAACCTGGCCGGCGAACGGGGCCGGACCGACATTATGGGGTGGACGCGGGGCAAGGCTCATGCGGCGACTCCACGCAGGAATTCGGCTTCGATGCCCTGCAGAATTGTGCGATCGCTGCCGAGCGCATTCTTCAGATGTTCGAGGAGCGCCTTGCGGTCGAATTTTCCGACCGCGCCAGCCATTCCGGCGGCGCGCGCAGCCGTGACAATGTTGGAACCAGCGTGCGCATCGAGCGCGATGATCGGCAATGCCTGGCGCGCAGGGTCCTCGCGCAGGCGCTGCGCGAGCACGTAGCCATTCATGCCCGGCATGTCGATGTCGGTGACGAGCGCGTCGAACTGGACGCCATGCTTGACGAGTTCCAGCACTTCGGCGCCGCTGGACGCTGTCCGCACTTCATAGCCTGCTGCGGCCACGACCGGGGCCAGCATGTCGCGAAAGAACGGCTTGTCATCGACGAGCAGCACCGAATAACGCCGCGCATTGCCGCGAGCAAATGCATCGGGACGCGCGATGCGCATGTAATATTGCAGGTCGATGATTTCCGTCGCCTGGCCGGAAATGGTTGTCGATCCGATCACTGATTCAGTTTTGCCGGCAATCTCGATCGCGAGCGCGTCCTCGACGATGTCGACGATCTCGGACACCACGAGCCCCATCGGCTCGCCCCCGACCCCGATGACCAGAACATGCAGACGCTCGGTGGAGCTCTCGCTGCAGCGATTGACGTCGATGACCGGCATGAGTTTGCCGAGGTGATGCACGGCCTTCATGCCGTCGATGTCTTCGATCTCCTCGCGGGCGACGGTTTCGATGCGCGAGACGAGCGACAGCGGCAATGCTTTCAACGGGCCGTTTCCGGCGCGGAAGACGATCAGGCGTGTGTGCGTTCCGGCAGGAGCGAGTTGCTTGGATTGAGCCGCATCACTGTAATGATTCGCAAGGTCGAGGCCGATATGGGCCGCAAGGCCATTCGGATTCAGGATCAGCACGACGGAGCCGTCGCCCAGAATCGTATTGCCGGAAAAAACCGTCAGATGCGAGAGCGAGCGGCCGAGCGGCTTGACGACGATTTCCTGCACGTCCGAAACGGTGTCCACAACGACCCCGAAGGCGCTCGGTCCAAAACGCATGATGACCGCAAGCCGTTCCTGCTCGGGCGCTTCGGGCTCGCCATCAAGCTTGAGTAACGTGCGAAGATCAATGCACGGGATGACGCTTTCGCGGATGTGCAGCATCAGCGCGCCCTGCACATCTTCAAGGCGGCTCGACTCCTCGCCCCAGATCGCAACGGCTTCCACCACGGCATGCTGCGGAAGCGCAAAGCGATGACCGGCGGTGCGGACGATCAGGGCCGGCGCGATGGCGAGCGTGAGAGGAATCTTCAGCGTGAAGGTCGTGCCTGCGCCGACGGTGGTTTTAAGCGAAACGGTGCCGCCGATAGCCTCGATGTTTTCGCGAACGACATCCATGCCGACGCCGCGTCCGGAGACGCTCGTGACCTTTGCGGCGGTGGAGAAGCCGGCCGCAAAAATGAAGCGGCAAACTTCGTCGTTCGACATGCGGGCGAGCTCGGCCTCGCTCGCCAGATTCATGGCGCTCGCCTTCTGGCGGATGCGCTCCACGTCGAGGCCGCGACCATCGTCGCCGACCTCAATCGTGATGTAGCCGCTGTCATGCGCCGCAGCGATCCGGATGACGCCCGCTTCGCGCTTTCCCAGACGACGACGATCTTCCGGCGACTCAAGTCCGTGATCGGCGCAGTTGCGGATCAGATGCGTGATCGGATCCCGGATGAGTTCGATGAGTTGGCGGTCCAGTTCCGTATCGGCGCCCGACGTGACGATGTCGATGCGCTTGCCGAGTTCGTTGGCAAGATCGCGCACGAGGCGCGGCAGATTTGAGAACAGCCGGTCGATGGGCTGCATGCGGGCGTGCATCACGCCTTCCTGCAGGTCGGTCGTCACGGCGGACAGTCGCTGCAGAGGAGCCTTGATGATGTCGTCGGCGCGATGGCGGGCGATTTCGAGCAACTGGTTGCGCGTCAGAACCAGTTCCGACACGAGAGTCATGATGCGTTCAAGCGTTCCGACCGTGACCCGGATGGTCGCGGCTTCGCGATGCTGATGTTCGTTTGCGTGCGGCTGCGCGGCGGGCGCGACAGGCTTTTGTGCGGCTTCCGGCGCTGGCGGCGCAGCGGCGGCGCAGCGGCGGCGGGCTGTGGCACGGGTTGGGGAGCCGACGCCGGGATGGGCGTGAAGTCGATGGGCGCCTGCGGGGCGCTTTCTTCGGACGACTCGCCGCGCGCTTCCGCCTCGATGGACGCAATCAGCGGAGCATCATCGCCCTCAGGCTCCTGCCCGGTGCTTTCAAGCGTCGTCAGGATGAACTGTATGCGGTCAATGGCGGACAGGATGAGCGTCACCATGCCGGGCGTGGCGGGAGCGCCCTCGCGCAGCTTGCCGATCAGGGCCTCGGCCGAATGGGCGACCTTCTCAAGGCGCGGCAGGCCGATGAAGCCGCAGGTGCCCTTGATGGTATGAACGAGGCGAAAGATGCTGCCGATGATGCGCGCGTCGGATGGATCGCGCTCGAATTGAACGAGCTGCGACTCCACGGCCACGATATTCTCGGCCGTTTCGACAAGGAAATCCTTGAGTAACTCGTCCATCACACGCCCGCCGGGGAAGCGAAACGCAACACCCCGACAGACTTTGACGCAATTGAGTTAAGGGAGGCTTGCCGGAATCGTTAATTCCGTTCAGGCCGCAGCGGTGACTTCGCTCGCGACCGCAACCGGAAGGGCCGCAATGCGCACGCCTTCGGCGTCCGCCTCGATGGAAACGTCCATCTTCGACTCGCGCGCGACGAGGCCGGTGTAATAGGCCTGAATGCCGTGCGCATCGACGCTTCCATTTTCCGGCTCGCCCTTCAGAAGCGCCGGAACGCCATGGGCGACGCGGCAGTTCGGACCCTTCGAGGTGATGTTCACCGCAGTCGTGTCGCCGTCGCCCGTGATGGTCACATTGATGATGCCGCCGCGCGGAATGGCCGCAGCCGCGATGAGGCACAGGTTCAGGATGAGCTTCACCTTGTTCTTGGGCATCAGAACGCGCATGGCGTTCCACTCGATCCTGGTGCGATCATCGGACAGAAGGCCGCGCGCAACCTGCTCGGCGTCGCCGGTGTCGATGGAAGCGCCGGCCGAACCTGCTGCCCCGAAGGCGAGGCGGCAGAATTGCAGGCGGGCGGAGGCGGTCTTGGCGCTCTTCTTGATCAGGTCGACCGCGAAGGCGCGCATTTCGGCGTCCTTCTCTTCTTCCAGCACTTCGAGGCCGTTCACGATGGCCCCCACGGGGCTGATCACGTCGTGACAGACGCGCGAACAAAGCAGAGCGGCGAGATCGAGAGCATCGAGAGAAAAGACGGACATGGCGGGTTCCGTTCGCTAGCGCCTGGAGGGGCGGTGAAGTGACAACTAAACCCGGTCGAATCACCTGTCCGCAGGCTACGCGCAAAAACGCGCCAAGTGAATCGCGTGACGGGCCGGATATCGCGCCATCAGAGCCCGCGCGTCGTTAACGTAGCGTTACCGGTGGGCGATAAATGCCCCGCTTGGCGCATTAGCCCACAGCTCAATCGTGGTGAGCTGGGCTGCAGCAGCCGTGAAGCAATCCAATCGCAGTGCGCTGGATTGCTTCATCGTTAGTCGTCCCGGGCGATCATGGATCCCCCGATGACGTCAAGGTTCAGGCGACGTTGGCCTTGAAGTGCTCCAGCGTACGATCCCATGCGGTCTTGGCCGCTTTGGCGTCGTAGCGGGCCGACTGGGTGTCGTCGTTGAAAGCGTGGTTGGCGCCTTCATAGACGTACAGCTTGTAGTCGACCTTGGCGTCCTTGAGGGCCTTTTCAAAGTCAGGCAGCAAGGCCCCGAGGCGCGTGTCGAGCTTCACGTCGCCATAATGGGCGAGCAGCTTGGTCTTGATCTTCGCCACGTCGGCGATCGCCGGCGGCGCGCCATAATAGATCACGCCGGCGTTCAGCGTGGGATCGGTGACGGACATCTGGCTGATGACGCCGCCGCCCCAGCAGAAGCCGACTGAGCCGACCTTGCCGTTCGAGTCGGCGCGCGAGCGCAGATAGACGGTGGCGGCATTGGCGTCGCCAGTCACCTTGGCGCCGTCAAGCTTCGGATACATTTTCATCGCTTCGTCTTCGTCGGTCGGGCTGCCGCCGAGCTGCGACAGGAAATCGACTGCGAGCGCATTGTAGCCGTCCACCGCGAAGCGACGGGCGAGGTCCTGAATGTGCGGATTGAGGCCGCGATTCTGATGAACGACGATGACGCTGCCGCGCTTGCCGTCCGCCTTGGGGCGCGCGAGATAGGCCTTCACGTCGCCGGACGCGCCCTTGTAGGACACGCGCTCGACCGTGATGCGCGCATCGTTTTCTGCAATGGTGGCGGCGATCGCATAATTCGATTGCAGCAGCGGCAGAAGCGCTGTCGCGGCGCCCATGCTGCCGACGATCTTCGCCGCGCGCTCCAGAAACAGGCGGCGGTCGAAGTGGACGTGTACGAAGTCGTCGTAGAGATCAATGATACGCTGGTCCATCAGTTCCTCCTCGGGGATGGACCAGCTTTATAGCGCGATCGCGCCTTCACGGCGATCACGAGGCGGCGAGCCGCGATCAGTCCAGCGTCAGGACGATCTTGCCGATGTGCTGGCTGGTCTCCATCCGCGCATGGGCCTGCGGCACATCGACGAACTTGTAGGTCGAGTCGATCACCGGCCTGATCCGGCCCGAAGCCACATGCGGCCACACGTGCTTTTCGAGCGAAGACGCTATGGCGGCCTTCTGCTCCACCGTGCGGGGACGCAGGGTCGAGCCCGTGTAGTTCAGGCATTTCGCCGAGATGGGGCGAATGTCGAGCTGGATCTTGTAGCCCTGCTGCGAGGCGATCTGGACGATGCGGCCGTTCATGGCCGCAGCCTGGAAATTGCGATCCACATAGGGGCCGGCCACCATGTCGAGAATGACGTTGACGCCCTTCCCGCCGGTCTTTTCCTTCACCACGGCGACGAAATCTTCCGTCCTGTAATTGATCGCCACATCCGCGCCGAGCTTGCGGCAAGCCTCGCATTTTTCCTCGCTGCCCGCCGTGACGAAGACTTTTGCGCCCCACATCTTCGCCAGCATGATGGCCGTGGTGCCGATGCCGGAGGAGCCGCCGTGCACCAGCAACGTTTCCCCCGGCTGCAGCGCGCCGCGATCGAACACATTGGTCCAGACGGTGAAGAAGGTCTCGGGAATCGCCGCCGCTTCCACCATCGTGAGCCCTGCCGGGACCGGCAGCGCAATGGTTTCGTGCACCGTCACATATTCCGCATAGCCGCCGCCGTGAACCAGGGCGCAAACCTTGTCGCCGACCTTGTAGCTCCCGGCCCCCTGCCCGACGGCCGCAACGGTTCCGGCCACTTCGAGGCCCGGAAGATCGGATGCGCCGGGCGGAGGCGGATATTTGCCGAGACGCTGCGACACGTCCGGACGATTGACCCCCGCCGCCGCCACCTTGATGAGGATTTCGCCGGGACCCGGCTGCGGGACGGGGCGTTGCTCCGGCTTCAGGACCTCCGGTCCCCCCGGGGCGGAGATCGCGATGGCGGTCATCGTGGAGGGGAGCGTCATGGAAACCTCTGGCTCATCGGACGAAACTGCGTCGGTCCTAGCGGTCCCGAACGGCTCTTGCAATCATCTGGCCGGGATGCCGCCCCTGCCCTAGATTGCGACCAGACGGAGAACCCCCATGGCGAGCGCGGACGACGATCCTTTCGGCCTCATGCCGGTGAAGAAAAAGCCCGAACACGAAATCGGGCAATCGCTCGACACGCTGTCGGTCAGCGAACTCGACGAGCGGATCGGGCTGCTGCGCGAGGAGATCGCCCGGCTCGAACAGGCGCGCGCGCGGAAAGAGGCTTCGAAGAACGCCGCAGCAGCCTTTTTCAAGACGTGATCCCAAATACGCATGCGGGGCAGTTCCAGAATGAAACCTGTCCTGTTTCGATACGGGACTGCAGCGATTTTTCTCAACCCGCTTAACGGCGGATTAAGGATTCCAGTCTATTAAATTAATCATCCTGATCCTTCAGGATTTTGGAGTGGCTCCTGTCACTCTGTTTGACGCCTCCCTGTTACCAACTATTAGAGCCGCCCCGTGCGGCTCTTTTTTCTTTTGCGGCCCCGCTCGCCCGCCAGCCCTCGCCCGCGCCCGACGTGGCCCTTGCGGCATTTACCCTGTGGATTAACCTTAAGGAAAGCTAAACGCCCCGCCGGGAGCGTTTGGCGCTAGTATTGCTGTTGTCGGGTCAGGACACGGGCCCGGTCCCAGAACACGACAGCGGCGGGCGTACGGAGTTGAGTGGAATGGCGAAGATGACGAATTTCTCCGAAACACGGAACACGGTCTCGTTCGCCCAGAAGCTGGCTTCGTCCGAGAATTTCAAGGCCTTGTTCAAGGAAGGCATGGGGCTGGTCGAAGAAGCCGCCTCCTATCTGGATGGTCAGGGCCGCGTCGACGCCAAGGCGCTCGTCCGGCTGGACGCCCTCGCCTATGCGTCCGAAAGCATGCGGCTGACGACACGGCTCATGCAGCTTGCTTCTTGGCTGCTGCTCCAGCGCGCCGTTAACGAAGGTGAACTCAGCCCCGCCCAGGCCGCTTCCGACAAGCACAAGGTCAAGCTGTCGCGTCAGGACCTTGCGGCTCCGGCCGAACAGTTCGAGCGTCTCCCCGAACAGCTTCGCGAACTCTGCGCCCGCTCGATGCGGCTCCAGTCGCGCATCCTGCATCTCGACCGCCTGCTTTACGCCAAGGCGGAAGAGGAAGCCGTCGCGACCGTCAATTTCGGCATCCGCGGCCAGCTCGAACAGCTGCGTCGCGCTTTCCAGGTCCAGCCTGCCTGACCCAAAAAGGCTGGCCGGCTTCTTGCTCCGTAGCCGGCATCTTCCCTGTTCCGCTCCAAATCGAAACAGACTGCTCCGAAACGAAAGCTCCAAGAAGAAAAGCTCCAAACCGGCGTCGCTCAACGCCGGGACTGCTCCAGACCGAAGTGCTCAGCTTCAAATCAAAAGCCCCGGCTGCTCCCCGGGGCTTTTTCTTTGGCGCGGCTGCGGACAAACAAAAACCCCGGCGCGAGGCCGGGGTTTTGCAATCCGGAAGGTCCGGAAAATTACTTCTTGGTCGCCGCGATGCCCAAGCCGCCGAAGCGGGACGTGAACTTCGACAGACGGCCGCCGCGGTCGAGCAGCTGCTGGCTGCCGCCAGTCCAGGCCGGGTGCGTGTTCGGATCGATGTCGAGGTTCAGGCTGGAGCCTTCCTCGCCATAGGTCGAGCGGGTCACGAATTCGGTGCCATTGGTCAGAACGACCTTGATGGTGTGGTAGTGCGGATGGATATCGGCTTTCATCGAACGGTCCTCGGTACTGGTCGGGCGCGCGCGTCGGCGAGGCCGCGAAAATTCTGTCCCGCTGGGGAATGCGGTCCCTATATAGCAGACAATCCCACCGCACAAGACGTGAAGCGCGGCCCGTTCCCCCCGCGCCACAAACGGCGTAAAGACCCGGCATGACTGACCAGACCACCGCCGCCAAGCCACGCACCTCCCTGAAGTCGCTTTTGCCGCTCCTGCCCTATGCGACGCGCCACAAGGGCTGGATTCTGGCGGCCCTGGGGGCGCTCAGCGTGGCCTCGGCCGCGACCCTGACGGTGCCGCTGGCTGTGCGCCGCATGGTGGACTTCGGCTTCACGGACGAAGGCGCGGGCCTGATCGACCAGTATTTCGGCGCGATGCTGGCTGTGGTCTGCGTTCTGGCCGTCGCCTCTGCCACTCGTTACTACCTCGTGATGACGCTCGGCGAGCGCGTGGTGGCCGATATCCGCACCGACATGTTCGCGCATCTGTCGCGGCTCGACGCCAGTTTCTACGACACGGCCCAGACGGGCGAACTGGTTTCGCGGCTGACCGCCGACACGACGCAGATGAAATCCGCCTTCGGGTCCTCCGCCTCGGTGCTTCTGCGCAACCTGTTCCTGTTCTTCGGGGCCATCGCCATGATGGTCTATACGAGCCCCAAGCTCTCGGCGCTTGTGCTGATCGCGATCCCGATCATCGTTTTGCCGCTGGTCGCCTCCGGTCGGTCGGTCCGCGCCCGTTCGCGGGCCGCGCAGGATACGCTGGCGGAAGCGACCGCCTTCGCATCGGAAAATCTCGGCTCGGTGCGCATCATGCAGGCGTTCAACGCCGAAGGCGCCACCAACAAGCGGTTCTCGGCCGCAGTCGAGCAAGCCTATGGCGCCGCCCGCAAGGCGATGGGCGCGCGCGCCCTGCTGACGATGGTGGCGATCTTCCTCGCCTTCGCCAGCGTGATCGGCGTGTTGTGGCTCGGCGCCCAGGATGTGCTGGCGGGGCGCATGTCGGGCGGGCTTTTGTCGCAATTCGTGCTCTATGCGGTGTTCGGGGCGAGTTCGCTCGGACAATTGTCTGAAGTCTGGAGCGAGATTTCTTCCGCTGCGGGCGCTGCGGGACGCCTTGCAGAACTGCTCGCCATCAAACCTTCCATCACGTCGCCCGCGCAGCCTCTCCCGATGCAGAGCCCGCCGCGCGGCGAAATCGTCTTTGACCGCGTGAGCTTCGCCTATGCGGGCCGTCCGAACGACCCTGTGCTGCGCGACATCTCCTTCCGGGTGAAGCCGGGCGAGACGGTGGCGGTCGTGGGCCCGTCCGGCGCAGGCAAATCGACGCTGTTCCAGCTCGTGATGCGGTTCTACGATCCTACGGGCGGCCAGATCCTGATGGACGACGCGCCGCTCACCAGGGTCGATCCGGCGGACCTGCGCGCCCGCATCGCGCTCGTGCCGCAGGATGCGGTGATTTTCGGAACCAGCATCGCCGACAACATCCGCTACGGCCGCACGGAGGCCAGCGATGCGGAAGTGCGCCGCGCCGCCGAACAGGCGGCGGCGAGCGAATTCATCGACGCGATGCCGGAAGGTTATGCGACTCGCGTCGGCGAACGCGGCGCCACCCTGTCGGGCGGGCAACGCCAGCGCATTGCGATCGCCCGCGCCATCCTCAAGAATGCGCCGGTTCTGCTGCTGGACGAAGCGACGTCGGCGCTCGACGCAGAAAATGAAACGCTCGTGCAGGCGGCGCTCGACAACATCATGAAGGACCGCACGACGCTGGTGATCGCCCATCGTCTGGCGACGGTGCTGGAAGCCGACCGGATTCTCGTGATGGACGAAGGCCGCATCGTCGAGGAAGGCACACACCAGTCGCTTGTGGCGGCGGAAGGCCTCTACGCCAAGCTCGCGCGGCTACAGTTCGAGACTGGCGCAGCGGCAATGAGATCGGCAAGCTAAATTCCTAACGTTCCAGCTTAGCACCATAATGGGCATCCCAAGTAGGGCGCCCTAATCGACGGCAATCCGCTGTTAGTAATGAACGAGTCGACTCAATTTTTTCAATTTCATTAGCAGCCTGCTTAATTTTATCGAAAAATACGCCATCATTAACTTGGCTGCTTGACGTAGCAGAAATCAACTCTGTTCGAAGCTCAGCTACACGAAGTTCCAACTTGAGCTGATCCCGCCGGAACTGCTCGCATTTGGCCATCTGGGCGAAACTAGGAGTTTCAGAATTCGCCAAAGCCGTAGATCCAGAGGTAAACTTGGCCAACAAAATTTGGAGCTCAGCCCTGGTTTCTTCAAGTCCAGAGACACCCTTTTCGAATTCGTAACGAGACGCGGCTTTTGCCATGAGCCCAGACTGAGAGTTTTCCTTAATCACCGCATAGACCGATGAAACAGCGACAGCCATGCAAATTACTAATACGGTTGAACATAAGGCTGCAACTCTGGCGAAATGGGGTTTGCAGACGAAGGTTGCAAAATTTTGGGCAATTGGAAGAGACGGTTTGTCCGAATAGTCCTTGATGCGGCTTGTTGCGTAGGCCGCGCAGGCCAGAAGGACAGCGCAAAATGCAATACCAAAATCGATTTCATCCCAAGCTGCAGTCATATTCATACCTCAAAATCGTAGGCGGCCACACCCCGATAGGCGGCGTAGACCGAAACAATGAACAAAAGGGCCGCCAACGGAACATAACTTGGGCTCACACCGACCCCGGTCAACGACTTGGCGACAACTCGCGCATAAAGGACAACATTGACGCAAAGGGTAGCAAGCAAGATGAAAACGAACAAAAGGGCCTTTTCATACCGAGGAAACCCGTCTTTTATACTCAATCTAGCTGTCTGATGATACAATTGTAGTTTAGAAATAATACAAATAGAAACAGAAGCAAATAAAACATCATAGCTTATGTTTAACACTAGGTGGGAGGTCGTAGCGCCATCCTCAACCAAATACATGCATAAATTTACCAATACCGGCACCAGCGACACAATAATCGCCAGCGACCAAAAAAGCTTTCTCGAAACCATTTTGCCCCCCAATGAGTCTCATTAATTTAACCAATTCTAGATGCGATGCAACATCGGAGTAAAAGAGTAAATTTCATAAATATTACAATATATTGCTATTCGGGCCGCTTTCGCCACTGATAGACCCATGTCTCGGTGACCGGCTCCTCGCCCGCCATCAGGCGTGCGCGCAACTCGACATGGGTCTGGTCCTCGGGCGCAAGCTGGAAGCTCAGCCGCCAGGTCTCCAGCGACGAATTGCGCTGAACGACCGGATTGAGAATCTTGCCGCGATCGGCCTCCACGAAAGCCTGAACGCCGTCGGGTTGCTTCCCCTTCAGGGCCTCGCCCGAAAAATCGAGCACGAAAAGCCGCGTGCCGTCAGGCGCCGCCCCGACCGCAGTCCGAATGGCCTGCGCGCGCGGCGATTTGACCGGCGCCCCGGCGCCCCAGTGAAGCCTGTAGGTGAGATTGTATTCGCTCGATGCCCGGGCGATTTCCTTCGGCCGCCAGAAGGCGATGATGTTGTCGTGATATTCCTGCTTCGTGGGAATCTCGACCAGATGGACGGCGCCCGCGCCCCAGTTGCCGATGGGCTCCACCCACAGGCTCGGACGCTTCTCGAAATGCGATTCCAGATCCTGATAGTTGCGGAAGTCCCGCGCCCTCTGCATCAACCCGAAGCCGCGCGGATTGGTGTCGGACAGGACGCTCAACTGAAGGTCATGCGGATTGACCAGCGGACGCCAGACGACATCGCCCTGCCCGTTGTGAACGAGCAATCCGTCTGAATCATGCACGGCGGGGCGATAGTCATCGACGCCCCTGCGGTCATTGCTGGCGAAGAAGAACATGCTGGTGAGCGGCGCGACGCCGATCCCGGCGAGATCGGCGCGCGGATAGAGCACCATCTCGACGTCGAACACGGTCGTTTCCCCGGGCCGGATCGTCATCCGGTAGGCGGCTGCGACGCTGGGGCTGTCCAGCAAAGCATGGACGACCAGCGAATTCGCCGTCGGCAAGGGGCGCTCGATCCAGAACGCCTTGAACAGCGGAAACTCCTCGCCCTTCGGATCGCCGGTGCGAATGGCGAGGCCGCGCGCGGACAGCCCGTAACCGAGGCCGCGCGCGACAGCGCGGAAATAGCTGGCGCCCAGAAAGGCTGCAACCTCGTCGTAATAATCGGGAATGTTGAAGGGCGCGTGGATGCGGAAACCCGCGAAACCCAGATCCGCATCGGGCTCGGGAGCCGCGACGCCGCCGAATTCAAACATATCAGGCGTATAGGAGATGAGCCGCGCAAAGCCGTTGTCGACCTCGTAGATCTCGACCGGATTGGCGAAAAGAAAGCCGCGATGAAAGAACTGGATCTGGAACGGCAGCTTGTCGTCGCGCCACAGCGCCCGTTCGGGCCTGAACCTGATCGAGCGATATTCATCATAGCCGATCTTGGCGAGCGGCTTGGGCAGCGCCTGATCGGGCGCCTCAAAAGGTTTTGCGGCCAGTGCACGCGCCATCGAGCGCACATGGCTGTGCTCGAAAGGCATGGATTTTCCCTGCAGGGCCGCACGCGGCGCCTGCACGCTTTCGGTCATCGCCACTGTGACGACGGATGCGATGAGAAATTGACGCCTGTCCAAAACATGCCCCTGCCGCAACGGCCCGGCCGACTACCGGCCAAGAACGTGTTGCGGTGGGGGATGTTCCGGCGCGCCTGCTGTCGGAAGACGCGCAGACCGTGCGGGCAGTCGTCAGGTCAGGCGCGGCGTTTCCATTGCGCAAAGCAGAGGCCCGTGCCGGTTTCGGCTTCGGTTCGGTAGCCGGGCACATACTTGACCCAGTCGAGATCGAAGTCGCGGGCTGCTTCTGCAACCAAAATCCAGTTGCGGATCTCGGAACTGCCGGCCTGCAGGAGCTTGGGCTCGATCGAAGCGAGGAAACTGTAATCGTGACGGCGGATGCCGTCGATCACCGCATTGTCCAGCTGCTCGTCGACAACGAAGTGGCTGAGGCCGCCGGACGCGAGAATCCCAACCCGGATGTCCTCGGGATATTCCTCGATCAGCTGGCGCAGGGCAGCGCCGAGCTTGATGCAACGCGCGGGCGTCGGCTGGTTCGGCGGATCGAATGTATTCAACAGGATCGGCACGACCGGAATCTTGCGTTTCGTCATGTAGCGATGGTGGATGAACGAAATGGCGTGGCCTTCGCACTTGCCGGGCTCGATGCCGTTGAGGGCCGCTATGTCAAAGTCCCGGTCGCTGAGCTTGCGGATGAGCCATGTGGCGAGCTTGCTGTCGACCGGCCAGTTGACGTCGGCCTCGGCTTCCTGACGCTGCGCCTGCGCGAATTTGTACCAGCCCATGTCGGGGGTGATCTTGCGCTTGGCGTTGAGGATGGTGTCGCCATAATAGATCGCGATGGCCGGCATGTTGGTCATCTTGAACAGTTCGTGCTGGTCGTCGCCGCAGATGATCAGCACGTCGATGGGCGCGTCGGTGATGAGGTCGCGCATGTGGTCCATGGCGGCCTGCGCCTCGCGCCAGCGCGCGCTCATGGCCTCGGGCGACACGTCCTGCCTGTTGTCCTTCGAAGCCTTGGCCAGCAAGCCTTCGTAATTGGTCTTGTTGCCTTCCTTGTCGAACAGCCACGGATTCGTCTTGTCGGCGGTCTTGAAGCCGTTGCGCCAGTCCTCCTCGGCCGCGGTCAGCATGACGCTGTGCGAGGATCCATATGCGGCGACGAGTTTGGCCATAGGGGTCTCCAGTCTGTTTCTTCCCCTGCCGTTCCGGGCAGAGCGCCCGGCATCCGGTTAGGACAATAGCGCTCCAGATACCTTGACGCCGGTCAACGCTCAACCGCCGAGGCGGATTGGGCTAAAGAATGCGGCCATGGCGCTGGCGCGCGGGCCGCCCCCTGTGCCAAGATGGCTTGAGCGAGGCGTCCACAGCCGCGCATATTCCGGATTTGGGGGAAAATTCCATGCGTTTGAAGTCCCTTGCGCTTGCGGGTGCGGCGCTGCTTTCGCTGACCGGCGCGGCCGCCGCGCAACAGCCGCTGAAGCTCGGCATCGTCACCACGCTTTCCACGCCCGGCGGCTATCTGGGCGAGGACGCCCGCGACGGCATCCTGCTCGCCATCGCCGAAGAAGGCGGCAAGCTCGGCGGCATTCCGATCCAGCCGCTGGTCGAGGACGACAAGCTGAAGCCCGGCGACGCCAAGCAGATCGTCGACAAGTGGATCGAGAACGACAAGGTGCAGCTCTTCACCGGCATCATCTTCTCGAACGTGTCGGTGGCGGTCGTTCCGTCCATCCTCGAAGCAGGCGGCATTTTCGTCAGCCCGAACGCCGGCCCGTCGAACTTCTCCGGCAAGGCGTGCCACAAGAATTACTATGTGGCGAGCTGGCAGAACGACAACCTGCATGAGTCCGCAGGCGCGCTCGCCAAGAAGCTCGGCTACAAGAAGATGGTTCTGCTGGCCCCGAACTATCAGGCCGGCAAGGACGCCATCACCGGATTCCGCCGCATGTACGGCGGCGAGGTGATCGAGGAGATCTACACCGGCCTCGAACAGACCGACTTCGCAGCCGAAATGGCCCGCATCCGGGCGGCAAAGCCGGATGCGGTGTTCCAGTTTCATCCGGGCGGCCAGGGCATCGCGTTCCTGCGCCAGTGGACGCAGGCCGGCCTGAAGGACCAGATCCCGATGGTGGTGGCTTCGCCCTCGCTCGAACAGCGCATCGCGGGCGCAGCGGGAGACGCCGCCATCGGCATCGCCGCCACTGCCCACTGGAACACCGACTTCAAGAACGCCGAGAATGAAGCGTTCGTGAAGGGCTTCCGGGCCAAGTACAATCGCGAGCCGACTGTTTATGCGAGCCAGGGCTACGACACCGCAAAGCTCATCGCCAGCGCCCTCAATGCCAGCGGCGGCAAGCTGGACGACTCGTTCCGCGCCGGCATGTTGAAGGCAGACGTGAAACTGACCCGCGGCCCCTTCAAGTTCAACAAGAACCAGCACCCCATCCAGGACTGGTACGAGATCAAGGCCGTGAAGGGCGCGGACGGCAAGGTTGTTCTGGAATCCGGCGCGAAAGTGCTGGAGCAGCACGGCGACGCCTATGCGAAAGATTGTAACCTCTGATTGACGGTGCGGGCTGCGTTCCAGACGCAGCCCGCAACCGGCGCAGCCCATGCAGCTTTTTCTCGAGCAGCTTCTGAACGGGCTGCAACTCAGCCTCACGCTCTTTCTGCTGGCGGCGGGCCTGACGCTTGTCTTCGGCATCATGGGCGTGATCAATCTCGCGCATGGCTCGCTCTATATGATCGGCGCCTATGCGGGCGCCTATGCGGCGGCGAAGACCGGCACGTTCTGGCTGGCCCTGCCCGCCGGGCTTGCGGCAGCCGCACTGGTTGGCGCCGCGATGGAATTCATCATCGTCCGAAGACTATACGCGCGCGATCATCTTTCGCAGGTGCTGGCGACGTTCGGGCTCATCCTGTTCTTCAATGGATTCATTGCGTGGAGCGCCGGCCGCTCGCCGCTCCTCATCGAGACGCCGCCCCAGCTTGCAGGCTTCGTGGAAGTTCTTCCGGGCCTGCGCTATCCGGCCTACCGGCTCGCCATGATGGCGGTGGGCGTCGCGGTTGCGCTGGGCCTGTGGTGGATGATTTCGCGCACCAGGGTCGGGATGCTGATCCGCGCCGGATCCGACAAGCGTGAAATGGTCGAGGCGCTGGGCGTCGACATCGCCAAACTCTTCACGCTGGTCTTTGCGCTGGGCGCCCTGCTGGCGGGACTGGCGGGTGTGATGGTGGGGCCGATCCGCTCCGTTCAGATCGGCATGGGCGAGCAGGTGTTGATCACCACATTCGTGGTCATCGTGGTCGGCGGCATCGGGTCCATCCGGGGCGCATTCGCCGGGGCGCTGCTGATCGGCCTCTGCGACACGCTGGGCCGCGCCTATGTGCCGATGCTGCTGAAAAGCTGGCTTAGCGGCCCACTGGCGGATGGATTGGGAGCCGCGCTGGCGTCGGTCATCATCTATCTCGTGATGGCGCTGGTGCTGGTGATCCGCCCGCGCGGGCTTTTCCCGGTGAGCGGCTGACATGCTGAACCGGACCAATCTCGCGACGCTGCTGGTCGTGCTGGCTTTCCTGGCCGTACCGATGGCGGCCACATGGCTGGGCACGAATTACGTCATCACGCTCGCCACGCGCGTCGCCATCTACGGCATCGTGGCGGTGAGTCTCGACATGCTGGTGGGGCGCGGCAATCTGGTGAGCTTCGGCCATGCGGCCTATTTCGGCCTCGGCGGCTATGCGGTGGCGATTGCGTCGTTTCATCTCGCCAATGATGTCCCGATCTTCGGCTGGAGCGGCACCAACGAGGCGCTGATCGCGTGGCCGCTGGCGATGGCGGTGGCGGGGCTCGCGGCGCTCGTCATCGGCGCGCTGTCGCTGCGCACGGCGGGCGTCTACTTCATCATGATCACGCTGGCCTTCGCGCAGATGCTGTTCTTCCTGTTCGTCGCCCTGAAATATTACGGCGGCGACGACGGCCTTTCGCTGTCCACCCGCAATCTTTTCGCCGGAAACCGCATCACGGATTCGCGCACCTTCTACTGGATCTGCGTGTCGGCGCTCGCGCTCTGCGTGCTGCTGTCATGGCGCATTCTCAATTCAAGGTTCGGCATGGTGCTGCGCGGCGCGGCGGCCAGTGAACGGCGTATGGCGGCGCTGGGCTTTCCGGTCTACCGCTATCGCCTCGCGGCTTTCGTGATCGCCGGGATGATGGCGGGTCTGGCGGGGGCTTTGTGGGCGAACCAGAACCGCTTCGTGTCGCCCGACATGCTGAGCTGGGTGCGCTCGGGCGAGTTTCTGGTGATGGTCATCATGGGCGGCCTGTCGTCGCTCGTCGGACCGGTCGTGGGCGCGGCGGCTTTCCTGCTGATCGAATCCTATCTGTCCGGCGCCACCGAACATTGGCAGATGATTTTCGGACCTTTCGTGCTTCTGGTGGCGGTTTTTGCGCCGCGCGGGCTGTGGGGCGCGGTGCGCGGAAAGGACCGCCAATGAGCGCCCTGCAACTGGAAGGCCTGCGCAAGAGTTTCGGCAGCCTGCGCGCCACCGACAATGTCTCGCTGGGCGTCGAAGACGGCGAGTGCCACGCGGTGATCGGCCCCAACGGGGCGGGCAAGACGACGCTGATCGGGGAAATTACCGGCGAGATCGCCCCGGATGCCGGACGCATCTCGCTGTTCGGCGTTGACGTGACCTCATGGAACGTGCCGCGCCGGGCGCTGTCCGGCCTTGCGCGTTCGTTCCAGATCACGCAACTCGCCCCGGGTTTCACGGCGCTCGACAACGCCGCTTTCGCCGTGCAGGCGCGGCAGGGCCATTCATTCCGCTTCATCGCAGATGCGCGCAAGGACAAGAGACTGCGTGAGCCCGCGCTTGCGGCGCTTGAACAGGTCGGGCTCGCCGACCGCGCCGACCGCAACGCAGAGGCGCTGTCGCACGGCGAGCGGCGGCAGCTTGAACTCGCCGTCGCGCTCGCCATGCAGCCGCGCTTGCTGCTGCTCGACGAGCCGATGGCCGGCATGGGGCCCGAGGAAGGCGCCCGCATGGTGGAAATCCTGCGCGGCATCAAGAGGACCATGACCATTGTGCTGGTGGAGCACGACATGGACGCGGTCTTCGCGCTGGCCGATCGGGTTTCGGTGCTGGTGAACGGCGCTATCCTGAAAACCGGAACGCCGCGCGAAGTGCGCGACGATGCGCGCGTGCGCGACGCCTATCTGGGCGCGGGAGCGCATTGATGCTGCGCGTCGACAACATCACGTCAAGCTACGGCGGCGGGCTCATCCTGTCCGGCATGTCGCTGGATGTGGGAGCGCGCGAAGTCGTCACGCTGATCGGCCGGAACGGCATGGGAAAAAGCACCACGATCCGCGCCATCATGGGGCTGACGCCGGCGCGCTCGGGCGCAATCACCTTCGAGGGCGAACGCATCGAGGCGGCCCGGCCGCATCAGATCGCGCGGCGCGGCATCGGGCTCGTGCCCGAAGGCCGACAGGTTTTCGTGCGGTTGAATGTGGAAGAAAACCTTGTCGCCACATCCGTCCAGCGCAAGGGCGCGGGCTGGACGCTGGAGCGCGTCTATGCGCTGTTCCCGCGCCTGGCGGAACGACGCACACAATCGGCCGCCACGCTTTCCGGCGGCGAGCAGCAGATGCTCGCCATCGGCCGCGCGCTGATGACCAATCCGCGCCTTCTCATCCTTGACGAAGCCACGGAGGGCCTCGCGCCGCTCATTCGCGAGGACATCTGGAATTGCCTGCGACAGTTGAAGAACGACGGCCTCTCGATTCTGGTTGTCGACCGCAATCTTGATGCGCTCATCGGCCTCGCGGATCGTCACTACGTGGTCGAGAAAGGCCGCGTGGCATGGAGCGGCACATCGGCGGAACTGGCGCAGCGGCGGGACAATATCGAGCGCCAGATCGGGATCTGATCGCGCCACTCCCTATCCCGGGGAAAGGGGACGCTTACGCCCGCCACTCCAGCAGAACATCCCCTGAATCCGCATCGCTTCGCCGCACGAAGCCTTCGCGCTCGAAAAATCGCAGCGCCCGCGCGTTGTTCACATTCACCACAACTTCCATGCGGGCAGGCGCCACATCGCGCGCTTGCGTCAGCAGGATCGAAGCCAGGCCTGAGCCCAGCGCCTCGGGTGCGACGACGATCTGATGCAGGCGCTTCGTTTCCGGATGCACCGTGACGAAGCCCCGCATGTGTCCGGTGCGGGCGTCGAGTGCGCAGATGGTCCTTGCGCCGCTGTCGTGCAGGCTTTCGATCCTGTCGAACAGCCATCTGCGGCGATCGTCGAAGGCCGTGTCCGGTTCGACGATGGCGGATGTCGCGGCCCATATGCGTCCGGCGTCATGGTGGTCCGGCCGCAGAAAATAGTGAAGGTTGACGTCAGTCACATCGGCGCGCGCGCGCATGGAGCGATCTCCGCATTGTGAGGGCAGTCTAGCGCTCCAATGCCGCATGGCAATTCCCCTCCCGCAATGGCCGCCCTAGGGTCCAGACCCATAAAATCATTGTCATGATCAGCGAGTTGTGATTCACGGCTTCCGAAAGGAAGCGACAGTGAATCGGGACTTGTTCTGGCTGACGGATGCGCAGTTTTCGCGGATTGAGCCGCATCTTCCTTCCGATACGCGC
>CANJNI010000049.1 GCA_947475995.1 Beijerinckiaceae bacterium | reverse complement strand
GCATCTTCGCGAGACTCCGAAGCTTCGGTTACAACATCCTGAGAACGAACCAGTCCGGTACGATCGCCCAGGATCGATACGCGGCCGCGCTCGGCGGGCTCAAATCAATATTGGCAATGACCGTCAGCTGAGAGCGTTGAACAGCCCTGAACCCGGCGGCCTTCCGCGCTATCGCCAAGAGCTACAAGCAGACCTACAATGTAGGTGATCATGATCTCTTTGATTGTTTTTATGCCAGCGAAAGTCGCATGCGAAAGGAATTTGGTTGGGAAGTCAGCCATCCTGCTTTCATGGGCGCGCGCGGAACGCTGGAGATAAGGTTCAATCGAATCGCCCGTGACAAAACAGAAATTTCAATTTTGACGCAGGACAATCAATCCTTTATTTCCCTAGAGAAATGGCAACAAATTGCTGATCGGTGTGGCCAAAGCGAAACAACGCTCTCCCGAACGTAAGAGGGCGTCTAGTTTAAATGCGTCACTGAAGTATTCGGCCATGAATTTCAGACTTCCCCCACAATCCCCCGCAAAAACCCCGCCAGATCATCCGTCACGTAATCGACATGGGCGGGCGCTTCCTGCGCCACTTCCCATGGCTCGCGGTGGTCGAACTGGCCGGGCTTCGGCACCACCAGCGTGGTGCGCATGCCCCTCTGGTGCGGGACTTCGAGATTGCGGACGATGTCCTCGAACATGGCCGAGCGCGCGGGATCGACGCCGTGCTTGTCGAAGAAGCGGGCGTAGACGTTGGGGTCGGGCTTTGGCGTGAGATCGCCGGCCACGATGTCGAAAACGTCCTCGAACATGTGGTCGATGCCGAGTTGCTTCGCGGTCTTGATCGCGTGGTCGCGCGAGCCGTTGGTGAAGATCAGACGCCGCCCCGGCAGGGCCGCGATGGCCTCCGCCAGCGTGTGGTTGGGGACCAGCGAGGTGCGGTCGATGTCATGCACGAAATCCAGATATTCGTCCGATGAAATCCGGTGTTCGAGCATCAGGCCCTGCAGGGTCGTGCCGTATTTCCGGTAGTAATATTTCTGAAGCGCCATGGACGACATGCCGTCGAGGCCGAACATCTGCGACAGGAACAGCGTGATGCGCGCGTCGATCTTCGGCCAAAGGTCGCTGTCGATCGGATAGAGCGTGTTGTCGAGATCGAACACCCACGTATCCACATGGGCGAAATGTTCGACGATGGTGCGCGGCAGGGGCGCGTCGTCGGGAATCGCGACTGCGTCGTGATTCCCGGCTGCGTCCTTGTCTGCGGGTTCCGTCACTTCGTGATCAGCGTTCCGGCGCCGTGGTCGGTGAGCAGTTCGAGCAGCACCGCGTGAGGCGTCTGCCCGTCGAGGATCACCACGCCCTCGACGCCCTGTTCGATGGCGTACATGCAGGTCTCGACCTTCGGGATCATGCCGCCCGTGATGGTGCCGTCGGCGATGAGCGCGCGAATCTGTGCGACATTCAGCTCCTTGATGAGCTGCTTGTTCTTGTCGAGCACGCCCGGAACATCGGTGAGGAACAGCAACCGCTTGGCCTTCAGCGCGCCCGCGATGGCTCCGGCGAACGTGTCGGCGTTGACATTGTAGGTCTCGCCTTGCGCGCCCTGGCAGACGGGCGCCAGAACCGGAATCAGTTCGCGACCGAGCACCTGGTCGAGCACGGTCGTGTCCACCTTCGAGGGTTCGCCCACGAAGCCCAGATCGACCGGCACTTCCAGTTGCGATACGGGGTCGATCGTGTGCGTCACCCTGGTGGCGGTGACCATGCCGCCGTCCTTGCCGCACAGGCCGATGGCGCGGCCGCCTTCCGAATTGATGAAGCCGACGATCTGCTTGTTGATCGAGCCGGCAAGCACCATCTCGACGATCTCGACCGTCGCCTTGTCGGTGATGCGCAGGCCTGCGGAGAATTTGGATTCGATGCCGAGCTTCTTCAGCATGGCGCCGATCTGCGGCCCGCCGCCGTGGACCACCACGGGGTTCACGCCCGATTGTTCGAGCAGCACCATGTCGCGCGCGAAGCTGCGGGCGACGCTGTCGTCGCCCATGGCGTGGCCGCCGTATTTCACCACGACGGTGGCGTCGTCATAGCGCAGCATGTGGGGCAGGGCCTGCATGAGGACCTTGGCCTGCAGTTGCGGGGCGCCAGTGGGTTCGTCGGTCATGCGCGTCATCCGGTGAGGGTCGGCCGTGTTGTAGCGGCTCGGGGCGATGATCTCAATCGTCGCCACCGTCTAGCCGGTCGGCGCGCCCCGCTCCTGCATGAGACGCACGATGGCGGCGCGCAGTTCCGGAATCCCTTCGCCGGTTTCGGACGAGGTGAACAGAACTTCGGGGTGGGCGGCGGGACGGCGCGACAGGCCTGCCCGCACGCTCTCCATGCGCTTGTCCTGGTCGGACGTCTTCACCTCGTCGCGCTTGGTCAGCACGATCTGGTAGGAGACGGCGGAGCGGTCGAGCGCATCGAACATGGCGTTGTCGGGGTCTTTCAGCCCGTGGCGTCCGTCGATCAGCACGTAGCAGCGCGCGAGCGTCGCCCGGCCGCGCAGGTAGCCCTGCATGAGCTTGGTCCAGGCGTCCACCTTCTGCTTGCCGACGGCCGCATAGCCGTAGCCGGGCATATCGACGAGGCGCAGGAATTCGTTCGGTGACTCCGCGCCCAAAGCGAAGAAATTGAGCTGCTGGGTGCGGCCCGGCGTCTGCGACACGCGGGCGAGCGCCTTGCGCCCGGTCAGGGCGTTCAGAAGCGAGGACTTGCCGACATTGGAGCGGCCCGCGAAGGCGATCTCGGGCGGCCCCATGGGGGGCAGGTTGTTGACGTCGGAGGCCGCCCAGATGAAATCGCAGGGACCGGCGAAGAACTTGCGACCGATCTCCAGCAATCTGTCGTTGTCGTCCGCCGCCTCGCTCAAGCGGCCTTCTTCTTGGCGAACATGCCGCGCAGGTTGTCCCAGAGTTCAACCTTCACGCCGGCCTTCTTCATGATGAAGCCCTGCTGCAGGACCGAGAGCAGGTTGTTCCACGTCCAGTAGATCACGAGGCCGGCCGGGAACGCCCCGAGCATGAAGGTGAAGATCACCGGCATCCAGGCGAACATCTGCTTCTGGATCGGGTCGGTCGGCTCGGGGTTCATCTTCATCTGCATGAACATCGAGACGCCCATGACGAGCGGCCAGATGCCCAGATGCAGGAACTGGCCGAGCAGCGGCACCTGCGTGGGATCGACCGGAATGAGGCCGAACAGCGTGAACAGATTGGTCGGATCGGGCGCCGACAGATCGTGGATCCAGCCGAAGAAGGGCGCCTGACGCATCTCGATGGTGATGAAGATCACCTTGTAGAGCGCAAAGAACACCGGGATCTGCACCACCACCGGGAGGCAGCCGGCGACCGGATTGATCTTCTCGCGCTTGTAGAGCTCCATCAGCTCCTGCTGCTGCTTCTGCTTGTCGTCCGGATAGCGGTCGCGGATCGCCATCATCTCCGGCTGCACGGCCTTCATCTTCGCCATGGACATGTAGGACTTGTTGGCGAGCGGGAAGAACAGCGTCTTCACCAGCACCGTCACGATGAGGATCGCGACGCCGAAGTTGCCGACGAAGTGGTAGATGAAATCGATGATCCAGAAGAGCGGCTTGGTGATGAAGTAGAACCAGCCCCAGTCGATGATCAGGTCGAAATTCTTGATTCCGAGCTTCGCCTGGTAGTCATCGATGGTCTTGGTGACCTTCGCGCCGGCGAACATGCGCGTCGTGAAGCCCGCAGTGGCACCCGGGGCGACGGTCTGCGGCTGTTCGATGAGCGCTGTCTGGTAGGTCTTCAGCGTGTCGCCGCTCGACGAGAAGCTGGCGTCGAACTGCTTGTTCTGTTCGGGAGCAATCGCGACCGCCCAGTACTTGTCGGTGAAGCCGATCCAGCCGCCGGTTCCGGCCAGCGTCTTGGTCGCCTTGGTTTCCTTCTCGATGCCGTCGTAGGTGATTTCCTGGACGCGCGAGTCGCCCACGACGCCCACGAAACCTTCGTGCAGCACTGCATAGCCGTCGGTCTTGGGCTTGCCGACCCGGATGGCGCGCGCATAGGGCACCAGCGTGATGGGTTCAGCGCCCTTGTTCTCCACCGAATCCTCGAAGGTGAACATGAACTCGTTGTCGACGGAAATCTTGCGGCGGAACGTCTGGCCCTGGCCGTTGTCGTAGGACAGCGTCACGGGCTTGTCGGGAGAGAGCTTGTCGGCGTCCGCCGTCCACAGCGTATCGGGCAGCGGGACCGCCACATTGCCGCCCTGCGGAATGAAGCCGGTGCCGACCACATAGGGACGTTCCGTCCCGATGGGGGCGAGCAGGACGATGTTGGGGCTCTTGGGGTCGATCGTTTCGCGGTAGTCCTTGAGCGACACATCGTCGATGCGGCCGCTGCGAAGGTTGATTGAGCCGACGAGGCTGCCGGTTTCGATGCTGACGCGCGGGGTCGATGCGATCACGCTGGTCCGCGAGGCGCCCGGGTTCGCGGCCGCTGCCGGCAAGGTGGGTTCGAGGCCGTTGACGGCCTGCCCGGGAAGCGTCGGGGCCGCACCGCCCGGTACGGCCGTAGGCGGCGTCGGATTCTGCTCGATGCGGGCCTGATTTTCCTTCACGGCCGTGACGGTCGGCTTTCCGAAGAAATAGTTCCAGCCGATGATGACGAGAAGCGACATCCCGATGGCCAGGATGAGATTGCGGGTATCGTCCTTCATGATGCGGGAGCCTGATCTTTCGTGTCTGACGACATGCGTCCGGCGGAGGATGCGCGCCGGTCGCGCGGGCCGCCCTTGCGGCCCTTGCCGGCGTGAAGGCCGGCGATGGATTGGTGCAGTTCGTGCGCCAGCCGGTCGAACGGCAGGCTGAGCGCGGAGGGGCGCGCCACGATCACGTAATCGAAATCGGGCCGGGCGCCTGCATCGCGCAGACGCAGGATTTCGCGCAGGCGTCGGCGGATGCGGTTTCGCTCCACCGAATTGCCGGTCTGACGGGTGACGGTGAGCCCGAAGCGCGGGCCGTTCCGGTCGTCCCGGCACAGGCCCTGCAGGCTGAACGGGCCGGCGTGAAAACGCTGACCCTTCTGGACGGCCAGAAACTCCGGCCGTTTCTTGAGACGCTGCGGGGCCACTGGATGTGCGCCGGATAATCCGGGCTCATCAGCCGCGCAGACGGTCTCGTCGGGGCTCGTCATGGGAGCAGCTCCCTGGGCGCCGGCCCCGAGCGACGGATCAGGCCGAAAGACGCTTGCGGCCGCGCGCGCGACGGGCGGCCAGGACCCTGCGGCCGCCGACTGTCGCCATGCGGGCGCGGAAGCCGTGGCGGCGCTTGCGGACGATCTTGCTGGGTTGATAAGTGCGCTTCACAGGTATGCTCCGGTTCCTTGGGACATGCCTCAAGCGCCTGCAAGGCCGAAGCGACGTCCAATGGGGTTCGAGATTGATCGCCGACTTGCCCTCATGCGGTCCGCATGCGGACCATATGGTCCGAAACCCGGAAAAACCATGCAAAAGAGCGACGTCGGCGGGGCCGAAATCGAGTGCGGCCTTATAGGGTGAAGGCCCTCGCAAAGTCAATTGGCGCGCCGGGTCTCAATGGCGCCGCTTGTCAGTGCGTGCTGCGCTCATTGGTGAGAGGCCGCTCCTCCAACCTGAACAGATACACGAAGGCGACCAGAAAACACGCGACCGCCATCAGGAACACAAGCCGGAAGGCTTCCGCCACATTGCCCCGGTCGGCCAGCGCGGCGGCCCCGGCCGTGCGGGCGCTCTGGCCGGCAAGGTCGATCCCGTCGAGCCCGTGCAGGGCCACGACCCCGTAGGCGGCGACCAGCATGGCGTTGATCATGCCGCGAATGAACGCCATCGTGCCCAGCGAGATGCCGAGCTGATGTGTCGGGACCGCATTCTGGACCGTGACGGTCGTGAGCGGCGCGGTCGGCCCGAAACCGAGGCCGATCAGGGCCATGACGATCTGGAACTCCCAGACGCCCATTTCGGCGGACCGGAAGGCCAGCCACAGGGTCGCCAGGATCGCCACGCCCTGTCCGATGATGGCGGGCCGCTTGTAGTGCGTCAGCCGGGCCGTGAGCTGGGCGCCCAGCAAGGCGCCGGCATTGACCATCGCCATGAAGCCCATGAGGGCCAGACCGGAATTCGCCGGAGTCATGCCGACCACGGCCTGCAGGTAGAGCGGCAGATAGATGTTCAGCCCGATGATCGCCCCCCAGCCGAACGAATGCGCCATGGCGGAATCGCGCAGGACCGGATTGCGGATGACCCCGGGGGGAATGAGCGGTTCGCGAAACCGCAGCAGCCGGACGATGAATGCCGCCCAGAGCAGGGTGGACAGGACGCTCAGTCCGACGATCTGCGGCGAGGCCCAGGCATATTCGGAGCCGCCCGCGTTCAGGATGTACATGAAGCTCGAACTGGCGAGCACGATCAGCACGGCGCCCAGAATATCCAGCTCATGGCGACGCTCATTGCGCGGCAGCCTTCTGAGCAATCGCTCGCAGAGCGCGAAGGCGAAGACGCCCAACGGCAGGTTGAACCAGAAGATCGCCGACCAGTGGATATATTGGGCGAAAAGCCCGCCCAGCAGTGGTCCTACCGCGCCTGCCGTGATGTAGGAAGCGGCGAAATAGGTGTAATATTTCGCCCGCTGGCGGGGCGTCGCCACATCGCCCAGCACCGTCACCGGCACCGACATGAGGCCGCCCGCTCCGATTCCCTGAAGGCCGCGCGACAGGATCAGCATCAGCATGCTGCCGGAAATCGCGCAGGCGATGGTTCCCGCCAGAAAGATGACGATCGCCGCCAGCAGGGTGATGCGGCGTCCGTAGATGTCGCTGATCTTGCCGTAGAGCGGCACCGATGCGGTCGCGGTCAGCAGGTAGGCGGTCACGACCCAGGAGAGCTGTGACTTGCCGCCCAGTTCGTCTCCGATGGTCGGCAGGGCGCTCGCCACGATGGTCTGGGTCATCGCGCCCATGAAAACCGGTAGCAGGACGCCCGCGACAATCTTCACCGTCTCGCGATGGGTCAGTCCGGAAGGATTCAGGGCGGGCGCAGTCTCGGCTTCGGCCATTCGGGCGGGGAGGCTTTCGAAAAGGAAAGTATTAACCTGTGTTCGCTTCGCGCGCGCAGGTGTCAAGACCAATCAGATGCGCAGCGACGACTAAAAGGCTATCAAGATGCGATGGCAGAATCACAAGATGGCGGCGGGACGGAAAGCCCCCACGCGCAATCGCGCGTGTCGCTGTGGCGCTGGTGGCCGTTGCTGGTTGTTGCGGTGATGATTGCAGGCGTGTTGTTGACCGGCATGTCGCGTTACTCTTCGTTCCAGACGCTGGTCGATAGCCGCGACGGCATGCTCGACTATGTCGAGCGCCATCGCGCGCTGGCGCTCGCGGCCTATATGGCCGCATGGGGACTGCTGGCGCTCCTTGCATTGCCGGGCGGCATTCTGCTCACCCTGACCGGCGGTTTCCTCTTCGGCGCCGCGACCGCCACGGCCGCAACCGTCGTGTCGGCGACCCTCGGGGGTTGCCTGCTGTTTCTGGCGGTGCGCACTTCGGTGGGAAAAATCCTGCGCGAGCGCGCCGGTCCGCGGCTGACGCGGTTTCGCCACGGCTTTTCGCAGGATGCGGCGTCCTATCTGCTGTTCCTGCGCTTTGTTCCCTTGTTTCCATTCTGGCTGGTCAATCTTGCACCCGCGGTTCTGGGGGCGAGCTTCGCGACTTTCGCCTGGACCACGTTGATTGGAATCGTTCCGGGGACCTTCGCCCATGCGCTGGCGGGGGCGGGACTCGACGGCGTCATCGTGGCGCGCAAACAGGCTTACGCCGATTGCGTGGCGGCCGGACTGGCGGACTGCCGCCTCGACATCGGGGCGCTGCAACTCGTCACGCCGGAAATCCTTCTGGCGTTCGGGTTGCTCGGGAGTCTGGCGCTCTTGCCGGTCGTCTGGAAAGTGTGGCGGCGCACTGCAAGACGCGGCTTCGGGGTGGGAGCATCGGGCGCATGAACGAAGAGTTGAAACCCGATCTTTGCATCATCGGCGCGGGAGCAGGCGGGGCGGCGCTGGCGAGCGCAGCGGCCGCGGTCGGCCTGTCGGTGGTTCTGGTCGAAAAAGGCCGGATGGGCGGCGCGGATCTTCATGCGGGGAGCGTGCCCGCGCATGCCCTGGCCGCCGCAGCCCGCGCCGGGCTGGACTTCGAGGCACTGCGCGCGCGCGTCCGGCGCGTCGTGGAGGACGAATCCCGCAATGTCTCGCGGGAGCGTTTCGAGGCCATGCGGGTGCGGGTCATCAACGCATCGGGACGCTTCGTGTCGCCGCGCGTTCTGGAAGCCGGCCCCTTTAACATCCGGGCGCGGCGCTTTGTGCTGGCGACCGGTTCGGGCGTCGCAACGCCGCCGATCGCCGGCATCGAACTCGTCCGCTGCCTGACCACGGAGGATGTTTTCGATCTCAAGCGCCTGCCGCAGCGCCTGCTGGTCCTGGGAGCCGGGCCGGTCGGTCTGGGACTGGCTCAAACGTTCCGGCGGCTCGGCTGCGAGGTCACGGTAGTGGATTCCGCCGCGCTGCTGCCAGGCGTCGATCCGGAACTCTCGGGGATCGTGCGAGACCGGATGCGGCGCGAGGGCATTGCGATTCACGATGTGACGCGGATCGAGAGGTTCGAGCCGCTCCCGTCGGGCGTCCGGGCCTTGCTGGCGTCCGGAGGCTTTCTGGATGCGGACGAATTGCTGATCGCCACGCCAAGGGCCGCCAATGCGGGCGGCCTCGGGCTGGAGGCCGCAGGTGTCGCGTTCAGCCGCAAGGGCGTCACGGTGGATGCGGCGCTGCGCACGACCAACAAGCGCATCCATGCCATCGGCGACGTGACAGGCCACGATCCGTCCGGATTTTCGGCTCGCCATCAGGCCGGAATTGCGCTGCGGGCGGGCCTCTTCCGCCTGCCGGCGCGCTTCGATCCTGCAGCGGCGCCGCGCGTCGTCTGGACCGATCCGGGAATCGCGACCGTGGGGCTCGACGAGGCGGCGGCGCGCGAGAAGCACGGGACGATCCGGGTTCTGCGCGCGCCCTTTGCCGAAAATGTGCAGGCGCGCGCAGCCGGAAATCCGGACGGGCACGTCAAGATCATCACGGACCGCAAGGGCGTCCTGCTGGGAGCCGGCATCGTGGGCCCGCAGGCGGCCGAGCAGATCGGCCTGTGGCAAGTCGCGCTGGCGCAGCGTATGAATGTAACCGAAATCGCCACATTGGCTTTGCCCTCCCCGACGCTGCTGGAAGCCTCCCAACGGGCGGCGCTGGGAGCCTTCGCGGAAAAGCTCCGCAATCCGTGGCTGGGCCGCCTGCTGGCCCTGCTGCGCCTGAGAGGTTAGACCGCACCGGATGGCCGACCAGACGCTCCTTCCCGCTTCAGCCTCCGGCGCGCCGCGCCCGGAGCGGGGCCGGTCGCGCATCGGTCTTGCAGGCCGGATGCTGGTTCTGACCATCGGCTTCGTGATGGCGGCGGAAGTCGCCATCTATGTTCCGTCCATCGCGAATTTCCGCAACAACTGGCTGCGCGACCGGCTTTCATCCGCCTACATTGCGGCGCTGGTGCTGGAGGCTGCGCCGGCCGACATGGTGCCCGAGGAACTGACGCGCACGTTGCTGACCAATGTGGGCGCGAACACGATCGTGCTGAAGATGCGCGACACGCGCCGCCTGCTCGCCATGAACGACATGCCGCCGCCCATCGACACGACGGTCGACTTGCGCGACCCGACGATCTGGGCCTCGATCAGCGGCGCCTTCACGACCCTGACGGCGCTCAATGGCCGCACCCTCAACGCCATCGGGGCCGCCCCGATGGGAGGGGACTTCATCGAAATCACCCTCGATGAAACGCCGCTGCGGCGCGCCATGTTCGATTATTCGATCAACGTTCTGCTGCTCTCGGCCATCATCTCGTTGCTGGTCGCCACGCTGGCGATGATCTCGATCCACCTGATGGTGCTGCGTCCGGTGCGGCGTCTCACGTCGAACCTGATGGAGTTCGGGGGCGATCCGGAAAACGTGTCGCGCATCATCCGGCCGTCCGGCAGCACGCATGAGATCGGCCGCGCGGAAGAAGCGCTCGCCGAAATGCAGAAGGCGCTGGCGAGCGAACTGAACCAGAAGAAGCATCTGGCGGCGCTCGGCCTCGCGGTCGCCAAGATCAACCACGATCTGCGCAACATGCTGTCGTCCGCGCAGCTTCTGTCCGACCGCCTCGCCGAACTGTCCGACCCGCTGGCGCGCCGCCTTGCGCCCAAGCTCGTCGGCACGCTCGACCGCGCCATCGCGTTCTGCCAGTCGACGCTGGCCTACGGGCGCGCCGCCGAGCGCCCGCCCGAACTGGCGCATATCTCGCTGCGGTCCGTGGCGATGGACGCGGCCGAAATCGTCGCGCCGGCAGAGTTGCGGAAGATCGAGATCGACATTCGTGTGCCCGAAGGCATGCGGGTTCTGGCCGATTCCGAACATCTGTTCCGGGTGCTGACGAACCTGTGCCGCAATGCCGTTCAGGCGCTGGAAGGCGCGGGCCCGCAGCCCGGCCTGCCGCCGCGCATCACCATTTCGGCGCGCCCGATGGGCGACAGCATCGCCATCGAGGTGTCCGACACCGGCCCGGGCGTGCCCGAACATGCGCGCGAGCGCCTGTTCCAGGCGTTTCAGGGTTCGACGCGGGCGGGCGGAACGGGCCTTGGCCTCGCCATCGCGGCCGACCTCGTGCGAGCGCATGGCGGGCGCATCGATCTCCTGCCGGCCAATCCCGAAGCCGGCGGCGCCACGTTCCGCGTCACGCTGCCCGCGCGGGCGAGCCGGCGCCTCGCCTCCTGAGGAATTTGCAACTTTCCACCAAAAGCGCATCCGCTCGCTTGCCATACCGGCGGCGACGGGCTAAACGGAGCGCCGTCGCCGCTTCGCCGACGACATTGCGCGCCCGTAGCTCAGCTGGATAGAGCACTAGACTACGAATCTAGGGGTCAGAGGTTCGAATCCTTTCGGGCGCGCCATTGTTTTCAAAGAACCCTTCTCGGCTGACTAGGGTTTCGATATTACCCCGAATTTGCTCATGGTAATCAGTTTGGATTTTGCCGAGGCCGGAAATCCTGTAATCCCCATGTATGGAATTTGCGCCAGTCACAACTCTCGCGCGCATGCGCGCGTATTTCTTCCGAAACTCCCTCGACTTTAGCATCAGTTAACATCGGGCCTCGCGCGCGCATACTGGCCCCGCAAGACAGCAATGCGGATCGAATCCGAATGCCGGGGCGCGTCAAACAGGATGGGGACCTGCCGAGATCCGCACCGTGTGCACATCATGCGTTCGGCCAGCCGCGAAAGCGGGAAATTCGGTCCTCTCGTCCAAAGCAGCGTGGCCATGTCGAGTTCGTAGCGGTTGATGCATTCGGGAATGCTGCGCATCCCGTCCCGTTTGCCTTGCGAACAGCGCGCCGTGACCTTCCAGCCCAGCCGGAAGGCTTCCCCCAAGGTTTCAACGCTCATGGGGCCGTCAGCCGCCGAGCGCAAGAGGATCGACCGTCCCAAAGGTCTTGATGACCACCGCGTCCTCAAAATCGCCCAGTGACGGGTCGCCCGTGCGGGAGAACGCGATGGCTCCGCAATGCTTGGGGTCGGACGCCAGAAACGACGCGACGCGCGCCGCCTTGCCGGCGTCGGGGCATTCCTGCGGTTCGCCAGCGATTATCTCCCCGGCCTCGTCCCGCACGAATGGCAGCGCAACGTGATAGGTAACGCCCATGTCCAACTCCATCATGATCAGAACAAAGTAGGAATATAGAGGCGTGCGGGAGTCCAGAGGGTCGCACCGCAACGGGTCCGTGAAGCAAGCGGGGAGCTTGACCTGAGCGGACTATCCGAGGGCCTTTTTCGCCAGACAGAATCCAGGCCGCAAAGGCGAGCAGGTCGATCCAGCGCCCTCAACGCGGCTGCTACTGCTAGAACCGATAGACAAGTCCGATAGCCGCTGTAATGAGGCTCAGGGACCCAGCGGCATCGTCGGAGCCACCAAAAACCGAGCCATCCGGCGGATTTGTTATAGCGGGTACATGAAAGCGGGTGAAGGCAACCTCACCCCTCAGCGATAGGGGCGAAGCTAACCTATATTCAGCGCCGCCCGTCAGGCGAAACCCGATGGCTGTTTTTCTATCCGAAAAAGACGCGGAGGCCAGACGGGTCGGTAAGGGGGTGCGCGTACCGAGAAAAAAGACTTCGCTCGTCACCACGGCCGAATGCGATAGGGCGCTGCGCATTTGTGTAACGGCCGGACCTGCTGATGCAAAAATTTGAATGTTGGGATTGAGATTATAGCCTACTCGCAGCTTGACGGTGGCAATCCAATCTAGCCAAACACGGCCGGACACGTTGTTCGTTGAAGTGTAGTCTATAAACGAAGCTGTTCCTGAGCGCTGCTGACCGGAAAGCGTCGGTGAAAGCTGGATTGCGGCTTGAGAGTGTTGCCAGTTCCAATCGCCTTCCAGTCCGAGGGTAAGTCGGTCGGTGATTCCAACAGAACCTCCGCCGAAGAAGCCGAGCGACGGCGTTCCTGTGCTTCCAGATTGCCGAAATGGGACCGAAAGATTCCCTCCGTTTATGCCTGCATTTGAGTGGAACGGAATAAGGTTGAGATCGATCTGTCGTGCGACATAGCCGCCGCCGATCGTTCCTCCAATGTGCCAACCGGCAAAAGGGTTGTCGGCTGCGTCAGCTGATCCAAACCTCAGCAACCCGAGGATTGCGCAGACGATACGGGAATATTGTGTTGGCAAAAACGCCGTCATTTTGCCCCCGTCGAATAGCAGCTTTGCCGGGACTGTACGTAATACAATCGTGCAGGTAAATGCCGGGAGAGGTAGCCCCACCGGCTTTCAAGCCGACTTCAAGGTTTGGATTCCCGGGATGCTTGGACGAGTTCCGCCGCGCGGGTGACGTTGAGGCCAGCGCCGACGCATGTGACGCGCCGACGGCCACCTTACCGAAGGCAGGCCCCGGTTTTGCCGGAGTCGGTTTACCGATGTTCGATGGTCAGCACGACAGCGCCTGCGTGGTAGCCCAGCGCGACCCTGCAGACGCTCGCAGGGGTTCGGTTCGATTTCCGCCACGATGGTTTGCAGCTTGCGAGCATCGCGCATCATGCGGCCTCGCGGTCTGAAACCATTGGGCGCCCGAAGCGATTCGCCTGCGCGGACCGCCAGCAGTGCAGCGAACGCGCGACAGCAACTGCGGATCTGCAAAGCAAATAAAGCAATGAAAATTTAAATGATGTGCGTATACATTTCCGTAATGACCATTACGTATAATATTTCAATGTAAATACTCAATTACGTCAGTGTAACGATCATGTTACATTACAGTAAATGAGCTTGGAATATTGGAGTATACGGAATGATATCGAACTTTCTGCGAGCGCTCCGGACCCAAAAAAGAAAGTTCTATTTTGTCGTCGGGCGAGCGTCTCCACGATGTTTGCATTTTCCGCCGTTCCGCTGCTTTTGCTCGTGGGGGCGGGGGTAGACTATGCGCGCCTCTCCGAGGGGCGGGCCAACCTCAACTCGGTCGCCGATGCGGCCGCGTTGGCTGCCGTGAGCCCGATCATCATGAACGACCCGGGAGCCTGGGACACCAAAAAGCTCGAAGCCATAAAGGCCGCGCAGCAATATTTTAAGGGCCTCTCGGCTGAACTTGCCTCAAAGGGCATCCAGGTCGTCAACGAGACGTACGAACCGACCGTGGACATCAATGTCCTCAAAATGAAGGTATGCTGGGAGGCGAAACAAGCCACAACCTTCATGAATCTGGCGAGCATTTCGGAGGTTTCCTACACCGGATGCAGCACGTCGCAGTCCGCATCCCAGACTTACGCCACCTTCTATTTCCTGGTGGACGTTTCTGGATCAATGGGGATCGGGGCGACTGCGGCCGATCAAGTTCTCATGCAAACCAAGACCGGATGCACTTTTGCCTGCCACACCACAAACTGGGTCAGCGAGACAATCTATCCTACCTGCAACGCCAACAAGACGACGCCTTGTTGCGCAAAGTTGTTCGGCGCAAGAACGCGCTTTGATGTCGTGAAGGACGCGATCGCAACGGTGCTGGAAACGGGGCAAGCCGCAGAGAAAATGCCCAATCAGTTTCAGTACGGAATCTACAAGTTCAGCAATGAACTCAGAGAAGTTCAGTCCGTCACCACGGACTACGCAAAGTTGAAGGCCGCCGTCGGCACGATGACGCAGGACGAACCCGGCGGAACGAACATCGCCTATGCGATGCAGCAACTCAGCGGGTTGATGCCGGATTCTGGAGATGGGACCACACCTAGCAGCCGAAAGATCTTTCTCATTCTGCTGACCGACGGGGTTGAGGGGAATGTGAAGGAGTATCAGGACGTCAACGGCTGCTACGGCAAGAAGCCCGCCTATTGCGGCAACTGGTCGCCCGACTCGAACCGGACAATCAACGCTCCCGGATTCTGGTTCGGATCGGAACGGTCGCAGGCAATCAATGCGGCCAGGTGCACGCCCATCAAGCAACGTGGAATCCGCATTGCGACGCTTAACACCGAATACCTCGTCCCCGTTGTCGGTTCGGATTCGCGGTTCACGAATATCAGGAACATCCTCGTTCCGGTCATCAGGCAAACAATGGAGAAATGCGCTACCGACCCCTCGTATGCCTATTATGCAAGCTCTCCCGAGGAGATCTCGGCGGCGACCGACAGCCTTTTCAAAAAGCTGATGGAAAAGGCCAGACTGCTCGAATGATCTGGCTTTGCCGATGACGAGACATTTGCTTCAGGCCGCTTCCAGAAGCTTTCGCTTGGCGGCATCGATCTCCAGATCGAGCCGCTCTTCCGAGTAAGGTTTCGAGATGAAAGCATCGAAACCGCACCGGATCGCCTCGTCACGCACGTCATCGCCAGTCAGGGCGCTCAGCGCGACGAGGTGGATCTTTTGACGAACATGGATGCGGGCCGAGTGCCCCAGATATGCTGCAATGTCGAAACCTGACGCGCCGGGCATCTGCAGGTCGGTTACAACGAGGTCAAACTGAAAACCATGCAGTGCATGCATTGCTTCCTGCCCGTCAGCCGCCTCGGTCACCTGCAAGCCGCGTTGCTCCAGCAAGATCCTGAGCAAAACGCGCGAGGCTATCGCGTCATCGGCGATCAGCGCTCTCATGGACGCAAAGGATAGCATGGGCTGGGGCGGCAGCGCTGTCACGGCCGCGGGCAGCGCTCCGAACTCCAGGGGAAGTTCCAGATAAAACTCGCTTCCTTCCCCGACATAGGATTTTGCGCCCACACGACCATTGAGCAAACGCGCCAGACGTTTCGCAATCGCCAGCCCCAGTCCGGCGCCCTTTTGCTTCAACTCGGAACCGGCCTGCCCCTGCTCGAACGGCTCGAACAGTCGCTCCAGATCCTGAGCCGCGATGCCTGGTCCGTTATCGCAAATGGAAATTCTCAGCATGCGGCCGATTTTTTCAGCGCCGATCTCGATCCTTCCATCCGGGGCGAACTTGACCGCATTCGTGAGAAATATCTGGAGAATCTGTCGGACTTTTCCCTCATCCGAACGAAGCACTCGAGGACAGTCCGGGTCGATGTCCAACTTGAAGTTCGTCCGTGAGTCTTCACCGACAAACAGCATTCCGACATCCGGAAGGGAATCGAGCAGATGATGTAGGTCGAAGTCGGAAAGCGACGTCTCGACCGCCCCCTGATCCAGTTTGCTGAAATCGAGAACATCGTCGACGATGGTCAACAACTGGGTTGCCGACCGATGGAGATGGCCGGCGAACTGATCCTGCTCGAATTTTGTGGAAGCCTTGCTCATAAGCCGCGCGAATCCGACAACAGCTGAAAGCGGAGTCCTGATTTCGTGGCTCATCATTGCAAGAAACTGCTTCTTTGCAGTCATCGACGCCCGGGCTTCGCGCGCCAGCTCGTTCAATTGCCGCTGCTGGGTTTCAAGCGCATGGCGCGTCGCCGCAACATCGCGCTCGCGCTGCTTTATGTCCGTGATGCCGATTCTGAAGGCAATCATGCCGCCGTCCCGCGTCCTGGACTGGTAGAGCCGAAACCACTCTCCGTCCCGCCGTCGAACCTCGAACATTTCCTTGATGCGATCGTGAGGAGCGCGCATCTGACCCTGCAACTTCTTGATCTCTTCCGAATCGAAATCAAAGAGTTTCTTCCCCATGTCGCTGGCGAGCAGTTCGGCGGCGGTTTTTCCCAACACCTCGCTGAGACTGACGCCGCAATAGGACTGCTGGCTGTCATTCATGAAAGTGATCTTGCCACGGGAGTCGAACGCGTGACCCCGACCGGAATGGCGTTCAGAGCATTCACGAGATCGTTGCGCGCCTCTTCGGCGCGAGTGTGCCCGCTGATCGCGAACACGACAGCGATCCCCATGAGCGCTATCAGGGTCGTGAAAAGAACCGTATCATGCGCGTATCGCGATCGGATTGCAGAGAGATCCTTCGCAAAAGCCGATGAATCATAACTTGCAGTCGCCAGGAAGCCGAACTCGTCATTCCGTGAGAAGTAGGTGAGATGTGTGCCTCCGGGGTCACTGCCCACGACGAGGCCCGACTCCCGTTTCCGCGCATCAGCGAGAACTTCCCGGTTTTCGTGGCGGGTCGTCAATTTTTCCAGAAGGCTGTTCGACGAGCTCCTCACGACGCCATCATTGCCGAAGACGTCCACGATGACGCCGGACCTGATCCTCGCCTTTTGCCAGATCTGTTCGAACTGAAACGGATCAATCGACGCAACGAGTATGCCGGTCAATTTGCTGTCCGTATCAAAAATCGAGCGGCTCAGCTGAATCGACCAACGACCGGATACACGTCCGATGACGGGCTTTCCGAGAAACAGCGCGGTGCGGTCGCCGCGCAGGTGGACGATGATGTGTTCGCGATCGCGAACATCAGTGAGATGGGGGTCCAAGCCTTCGCTCCATATTGCCAATGCTTCTATCAAGGCGGCGTGGAGCCGTATGAAAACTCCATGACGCTGCTCATTCTGCATCCTGACGGAGTGCGATCACCAGGTGGGTGGCTCTCGCGGAGATGGATCCTGCGGACAGGAGACAACCGCGACGTCGGGCGTTCCCCCCGGCGCGGCTTTGTCGTAACATGGAGGCCACCTCACCAACCGGGCCGCCGCATGTCCTTCCTGAAAAAACTCTTCGGTCTTGGCGACAGCGCGCCGCGCGAGGCGCCGCCGCCGCCCATCCAGGAACATCAGGGCTTCACGATTGCGGCCACGCCATTCGAGAGCGAGGGGCGCTGGCAGCTTTCCGGCGTCATCACCCGCGAGGTGGACGGCGCGATGAAGGAGCACAGGTTCATCCGGGCGGACGCCTTCCTGTCGAGGGACGAGGCGGTCGAGATGACCTTCTTCAAGGGCCGCCAGATGATCGACCAGATGGGCGACCGCATCTGGAACAACTGAGCCATGACGCTTCCGGGGCCTGACGGCGAACCGCGCGGCGAACTGACGGTCCGGACCATCGCGATGCCGGCCGACACCAACGCCAATGGCGACATTTTCGGCGGCTGGGTCCTGTCCCAGATGGACCAGGCCGGCGGCATTGCGGGCGTCGAGCGGGCGCGCGGGCGGGTCGTGACTGTGGCGCTCGACGCGATGACGTTCATCCGCCCGGTCAAGGTGGGCGACGTCCTGTGCGTCTATACCGAGGTCGAAAGCGTCGGCCGCACGTCCATGAAGATCCACGTGGAGGCGTGGGCCCGCCGCTTCACCACCCATGATCGCCAGAAGGTGACGGACGCCACATTTACATTCGTGGCCATCGACGACGCCGGCAGGCCCCGCCCGATTCCGCCGCTCGCCGGATAGCGCCGCGAAAGTTTCCCCTGCAATGATCTGGCTAACGATTCGTCACCGGATCGGTGAGGATTGCGTCAACCAAAAAGTTACCATCGCAATTTTTACCATGCAAAACACCGCGACCTTAACGGGAATTCACTCCCTGCTCCGCTAGAGGTTGCGGTGTGGTTCACCTCACGCGGCTTAAGCGTGGTCAGTGCAGATTTTCAAGAGAGGCGCGCAAATGCGTAGTCGTTTTCAGCTCTCCGGAGCGCTCAGCAATTTCCGTCGCTCCCGCAGCGGACAGGTTTCGATCTTCTTTGCGTCCGTGGCGATTCCGACGTTGATGATGGTCGGCTCGGCGCTCGATTATTCCCATGCGGTCGGCGTGCGCAGCAAGCTCCAGCAGGCGACGGACGCCGCGGCGCTCGCGGCCACGACCGTGACGAGCGGAAATCTCACGGACGTCCAGACGGCGGCCAACAAGGCCTTCGGGGCCAATATGGGCGACACGCCCGGCGCTGCGACGGTGACGATGGCGAAAACCGCCGATGGCGGCGGCTGGCGGGCGGAAGGCTCGATCGACGTATCGACGAGCTTCATGAAGATCGCCAACATCAACAGCCTCACCGTCAAGGCGGTGGCTGAAGCCGCTGCGTTCGCCGGCGGCGGAGCGATCGAGGTCGCGCTCGTCCTCGACAATACGGGCTCGATGCTGAACGACATGACGGCCCTGAAGGCGGCGGCCAAGAAGCTGACCGATCAGCTTTTCGACGCCGCGCAGGCCAATCCGAAATTCCGCATGTCGGTCGTGCCATTCGTGGCCGCCGTCAATCCCGGCAAGGACGTGATGACCGCCGGCGGCAATGCGATGATCGATACGCTCGCCAAGGCGCGCTACAATGGTCAGGCGCTCGGGCGCTGGGCCTGGATCGCCACCAATACCGGCCCGGATGGCAACCCCTGCGTGGCTGACTGGGGGAGCGGCGGCGGCGGCTGGGTCGATCCCGGCGCGGGCGGCGGCGACAAGAAGACGGAGATCAACATCTTCGAGCCGTTGACGAAATTCGGCTACGAACTGTTCGGCATCAAGTCGGCTCACGCCGATGGGGCCGCCACGCCAAATACTGTCCCGACCCTTTCTGGCACGACCAACACAAGCAAGGCCCCGAACGGAGGAACGGGTCAGTTTGTGCCGTCCGGCTTCAATGTGGACGGCCTTTACGGGCAGGGACCTTCCAACAACAACAAGGGCTGCCTGTGGCTGGCGAATCCCGGAACGATCAGCAACTGGGACATGTTCTCGCGCATACCGTCGAGCACGCTGAAGGGCGGAACCTACAGCGGCTGGAAAGGCTGCGTGGAAGCGCGCCCGGCGCCCTATGACATTCGCGACGATGAACCCAACCCGGCGATTCCGGACACCCTGTATGTGCCCTATTTCGCCCCGGATGATGGCGATCAGTTCGATCCGAGCTGGGTGCCGAAATTCAACAACAATTACCTGCCGGACGGATATATCGACACGTCCGCCATGGCGGCCGACAACAACAAGATCAAGGCCGACCCGACGAATCGCAGCACCACCAAATGGCATATGAAGTGGGACCTGTGGGCGCGCCAGTACAACCTGCTCAAGTACAACGGCGTCAACAAGGCCGATATCGTCGACACTTATGACAGCCTCGGCAATCACATCACGACCGGACCGAACGCCAATTGCCCGGACTCGATTCAGCCGTTGACCAATGATCGCAGCGCCGTCCAGAACAAGATCAACAGTCTGACGCATTGGGCGGGCGGCGGCACGATCGTTCCCGAAGGTCTTGCGTGGGGCCTGCGGTCCATCTCGCCCAACAAGCCTTTTTCGCTCGGCTCGCCCTATGACGAAAAGACCCAGAAGATCATCGTGCTGATGACCGACGGCAAGAACGAGCTTGCGCTCAATGGCGCGAACTGGGGCCCGACGGTTTCCGACTACACGGCCTACGGCTCTTTCTGGACCGGTCATTTCGGCGAGAACAGCGTCCAGACATTCACGCAGGCGACAGACTATCTGAACAATCGCCTCATCGCGGCTTGCGATTATGCGAAGTCGAAACCCGGCGTGAAGATCTACACCGTCATCTTCCGCGAGACGGATGCGACCATCAAGAACCTGCTCGCCAAATGCGCCACCGATCCGACCAAGTCGTTCACAGCGGGCGACGGCCCGGCCCTGGCGGCGGCCTTCGGGCAGATCAGCGGCAATATCGCCCAGGTGCGCCTGTCGCGGTGAGGATCTGATGCGCTTTCGCTGGCTGGGGAAATTCATGGCAGGCGGACTGGCGGTGGTCATGGCGCCTCCGCCGGCGGGGGTCGACGCAGTGGCCGAGCTATCCGAAATGCCGGAGGGAACCGACGGCTGGATGGACGCTATCGGGCGGCGGGGCGGCAACATCGCCATCGTGGCGGGACTGGCGTTGATCCCGCTTGTCGCTGCGGCGGGCTTTGCGAGCGATCAGGACCTGCATATAGGCGCCCGTGTCGTCGAAACGCTCGACGGCCTGCTGCGTCTGGCGGGTTCGACGCCCGCGCGCGGCTAGCGCCATTGCGCATGCGAGGGCTTTGCGTGTATCTCGGCTCCGGCGAGCCGCCGGGGGCCGGTAGCTCAATGGTTAGAGCCGGCCGCTCATAACGGTCTGGTTGGGGGTTCGAGTCCCTCCCGGCCCACCATCCTATTGATATTATTCGCCTTTATCCCGTTGCGTGACTTCTGCCGCGGGTTCGCGGGCATTTTGCGAGGTCTTTCGCGGACACGGTCTCAGCGAAGCGGAACGGCGTGAATTGGCCTCACAGCGGCTGGCCGTCTCTTGGGCGCGAAAAAGGCTTTCCGGAATTTGGCCCTTGGGTGCCCTCGGAGACGGGTTCGCGGCTTCGCAGACGGGTTCGCAAGTGACGACCCGGCAATGCTGTGTGTTTGCGGGCGCACTTCCTTCGCGTTTTTAGAATGGCCGAAGACCTCAGTGAGGCCGGGACAGTCCGAGCGCTGCCCATTGGTCCTCAAAGCGCGCGGGCAGATCAGCAAGCCGCGTCACCCCGTAGCCGCGCAGCAGGCGTCCATCGATCGCAGCGCGGATCAGGACTGGATCCAGAAGCGCCAAAGAAAGCGTCATGCGGATAGAGCGCGGGCTCCGGCTTTCGCGTCTGGCGAGCGCCTCGAGATCGGGGATATGGCCATTGATGATTTCGGACAGCCAGCGCCTGCCGCGAGCGACGCCGCGAATGAGACGCTGGTGTTCATCGCCTTCCATTGGGCGTGCCGTATCGGGTTGTTGGGTCGGCAGAAGGATGTCGCGACGGCGTTCCTGCGTGGGTTTGGTCCATGGGACAATCACCGGCACAGGTTTGACTTCAGCCTCGGATGAGCCGCGCAGGTAGATCTCGATGCGGTCCTGATGAACGATCGCGCGGTCGCCCTCACTCCGCCCTCGGCTATCTCACACCGGCGGTCTATGCCGCCAATCTCACCGCAACAGGCGGTCGGCTGCGCAACCCCGATCAGCTCCGCCGCCCCCCTGTTGCTACCCACGCGCCCAACGGCGTAAAATCCGCCGAGGCTCT
>CANJNI010000048.1 GCA_947475995.1 Beijerinckiaceae bacterium | reverse complement strand
TTCAGTTCGTCGAACAGTCCGTCCTTTGAAAAGACCTGCTTGGGATCTCGCCCCGAAAGCAGCTCGTCCAATGTGCCCTTCTTGATCGCCATACTCCGCCTCCTGCGGCTGGATTATGGCCCCACACACAAGATTCCTGACAGTCCCGGTCGCTCTCTACGCCGTCCAAATAACTGTCCCGCTCCGTCGAAAGGCGGTCCCAACAACCTTCAATCTTTTCAACATCTTCAGCCGTCAAAAACGGCTGCTCAAGATTTTCGAACTGGTTGAACTGCTCAACCGGCATCAGACTTCCGGACCTGCCCCCCGCGAAAAGTAGGTAGGCTGATGCCGCTTCGGTTACTCGGGCGAGGGTCCGGGTGACGCCTGATATTTTGTCGAGTGTAATTTTCAGTTCAGCGACTTTGGCGCGGCTTTCGGGGCGACCTGCATGAGCTAGGTAGGCGTGGCTCCATTCAGCCAACTCAAAACCGCCGCTCTCCTCCATCCATTTTTGCAATTTCTCAAAAAGCGATTTTGGTAACCGGTCCTCGCGTTTTCGATTGTTCGGAGCAATACCGGTCAAACTGTCGAATTGCTCGTGCGCTCGGGCAGAGGTGCTCCACGCATTCGGTCCGGATGTATCCCCCCAAGATAGAGTAATGCGTCGACTCAAGTTTTCTTCGTCAATCCTATCCCTGATTTTCGTGTATTCAAAGGGCAGGCCGTCATGACAGACGTAATTTTCGCGAGTGAAAAGATTTATATTTTTGGTCATTTCCTCCAGCAGTTTTTTGATTGAAATAACGTCTTTTCTCCCATCAACCAAGCGCCTAACAGCAAGAATTTGAGTTGCTACGTGGCCATTCAATAAACTCTCCATCAAGAGCCGATTATTTAGTGCGCTTGTTTCGTTCGCCTTCGCAATTTCGGCGAGACTTCGAAAGGACACATCCGTCCAAATCATGGAGGAAAGGACATCCCAGATGGCGTGTTCTTTGTCGCTATCTATCCAAGCCAACCACGTTGCGCGTTTTGCTCTGAAGACCTGCAGCGACCTTTTGTCGAGCACGTCGCATTCTTCAATGGAGTAAGTTCTGGAGGCCATTTTTTATTCGTATGAGGCGCAGAGTGTGTGTCAATAGGCTACCTGACGCGTTGAGCGCAGCCTTGGAAGGAGATCAACCATGAGCCCTCATGCGAGGAGGCGCGCAGGCAGTCTCGAAGCACGGCGGCGACACGTAGGTGAGAGTGGCGCGCTACTTCTCCCACCGCTCCAGCGCGCGATCATCATCATCCTTGGCGCTGACCCAGTCACGCGCCAAGCCGTCCACGCGGTGCTCCTTCTTCCAGAAGGGCGCGCGGGTTTTCAGATAATCCATCAGGAACTCGGCAGACTCGAAAGCCGCGCGCCTGTGCGAAGATGTCGTCACCACCAGCACGATATTGCCGCCGGGCGCGATCTTGCCGTAGCGATGAATGACCCGCACGCCCAGCAGGGGCCAGCGTGTTTGCGCCTGCGCGACCACGCGGGCGATTTCTTCTTCGGCCATGCCGGGGTAGTGTTCGAGTTCGAGCGCCGCCAGCGTCTCGCCCTCGTCGCGGCACAGGCCCGTGAAGGTCACGCAGGCGCCGACATCCTTGCGGCCGCTCGTCAGGGCGACGACTTCCGCGCCCGTGTCGAAATCCTCCGCCTGAATGCTGATCCGAGCACTCATCTCAGCCGCCCGTCATGGGCGGAAAGAAGGCGATCTCGCGCGCGCCCGCAATCGGCGCATCGTGCTTCACATGCGCCTTGTCGATGGCGGCGCGAATAACCGCAGGCTTTTCGAACGCATACGCATATTCCTCGCCGCGCCCGGTGAGCCAGCCGATCAGGTCGCCTACCGTGGTCACCGAGTCGGGTGGGGAAATCTCTTCTTCAGTGCGTCCGATGCGCTCGCGCACCCAGGCGAAATAGACGGCTTTCATCGATCCACCATTTTTGATCGCATCGCTTTTCCGAAAACCGGCCTCCACTTTTCGGGCGATGCTCCTAATCGTCCGCCACGTGCTTCAGACCGGCGCGGAAATAGTCCCACCCCGTGTAGAGCGTCAGTATGGCGGAAATGACGAGCAGGATCTTGCCGATCCAGATATTGCCCGGCAACACAACTTCCCCGGCGGGCCCGGCAATCAGGAAGCCGATGGCCAGAAGCTGCAACGTGGTCTTCCATTTGGCGACAGTGCTCACCGGAACCGAAACGCGCAGTTCGGCCAGATATTCGCGCAAGCCGGACACGAGCATCTCGCGGCAAAGGATGACCACAGCCGCCCATATGAAATAGCCGGTGATCATGCCGTCCGCCACCAGCATCAGCAGGCAGGACACCACCAGCAGCTTGTCGGCGATCGGATCGAGCATGCGGCCCAGACTCGACTGCTGCTGCCAGGCGCGCGCCAGATAGCCGTCGAAAAAATCCGTAATGGCCGCGACAGCGAAAATGCCAAGCGCTGTCCATCGAACCCAGTGAAGCTCGGGCCAGAACAGCAGTCCGGTCACCACCGGCACGGCCACGAGCCGCCCATAGGTGAGCATGTTGGGCAGCGACCAGTTGCGGCTGCCGGGGCGGATCGTTTCCGTGGCCATTCCGGGAGGGAACAAGTTCGCAGCCTTCAGGTCAATACCGGCTCAATGGGGGGCGGTGGCGTCATAGGCCGGGGTCTTCGCCCGGAAGGCGTCAAGCCAGCCGATCAGCCCCGGATTTTCCTTACGCCAGTCCACCTGTTTGCGGAAGTCGAGATAGCCGAGCGCGCAGGCCACGGTCAGGTTGCCGACGTTGATGTCGTCGAGCGAGGGCGGGGCGGCTTCGAGCGCCTTCAGGCCGCGCCGGATCTTGTCGCGCTGGCGTTCCACCCAGGGTTCGTGGCGCAGTTCTTCGGGCCGCATGCGGGCCTCGTAGATGATGAGAATCGAGGCGTCCATGATGCCGTCCGCCAGCGCCTGAAGGGTCAGGGCCGCCAGACGCGCGTTCCAGTCTTTCGGGATGATCCTGCCGCCGCCCGCCATATGGTCGAGCGTTTCGAGGATGACGCGGCTGTCATAGACGGTCTGTCCGTTGTCGAGGATCAGCACGGGAATCTTTCCGAGCGGATTGTCCTGCCGGACCGGGTCGCTCGGGTCCTCGGTCGAGGTCGCCAGAACCTCGATGCTGTCGAACAGGCCGAGATGACGGGCCGCCAGCTTGATCTTGCGGCCGAACGGCGAGGGCGGCGAGGAGCGAAGGCGCATGGAAAAACTCTCCGTTGGGCGATTCAGGTTTTCTCGTTGAAGAACTCATAGACCAGCTTGGCCGTCGCCGCATTGATGCCGGGAGTCTTTTCCAGATCTCCGAGCGTGGCGCGCGAAATGGCCTTGGCGGTGCCGAAGGCGTGCAGGAGGGCGCGCTTGCGGGCCGGACCGATGCCGGCGATTTCGTCCAGCGGGCTTTTGGTGAATTCCTTCTTGCGGCGCGCCCGGTGGGTTCCGATGGCGAACCGGTGCGCCTCGTCGCGCAGGCGCTGCACGAAATAGAGCGCGGGATCGCGCGGCGGCAGCCTGAAAGGCTCGCGCCCCGGCACGAAGAACTGCTCGCGTCCGGCGTTGCGGTCCACGCCCTTGGCTATGGAGGCGATGGCCACATCGGCGACGCCGAGTTCGTTCATCACGGCCCGCACCGCCTCGAATTGCCCCTTGCCGCCGTCGATCACGATCAGGTCGGGACGGGAGGGGAAAGTTTCAGGATCGGCGGGCAGGGCGGCGTCCGGCTCGGCCTCTTCCTTCAACATGCGGGCAAACCTGCGGCGCAGCACTTCCCGCATCATGCCGAAATCGTCGCCGGGCGTGATGTCGGTCCCCTTGATGTTGAAGGTCCGGTAATGCTGCTTCATGAAGCCGCCCGGACCGGCCACGACCATGGCGCCGATCGCGTTCGTGCCCATGATGTGCGAATTGTCGTAAACCTCGACGCGGCGCAGCTTCCTGTCGATGCCGAACGCCTCGCCCAGCGCCGCCAGCAGCTTCTCCTGCGCCAGATGATCCGACAATTTGCGGCCCAGGGTCTCGCGCGCATTCTGGGTGGCGTGGTCCACAAGCTCCTTGCGCTCGCCGCGCTGCGGAATGGCCACTTCGACCTTGCGGCCGGCGCGCGCGCTGAGGGCTTCGGCCAGCAAATCCCGGTTCTCGATTTCGTGCGATAGAAGGATCAGGCGCGGCGGCGGCTTGTCGTCGTAGAATTGCGCCAGAAAGGCGTCCAGCACTTCGGGCCCCGAAAGGGACTTGTCGGCGCGCGGAAAATAGGCGCGATTGCCCCAGTTCTGGAAGGTGCGGAAGAACACGACCTCGATGCAGAAATGACCCGCGTCCTCGGTGACGGCGAAGACGTCCGCTTCCTCGGTGTTGCGCGGATTGACGCCCTGCGAACCCTGCACGGTGGAGAGCGCCGAAATGCGGTCGCGCAGGCGCGCGGCGCGCTCGAATTCGAGCTTCTCGGCCGCCTCGCTCATTTCGGTCGCCAGATGGTCGCGAACGTCGCGGCTTTTGCCCGAGAGAAATTCGCGCGCAGACGACACGAGATTTGCGTAATCCGTGTGACTGATCTCGCCCGTACACGGCCCGGCGCATCGCTTGATCTGGAACAGCAGGCAGGGCCGCGTGCGGTTCTCGTAAAACGAATCCGTGCAGGAGCGTAAGAGAAACGCGCGTTGCAGGGCGTTGAGCGTGCGATTCACCGCCCACACGCTCGCGAAGGGTCCGAAGTAATCGCCCTTGCGGTTGCGCGAGCCGCGATGCTTGGTGATCTGCGGCGCAGGGTGGTCGGCGGTCAGCAGAATATAGGGAAACGACTTGTCGTCGCGCATCAGGACGTTGAAGCGCGGCTTCATCTGCTTGATGTAATTGGCTTCCAGCAGCAGGGCTTCCGTCTCGGTCCGGGTCGAGACGAAGACCATGCTGCAGGTCAGGCCGATCATGCGGGCGATGCGGTTCGTGTGGCCCTGGCCGCGCGCATAGCTGGCAATGCGCTTGCGAATGGACCGCGCCTTGCCGACGTAAAGAACCTCGCCTGTCTCTCCGATCATCCGGTAGACGCCGGGGCCCTTGGGGGCGTCGCGCAGGTGCGCGCGAATGACGGCCGCTCCGCGCAGAACATTTTCGGGCGCGGGAGCCTCGTCGCCGAGGTCGAGTTCTTCCGGCAGATCGGCTTCGGGAAGTTCGGCCTCGTCAACGACGCCGGGTTCGTCCGGCAGATCGCGCGGGCGTGACGCCGTGTCGGCCGGGGGCGCGCCTTGATCTGAGGGGGGACGACTCATGGCGGCTATCTAAGCGCCATGGGGCCGGCAGGAAAGCCCGCTGTTGCGCAGCGTAGCCGTAAGGTCTGGACCGGCGAGGCAAAACCGTCTAGCAGAGTCCCCTCAAGCCGCCGGATGCCGAAAGGGTCCGAGCGGAGAGGCGTCGAGAATGATCGAGTTTTCTGTAGCGCGCCGCGTATTCGGCGGCATCGCGATGATAGTGCTGGCCGCAGGTCTTGCGGGCTGCGAGCAGACCGGGTCGCTTCAGCCGGCGGCCGATGCACGCATCCAGCGCATCGCCGCGCGTCCGGGGGTCAGCCCCGCCGGGGCTCCGGTGTCGCTTGTCAGCATCGAAGGCGCGCCTTCTGCGGTGATCCAGAGCGTTTCGCAGCAGATTTTCGGAGCCGCCTCCGCCCGCGAAGTCATTCTGGTCGACGCCCGGCAGGCGAAATATTTCGCGAAACTCTATCTCGCGGCCTATCCGGTCGAGGGCGGCGCGGCCATTGCCTTCGTGTGGGATGTTTTCGACGGCCAGAAGCGCCGCCAGCAACGCATCGAGGATGCGCTGGTGCTGAAGGGCTCTTCCGCCGATCCGTGGGGGCTGGTCGATCAGGCCGCCGCCACGCAGATCGCCGCGCGCAGCGCCGAAGATCTGGCTGCCTGGCTCACCAACACGCCGGAAGCCATCGCGGGCAGCGCGGTGGCGCGGGCGGCGCCCGCCACGCCGTTCCCGGCTCCGGCGCAGGGTCGCGCGCTCGGTTACGCGCCGGCAAATTGATCAAAATATAACCGTTCATGATTTCGGTGGATGGCGGCATGTCGCGCGCCCGTCATATTGTTCGCGTCCGGCAACGCTGCTAAGAGCCTGAGCTAAAGTCAGCCCCAACAGGACGCCGCGAATGCCCGAAGCAATCAAGATTCTTTCAGGCAATTCGAACCGCGCGCTGACTGAATCCATCGCGGCCTATCTGGGGGTCCCGCTGACGAAGTGTCAGGTGCGGCGCTTCGCCGACATGGAAATCTTCGTCGAAATTCTCGAAAACGTGCGCGGCAAGGACACTTTCATCGTCCAGTCCACGTCGTTTCCCACCAACGATCACCTGATGGAACTGCTGATCATGACCGATGCGCTCCGCCGCTCGTCGGCCAAGCGCATCACGGCCGTGGTGCCCTATTTCGGCTATGCCCGACAGGATCGTCGCGCCAGCGGGCGCACGCCGATCTCCGCCAAGCTTGTGGCGAACCTGCTGACGCAGGCGGGCGTCGACCGCGTTTTGACGGTCGATCTTCATGCCGGGCAGATCCAGGGCTTCTTCGACATTCCGACCGACAATTTGTTCGGCGCGCCCGTCATGGTCCGCGACATCAAGGACCGGATGGATACGAAGAACGTCATGATCGTTTCGCCGGATGTCGGCGGCGTGGTGCGCGCGAGGGCGCTCGCCAAGCGCATCGACGCGCCGCTTGCCATCGTCGACAAGCGCCGCGAGCGGGCGGGCGAATCCGAAGTGATGAACATCATCGGCGACGTGACGGGCCGCACCTGCATTCTGGTGGACGATATCGTCGACTCGGGCGGCACGCTCTGCAACGCCGCCGACGCCCTGCTCGCCAAGGGCGCCAAGGAAGTCTACGCCTACATCACCCACGGGGTTCTGTCGGGCGGCGCGGTGGCGCGCATCGCGGCCTCCAAGCTGAAGCAGCTCGTCATCACCGATTCCATTCAGGCCACCGAGGCCGTGCGGGTCGCGCCGAACATCCGCACCATTTCCATCGGGCCGCTGCTGGGCGAGGCCATCGCCCGCACCGCCAAGGAAGAGAGCGTTTCCAGCCTGTTCGACTAGCCCCGCAGGTTGTCATCGGGGTCCGTCGCGGCTATAAGCCCGGCGCGCGCCGGTTTCCGACACCCCTGGAGGCGATGGCGCGCGGCGGCCGCATCGGGCGGCCGTTTTGTTTGAAAAGGACCAACCAAATGGCAGCGACCAAGCAAATCGCGGCCACGGTCCGCAGCGGGACAGGCAAGGGGGCCGCCCGCAGCGTACGCCGTGACAACCGTGTTCCGGGCGTGATCTATGGCGGCGGCGAAGCCGCGCAGGCGATCTCGCTCGACTACAAGAGCCTCAACACCCTCATCTATGCCGGCCACTTCCTGACGACGATCTTCGAGATCGACGTGGAAGGCCGCAAGGAGCGCGTGATTCCCCGCGACTATCAGCTCGATGTCGTCAAGGACACGCCGCTGCATGTCGATTTCCTGCGCCTCAAGCCGGGTTCCTCGCTGCGCGTCGAAGTTCCGGTGCATGTCATCAACCAGGACATCAGCCCCGGCATCAAGAAGGGCGGCACGCTCAACCTCGTGCGCCACACGATTCCGATGCGCGTTCCGGCCGACAACATTCCGGAAGCCATCACGATCGACCTCGCCAACATGGACATCAACACGTCCGTGCATATTTCGTCGATCGTCCTGCCGGAAGGCTGCAAGACGCTGGTGAGCGAGAAGGACTTCACGGTCATCACGCTCGTCCCGCCGCTGACCTCCAAGGAAGAAGCGGCTCCGGCCGCCGCAGCTCCGGCTGCCGCCGCCAAGGCCGCGCCCGCCGCCAAGCCGGCTGCCAAGAAGTAAGGCTGAAAGCCTCCTCCTCTCCGGGTCCATCCCGGGGAGGAGCCATCCTGACCGTCGGCTCGCGCCATGCTGCTCCTCGTCGGACTCGGCAATCCCGGCCGCCAATATGCCGGCAACCGCCACAACATCGGCTTCATGGCGATCGAGAAGATCGCCCGTGCGGGCAATTTCGCGCCATTCCGGGCGCGTTTTCAGGGGCGCGCCAGCGAAGGGCCTCTGGGACGCGACCGCGCCATTCTGCTTATGCCCGAAACCTACATGAACGAATCCGGCCGCGCCGTCGCGGAGGCCGCTCGTTTCTATAAAATTCCCCTCGAAAACATCGTGGTCTTCCACGACGAACTCGACCTGCCGCCCGGCAAGCTGCGGATCAAGACCGGCGGCGGCGATGCAGGGCACAACGGCCTGCGCTCCATCACGGCCCATATGGGGGCGAACTATCGCCGCGTGCGTCTCGGCATCGGCCACCCGGGCGACAAGGCGCTGGTCCATTCCTATGTGCTGAACGATTTCGCCAAGGCTGAGTCCGGCTGGGTCGATGCGCTCTGCGACGCCGTCGCCCGCCATGCGGCGGAACTTGCCGACGGCAAGGACACGAATTTCCAGAACAAGGTGCACCTCGTCATGGAGGCGGCCGGGTTCGGGGATGTGAAGAAGGTCGGCGCGAAATCCGAACCGCTCCCCGGGAAGCGTGACCCGTAAAACTACCTAGGTAGTTCTTCTTTTCAGGGTTATAATTGGTCCGGGCGGCTTTTGGCCGGAAGGTTCATGCCATTGAATTTTGGCCGGAAAACGCCCTTGCCTTTGGGAAGGGACGGACATGGCGGAAGAAAAGCAGACGTTTATCAAGCGCAACTGGCCGGCGCTTCTTGGCCTGGGGATCACTCTGCTGATCGCGGGCGTGTTCCTGAGCGGCGGCGTTCATCCGCCGTCCGACTATAAGGAGCCGCCCAGAGCCAGCCTCCGGTAAATCCGGCAGCGCTTGTGATCGTCCGGTCCGGGCCTCGCGGTCGGGACTGGGCGAGCCTACTTCTCCAGCGCCTTCGCGGCCTTCTGCATGATTTCCTTCGGGTAGCGCGCATAGGTCGCCAGCAGGCGCTGCACTTCGTCCGGCGTCACCGGGTCGATCTCGATGCCGGTCTTCTGCGCCTCGGCGAGAAATTCCGGGTCCTTCATCATCGCGAAGAAGGCGTTGCGGAGCGCCGTCAGGCGATCCGTGGGAACGCCCGGCGGGCCCATGATGGGGCGCGCCAGCAGCAGCGTGCCGAAATGGGCTTCCATGATCTGCCGCTGTTCGTCAGTCTTCGCATGATCGAACACGCTCGGCACGTCGCCGAACGTGTCCATCTTTTTCGCCCCCATCTGGACCACGATCTTCATGCGTCCGCTCTTCACATCATCCGCATATTGCGTGGTGATCGAAGAGGTGAAGAGCGCGCAGGTGCCGTTCACCTCGCCGCGCGCCATGGCCAGATTGATCTCGCGCGTGCCCGGATAACCCGCGACCACGTCGATGTTCACCCCCAGCACGTTCTTCATGATCATCGGATGCTGGTAGGTGAGGGCCGCAGGCGCGCCGCCGCCGATGATGGACTTGGTCTTGAACATTTCGTCGAAGGTTCTGGGTACGCCCGGCCCCTGCCACATGGCGCAATAGTTCACGTCCTGCGTCATCGAGCCGAGCCAGGAGAACTGGGTCGGTTCGAAGCGCGCCGCCGTATTGCCGAACAGCGGCTCCAGCAGAACGCTCGCGCCGAACAGGCCGATGGCGGTTCCGTCGAACGGGGCGGTGTTGAAGATGTAATTCGCCGCCACCATCGAGCCCGCGCCCGGCATGGACTGCACGACCACATTGGGCTTGCCGACCATGTATTTTCCGAAATGCCGGCCGAAGATGCGTGCATAGGCGTCATACCCGCCGCCCGGCGGATAGCCGCTGATGAACGTGATGGTCTTGCCCTTGTAGAAGGCCTCGACCGGATCGGCCTGGGCGCTCATCGGAAGGAGCGAAGCCGCAATCGCCGCCGCCATCATCATGCGCGAACGCGCCATGTCATCCTCCCGCCCGTCTGGCTTCACCGAGCCACTGGCGCAAGGGGTAGCGCGGCCTAGCGGACGGGGCAAGCGGGCGTCAGGACGGTGCGAGGCTGATCAGGCCGCCTTGCCGCAGCACTTCTTGTATTTGAGGCCCGATCCGCAGGTGCAGGGGTCGTTCCGGCCGGGCTGCTTTTCCTTGACGACCGGCGCGGCCTTGCGGTTCGCCTGCTCGACGAATAGCCAGCGGCCGCTTTCGGCGTCGAACCGGAAGCGCGAGCGTTCGCGGTGGGTCTGCTTCTTGCCGTCCGTGGTGAAGTGGGCGTTGAACTCCACGAAGCCTTCCTGATCGCCCGGCGCGCCGCCTTCGAGCGCCAGAATGTCGAGGCCGTTCCACTGGGAGGATTTCGACCAGTGGGTGACCGACTTGCGATCGAAATCGTAGCGGGCTTCGGGGGCCAGCGATTCCAGCAGATAGTCGATGTCGCTGACCGCATAGGCCGTATAGCGCGACCGCATCAGGGCTTCCGGGGTCGGGGCCGGCTTGCCCTTCAGGTAAGGCTCGCAGCATTCTGCGAACGTGAGCTGCTGGGCGGAGGTCTGGCGGCAGGGGCAGATGGAAGCAGAATCGGTCATGGGGTCCCTATAGGCCGGACGGCCCCAAAGGGGAACCCCGGAGCGGCGCAGCGCGCCGCCGGACTTGCGTTTCCGGTCCTGACGCCGCATACCGCCGCTCAATTTCCCTCACCGAGAACTGCCAGCCATGGGTTTCAAATGCGGTATCGTGGGCCTGCCGAATGTCGGCAAGTCCACTCTCTTCAACGCGCTGACGCAGACCGCAGCCGCACAGGCCGCCAATTATCCGTTCTGCACCATCGAGCCGAACGTGGGCGATGTGGCGGTGCCGGATGCGCGTCTTGATGAACTGGCGAAGATCGCCGGCTCGAAGGAGATCATCCCGACGCGCCTGACATTCGTGGATATTGCCGGTCTCGTGCGCGGCGCCTCCAAGGGCGAGGGTCTCGGCAACCAGTTTCTCGCCAATATCCGTGAATGCGACGCCATCGCGCATGTGGTGCGCTGCTTTGAAGATTCCGACATCACCCATGTCGAAGGCAAGATCGACCCGATCAACGATATCGACACGATCGAGACCGAATTGATGCTGGCCGATCTCGAAAGCCTCGAAAAGCGCATCGTGTCGCTCGAGAAAAAGGCCAAGGGCGGCGACAAGGAATCGAAGGAGATCGTCGACATCATGAACCGCTGCCTCGTGCTGCTGCGCGACGGCAAGCCGGCGCGCCTCGCGCAGGTGTCAAACGAGGAGCGCAAGACGTTCTGGTCGCTCGGCCTGCTCTCGTCGAAGCCGGTTCTGTATGTGTGCAATGTCGAGGAATCTGCTGCCGACAAGGGCAATGATTTTTCCGCGAAGGTTGCGGCGCGCGCGAAGGAAGAAGGCGCGGTTGCGGTGGTGGTCTCGGCCAAGATCGAGAGCGAAATCGCCGTTTTGCCCTTCGCAGACCAGAAGGATTATCTGGAGGCGGTTGGGCTTGAAGAGCCCGGCCTCAATCGCGTCATCCGCGCCGGTTACGAGCTGTTGCATCTGGTGACCTATTTCACCGTCGGCCCGAAGGAAGCCCGCGCCTGGACCATCGAAAAGGGCACGCGCGCTCCGCAGGCGGCGGGCGTCATTCATACCGATTTCGAGAAAGGCTTCATTCGCTCGGAGACGATCGCGTATGAGGATTATGTCGCCCACAAGGGCGAGTCAGGCGCGCGCGAGGCCGGCAAGTTCCGCCTCGAAGGCAAGGACTATGTGGTGGCGGACGGCGACGTGCTGCACTTCCGGTTCGCGAACTGAGGCGCCATGGAGCGGCTGCATTTCGAAGACTTTCACGAAGGCCAGCAACTTTCCTACGGGGCCTGTGAGGTCACGCGCGAGGAGGTCATCGCCTATGCGCAGGAGTTCGATCCGCAACCGCAACATCTGAGCGAGGAAGCCGCAAAGCACACCATGCTGGGCGTTCTGTGTGCGTCCGGCTGGCACACCGCCGCGATGACGATGCGGATGCATTGCGATCACTTCATGAACAAGGCGACGGCGCTGGGCGCGCCCGGCATCGAGGAACTGAAGTGGCTCAAGCCAGTGCTGCCGGGCGATGTGCTGACGCTGCGCGGACAGGTCGGCAAGATGCGCGCCTCCATGTCGCGGCCCGAGATGGGGCTGATGGAGATGACCTACGAGGTTTTCAACCAGCGCGATGAAGCCGTGATGAGCCAGCGCAATTTCCTCATGATGGGCCGCCGCAGCGCGCAGCCCGCCCCGGCAAGGGATATTGCAGGCGCGCCCGCCGCCGCCGCCGCCGCGCCGCAACGCAAGCCGCAGCAGAACAGCACAGCCATTCTGGGCTATCTGGAAGATGTGCGGATCGGCGAGACGCTCGATCTGGGATCGTATGAATTCACGCGCGACAGCGTCACGGATTTTGCCCGCGCCTTCGATCCGCAGCCGTTCCACCTGAGCGACGAAGGCGCGGCGCAATCGCATTTCGGCAAGCTCGCTGCGTCCGGCTGGCACACATCGGCGGCTTTCATGAAATGCATGATCGCCACACGCGATGCGCTGATGCGCGACATGCGGGAGCGTGGCGAACCTATTCCGCCCCGCGGGCCCTCGCCGGGCTTTCGCGATCTGCGCTGGCTGCGCCCCGTCTATCCGGGCGACGTGATCAGCTATTCGACGACGCCGGTGGAGAAGCGCGCCACGTCGCGTCCCGGCTGGGGGCTGGTGTTCTCCCACGGGGTCGGGGTCAACCAGCACGGCCAGCGCGTCTACGAATATCGCGGCTCGTCGTTCAGGCCGCTGCGGCAGGCCTGAACCCTACTCCCAAAGTGATTTGCCGTGAGGCCTTGCGCGCCCTAGCTTTTGCGCAGACGGCACAAGCCGAGGGAGACCATCATGCATTATTTTCGCCGCAAGGGCTGGGAGATCGCCGAGCGCCATGTGACGCCCGAGTCCGTGTTCCTCAATCGCCGCGCCTTGCTGGCGGGCGGCGCGGCGCTGGGCGCCGGGGCGATCCTGCCGCATGCAGCCTTCGCGCAGGCGGCTGATCCGTCGGCTTCGCTCTATCCGGCCAAGCTGAACGATACATATCCGGCGGGACGCGACGTCACGCCCGAGAAGATCAACGCCCAGTACAACAACTTCTACGAATTCGGCCTGTCGAAGAACATCGCCAAGGCCGCCGAGGCCCTGAAGGTTCGCCCCTGGACCATCAAGGTCGACGGCATGGTCGAGAAGCCGCGCGAGATCGGCATCGACGATCTGATCAAGAGCGTGACGCTGGAAGAGCGCATCTATCGCCACCGTTGCGTCGAGGCCTGGTCGATGGTCGCGCCGTGGACGGGCTTTCCGTTGAAGTCTCTGGTTGAAATGGCCAAGCCCCTGTCGGGCGCAAAATTCGTGCGGTTCGAGACCTTCATGGACCCGAAGGTCGCGCCCGAGCAGCGCGGCTTCTGGCCCTGGCCGTATGTTGAGGGGCTTACGATGGCCGAGGCCACGCATGACCTCGCGTTCATGGTGACGGGCGCTTACGGCAAGCCCATGGCGAAGTCGTTCGGCGCGCCGCTGCGGCTCCATACGCCGTGGAAGTATGGCTTCAAGCACATCAAGTCGATCGTGCGGGTGAGCTTTACCGACAAGCGTCCGGAGACGTTCTGGGAGCAGTCCGGGCCGCGCGAATACGGCTTCTGGGCCAATGTGAACCCGGCCGTGCCGCATCCGCGCTGGAGCCAGGCGACGGAGGAAATTCTGGGCACCGGCGAGCGCCAGAAGACCGTGCTGTTCAACGGTTACGGCGAATGGGTGGCTGACCTCTACAAGGGGCTGGAAAAAGAGCCGCTCTACATGTGAGGCCATAAAAAAGGCCGGGCATTACTGCCCGGCCATTACTCGCCCAGAAAGACGAGCTTTCCAGAGGGGAACGGCTTTCAAACGAAAGTTGCCGCATCGGAAGGGAAGGGGACGCAGCTCCGTCTTCAGCCGCAATCAGTATCCTGCGCGACCGGCCTGCCTACAAACGCCGGTTTCGCATATCCGCCATGCAGCGCCTGCACAAATGTTCAGCTTGGACCGGCGAGCCTGTCAGAAGTCCCAGCGCTGGGCGTTGCTGATCAGGAAATCCCGGAAGACCCGAACGCGGGCGACGTTCTTCAGTTCTTCCGCATAGACCAGATAGCATTCGAGTTCGGGCATGTCGGCCTCGGGCAGAATCCGGACCAGATTACCGTTCGTCCCGGCCAGATAATCCGGCAGGACAGCGATGCCGACGCCGTGACGAACCGCCAGCCGCAGCGCCGTGATGTTGTTTACGAGGAGCGTCGCTTCCCGGGGGCTCTTGGAATTGCGCCCGGCGGTCTGCAGCGAATTGATGTTGCGCAGGTAATGGCTGGCCGAATTGCCGTAGGCCAGAATCCGGTGGTGATCCAGATCTTCCAGCGTCTTCGGCTGCCCGTGCCGCTTCAGATATTCGGCGGACGCATAGGCGTGAAAATGCATGGTGAACAGGCGGCGCCTGATCAGGTCGGCCTGCACGGGCTCGCGGACCCGGATCGCCACGTCGGCTTCGCGCATCGCAAGGTCGAGTTCGTCGTCGGACAGGATCACGTTGAGCTTGATGTCGGGGTAAAGCTCCATGAATTCGCCGAGCCGCGGCGCGAGCCAGTTGGTTCCGATGCCAATGGTAGTGGTGACCCGCAATTCGCCGTGCGGACGTTCGCGATTGTCGCTGAGACGGACGCGGGTAGCGTCCAGCTTCTGGACCACTTCGCGAACGGTGCGAAACAGGACGTCTCCCTGCTCGGTCAGGATGAGCCCGCGCGCATGGCGATGGAACAGAGGGGCCTGAAGGTCAGCTTCCAGCGCCCCGACCTGACGGCTGACGGCGGACTGGCTGAGACCGAGCGTCTCACCTGCGTGGGTGAACGAACCGGCCTCGGCGACGGCGTGAAAAATCCTCAGCTTGTCCCAATCCACGCTCTACCCCCCTGGCCTGCGGGCAGAACCTTGCGGCTTCTTTGCCCGGGGCTGTTTCATTCGGCGGCGGCCTGCGTGTTCTCCTGTGCGGCCAGCCAGCGCTCTGCTTCGAGCGCCGCCATGCAGCCCATGCCGGCGGCCGTCACCGCCTGTCTGTAGATATCGTCGGTCACGTCGCCGGCTGCGAAAACCCCCGGAATATTGGTGGCGGTCGAGTCGGGCGCAGTGCGGATGTAGCCGTTCGGCTTGATCTCGATCTGCCCGCGGAACAGTTCCGAGGCGGGCTCGTGCCCGATGGCGACGAAGACGCCGTCCACCTTGCGCTCGTCGATCTGGCCGGTCTTCGTATTCTTCAACCGCACATGGGTTAAGCCTGCGGGCTGGCCGCCGCCGCAGATTTCCTCGATGGCGGAATTCCAGACGACTTCGACCTTCGGATTGCGGAACAGGCGATCCTGCAGGATGCGCTCGGCCTTGAAGGAGTCGCGGCGATGCACGACCGTCACCTTCGAGGCGAGATGGGAGAGGTAAAGCGCTTCCTCGACCGCAGAATTGCCGCCGCCGACGACAAGCACTTCCTTGCCGCGATAGAAGAAGCCGTCACAGGTCGCGCAGGCGGAGACGCCATAGCCCTTGAACTTTTCCTCGGACGGGATGCCCAGCCATTTGGCCTTTGCGCCGGTCGCGATCACGATCGTATCGGCGGTCCAGTTCTGCCCGCTGTCGCAGCCGATGCGGAACGGGCGACGGGACAGGTCAACCGACGTGACGAAATCCGACACGAGGCGGGTCCCGACATGTTCGGCCTGGGCGCGCATCTGCTCCATCAGCCACGGACCCTGGATAGGGTCCTTGAAGCCGGGATAATTCTCGACATCGGTGGTGATCATGAGCTGGCCGCCCGGCTCGAAACCGGAAATCAGCACCGGTTGCAGCATCGCGCGCGCTGCATAGATGGCGGCCGTGTATCCGGCCGGGCCAGACCCGATAATGACCATGCGGGCGTGGTTGGGAGACGCGCTGGCTTCCGTCATGGGACTCCGAACCCCGCTGAAACATGAAAGAAAACATGTTTCATGTTCGATCTCTCGTTAGGTGATGTATAGGAAGGACCGTAGGTCTGCGCAAGACGCATAGCGTAGAACGATTCCGGACTGATCCGTTTTTCTTGCGAGCTTGCCGATCGGCCACTATGGTCCGGGCGTCGCGACGGACTTCGTCGAGCCACGGTAAGGATTTTTCATGGCCGACGCCCCGTCGGTATCGTCGGATGACATCGGCCGCGCCTTTCGGGCGAGCATCGACGCGCGCCAGGCGTTCGAGCGTCCCTACCGGCATTTTCTTGTTGAAAACGTGCTGCCGCCCGGCGTGGCGAAGGCGTTGCACGACCTGCCGTTCGGGGCGCCGCAGCTTGACGGCGTTTCGGGCCGCCGCGAGGTCCACAACGACACGCGCTCCTATTTCGACGCCGCCAATATGGCGCGCTTTCCGGCCATGAAGGCGCTGGCGGATTACCTGCAGTCGTCCGAGGCCGTGCGGGCGATCCGCGACGCTTTCGATGCGCCCGTCGACGACACGTTCCTGCGGCTCGAATATGCGCTCGACATCGACGGTTTCTGGCTTGAGCCGCATACGGATCTGGGCGTCAAGAAATTCACCTTCCTGCTCTATCTGTCGGAGGGTCACGAGGACCTCGGCACCGACATCTACGCCGACCGTGACACGCATTTCGGGGTCTCGCCGTTCATCCCCAACAGCGCCATGGTGTTCGTGCCGTCCGACCGCACCTGGCACGGCTTCGAGAAGCGCCCGATCAAGGGCGTCCGCAAATCGGTGATCCTGAATTACGTGACGCACGAATGGAAGGCGCGGGAGCAATTGTCGTTTCCGGATACGCCGGTGCGGATATAGGGACTGTTTTTGGGTGACAAATTCGTCCTGATTGCGTAACATGTGACGCTACAGGAGGCCTTCATGCCCCGGACTTCGAAGTCGCCCATTCCTCCGCCCAAGCGTATGGAAACATACCGGCAGCGGATGCGCGCGGCGGGACTGCGACCGGTCCAGATCTGGGTTCCGGATACGCGTTCGCCGGACTTCATCGAGACCTGCCGCCGTCAGGCTCGGGCTGTAGCGGCCAGCGATCCTGCCGGCGATGAAATCATGCGTTTCGTGGCGTCAGTCTATGAATGGCCGGAGGAATGATCCGGCGCGGCCAGTTTGTGACCGTCGCGGTTCCCGGCGACTATGGCAAACCGCGCCCCGCATTGATCATCCAGAGCGATCTGTTCTCGGAACTGCCATCCTGCGTGATCTGCCCGCTGACGAGCGTATTGCGACACGACGCGGACCAGTTCCGGCTTGAGGTCGAGCCAACGCCCACCAATGGACTTCGGCAAACATCGCAGCTCGCCATCGACAAGATCACGGTGCTGCCCAAGGAGAAAATCGGGGAAGTGATCGGCCACGCGGACGACGCCTTGCTACTGCGGGTCAACCGAGCGCTCGCACTGTTCTTGAGCATCGTTTAAATTGAGGATCAGGACGCTCGAAACGTCCCGAACCTCTTCGCCACTTCCCGTGCAATGAACCCCGTTGCGTCGAGCGGTTCGTAACTCCAGTCCTCGAACCGTCCGGCCCAGCGCCGCGCCATGCCATCGGCGATCAGCCGGTCCACGAAGGCGGTGGTTTTCGAGGGGCCGTCCGAGGTCGGCTCATAGACATGCACCGGCGCGCCGGACGCGCAGGCTTCGCCCACCATGTTGACGCTATCGGCCGTCACCAGAATGCGGTCTGCATGGGCGAGCATCTGCGCGTAAGGGTTTTCGTCCGAACCATCCCACACGAAGGCCCGGTCCGGCCCCACGCCATCCGCCAATGTCGCGGTGGCGATTGCTTCGACAATATGCGCCGGCGTGCGGCGCGAGGGCGTGACCATCAGGCTGGAGCCTTCGCGCAGGATCTGCCGGGCGATGGCGGCCAGCGCCTGGCGGTCCTGCTGCTCGAACCGGTAGGTTCCGCTCGGCCCGCCGAGAATCATCGCCGTGACGGGCTTCCTGAGGACCGCAATGCGCGGGTCCGGGCTTTGCCGGGCCTGGGCCAGCACCTGAGGGCGCAAGGGATGCGGCGAGGTGAGCGTGACGAGCACGTTGGGGCCGCGCAGCCTGTCGTGTTCGGGTACCCAGATCAGGTCGGCGGTTTTGGGGCCGGTCCGGGGGTCTTGCAGAAACACCGTGAAGGTGCGGCCGCCCGAGGCTTTCTTCAGCCGACGCAGATACGGAACGGTGATGCGGCCGGCCGCTATGACGATGTCCGGAAAGGGCGGCGTCAGCAGTGCGCCGGGCTTGCCGGGCGCATCGCGCGGATCGACCGGGCCCCAGGGGGCCAGAAGGTCGAATAACTTGCGCGGACGGACGAGCTTTTCCTGCGCCTGAAGACCGAGCGCCGCCGCAACGCCCCGGCAATTGGCCTCGTGGCCGATCTTGCCGGAACAGAAGATCCAGGCGCTTGTGCCCGGCGGGAGAAGCTCATCCGCCACAGCGGATCAGTGGAAGGCGATCTTGAGGATCTCGTAGGACTTGCCGCCGCCGGGCGTGTTGACCTCGACGGTGTCGCCAACCTTCTTGGAGATGAGGGCGCGCGCGATGGGCGAGGTGATCGACACCTTGCCGAGCTTCACGTCAGCCTCGGTCTCGCCGACGATCTGGTATTTCTTCTCTTCCTCGGTGTCCTCGTCGACGAGCGTCACGGTCGCGCCGAATTTCACGGTGTTGCCGGAGAGTTTCGACACGTCGATGACTTCGGCGCGCGCCAGCTTGTCCTCAAGCTCGGCGATGCGGCCCTCGTTGAGCGACTGGTTTTCCTTGGCGGCGTGATATTCGGCGTTTTCCGACAGATCGCCGTGAGAGCGCGCCTCGGCAATCGCCTGAATGATGCGCGGGCGCTCTTCCTGCTGGCGGCGCTTCAGCTCCGCCTCCAGAGCCGCATAGCCCGCCGCCGTCATCGGTATCTTGTCCATAACGATCTCTTCTTGAAACGATCCAACCACACATCCGGCTGACCCGACGGGCCGACGGACAAAAGCTCCGGGCCGCCGGACCTGAACCCGGCGCACCGAAGCCATTCACTGCGAATCCACATCGCCCTTATCGGCGGCAAATGTGGCGAAACCCGAACCGGATATGCCGGTTACCCTGCCTCAGGCGAAATAGTCCTGCAGCGCCCTGACTTCCAGATCCCCGCCCCGGTAGGCGCTGATCCCTTCGGCCGCCGCAATCGCCCCCGCCAGAGTGGTATAGTAGGGCACCTTATGCAAGAGGGCGGCGCGGCGCAAAGAGCGGGAATCCGCCAAGGCTTGCGCGCCCTCCGTGGTGTTGAAGACGAGCTGGATCGAGCCGTTCTTGATGGCGTCGACCACATGGGGCCGGCCTTCCGACACCTTGTTGATGCGCTGGGCCGGGACGCCCTGCTGTTCCAGATAGCGCTGGGTGCCGCCGGTGGCGACGATCTTGAAGCCGTTGCGGACCAGAAGCTGCATGGTGGGCAAAGCGCGGTCCTTGTCGGCGTCCCGCACCGAGACGAAGACGGTGCCGCTGGTCGGGACCTTGGCGCCGGCGCCGAGCTGGCTCTTGGCGAAGGCGATGTCGAACTTGCGGTCGAGGCCCATCACTTCGCCGGTCGAGCGCATTTCCGGGCCCAGAACCGTGTCGACGCCCGGGAAGCGGGCGAACGGGAAAACGGCTTCCTTGACGCCGACGTGGCCGAGCGGTTCGGCCTTGAGGGCAAAGCTTGCAAGGCTTTCGCCCGCCATGACGCGCGATGCGATCTTGGCGATGGGCTTGCCGACCACCTTGGCGACGAAAGGCACGGTGCGGGACGCGCGCGGGTTCACTTCAAGAACGTAGATCTCGCCGTCCTTCAGCGCGTACTGGACGTTCATCAGGCCGCCGACATTGAGGGCCAGCGCCATCTTGCGGGTCTGTTCTTCCAGTTTGGCGAGCATTTCGGGCGAAAGAGAGCGCGGCGGCAGCGAACAGGCAGAGTCGCCCGAGTGGATGCCGGCTTCCTCGATGTGTTCCATGATGCCGGCGATGAAAACGGTTTTGCCGTCGCACAGGCAATCCACGTCCACTTCCACTGCGTCCGAAAGATAGCGGTCGAACAGCAGCGGGTTCTTGCCAAGTACCGTGTTGATCTGGCCGGTCTTGTCGTTCGGGTAGCGGGCCTTCACATCGGATGGCACGAGGCCCGGCAGCGTGCCGAGCAGATATTCGTCGAAGGTCGCCTGATCGCGGATGATCGCCATGGCGCGGCCGCCCAGCACATAGGACGGGCGCACCACCAGCGGCAGGCCGAGTTCGGCGGCCACAAGGCGCGACTGCTCGACCGAATAGGCGATGCCGTTCTTGGGCTGCTTGAGGCCGAGCTTGTCGAGCAGGCGCTTGAAGCGATCGCGGTCTTCGGCGAGGTCGATGGAATCGACCGATGTGCCGAGGATCGGAATGCCGTTCTCTTCCAGAGCCGTGGCGAGCTTCAGCGGAGTCTGGCCGCCGAACTGCACGATCACGCCCTTGAGGGTTCCGTTTTCCTGCTCCTTGCGGAGAATTTCCAGAACGTCCTCGACGGTGAGCGGCTCGAAATAGAGGCGATCCGAGGTGTCGTAGTCGGTCGAGACCGTCTCGGGATTGCAGTTGATCATGATGGTTTCATAGCCGGCCTCGCTCAGCGCGAAACAGGCGTGGCAGCAGCAATAATCGAACTCGATGCCCTGGCCGATCCGGTTCGGTCCGCCGCCCAGAATGACGATCTTCTGCGCGTTTGTCGGCTGCGCCTCGCAGGCCAGCTCGCCGGCGAAAGGCGTCTCGTAGGTCGAATACATATAGGCGGTCGGCGAAGCGAATTCCGCCGCGCACGTGTCGATGCGCTTGAAAGCGGGGCGCACGTCGAGCGCACGACGCAGGTCGCGCACTTCCTGTTCGGTCTTGCCGGAGAGCGTCCCAAGACGCACGTCGGAGAAGCCGTGAGCTTTCAGCATGCGCAGATTTTCGGCGTCCTGCGGCAGTCCGAACTCGCGCACCTTGTTCTCGAGATCGACGATCTCTTTGAGGCGCTCGATGAACCACATTTCTATGTGGCAGGCGTCGTAGATTTCCTTCGGCGACAGGCCCATCCGGAGCGCCTGCGCGACGACCAGCAGGCGGTCGGGCGTGGGCGTGCCGAGCGCCGCCCGGATCGCGTTGTTGTCGTCGCCGCGGCCGATGCCTTCGATCTCGATTTCGTCGACGCCCGACAGGCCGGTTTCGAGGGACCGCAGCGCCTTTTGCAAGGATTCGGCGAATGTGCGGCCGATCGCCATCGCTTCGCCGACCGACTTCATGGCGGTGGTGAGGATCGGTTCGGCGCCGGGGAATTTCTCGAACGCGAAGCGGGGAATCTTGGTGACGACGTAATCAATCGTCGGCTCGAACGAGGCCGGCGTCGCGCCGCCCGTGATGTCGTTGGCGATTTCGTCGAGCGTGTAGCCCACCGCGAGTTTGGCGGCGACTTTCGCAATCGGGAAGCCGGTCGCCTTGGAGGCGAGCGCCGAGGAGCGCGACACGCGCGGATTCATCTCGATGACGATCATGCGACCGTCTGCCGGGTTCACGGCGAACTGCACGTTCGATCCGCCGGTCTCGACGCCGATCTCGCGCAGCACCGCGAGCGAAGCGTCGCGCATGATCTGGTATTCCTTGTCCGTCAGCGTCAGCGCCGGCGCGACAGTGATCGAGTCGCCCGTATGGACGCCCATCGGGTCGACGTTCTCGATGGAGCAGACGATGATGCAATTGTCCGCCTTGTCGCGGACGACTTCCATCTCGTATTCCTTCCAGCCGAGGACGCTTTCCTCGACCAGCACTTCATTCGTCGGCGAGGCGTC
>CANJNI010000047.1 GCA_947475995.1 Beijerinckiaceae bacterium | reverse complement strand
CTCCATTCTCATACCCATCTCGATGGTTTCTGGTTCGTACTGGCAGGTCGGGTGCGGTTCTATGCCGACGAAACCACGGTATGTGCGGATCTTGGCCCGATGGAAGGAGTGCTTATTCCGCGTGGAGAAAAGTACTGGTTCGAAGCTTATGGACCTGACGATCTCGAAATCTTTCAGATCGAGTGCTCTGACCGTGAAATGACCAAGGACGAGGCGCGAGCCGAGCGCGGCATGTTGGTTCGTACTCCATCCAGGATCTGCAGCTTTAGTGGGAGCTTGGGCCCGACGGAAGGGACGAAGTGGCTCGCTCATACCGATCGGCTCTTTGCAGGAATTGAACGGCTATTGCCTGGCGAATCTGCCGCGAACGCGGGGCGGCATGAAACGCTTGATAGTGTGTGGTACGTAATCGAGGGCGAGCTGGAAGTGCGGACGGGAACCGGGCAAGGAAAGCGAATTGTTTCGGGGCAAGGCATACTCAGCCGGCATGGAGAATTTTTGCAACTATCAGCAACCGCAGATGCCGTAGTTCTTTTGCAGGCCTTCTGCTCAAATTTGGCTGTCCCTGAATTTTTAGAATTCCAGAATGCTCTAGTCGGAGTTGGTGGGTTGAGCGATTGAACGAAATTGACTGTGCGGAATTAGTTCAGGGCGAGCTGAACAAATCGGTCTCATTCTCCTTCGGCTTCGAAATTCGCCCTCTACTCGCGGGTGTGAAGACAAAATCCGCTGCGAGCCGCAACATGAACTCCGCCTGACGATTGACGGTGATCCGACCGAAAATCTGGGTGTGATCGGTGACCCCGAGAAAAACTTCAAAATCATCATGAAGCACGGGTGATTCACAAGAATACGCTGTAAATCGCCTATTCGGCCCCTTGTGACAAACGCGGGCGCGCATTTGCAAAAGTCTTACAGACTGTGTGGAAACGACCGCTGAAAATCGCCATCGATCGGGGTTTGGCGCGCGTCGGCCCGAACTTGGCGTTACTGCCGGAAACCTCGCCTATCGCGATCCCCGAACCGCCTCTGGGCCGCCGAAGTGCACCTTTGACGTGTCAATTTCGCGCGCGCGGACGTGTTCTCATGCCCGCACCGCCGCCATCAGCTTCTCGACACCGAGAATGTTGAGCGCCCTTCGCAAATTGTAGACGAGCGCCGTCAGGCTGAATTCGGCGCGGACCTTGTCGAGGCCGCGCGTCAGGAATGCGCCCTGGTTCATCCATTGCCTGATCGTCCCGAAGGGGTGCTCGACGATCTCGCGGCGGCGGTTGAGCTGCGAACACCAAATGAGTGGCGGCTGTCGCTGTGTCGAGGGGTTGCTTAAATGCACATGATAGCCTATGTGAAGGCTATCGATTTTTAGACGACCACTTAGTTTGCGCCGTTCGCGACGCCCTCTGACGACCTCCTCCCAGAAATTCGATCTTAACGCGGACGCGCTCACGCGCGGCCGATTCTATAACTACGTTTGAAGGATACTCCCATGGCTACGGGAACAGTGAAGTGGTTCAACGGCGACAAAGGCTACGGCTTCATTCAGCCTGACAACGGCGGCAAGGACGTTTTCGTCCATATCTCTGCTGTCGAGCAAGCTGGGATGCGCTCGCTCAACGAGGGCCAGAAGTTGAACTATGAAGAGATCGCCGATCGCAAGAGCGGCAAGGTTTCGGCCGGTAATTTGAAGGCCGCGTAATACGGGGTTCTGCTGGACCGCCGACCACGGATGTACTGGCGGTGGACCGCGAACCTGGTGGAAGCCTCGGACAAATTTGTCCGGGGCTTTTTCGTTTCTGCGCCGGGAAAAGAATATCGCCTTACCCCCTCCCCTTCCCTCACATGGGCAACGGGGTGCGGCAAATCTCCCGAGACCGCGATTACCCGACGCGAAAGTAGCGGCCGAAATCGGAGTTAGGCAGATTTCAGCAACTTCTCCTTGGCTTCGCCAAGAAGCATGCGCAAAGCCCGAATCTCCTGCTGAAGGCTGGATTGGGCTGTTGGATCGCTTTCGCTAAGCACGCGCTTTTCCAGATCGATCAGCTGGTGCTTCAGCTCTAAAACGCGTGCCTTGCCTGAGGTTTGGACATTGGCCATGGACGTTTCCCGGGTGGTGTTATCATTCACCCCTACGCCGCAGTGATTGCCAAGCTATTAGGATTGCTTGGAAAATCGGTCCTTCACGGGCCCTTTTAGAAATGTGGAGCGTGGCGCGATGGAAACGCTTTTTCACTAAGCCAATGCATTGAAACCCAATTTTCCAATCTTGACCGCATGCCTCGCCGACCCGTCTCACACCGCAAGCTCAGTCATCGTGCGGGCCTTGAGGACACTGTTAATTCCGCCAAGATTTCGCGAGGCAAAAATGCCCTCCGCGGCGGAGCTCCCCACTCGGCTCCACTAACACTCGACGGATGGAACCGTTTCTTATGACTGCTTCTGGATTGGATTTACGTTTAGTCGCATCAGCAGTTCAAAACCAGGGCGGCGAATCGCGCCGCCCCGATCTTAATCACTGATTATCGTGCCGCCCGCCGGACGGAACCGCCACGGCCACGGCCGCGAATGATTCGACCATCTTCGACAAGCGAATGATGAACCTTCCAATAGCGCGTTTCATTCCAACCTAATTCGTTGCGAAGAGCGCCATTGCCGATCGTTTCTGACTTCTTAGGAACCGCCGACAAAAAGACTTTGCGGTCGGCATCAAGAGTTGGGCGAGACATAACTTTCTCCGATGATTTTCATTAACAGTGAGTTTAGTCATATTTTGTGATAGAGGCCTTATATCAACGCATTAAATAATGAATGGTTCCTATCAAGCGATTCCCCGTTAATCGACATCAAGAGCTACCTCAAAATTTTGACCCACCACCACCGGGCATAGAATAATGGGATTTGAACCTGCGATCCGCCCGCCAAATTCCACTGGACTTCCTTTGCTGACAGAGCGTTGCTTGCTCGTACGCGCGGACCTGTTCTCGCACGTATCTCCCCCGCCGGCCGTTGCGCCATTGCGGGGTTGTGCTGGTGACAGCGGATGCTGTTGCTAGCGATGGAGCAGAAAATGGCGAAGATGACCGATGTGCAGCGCGCGGTGTTGGAGGCTGCGGTTAAACGCATTGATGGAGCCGCTCTGGCCCCTGAAGGTATGGGCAAGAGCGCGCGTTCAAAGGTTGGCGCAAGCCTGATTGCCAGGAAATTGATGCGGGAGATTCGTCAGAAAGGTGACCTGTCGGTCTGGCGCGTCAATGAAGACGGTCGAAACGTCAGCCTTGTGCTGACGCGCGCCGGTCGCAATGCAATCAGCGCTGGGGATCGGCCGAGGGTAGCGGATGCGGTGGCGGGTTCGAAGCCTGAAAGCAAAAATAATTTGGCGTCAAAGATGAAGAGTCATGTTGAATGCGCGTCGCTCGTTGATCGCGGATTGAAGGTCGGCGCCGACGCTACTATGACGGATCCGGCGCTGAGGGTTAGACCTGTGGAGCAAGCTGCGGCTGCAAACGCCCAACCACGCGCTGGATCAAAGCAGGCGCTTTTGGTCGAGATGATTTCCAGGCCGCAAGGCGCAACGATAGATGCCTTGATCGACGCAACAGGATGGCTGCGGCATACAACGCGGGCAGCCCTGACGGGCCTGCGCAAGCGCGGCTTCGCGATCCAGAGGGTTGCCCAACAGGATGCTCCGAGCCTTTATATGATCGGGGCCGTCGGTGCAGACACGCGCTCGACAGCGGCCGATAGCCGGGCGTGACTCCGATGCGCCGTCCCTTGGGCGACTGCGCGGGCGCCTCGATATCGATGGAGACCGAGATCGCCGCGTTGGCCGATCTCGATCTTGAGGCGCTGCGTGTCCGCTATCGCAATCTCCTTGGTCGCGTCGCGCCGGGCGGCCTTTCGCGCTACCTGCTGGCCAGACTGATCGCCTATCGCAGACAGGCTGAGGTTTTTGGCGATCTTGATGCGAAGTCTCTTTTGGCGCTGAAGCAGATCGCGAGCGCGAAGTCACGAGCGTCAATACTCGCTGAGCCCTCGGTTGCTGCCCGCCCAACACTGCCGACAGGAACCATGCTGCTGCGCGAATGGAACGGCCAGTCCCATCGGGTCACCGTGATGGGGGGCGGCTTTGCCTGGAATGGTGTCGTTTATGGTTCGCTGTCCCGCATAGCCCGCGAGATCACAGGCACGAACTGGAATGGATTTGTGTTCTTCGGGATCGACCAAAAGCAGAAGGGCAGGCCGAAGCTAGACCTTAAGATCGAAGAGGAGCCGCAGGCATGAGGACGCCGCGCCGCCGGAATGTTACTTCGGCGCCAGCATTTGCCACCTTGCGTTGCGCCATCTACACCCGCGTCTCCACCGACAACGGCCTCGATCAGGACTTCAACTCCCTCGACGCCCAACGTGAAGCTTGCGAATCCTATATCAAGAGCCAAGCGCATGAAGGCTGGCGACTGGTACCCGATCCTTTCGACGATGGAGGGTTTTCGGGGGCCTCGCTGGATCGCCCTGCCCTGACCAAACTCCTCGATCTCGTCGATCGCGGCCGCATCGACATCATCCTCGTCTACAAGGTCGATCGACTAACCCGATCCCTCGCCGACTTTGCCAAGCTGGTCGAGCGTTTCGACGCCAAACAGGTCTCGTTTGTGTCGGTGACGCAGTCGTTCAATACGACGTCCAGCATGGGCAGACTGACTCTCAACATGCTCTTGTCCTTCGCGCAGTTCGAGCGCGAGGTTACCGGCGAGCGCATCAGGGACAAGATTGCCGCGTCCAAGAAACGCGGCATCTGGGTGGGCGGCACGGTTCCGCTGGGCTATCGGGTTGAAGACCGGCATCTGATCGTCGACGAGCAGGAGGCAGAGACCGTACGACTCGTCTTCGATCGCTATCTGGCGTGCGGGTCTTTGTTCAGATTGCTGATCGACCTGCGTGAGCGCGGCGTCACCACGCGGGTCCGCCCTCTCGCAACAGGTAAAACCATCGGAGGCATCCCGTTCACCCGTGGTCCCCTCGCCTATCTGCTGCAGAACCGGGTTTATCTGGGCGAGGTCAATCATCACGACAAGTCTTACACGGGCGAGCACAAGTCCATCGTCGTAAAGGATGTGTTCGACCGCGTTCAGGCCTTGATGGTCGCGAATGGCCGCAAGCAGGAACCCGCTCGTCCCGGGTCAAACGCCCTGCTGAAAGACCTCCTGTTCGATGATCGGGGAAACCGTATGATGCCGAGTTCGGCGAAAAAGGGCGGTTTGCGCTATCGGTACTATGTCTCCCGCGCTTTGATGGAAGGAGCGGCCAGCCTAGTCGGATCGCTGGGCCGCGTCTCGGCGCCGGCTATCGAGGACGCAGTCATTCAAACGCTGTCGAAACTGGGAAACTCACAGCAGCACACTGACAAGGCAACCAAGGCAGCGTCCACTCAACCATCGGGCGATCAGCAAAACGTGAATGCACAGTCGCCCGATGTCCATTCCTTGATCGAGCGCGTAATCATCTCGCGCACTCGCTTCACGATCATCTTCTCCCGAGATGGCAAGGATCGGTTTGATGTCGAGCGTCTCGATGTGGACTGGATCCCCCGGTCATCAAAGCCACAACGCGAGATTCTACCTCCGACGAATGATCCAAACCATCGGATGGATTCCGACACGCGTAAGACTCTGCTCGCTGCGATCGCAACCAGCCGGTTGTGGATAGACGAACTCGTCAAAGGGAAAGTCGACATCGACGCCATCGCGGCGCGCGAAAAGCGATCCGTGCGCGGCGTTCAGAAAATCCTCTCGCTGGCGTTCCTGTCCCCGCGGATCGTCCGGGCCGCCCTCGACGGCTCGCTGCCGCGCGGCATCTCCATGACACGCCTGTTTGATCTTCCGATCGACTGGCGGCAGCAACACGAGACCCTCGCGATTATCTGAGGCCACACTGCGCCGGGCGCAGCATCTACGCGCAGATTCAAAAGCCGATCCCGACATTTTCGACCGGGCGCAGCCGGAACCACCCGTCCGGCGACCTCAACCCGCACAACGAACCAGTCTCACACCGCAGCGAAACATTCTCTGCCGCGCTTCGCCCGCCGAGTTTGGAAACGCCATGCGCCTGCCTGAGAATGGCGCGCCCCAAAGCGCCAAATGGCCCTGAAATCGCCCTGAGAATTGTCTCAGGCGACGCGGCTCTCGCAAGATAGCCGCCAATTGCGGGGATTTAGGCGGAGAGCGCGCATTGCGCCCGTTGCAGGGGTGTGGATGGTGGGGGAGGTAGGACTCGAACCTACGAAGGCATAGCCAGGGGATTTACAGTCCCCCCCCTTTGCCGCTCGGGACACTCCCCCGAACCGGGTATTGCGAAACGCAACACGTAAAGGCGCGGGTCGGCCATTTCTGGCCTCTCTGGCTGCCGGGCGGCAACCGTTCGTGAGCGCGCTTATGGTCAGGCGGCGGGCTTGTGTCAACCTAAAAAGCCGCGCGCCGTTTGCCCGCGCGACGCGCCCGTGACAAGGATGCGTGGCAATCAACCGGAGAAGCCGCAGTGACAAGAGAATTTCGCAAGTCGCGGCAGGATCGCCAGCCCACGCGCCGGGACGAACCGCGCCCTGTCGAAAAGACGCCGCGCGACATCAATCCCTGGAAGGGCGCCGGACAGTCCCAGCGGCCGCAGAAGGGTTCCGGGCAGCAAAGGTCCGCCGCCCCCCGCTTCAGCCCCGAGACGGCCGTACTCTATGGCTACCACGCCGTCCGTGAGGCGCTTCGCTCCACACGCCGCAAGCTTGTGCGACTGCATGGCACTGCGGCGGCTCTGGAAAAGCTCGCTCCCGAAATCGCCGCATGCGGCGTCACAGTCGTACCGGCGACCAACGAGGCCATCGCAGCGCTGCTGCCGCAGGATGCGGTGCATCAGGGACTCTTGCTCGAAGCTCGCCACATCGAACCTATCGACCTGTCGGACCTGCCGGAGAATGGACTCGTGCTGGTGCTGGATCAGGTCACGGACCCGCACAATGTCGGGGCGATCCTGCGCACCGCCGCCGCCTTCGGGGTGGACGCCATCGTGACGACGGAACGTCACTCCCCCGCCCTTTCGGGCGTGCTGGCCAAGAGCGCTTCGGGAGGCCTCGAACATGTCGGGATGGCGACGGTGGTCAATCTCGCCCGCGCGCTCGAGACCCTCGGGGAAATGGGGTACCTGCGCGTCGGACTCGATTCCGAAGGTCCCGCTTCCCTGGAAAACACCCCCGTGCATCGCCCGCTCGCGCTTGTTCTCGGCGCAGAAGGCAAGGGCCTGCGTCGCCTCAGCCGCGAGAACTGCGATGTGCTGGCCCGGCTCGACATGCCGGGCCCCATCAAGAGCCTCAACGTCTCCAACGCATGCGCCGTCGCACTGACGCTCGTGCGCCCGAGACTGTCAGTTGCGGACTGACAGGATGCGCGGCCCCGGTTGCAGGTCGCGCTGACGCAACGTGACGACTTCCGGCACACAGGGATGCGAAGCGCCGTAGAGCGGCTGCGGCGAACTTGCGCCGCGGCGGTTGCGGCGCTCGCCCTGATCGCCCGGCTCGATGCGGATGATCAGCGGCGAGGCGCATTGCGGTTGCAGATAGATCACCTGCGGCTGGCCTTGAACCAAGGTCGTCTGCTGATCCACGACATTCGTCAAACGCGCCGACGGCTCAGCCAAAGCTGGCGAAAGATAGGCCGGAATTGGCCGATGGCGTCGTGATGCGACCAATTGCTGATGAGGTCGCGCAGCGCCGAGCCGCGTCACCGGCGAGCGGTCGCCCAAATGGTTAAGCCGGTGATGACCGGGCTGCGTCCAGCGCGCAGGACTTGAAGATTTTGCCTGCGGCGCAGGCTTTCCTGCAGAACCATTCAGAACCAGCGGGGCCGCCGGAGCCGGTGTGGCGCCGAGCGAGATCGCTGCAAGCCCAAGGGAAATTATAGTTAATGCGGCGATATTGCGGCCAATCCTAGACGAAGGTGTCATACCCTGCTCCATCGACGAGGTGGCCTCCTCACCCGTAATATACATTTCATTAACCGCTTCCGATAGGCGTCTTCATTGGCATGGTTACGGCCAAGGGCGACGCTTTGACTTCACCGATCGTGTGGTCGCGGAAGCCAGGAATGCTGACCGAGGAATCGCCCGCTCAACGACGCGAAAACTCGATCCGCTGAGAACAAGCGGTTGAGGAGGAAAGACGGACTTCCGTTTTCAGGGCCTGCAGTCGGGCCCGTTCTGACGACTGCATTCGCCCGGCTGGCCACATGTCCGCATGATGACCCGCCGATACAAACTCAAAAAACGTTTCAAGGGTCTGGCTCATGAGCACAGCAACAGCTGCGGCAGGCGACAAGCATCGCCCCATGACGGCGGAAGAGCGCAAGGTTATCATTGCGTCCTCGGCCGGCACCGTATTCGAATGGTACGACTTTTATCTGGCGGGCTCGCTTGCCGCCAACATCGCCGCGAACTTCGTTCCCGGCACCAACGACACGGCGCGCTTCATCTTCGTGCTGTTCGGCTTCGCGGCCGGCTTTGCGGTTCGTCCGTTCGGCGCGCTGTTCTTCGGTCGCCTCGGCGATCTCATCGGTCGCAAGTACACGTTCCTTGTGACCATGACCCTCATGGGTCTTGCAACCTTCGTGGTCGGTCTTCTGCCCAGCTATGAAACCATCGGCTACGCTGCGCCAGTGGCGTTCATCGTGTGCCGTCTCGCGCAGGGCCTCGCGCTCGGTGGCGAATATGGCGGCGCTGCGACTTACGTTGCGGAACATTCGCCCAATGGCCGTCGTGGCTTCTACACCTCGTGGATTCAGACGACCGCGACTGTCGGCCTCTTCCTGTCGCTCATCGTCATCCTGACGCTGCGCCTCTCGATGACGCCGGAAGCCTTCGCGGCCTGGGGATGGCGCGTTCCGTTCCTGATCTCGATCATCCTGCTCGCCCTGTCGATCTGGATCCGTCTGCAGCTCGCTGAGTCGCCGGCGTTCCAGAAGATGAAGGCGGAAGGCACGAACTCGAAGGCTCCCATCGCGGAAGCTTTCGGTCGCTGGGACAACGCCAAGATCGCCGTCTTCGCGCTGCTCGGCGGCACCGCCGGTCAGGCCGTCGTCTGGTACACGGGTCAGTTCTACGCCCTGTTCTTCCTGACGCAGACCCTGAAGGTTGATGGCACCACCGCCAACCTGCTGATCGCGCTTTCGCTGCTCGCCGGCACGCCGTTCTTCATCCTGTTCGGCTGGCTGTCGGACAAGATCGGCCGCAAGCCGATCCTGCTCGCAGGCTGCCTGATCGCCGCCCTGACCTACTTCCCGCTTTTCGGAAATCTCGCCAAGATCGCCAATCCGGCGCTCATCAACGCGACTGAAAACGTGAAGCTGGTTCTGACGTCCGATCCGGCTGAATGCTCGCTGCTGTTCGATCCGGTCGGCGTTCGTGTGTTCACCAAGCCTTGCGACGTCGTTCGCCGCACGCTTGCGAACAACTCGATCCACTATGATCTGCAGCCGGCTGCTGTTGGCGCGCCCCTCAAGGCCTCCATCAACGGCGCTGACGTTTCGGTGGCGGACAATAACGGCACGGCGCTCGTCGCGGCGGCTCAGGCGGCGGGTTATCCCAAGCCCGGCGACGCCAGCATCCTGAAGACCCCGACCTTCGGCGAGATGTTCGCCAGCTCGCGGGCCCTCGCGGCTGCCGGCGTCCTGTTCATCCTCGTGGTCTTCGTCACGATGGTGTACGGCCCGATCGCCGCCATGCTGGTCGAACTCTTCCCGACCCGCATCCGCTACACCGGCATGTCGCTGCCCTACCACATCGGCAACGGCTGGTTCGGCGGCTTCCTGCCTCCGACGGCCTTCGCGATCGTCGCCTCGACCGGCAATATCTTCGCCGGCCTCTGGTACCCGATCGTGGTCGCACTCATGACCTTCGTGATCGGCCTGATCTTCGTGCCGGAAACCAAGGATCGCGACATCTACGCGAACGATTGATCGCTTCGATCAACCTGAAATGAAGAAGCCCCGCAGTTCGCTGCGGGGCTTTTTTTGTTCCAGTATTATTCGCGACAGACCCCTGCGGGCAGAGCGATCAATCCAGCTTTGAACGATAATGGTCCCACGTCCGCTGGAACAGGCTCGGCGTCCAGAGCTTCTCGACGGCTGCCTTCTGGTCCTCGGCGCTGAACACATACGGCTTGCCGATCTGCATCGCCATGTACTGACGTTGCGCGTTTTCTTCGAGATAGACCGCCAGCACGAAAGCATCGACAATCGTCTCCCCGACCGTCACCGCTCCATGCGATTTCATCGCCGCAGCCGGATACGAGCCCAGCAAGGCCGCCAGACGATCCGCGATGGGGCGATTGTTGATGGACGACGGCGTATCCAGCACCGGCACCGGACCCGGCAACACGCCCTGCGCGAACACCGGCTTGTAGGCTTCGCCAACCATCGTCAGATATGTCGACCATTTGGGATGCGCGTGCACCACGGCCTTCACGTCGGGGCGCGCACGATAGATGCCGGTGTGCAGGTGAAATTCGAGTGGAGGATTGGCCTTCCCCTCGATCAGATTGCCTTCCATGTCGATGGTGACGATGTCGTCCACCGTCAGGAAAGCGCGCTTGCAGCTGCCGCAATTGATCAGGATGCGATCTTCGGAAATGCGGATGCTGCAATGGCCATTGAAGTCGATGATGTCGGCCTTCTCCAGCATCCGGATGCAATCGACGAGTTGCTGCCGCAAGGCGAGATCGCCGCGATCAAGGGCCTGAACGTTCTGCGCGTGCGCCATCACTCACCTCGGATGTTCAAAAATCGGCGGCAAATTGGCCGACGCCCCTGCCCTTGTCAAACCGCGTCCGGCAGCACGCCCGTCACATGGAACTGCACCGCCATCTGCTTCGGCAGATGATAATTGACGAACCGCAGCGCCGGTATGTCGTCCGGATTGCGGAACACGCGGCGAATGCGCTCCATCACGACGGGCGCATCTTCAAGGTCACGCAGCAGCACCGTCAGTTGCGCAATGTCGTCCATCGTCCCGCCCGCGTTGCGCATGAAGGTCGGCAGATGCGACAGCGCTATCTCGGTTTCCGGCACTAGCCCACCCTCGACCATGAACGCCGCCGTGGGGCCGAAATGCGAGCGCAGTCCCGCGCCCTTCACCGGATCAAGCCCGGCGATGCCGGAGGAATGCACCAGCCGGCCGATGCCAGAGCCCATCGGGATCGGATCGTTGTGGTGCACGTTCTCGATCTCGAAATTGCGGCGCTTGCCGCCCAGCATGCCGGTTACCTGCACCTGAATCTGCATGTCGCCCGCCAGCCCGTAAGGCAACGTCTTGCGCGCCGGTCGGCTGTGCTCGTCCGGGAACATTTTCACCCAGATGTCCACCATGGCTTCCTGAAAGGCGAAATGCTCCTGCAGGAAGACCCAGACATGGTTGACGTCGCCGAGCCCGCCGCCCGCCTGCTCCATGAGGCGGCGAACATTGTCGAACGCGGCCTGAATCTGGGCAATCGGATCGACAATCAAATCGCCGGTCGCAGGATCTTGCCCGCCGATCACGGAAGAAAACACGTAAGGCCCGACCTGCGCCCCCATCGGCAGCGGATCGCGATGCCAGAGGCCGGGAATTTCGAGCGGCTTCTGCGTCTGCCCAGCCACCGCCACGGCCTGCAATTGCACCACCAGCCCCTTGGGCAAAGGAACCTGATTGGTCTTGCGCGCCGGGCGCAGCACGCCCGGATAGTGCCGGCACCAGGGCCGGTTGATATGCGCGCGCCAACTCGGGTCGGGAATGTAATAGTTGACGAGACCCACCTCATGGGGGGCGACCCCGGACGCTTCCAGTAGCGTCTGCAGGTTTTCGAAAGCCAGATCGAACTGCCGCGCCGGATCGTCCGGCAGCTTTCCGGTCCGCATGTCGATCCCCGGAACGCCCGAGGTGAAGACCGTATCGCGCAACCGCACCGCTGTAACTGGCTCCAGCCCGCGCGCCAGCCACTCGTCCGGTACCGGGAGGCGCGCCACGACGCGGCGGCCGCTCGCGGGCGAGAAGGCGCGCGGCTTCCATCCGGCCACGAGCCGCGCATCCACCACGGGCTCGAATCCGATGGCCCGAACCATGATCCGGGCCACTTCCTCGTCGAGTTCCAGCGTCCCGCCCCCGCAGGCGACTGCGCCGAGCACCTCGTCGCCCGGAACTGGCGAGCCGCCCGTAAAGGCGTCGCGCTTGACCACCATGCCGCCCTGAAGGGTCGTGAAATGGTCGTCGCCCCAGTCCCACATCGTATTGTCGCGATCGACCAGATCCTGCTTCATGGTCAAGGTGTTGCGGCCCATCAGGGCCGACGTGTAGGCCTTGCGCTGGGCATGTTTCATCACTCGCGCTGGCGCGCCGTCCATCCGCAGCGAGGCGATGAGATCACCCGCCGGGTCCACCACCGCAAAGGCCATCGGGCGGTGGAACCGCCTGGCGGCTGCAATTCCCGCTTCGATAGCCTTTCTGGCTTCGTCCAGCCCCAGCGATGTCCAGGTGATCATGCGGCGTCCCCTCCGGTTGAGGGCACCATACTCCACGCCCGCCGGTCGGCAATCGCCCGAATCACAGCGCGCGGACGCACGGGGCAAAATCACAAAGCAGCCGTTAAGCTGGCATTAAGGGAACATAAACTAGGGTTCTTCTTTAGACATGGGACGCGTTTGAACGCGTGGAGGAGACCGTGTTGAACCAGTTCGTGGCCTATGTCCGGGAATTGCTCTGCATCGTTCAGAGCCACCGGATTTCATACGACCCGTACGAGTAATATCCTCTCGCGCGGGTTTTACTGGCAAAGCTGCCGAGCTAGCCGGTAGCTTGGCCGCCGACGCGCCGGAGTGATTCTCTCCGGCCGCCGGGGGCAATCATGGCGAAACTGGCTTTCGCGTCTTTCCTGCTGTGGGCGCTCACCGTCGCCGCAGGCGCTTTCTTCTACATCAACGGCGTCACCCGCACCGGCCTCGACGGCCGCAAGGTGATTCTCCTGTCGGAATCCGAGCGCGATCAGGTGCAGGCGGACATGCGCAAGCTGTTGCAGACGGTGGCGGAGATCACGGCGGCGCTGGGCCGACCCGATGCGCCTGCTGTCGCCAGACTCGCCTCGAACGTCGGCGCGCAGGCGGCCAGCCTCGAAAATCCCGCCCTGTTGGCGAAACTTCCCCTCGATTTCAAGCAGGCCGGGATGAACATGCATGCCGGATTCGACCAGCTGGCGGCCGCTGCCCGGGGCGGCGCCTCACCGACTCGCCTCACCGGCATGCTGGGCGAACAACTGGCCGGCTGCGCCGCCTGTCACGAGGTTTACCGGTTCGGAAACTGATCAGCCGCGCGCCGCAACCGGCTCGTCCAGGGGCTCGAAAGCATCGACTGGCTGCGCCCACAACATTCCGTAAGGCTTGAAGTCCACGTCGACCCGCTCGCTCCTCACCGCCCGATTGGCCAGAATGCGGTAGGAACACACAACCTTGCCGTGGGCCTCGCGCGGGATGGACACCAGTTCGGACGCCCGGCTTCCCGCCTTGAAACGTACGATTTGACCGGATTTCATCGCAGCCTCCACTGATGTTGCACTGCGAGATCGTATTCCGCCCCCCCGAGGAGGCAAGGTCATTTGCCCATCAACATGCCCAAGTTTTGAGCGCTTGCGATTTTGCCGCAGGATGCGAAAAGAGAGGCCAGAAACCATCGGGAGACCGCCATGATTGACGCCTTCGAGGACTATTGCTGGAAAGACATTGTCGACGCCGAGATGCTGGAAATCTATTCCGCCTACAAGCGCGAGGTTTTCGTCGGCCCGCGTCCGGCCATTCTGGCCATCGATCTCTACGAGAAGGCCTATCAGGGCGGCAATCGCCCGGTGCTGGAAGTGAACCGCGAGTTCCCCGGCTCCTGCGGCGAAAACGCCTGGCGGGCCATCGAACCGACTCAACGGCTTTTCGCCGCCGCCCGCCGCGCCGGCGTTCCGGTAATTTACTCGACCCGCCACGCCGACACGAACGGCGTGCAATCCACCAATCGCCGGCTGGGACGCGAACGCCAGAGCGCCTTTTCCATCAAGGAAGAACTGGCCCCGCTTCCGGGCGAACTGGTGATCTACAAGGAGCGCGCGTCGGCGTTTTTCGGCACGCCGCTCGTGGCGCATCTGCGCCGCATGAAGGTCGAAAGCCTCATCGTCTGCGGTGAGAGCACGTCGGGCTGCGTTCGCGCCTCGACAGTGGACGCCTATTCCTACGGCTTCCATTCAACGCTCGTGGAAGAATGCACCTACGACCGCTCCATGCTGAACCACAAGATCAACCTGTTCGACCTGCATCACAAATATGCCGACGTCATGCATGTCGATGCGGTGATCGCGCATCTCGACCGCATGAACGCAAACGTGAAGACGGCGGCCGAATAGTTCGGGCTAGACTGCGGGGATGAAGCGGCGGAAAGCCGCCCATTCCCGGAGCTGACACCACATGATCAAGACGATCCTGCAAGCCGCCGCTTTCTCCGCCATCGCCCTCTCCTGCGCACAGGCGCAGGAGACTCCCGTCAACCTCAACGGGCTTGTCGAGAAGGCTGATGCGACCACTCTCGTGGTGAATGCGGACGACGCCTCCGTTCAAACGCTGAAGTTCGGCCCGAAGATCCTGATCCTTCAACCACGTGCGGTCACATTGGCCGACATCAAGCCGAATGATTACGTCGCATCGGCCGCCGTGAAGAAGGAAGACGGGAAGCTGCATTCCACCGAAGTGCGCATCTTCCCTGAAGCACTCCGGGGCGCGGGCGAAGGCCAGAAGCCCATGAACGATCCCCGCAACCAGACCATGACCAACGCCACAGTCACCGGCACGGTCAGCGCGGGCGCTGCCAACATCATCAAGGTGAAATTCCCCGAAGGCGAATCCGAGCTGATCGTCGATCCGGGCGTCTCCGTGACGCGCATCGAAGCCGTCCAGCCCGGCGCGCTGAAAGCCGGGATGAAAGTTCGCATTCAGGCCGTACGGGGCGCTGACGGACTGGTGGCGAACCGCATCAACATCCAGTAAAAGCGCAACAGCAAATCAAAGCTGAGGAAACGCATGACTGGCCAGAAAGTCCAGCTCGCCGGCGGACCCCGCCGGATGGGCTCAACCGACATGATCGCGAGCCGTCTCGGATACGGGGCGATGGAGCTTTCAGGCCCGCCGCGTGCGCGCAATCTTTCCGAAGCCGACGTGGCGCGGCTTCTGAACGGGCTCGTCGATCAGGGCGTCAATTACATCGATACGTCGATCGACTACGGGGCGAGCGAGATCCTGATCGGCAAATCCCTGTCGCATCGTCGATCGGACTTCTACCTTGCTTCGAAATGCGGCTGTCAGGTCGGCATGGCGCCGCACGAACATGGCGAGAAGCACACGTTCACGCCGGAAAACGTAACTGCCGGCGTCGAGCAAAGCCTGCGCAGACTGAACACCGACTATCTGGACGTCGTGCAGGTGCATGGCAGTCCGACGCGCAAGGAGCTTGAGGACGGCGGCGCAATCGACGCCATGCTCAAACTCCAGCGCGACGGCAAGGTGCGCTGGCTCGGCATTTCCTCACGGCTGCCGCAACTCGCCGACTTCATCGACGTCGATTATTTTCAGGTGATCCAGGTCCCGTATTCGGCGCTCCAGCGCACCAACGAGGACGCCATTGCGGCGCTTCACAAGGCCGGAAAGGCCGTGGTGGTGCGCGGCGTCACCGGACGCGGAGCGCCCGCGAAGGGATGGGCCACCCGCCCCATCGGCACAGCCGAAGGCGAGGTCCGGGCGCTCTGGGAACGCGCCAAGCTCGACGAGATTCTGGATGGGCTGTCGCCGCTCGAATTCATGATCCGTTTCGCGCTCGCGAACCAGAACATCGACGTGCCGCTGGTGGCCACCACCAATCCCGAGCACCTGACGACCGACATCGCCATCGCCCACAAGGGTCCGCTCCTGCCGGATATTTACCGAGAGGCTTGCCGACGCCTTGACGAAGCCGGCGGCGGCCCCGGTCAGGGCAAGTACAAGGGCGGCGGACCAACGCCTGTGCTGTGAGGCTGCAGCGAATCTATCGTCGCCGCCAGCAAAACTCATGTGAATTCCAGTCCGCGCCCGGCTAGGGGTGGTGTGATAAACACACAACCTTCCGACGGAGCGCGAGCGCATGTACCCCAGCACCCTTCTGTTCATCGACGGCCAGTGGAGCAAGGCAGTCGACGGCGCGGACCTCCCGGTCATCAATCCCGCCACGGAAGAAACCATCGGCTCCGTCGCCAGAGCAGGCGTCAAGGATCTCGACCGTGCGCTGGAAGCCGCCCGGAAGGGTTTCCGGGTCTGGAAATCGACATCGGCGTTCGATCGTTACAAGGTTCTTCGCAAGGCCGCCCAGAACCTGCGCGACCGCGCCGACGCCATCGGTCCGATCATGACCATGGAACAGGGCAAGCCTGTCATCGAAGCGAAGATGGAAACGCTTGCCTGCGCAGACGTGATCGACTGGTTCGCCGAGGAAGCGCGCCGCACTTATGGTCGCATCATTCCGGGCCGCGCCGAAAATGTGCACCAGCTCGTCATCCGCGAACCCGTCGGGCCCGTGGCGGCCTTCTCGCCCTGGAACTTTCCGATCAATCAGGCCGTGCGCAAGATTTCCGCCGCGCTTGCGGCCGGCTGCTCGATCATCCTGAAGGGCCCGGAAGAGACGCCGGCTTCCTGCGCGGCTCTTGTGCAATGCTATGTCGATGCGGGCGTCCCCGCGGGCGTGGTGAATCTCGTTTACGGCGTGCCGGCGGAGATTTCCGAATATTTGATCGCCAGTCCGATCATCAAGAAAATCTCCTTCACAGGCTCCACCGCAGTCGGCAAGCACCTCGCGGCGCTAGCAGGCCGTCACATGAAGCGCGCCACGATGGAACTCGGCGGCCACGCTCCGGTGATCGTGTTCGACGATGCCGACATTGGCCGCGCGGCGACCATGATGGCAGGCTCGAAGTATCGCAACGCCGGACAGGTTTGCGTGTCGCCGACGCGCTTCCTTGTCCACGAAAAGGTCTTCAACGAATTCGTCGATTCGTTCGTCGGTCACGCAAGGTCCGTGAAGGTCGGCAACGGCCTCGACTCCGGCGTCGTCATGGGACCGCTGGCGCATGATCGTCGCATTGCGGCCATGATGGATCTGACGGCCGACGCCATCAAGAGCGGCGCGGAAATCCGCACCGGCGGCGAACGCATCGGCAACAAGGGGTATTTTTTCGAGCCGACCGTGATGACGAATGTGCCGAAGACCGCACGCCTGATGAACGAGGAGCCCTTTGGACCGATCGCCCTCATGCAGCCGTTCAGTACGATGGAAGAAGCCGTCGAAGAAGCGAATCGTTTGCCCTACGGGCTTGCATCCTACGCTTTCACAACGTCGGAAAAGCGCGCCTCGCAGCTAGCCAGCCAGATCGAGACCGGGATGCTGACCATCAACCACCTCGGCCTGGCGCTGCCGGAAGTTCCATTCGGCGGCATCAAGGATTCGGGCTACGGCTCCGAAGGCGGCATCGAGGCGATGGAGCCCTATCTGGTGTCGAAGTTCGTCTCGCAGATGAGCCTCTGAACATCGAACAGAGCCCCGGCCAAATGTCGGGGCTCTTGCAATTATGGCGAGCGTTGATCAGGGTCGGTGAAACCTGACGAACGCCATATGACCCAACGCCCTACCCTCATCGTTCTGCCCGGCGACGGCATCGGCCCCGAAGTCATCGGAGCCACGCTGCGCATCATCGACTGGTTCGCGAAGCATCGCGGATTTGATTGCGACCTGCGGATCGAGCAATTCGGAATCCAGACCTACTACGACACTGGTCTTTTCATGCGCCAAGGTCTCATGGAAGACCTGATGAGCGCCGATGCGGTTCTGTTCGGCGCGCTCGGCAGCGATGTGGAAAATCGCGGCGTCTCCGCGAAGGTGCGCCGCGAGCAGGGACTCCTGTCGATCCGCAAGCACATGCAGGTCTTCGCCAACCTGCGGCCCGTGAAAGCCCTTGCGCCGCTCGCTGGCGCTTCGCCTCTGCGCCCCCACATCACCAAGGGTGTCGACCTGATCGTCGTCCGCGAACTCACCGGAGGCATGTATTTCGGCGAACCGCGAGGCGTGGAGACATTGCCTGATGGAGAGCGGCGCGGCGTCAACACGCACGTCTATACGTCGACGGAAATCCGCCGCATCGCGCGCGTCGCGTTCGAGCTTGCGCGCCAAAGACGCAACAGCGTCATGTCCGTCGACAAGGCCAATGTGATGGAAGCGGGCGTGCTGTGGCGCGAGGAAGTCTCGCGGCTGCATGCGCGCGAATTTGCCGACGTCAGGCTCGAACACATGTATGCTGACAACGCCGCCATGCAGCTTGTGCGCAATCCGCGACAGTTCGACGTGCTGCTGGCCGACAATCTGTTTGGGGATATTCTCTCCGACGAAGCCGCTATGATCACCGGCTCGCTCGGCATGTTGCCGTCCGCCTCCTTGAGCGAACCGGACAATGGCGGCCGCCGTCGCGGCTTCTACGAGCCTGTCCACGGAAGCGCGCCTGACATTGCAGGACAGAACAAGGCCAATCCGCTGGGCGCGGTCCTGAGCTTCGCAATGGCGCTGCAGCTTTCATTCAATCGGCAGGGCGACGCGAGACTTCTCGAAGACGCCGTCCTGGCCACGCTGTCGCAAAATGTCCGCACGGCCGACATAGCAGAAAGCCACAGCCGCATCGTTTCCACAACGCAGATGACCGACGCGATCATCCATGAACTCGACAGGACCGCCAGATGATCAACGATCTTCCGCGCAACAACTTCAAGCACGCCATTCTGGCAGGCCAGACGCAAATCGGCATGTGGCTTTCCACCTGCTCGCCGGTCGTGACCGAAGCCGTTTCGGGCGCAGGCTTGGATTGGCTCGCTATCGACATGGAGCATTCGTCCAACGAAATCGGCGATGTCTTAAATCATCTGCGCGCTGCGCAGGGCGGCACCGCAGAACCTGTCGTGCGCATTCCGTGGAACGATCCGGTTCTGGTCAAGCGCCTGCTCGACATCGGCGCGCGCACCCTGCTCTTTCCATTTGTCCAAAGCGCCGAGGAGGCCCGCAAGGCCGTCGCCGCTACGCGCTACCCGCCGCGCGGCATTCGTGGCGTATCGGGAACCACGCGGGCCAACCGCTTCGGACGCACGCCAGATTATTTCAATCGCGCCGAAAGCGAGATTTGCGTCCTCGTGCAATGCGAGACGCAACTCGCTGCCTCGCGGATCGAAGAAATCGCAGCCGTTGACGGTGTGGATGGAGTCTTCATCGGCCCCGCCGACATGTCCGCCGACATTGGCTTCCCGAACGACTGGGATCGTCCGGAAGTGTGGCCGACCATCATCGACGCGGGCCGGCGCATCCGTAAAGCCGGAAAGGCCGCAGGCTTTCTGTCCGGCAAGGAAAGCGATTGCCGCAAGGTGCTGGAAGCGGGTTTCAACTTCGTCGCGGTAGGCAGCGATCTTGTGACGATTGCGCGCGCGGCGGACAATCTGGCGAAGTCGTACGCCAACGCGAAAGCATAAAGCACCTTCATCGCGAGGAGCGCAGCGACGAAGCAATCCAACACGGTGTGTTGAATCGCTACCGCTTCTCCTCGCGCACGCCCTTCTTTGGCGCGGCGATATGGATGCCCTTTGTGAGGAACTTCACGCCGTCGTTGCGCTGCCGGCCTTTGTGGCCGATGCGCTGGCCCTCGCCGCCCTTGCCGGTTCCGGCAGGCTGCCAGTTCGGCACAAGCTGGTGCTTGCCGGGTCCGATGAGGTCCGCACGGCCCATCGCCTTCAGGGCTTCGCGCAGGATCGGCCAGTTTTCGGCGTCGTGGTAGCGCAGGAAAGCCTTGTGCAACCGACGTTGCCGCAATCCCTTCACGGCGTCCACCGGCTCCGACGCGCCGCGCCGCACCGGCTTCAGCGGATTGTAGCCCGAGTGATACATGGCGGTGGACAGCGCCATCGGTGAGGGCAGATAGGTCTGCACCTGATCGGCGCGATACTTGTTGCGCTTCAGCCAGAGCGCGAGATTCATCATGTCCTCATCGCTCGTGCCGGGATGCGCGGCGATGAAATACGGAATGAGGAAATATTCTTTCTTCGCAGCCCGCGCAGCCGCATCAAACAATTGCTTGAAGCGATCATAGGAGCCGATGCCCGGCTTCATCATCATCGACAAAGGCCCGGATTCGGTGTGTTCCGGGGCGATCTTCAGATAGCCGCCGACGTGATGCTCGACGAGTTCCTTGATGTAAGCCGGACTCTCGACCGCCAGATCGTAACGCACGCCCGACGCCACCATGACCTTCTTGACGCCCGGCACAGCGCGCGCCTTGCGGTAAAGCTGGATCAGCGGATCGTGGTTGGTGTTGAGGTTCTTGCAGATATCCGGATAGACGCAGGAAGGCCTGCGGCACAGGGCTTCCGTCTCGCGGTCCTTGCAGGCGATGCGATACATGTTCGCCGTCGGCCCGCCGATGTCGGAGATGATCCCCGTAAAACCTTCGGTCTTGTCGCGGATCGTCTCGATCTCCTTGATGATCGAGGTCTCGGAGCGCGACTGGATGATGCGTCCTTCATGTTCGGTGATCGAGCAGAACGAACAGCCGCCGAAGCAGCCGCGCATGATCGTCACCGAATGACGGATCATTTCCCACGCGGGGATCTTGGCGCCCTCGTAGGACGGATGCGGCGCACGCGCGTAGGGCAGATCGTAAACGCCGTCCATCTCCTCGGTGGTCAGCGGAATCGGCGGCGCGGTCAGCCACACATCCTTGTCGCCGTGTCGCTGGGTGAGCGGACGCGCGTTGCCCGGATTGCTTTCCTTGTGCAGCACTCGAGACGCGCGCGCATAAGCTTCGCGATCATTCGCCACGACTTCGTAAGCCGGCAGCCGGATGACGTAATCGCCCTCTTCGTCCTTGCGACGACGGCCCTCGTCGGCGGCGTCGAGATCTTCCACGGAAGCTTCGTTCCAGCCCTCGGGCGTGCCATCGCGCACAATCGCAATGCCCCGAACGTCCGTGAAATCCTGCTTGACGCCGCCGCGCGCGATGCGATGCGCAACCTCAACCAGCGCACGCTCCGCATTGCCGTACAGCAGCAGGTCAGCCTTGGCGTCCATCAGCACGGAACGACGCACCTTGTCGGACCAGTAGTCATAGTGGGCAATGCGGCGCAGCGAAGCCTCGATGCCGCCAATCACGATGGGGGCGTCGGAAAACGCTTCCCGGCAACGCTGCGAATAGACCAGCACGGCGCGATCAGGGCGCTTTCCGCCCTCGCCGCCGGGCGTGTAGGAATCGTTGTGGCGTATCCGCCGGTCGGAGGTGTAGCGGTTCACCATGGAATCCATGTTGCCGCTGGTGACGCCGAAAAAGAGGTTCGGCTTGCCGAGCGCCTTGAAGGCGGAAGCGTCGCGCCAATCGGGCTGCGCGATGATCCCGACCCGGAACCCCTGCGCCTCCAGCAAGCGCCCGATGATCGCCATTCCGAAGCTCGGATGGTCGATATAAGCATCGCCGGTGACGAGGATCACATCGCAGGAATCCCAGCCAAGCGTGTACATCTCCTCCCGCGACATCGGCAGGAAGGGCGCTTTACCAAAGCGTTGCGCCCAGTATTTCCGGTAGGAAAACAGGGGCTTGGCAGTTTCAGGCGTAAACAATGCGGTTGCCAAGACGGACCTCGGAAAAGGATCGGTGACGGCCATTGCGGGTTTTTCAGCCCAAGGTCAATCGCCGGATGAGATTGCCCTTTTGGCGGAAGACTGTAAGCGATGGCGCTTAAGATAGTCCGCCGCCCGCATTCCGAAAGCTCTCGCCTCCGATCCCGGCAACATGATGACCGATCTTCTGGCTTATGGCGGCCTGTTTCTGTCCGCCCTCATCGCCGCCACGATCCTGCCCATGCAGTCGGAGGCGGTGCTGGTGGGGCTGATGGTTACCGGGAACTATTCCACCGGCCTGCTGCTGCTGGTCGCCACCCTCGGCAATGTGCTGGGCTCGCTGGCCAACTGGCTGCTTGGGCGCTTTATCGAGCGCAACCGCGACCGTTCCTGGTTTCCGGTCAGCCCGCAAAAGCTCGATGCTGCGGGCGACTGGTATCGCCGTCACGGCAAATGGTCCCTGCTGCTGAGCTGGGCGCCAGTCATCGGCGACCCTCTGACGGTGGCGGCAGGGGTTCTGCGGGAACCCCTGCCGATGTTTCTTCTGCTCGTGACGATTGCCAAGGCAGGCCGTTATCTGGCGCTCGCGGCCATCACGAACTCGCTGTTGTGAGGGCCGCGTCCGCTCACTTGGTCATCGTGATCGACGAGAAGTTCTGGAACCAGTTCTGCGCCTGCACGAAGCCCTGAACCTTCGGGCTCATGGCGCGGGCGTTCACGTCATGCGTCACCATCAGGAACAAGGCCTCATCGACGTATTTTTCGTGGATCTTCTTCAGGGTTTCGGTCTGCGCCGCAGAGTCGAACGTCTGGCGCACCTGGTCGAACAGCGCATCCATGAGAAGTGGCCTGAAGAATCTGAACAGCATCGATAGGTGGGTTTTCGCCTGAACGCGGCCTATTCTGGCCGAGAGCAGGAGATTGACCATGGCGAGACGAGCGAGGCGGAACCACACGCCGACCTTCAAGGCGAAAGTGGCGCTGGCT
>CANJNI010000046.1 GCA_947475995.1 Beijerinckiaceae bacterium | reverse complement strand
GGCGGACCCGACGCTGCGCTCTGGTTCATGGGCGTCGACGCAACGGCGGCGGTCAATGGAATCACCGCCAGCATCAGCCCGCCGAACACCAGAGCGGTCGTCTCCCACCCCAGATTGCCGACCATCGCCCCGGCAAAGGGCGAAAAGAGAAACTGGCCGAAGGAGCCCGCCGCAGTCCCGAATCCATAAGCGGTGGATCGCCTTTCGGGCGGCAGAAGCTTGCTGAATGCGCCGATCACCAGATTGAACGAGCAGCCGGAAAGACCGAAGCCCATCAATACGCCGGCGGTGAGGGTGAATGTCAGCGGCGTCGTCGAAACCGACATCAGGACCAGACCGGCAATGTAGAGCAGCGTTCCGACGATCAGCACCGGACGCGAGCCGTAGCGGTCCGCCATGGCGCCCGCGAAGGGCTGTCCGGCGCCCCAGAGCAGATATTGAATCGCCATAGCGAAGGAAAAGACATCGCTGCCCCAGCCGAACTCCTTCAGCACAGGCATCTGGAAAACGCCGAGCGCCGAACGCGGCCCGAAAGTCAGCACCGCAATCGTGCAGCCGGCGATGATGATGATTTCGGGTGACAGTCGGCGCGCCACGGGGCGGCCGGCGGTATCCTGCGATGAGGTCATCGAACTGAAATTCCGGGGAGGCCGCGCCTCATAGCCGGTCCTGAATGGCGAGCACCATAATGGTCCCTTTCGCAATGGCAATTTCCGTTTCGCCGGGGCTGCCATGCGGGCCGATCAAAAGCCTTGCGCCGCTCCGCGTCCAACGAATGTTCGGAAAGCGAACGATCAGACTTTTCGATGACTCAAATATAGTTGACTTAGTCAGTCGGAAATCGTTCAAGCATGCAAAGTTCCGGAGCCGCCTTGCGCCAGAAGCCTGTCCTGCTTGCCGCCATCGGTCTGCTTTGTTTCCTGCTTTTGTGGGAGGCGGCGCCGCGTCTGGGGCTGATCAACCCGATGTTCCTGCCGCCGCCGTCGAGCCTCCCGGCGGCGTTCATGAAAGAATTTCGGTCGGGGATCTGGCTGCAGATGGTCGGCCACAGCCTTGGGCATTATGCGCTCGGCTTCATCGTGGGCGCGGGGCTTGGCGCAATTCTGGGCGTGCTGACGGGCATGTCGCGGTTTCTGGAAGATTTTCTCGCCTGGGTGGTGCGGCTGTTGCGACCCATCCCGAATCTGGCCTGGGCGCCGTTTGCGATCATCTGGTTCGGGGTGGATCAGGCGGCTGCTGTCTTCATCATCTCGATCGGGGTTTTCTGGATCACGTTCTTCGCCGCCCACGGGGCGATCCGGACGGTGGACCGCGATCTGGTTGAAGTCGCGGAAGCGTTCGGGTTCCGCACCGGCTGGGAGAAGCTTTTCAAGGTTCTGCTCCCCGCCGCGACGCCCGGCATCCTGATCGGGCTGCGCACCGCATTGGGACAAGCGTGGATGGCGGTGGTGGCGGCTGAACTCAACGGAGTCAGCGGCCTCGGCAGCCGGATGATGCAGGCATCGAGCCTGCTGGCGACCGACATTGTCATCATCTACATGCTCACCATGGCGGCGCTCTACGGCGTCATGGATGCGGTCTTCATGTTCGCGCAGGGGAGGCTGCTGCGATGGAAGCCGTGACTCCTGCAATCCGAATCGAAGGCCTGTCGCTGACCTTCACGCAGGACGGACGCCGCACGGAAGTCCTGCGCGGCCTCGACCTGACAGTGGCGCGCGGCGAATTCGTCGCCATCGTGGGCGCCTCGGGCGTCGGCAAGTCGACGCTGCTGCGCGTGCTGATGGATCTCGCAAAACCCACAACCGGCACGGTGGAACTGTCGCCCGACCCGGACGCAGAGCGGCCGCTCGCGCTGGTGTTTCAGGATGCGCGCCTGCTGCCGTGGCGGCGGGTCCTTTCCAACGTGATGTTCGGACTGGAAAAGTCCTCGTTGCCGAAAGCCGAGCGCGAACGCCGCGCCATGCAGGCGCTGGGCCTCGTGGGGCTTTCCGAACTCGCCCAACGCTGGCCGCATCAATTGTCGGGCGGCCAGCGACAGCGCGTGGCGCTGGCGCGGGCGCTCGCCGTGCGGCCCGCGATCCTGCTGATGGACGAACCGTTCAGCGCGCTCGACATTGCGACGCGCGAAAATCTGCAGGACGAACTCATCCGCATCCGCCGCGAGACGCACAAGACGATCATCTTCGTGACGCACGATATCGACGAGGCGACCTATCTGGCCGACCGGATCGTGGCGCTCGGCGGCAAGCCCGGCGAAGTGCGTTCGGTGCGAACCATCGACCTGCCGCATCCGCGCCGACGCGGGGCGCTGGCGTTGCAGGAAATCTCGATGGCCGTGAAGGCGGACATTACGGCGGATGCGCCCGCGCGAGACGACTGGGTGATCTGAGACGGCTCAGAGGTTCTTTCGGTACACGATGAAACCGGATCGTTCGGCGACTTCATTGTAAAGCCTTTGCGCCGTCGCGTTGGTCTCGTGCGTCTGCCAATAGACGCGGGTCGATCCCGCCTCGCGGGCCTTCTGATAAACCGCCTCGATCAGCGCGCGACCGACCCCCTGCGCGCGCGCCTGCGGGGCTGTGAACAGGTCCTGCAGATAGCATGTGGGGCCAAGCATCGTGGTGTTGCGGTGGAAGATGTAATGGGTGAGCCCAAGCAGCCCGCCGCCGCCTTCCGCCACGAGGCAATGCACCGGTTCATACGAATCGAAGAACCGCTCCCATGTGGTCCGGGTGACCTCCATCGGAACGGCAGCCGGCCCCTTGCGCTCGTAGAAGGCGTTGTAGCCCTCCCAGAGGCCGAGCCACTGGTCGAAGTCTGTGCGCGCGACGAGGCGAATGCGGAAAGACATGGCGCGAGGAATCCCGGTTCTTTCGGATGAGGCTGAACAAGCACGACTGCCGCCGCCCCGCCAGTCCGGCGTCTGCGATGCGCCGAATCGAGCGCGTTTCGGCGCTCGTCTGTCGCGAGGGAGAATCTCCCTGCTCGGCCATCGGCCGCGCGGGGTGCGACGTTTGGACAAAGCAGGTTCAAAATGGAGATTTATCCAATTAATTCAATGCGATAATTCCTTTTCGCGCATCCTTGACACTGTACCGCGTCGCACATATGGTCGCGCCGCTTGCAAGGTTGGTCCGGCTCAGGCCGGATCGCCGTGCGATTGTTTGTTTGCACGGCTGATTCTCCGGGGCTTTCTGGTCACTGAGCGTTCCGCGCCCTATAAGCGGCTCTTGTCGCGCGCGGAGCAGACTGATGACCAAACCCGATGAATCGGACGACCGCGAACTGGCGGCGCGGCTCGAAAAGCTCTCCGGAGCGCTCGAGAACGCCCGACAATCCGCAGGCACGGATCAAGCGCGTCGTTCCGACTCGCAGAAATCCACCGAGAACACCGGACGTGCGATGAGCCTGGCTTTTCGCGTCATGTCCGAGTTCGTCGCGGGGGTCATCGTCGGCAGCCTCATCGGATGGCAGCTCGACGAATGGTTCTCGACGACGCCGCTTTTTCTCATCGTCTTCCTGGGTCTCGGGACGGCGGCGGGGTTCTGGAACGTGTACCGGCTGGCCATGGGGCCGACCGTCACAAAGGTTCCGGGTTCGAAAGACACTTAGGTCCGGCGCAACGCGCCAATATACGGGGTTCAGAACGTGGCCGCAGAGAACGCGATCGATCCGATCCACCAGTTCAACATCGTCCCGCTTTCGGGCGATCATGTGGGCGCTTTGACCTTCACCAATGCGTCGCTTTTCATGGTGATCGTGGTGGCGGCGATTTCGCTGGTCATGGTCTTCGGCACGTCCTCGAAGGCGCTGGTGCCGGGCCGCCTGCAATCGCTCGCCGAAATGTCCTACGAATTCGTCGCCTCGACCGTGCGGGGCTCGGCCGGTCACGAAGGCATGCGGTTCTTCCCCTTTGTGTTCTCGCTCTTCATGTTCGTGCTGTTCTCGAACCTGATCGGCCTGATCCCCTACACGTTCACCGTCACCAGCCAGATCATCGTGACCTTCGCGTTTGCCGCGCTGGTGATCGGCACCGTGATTGTTTACGGCGTGATGCGCCACGGCTCGCACTTCCTGCACCTGTTCGTGCCGTCGGGCGTGTCGCCGATCCTGATGCCGTTCATCGTGCTGATTGAAGTCATCTCCTTCGTGTCGCGGCCGATCTCGCTGTCGGTTCGTCTTTTCGCCAACATGCTGGCGGGCCACATCACCCTCAAGGTCTTCGGCGGCTTCGTGACGCTGATGCTCGGCGCGGGCGCCCTCACGGGCATCGCGTCGATCCTGCCGCTCGCGGCGATCGTCCTGCTGACTGCGTTCGAACTGCTCGTCGCATTTCTGCAGGCTTACGTCTTCGCGATCCTCACCTGCGTCTATCTCAACGACGCAATCCACCCGGGCCACTAATAAATATTGAACAACAGCTAGTCGGACCCAAAAACGACCAACCTTAAAGGAACTTCAAAATGGATCCTGTTGCAGCCAAGTACATCGGCGCCGGCCTTGCGGCCATCGGCATGGGCGCCGCCGCCGTCGGCGTGGGCACGATTTTCGGCAACTTCCTCTCGGGCGCGCTGCGCAACCCGTCGGCCGCTGACGGCCAGTTCGGTCGCGCGTTCATTGGCGCGGCGCTCGCCGAAGGTCTCGGCATTTTCGCCTTCCTCGTGGCGATCATCCTGCTCTTCGTGAAGTAATCCGGTTTCGCGCGCGCCCCTGCGGCGCGCGCGTTCCTCTCTGTTTGCATTTCCCTCCATCTGGATTGGATCATGGCGGAAGCTCTTGCTCAAACCACCGGGACACAGGTTCCGGCAGGCGCACCGCACGAAGGCGGCGCTTTCCCGCCCTTCGACGCGACGACCTTCTCGTCGCAGCTCGTGTGGCTCGCGATCACGTTCGGCGCGCTCTACTATCTGATGTCGAAGGTCGCGCTCCCGCGCGTCGCCGGCATTCTGGAAACGCGCCAGGCGAAGATTTCCGGCGATCTCGACGCCGCGACCGCCATGCAGGCCAAGGCCGCCGAAGCCGGCGCCGCCTATGACAAGACCCTCGCGGACGCCAAGGCGCGCGCGCAGGCCACCGCGCAGCAAATGCGCGACAAGCTCGCCGGAGAGGCCGACGTCAAGCGCAAGGCTCTTGAAGCCGAACTGAACGCCAAGCTCGACGCTGCGGAAAAGCAGGTGTCGGCCATGAAGGCGCAGGCCATGACCAATGTGGGCGCTATCGCCACCGAGGCTGCCAGCGCCATAGTGGCCCAGATCACCGGCCGGACGCCCGACGCAGCGCAGATCAGCGCCGCCATCGCCAAGAACGGCTGAGGAGACATCCATGGACGCCGAATTTTTCGTCGCGCTAGGTTTTGTGCTTTTCGTCGTGCTGCTCGGTTATCTGGGCGTGCACAAGCAGATCACCACGGCGCTCGACAACCGCGCCGCCCAGATCGCCAAGGAACTCGCGGAGGCCAAGCGCCTGCGCGACGAGGCCGCAGCAGTGCTCGCCTCCTTCGAAAAGAAGCGCGCCGAGGCTGAAGCCGAGGCGCAGGCCATCATCGCGCAGGCCAGGAGCGAGGCCGAGGCTCTCGCCCGCGAAGCCGCCGACCGCATGGCCGATTTCGTGGCCCGCCGCACCAAGCAGGCCGAATCGAAGATCGCCCTTGCCGAAGCGCAGGCCAGTTCCGAAGTCCGCGCCGCCGCCGCCGACGCCGCCGTCAAGGCTGCCGAAACGGTTCTGCGCGCACAGACGACCGGGGCCGTCGCGGCCGATCTGGTCTCGAAGGAAATCAGCGCGCTGAAGTCGCGCCTGAACTGAGTTTCCGGAACATCCAATTCAAACGGCCGGGCCCACGCCCGGCCGTTTTTTGTTTGGGCCGTCTCAGGCGGCGCGATACCGGGCCTCCAGGGTCGCGGCGCCGTCCGAACTCGCCACCCTGCCCTTGCGGACGAGATCTTCCAGATGCGCCAGCACCGAGAGTGCGGCCCCGCCCTTCAGGCGCGGATCGAGCCCTTCGTAAATGCGCTCCACGATGGACAGGATCGTTTCATCGCCCGCCACTATGCGCTGGAGGATCACGGTTTCGCGCTGGCGGCGATGCGTGGCCAGCCCGCGCACATAGCGCTCGGGCTCCCGCACGGGTCCGCCATGCCCGGGCCAGTAGATTGCCTCGGGCCGCGCCCGCAGCTTTTCGAGCGAGGCCATGTAGGCCGCCATGTCCCCGTCCGGAGGCGCGACGGAGGTGGTGGACCAACCCATGACGTGGTCGCCCGAGAACAGGGCGTTTTCCTCGCGTAGCGCAAAACACAGATGGTTCGAGGCATGGCCGGGGGTGTGGACGGCTTCCAGATGAAAGCCCGCGCCTTCCAGCACATCGCCGTCCTGCATCACCTCGTCGGGCGCATGGTCCATGTCATGGCTCGCGTCGAGCCGCCCGGACGGGGCGTCGGCGATCTGCGCATGAGGGGCGCAGCCGACGATCCGCGCGCCGGTCGCGGCGCGAATCGCCCGCGCGGCCGGCGAGTGGTCGCGATGGGTGTGGGTCACCACGACATGCGTGACGGCTTCGCCCGACAGCGCCTTCAGGAGGGCCGTGACATGCCCGGCATCGTCTGGACCCGGGTCGATGATGGCGACCTTGCCGGTTCCGACGATGTAGCTGCATGTGCCGGTGAAGGTAAAAGGCCCGGCATTTGGGGCGATGATGCGACGGACCAGTCCCGACACCTGCAGGCACTCGCCGGACCTTGCGGCCACCGAGCGGTCAAAGGTGAGATCGTCGCCAGATGCCATCGCGTCCACAGCCCGCCGAAAGGAGAAACGGCTGCGCCTTGCGGGCGCATCCGCCGGAAACTATACACGTTGGGGAAATGGCGGCAGAGCAAATCATCTGCTGCGTTCAGGAGAGGATCACATGCGCGCCGACCAGCCTTCGACCATCGTGGCAGCCCTCTGGCCGCAGGCCACCGCCGCCTCGGCCCGCTTGGCGCGTTTTGCGGCTCTGGCGATTGCCGGAACGATCGCGTTGACGCTCTCGGCCCGCGCGCAGATCCCGTTTTACCCCGTGCCGCTCACGTTGCAGACGCTCGTGGTGCTGATGCTTGGCGCCGCCTATGGCGGACGTCTGGCGGCCGCCACGGTGGCGCTCTACCTCGTCGAAGGCGCGCTGGGCCTGCCGGTCTTCGCCGGAACCCCCGAAAAGGGAATCGGCCTCGCCTACATGATGGGGCCGACGGGCGGCTTCCTCGTCGGCTTCCTGGTTGCGGCGGCTTTCGTGGGCTTCTGCGCAGAGCGCGGCTGGGACCGTTCCGTCCTGAAGCTTCTGGGCGTCATGGCGATCGGCCATGCGATCATATTCGCATTCGGTCTGGGATGGCTGGCGGCGATCATCGGCTGGAGCAAGGCGTGGATCGGCGGCGCCGAGCCCTTCGTCATCGCCACGCTGGTGAAGACGCTGCTTGCCGCCGCCATCGTGCCGGCGCTGTGGCGCGTCCTGCCGCGCAAGTCGTAATTCGCTTTTCATAAGCTTGGGCAAGGCGCGCTTTCGGGCGCGCCTTTTTCATGTGCGCTGTTCTGCCCAGCCGTTTTCCTTGCCACCCTTCGCGCACGGCCCTAGTGTTCGCACGCCGGTCACGGGGCCATGGTGGGCGGCGCTGGAGAGAGACGCGATGATAGAGGTGCGACGCCTCGGGCATGCGACGTTTTCGACGCCCGATCTCGACCGACAGATTGATTACTGGAGCAATGTGATCGGGCTGACGCTCATTGAGCGCAACAAGGATCAGGCGCTCTTCGCCACCAAGCTCGGGCAGGAAGCGATTCTGCTTGAACGCGGGACCGATGCGCAGCTCAAGAGGCTTTCCTTTCAGGTGAAGCCCGGCACGGATCTCGGCGAGCTCGTTCACAATCTCCAGAAATCGGGCGTGCGCAGCGAACGCCGCAAGGGCATTTCGCCCGGCGTGCGCGAGGCGGTCTGCTTCACTGACCCCAAGGGCACGCTCATCGAGGTCTATTCGGACTACCAGTTCCATCCGCAGGAAAAGGCCGAGCGAGGCATCAGCCCGCTGAAGTTCGGACATGTGGCCTACCGGGTCGAAGACGTGCAGAAGCTGGTGAAGTTCTACACCGAGGTGCTCGGCTTCCGGATTTCCGACTGGGTGGGCGATCACTTCGCTTTCCTGCGCTGCTCGCCTGATCATCACACGATCAACTTCGTGCGTTTCGACCAGCCGGCGCTGCATCACATCGCCTTCGAGGTGCGCGACTGGAGCGACATGCATCGCACTTGCGAGACGCTCACGCGCAACAACATTCCCCTCCTGTGGGGGCCGATCCGCCACATCGTCGGCCACAATGTCGCGGCCTATCACCGCAATCCGGACCAGTTGCGCGTCGAGATGTTCTGCGAAATGGATTTGATGAAGGACGAGGAACTGGGCTACTGGGAGCCGCGCCCCTGGCATGAGGAAATGCCGCTGCGGCCGAAGGTTTGGCCCAAGGACACGCTGCGGGCGCAATGGGTGTTCGGCTCGCATCATAATTATTACTGAGGCCTCTGGCCGGAGGAACTGGAACGATGGAAATCGCAATCGCGGGCGGCGGAATCGCCGGACTGGCGCTGGCGCTCAACCTGCACAATCGCGGCATCTCGTGCCGGGTCTTCGAGCGCAGCCCCGAGGTGAAGGAAATCGGCGTCGGCATCACGCTGCTGCCTCATGCGATGAAGGAGTTCGCCGCGCTCGGCCTCGACAAGCAGCTTGAGGCGCAGGGCATCGAGAATCTCGAAAGCTGTTTCTTCAACCGTTTCGGCCAGCTCATCTACAAGGAGCCGCGCGGCCGTCATGCGGGCTACAACGTTCCGGAAGTGGGCATTCATCGCGGCCGCCTGCATCTCACGCTCTTCAACGCGGCGCGCGAGCGCCTCGGCGCCGACCGCGTCGTCACTGACCACAAATGCGTCGGCTTCGATCAGGACGAGAGCGGCGTCACGGCGCATTTCGAAACATTCGGCGGAGCCAAGCTGCCGTCAGTGCGCGCCGATGCGCTGATCGCCTGCGACGGCGTCAATTCCGTCATCCGGAAGCAGCTTTATCCCGACGACAAGGTGGCCTTCGCGGGCATCAACACATGGCGCGGCGTCACGCGCCGCAAGCCGATCCTGACGGGCCGCAGCTACATGCGCGTCGGGTCGATCAAGACCGGCAAGATCGTCATCTATCCGATCATCAACGATGTGGACGGACAGGGAAACCAGCTCATCAACTGGATGGCGGAGATCGAGGGCGACAAGTTCCACAAGAACGACTGGAACGAGGCCGGCAAGATCGAGGACTTCTACCACATCTACAAGGACTGGAACTTCGACTGGCTGGATGTGACGGCGCTCATCCGCGATGCGGAAATGATCCTCGAATATCCGATGGTGGACAAGGACCCGGTGGACCGCTGGACCTTCGGGCGCGTGACGCTGGCGGGCGACGCCGCACACCCGATGTATCCGCGCGGTTCCAACGGCGCCGCGCAGGGCTCGATCGACGCGCGCACGCTGGCCGATTGTCTGGCGCGGGAGAAGGACGTGACGGCTGCGCTGAAAGCCTATGACGCGGCGCGCGTCGGCCCGGCCAGCAAGGTCGTGCTGACGAACCGTTCGAACCCGCCCGACTTCATCAACATCAAGGTCGAGGAACTCGTCGGCGACAAGCCTTTCGACAATCTGGACAAGTACATCACGCAGGACGAATTGCGGGCGCTGTCGGACAGTTACAAGAAAGTCGCGGGCTTCTCGCTGGCTCCGGCCAACTGAAGCGCGCGACGACATCCGAGGGCGGCGATCCAATCAGGCTGTAAAATGCAGAAAACGCGAAGAACTGGGAGTGGCGAGTGATTTACCGGAACTGGACGACCATCGACGGGCGCGAATCGGTTCAGGTGACCGTATCGGGCAACGGCACGGAGGCTGTCGACTCCGAATCCAAGCTGGCGCTGGCGCGTGCGCTCGTTGAAATCGAGAAGGCGGGGTTCCGGCGCGGCGAAATCGTCCGCAGCCGTCTTTTCGCGCTGGACAGCGCTGCGCGTCAGGCTGCGAGCGACGTGCGGCGGGCGATGCTGGTCGGCGATCTGCGCAGCAGCAGCTCCAGCTTCGTGGATGCGGAACGTCTGGCCAAGCCGGCGCGCGTCATCATGGAAGTGACGGCCGTGCGGCCCCTCAATGCCGGCGCGACTAAATCGGTGCGCGAATATGAGCCGGTGATTTCGCCGCCCATGTTCGTGGCGCTGGACGGGCTCGTGTTCCTGTCGGGCAATACCGATGAATCCGCCACGTTCGAAGCGCAGGTCGAGGCGATCCGGGCCAAGATCGACGCATCGCTCGGCGTGGCAGGCTCCGATCTGTCAAAGGCCGTCGTTGTTTCGGCATTCGTGTCGAAGAAGGTCGATGCGGCGACGGCCCGCAAGGCCATTGCGGCGCGTTTCCCCGAAGTCACCTGCCCGATCACGCTGACGACCGTCGAAGGCTATTCGGCAGCCGCCAAGATGGTGGAAATCGAGATCACGGCGCGGGCTTGAGGCGTTTTCATTGCGAGCGGAGCGAAGCAATCCATCCAGACGGACTGGATTGCTTCGTCAGCCTTGCCTCCTCGCAACGACGGCCTTCGCCGCATTAGCCCAGAAGCCCTGCCTCAGTAAATCTTCAGCACATGGCGGGCGATGACCATCTTCATCACTTCGCTTGCGCCTTCGGTGATGCGGAAGCTGCGCTGCTGACGCCAGAAGCGCTCGATGGGCAGGTCTGTCGTCAGCGCGATGCCGCCATGAATCTGCATGCACACGTCGGCGGCCTTGAAGGCCATTTCATCCGCGTAATACTTGCAAAGATAAGCGTCGTTCCGCGCATCCTGACCCGCGTCGATCTGGCAGGCGGCCTTGTAGACGAAGAGCTTCGCGGCTTCGAGTTCGATGAACATGTCGGCCAGCATCCACTGGATGCCCTGCCGTTCCGCCAGCGGACGCCCGAAGGTGGAGCGCTGCTTGGCGTAGGACACCGCCATCTCGAGGCAGCGTTCGGCTACCCCGATGGCGCGCGCGCCGTGGTGGACGCGGCCGACGCCGAGCCATTTCTGGCCGAGGCGGAATCCGCCGCCTTCCTCGCCGACCATCTGGGTCGCCGGAACGCGTACGTTGTCGAGAATGATCTCCCAGGGCTGATCGCCCATCATGGTGTTGTAGCGCGCGCCGAGCTTCACGCCCGGCGTGTTCATGTCCACGAGGAAGCATGAAATGCCGCCGCGCGATCCCTTGCTACGGTCGGTCGCCGCCATGAGCTGCATGAAGTCGGCCTTGCCGGCGCCGCTGATGAATCGCTTGGTGCCGTTGATGACGTAATGGTCGCCATCACGCACTGCAGTGGTGCGCATCCCGCCGGGGTCGGAACCTGCATCCGGCTCGGTCTGCGCGAAGCAGGCGCGCTTCTCGCCGCGCAGAACCGGCATCAGGTATTTTTCCCGCATTTCGCCTTCGAGCGAATACAGGATGGCGCGCACGTTCGGCCCGAGAATGCCGCTGCCGCGCGAGGGCAGCGCGATGGTGCGGGCCATTTCGGACCAGACAATGACGGACGCCAGCACGCCGAAACCACCGCCGCCGAACTCCTCCGGAATATCCATCTTCCAAAGGCCGAGGCGCTTCACGCCGTCTTCGAACTTCTTGCGGAATTCGGGTTTCAGTTCCTGCCCTTCGCAGCTTTCGCGTTCGACCGGAATCATTTCCGTATCGACGAATTTGCGCACCTGATCCTTCAGGAGGCGGAGTTCTTCGGGCAGCTGGAAGTCCATCAAGGTTTCCTTTGGCGGTTCATGTCGAAAGGGTCATTGCGAGGCGCCAGCAGCAATCCAGCGCACGACGATGGATTGCTTCGCGCGCCGGGGCGCGCCCGCAACGAAGGCGGCTCACTTCTTCTTCGGCAGGTCCTCGGTCACATCCTTGGATTCCAGCGCCTTCTTGACGGCAGCCAGAACCGGCGGGGGCGCGCCGATGAGTTCGTTGATGATCCGGGCGAGCTCCTCACCGGGCATGGCGTTGATTTCGGAGCGCGACGTTTCGGCCTCCTTGACGAATTCCGGGTCCTTGATGGTCGCGTCGAAGGCGCGGCGCAGCGCCGCGACGCGATCGGCGGGCGTGCCGGGCGTGGTGGCGATTGGACGGCCCACAGCAGCGGCCTTGGACATGAAATCCAGCACGGGCTGATCTTCCGGGCGCCGGGCCAGTTCATTCAGAATGGGCACATTCGGCAGATCGCGCACGAGGCCGACCTGCACGAGCGGAATGATCAGCTTGTCGGAAACGAAACGCGGCGACTGGGACTGGTAGCTCACCCACGGGTTTGCCCCGCGCCCCTCGACCTCGCCGCGCTCCATGGCGATGTCGACGTCCTTGCCGTCGGCGTAACCGGCGATGATCTTGAACTTTGTACCGAGCATGTTGTTGAAGATGACCGGCAATTGCGTCGAGATGGACCCCGCGCCCGTCGAGCCGATCAGGGTTTCGCGCTTCCTGGCATCTTCGAGGGACTTGGTCGGCGAAGTATGCCAGACGGCCAGAGTCTGGCTCGAATTGCTCATGTTGCCGACCCAGTTGAACTCGCGCAGGTCGGCCTGGAACGACGGGTTAAGGCCGAGCGCCTGATCGACCGTCAGGCCCTGGCTCACCATGGTGAGGATCGTGCCGTCGCGCGGGGCGATCTTGGCGACGTAATTGGCCGCCACAATGCCGCCGCCGCCGGGCATGTTCACCGGAATGATCTGCGGATTGCCCGGAATGTGCTTGCCGATGTGGCGGGCCATCAGGCGGGAATATTGATCGTAGCCGCCGCCGACGCCGGAGCGGATGATCATCTTCACCTGCTTGCCGGGGCCGGAATAGAAATCCGAAACCGCGTCCGCCAGCGCGGGAACCGAAGCGGCGACTAGACCTGCAAGGCTGATGGCGACTGTGCGAAGACGCATGGCATTCCCTCCGGGCGACGGCCTTCTGGCCGGTTTCGCCATTTATCGACAATCAAGCTGCGCCGATCAAGCGCTCGATCGAAACTGTACGGACGCTGAATAAACTCCGATGCAAAAATATTTTGCCGGAGGCCCGCAGCCTTGTCTGGGCGGTTTGCGTTTTGAAGGACCGCCTCCTATTTTGTCATAGGAACGTCACAGGGCGTTCAGGGGCGGAAACGGCCGGAATTTCAGCGTCATGAGTTCGCAAGCGCCAGACCTTCCCAGCGCCGCCCCGTCAGGGGCCACGGCGCCGACGCGCGCCTGGGCGAAGCGCGGCGGGCTTGTCATGGCGGCGGCCATCGCCGCCTGGGTCTGGTTCTTCCTGTCGGTCGAAGTCTATCCGCCCTTCATGCTGGCTTCGGCTGGCGTATTTCTCGCGCTGACGGCGCTCCTGTTCGGGCTTCTGCGGCGTTGGCGCATGGCCTTCGCGCTGAGCGTCATCGTGTTCCTGTCCGTCTATGTGTCGGCGACGTTCAAATATTCGATCGTGGCGATGAACCTGCACATCTACGATGTGTCGTTCTACATGCGCTCGCTGAGCCAGATCGAATTCTTCTACGACACATTCGCCACGCAGGCCTTCGGCATTACGGCGGCGGCCGTGGCGGTCGTGGCGGGGCTCTATGCGTTCTGGCGCTACGAGAGCCCCTGGCGGCTGCGGCTGCTGACGCGCGTGGGCGTCGTGGCGGCTTCGCTGGCCGGGACAGCCGCGGCGATGCAGCCGCTGCTCACCAACAATGTCGATTTCTTTTCCGACCGGCAGCTTGTCTTCTCGGCTTTCCTGTCCTCGTTCCGGGACCTGCCGCAACTTGTGCGGCTGAACAATGTGTTCGATGCGCCGGCCGCGCAGGCGAACGCAACGCCCATTCCGCTTGAGGCGATCTCCTGCTCGCCGGACCAGACGCCGCCCGACATTGTTCTGTTCCTGAACGAATCCGCCATGCCGCCGGGCGTCTATCCCAATCTGACCTATCCGCCTGAACTCGACCGCTTCTTCAAATCGCATGATGGCAAGATCCATCCGCTGCGGGTCGAGACGTTCGGCGGCGGGACATGGTTGTCGGATTTCTCGGCGCTGACGGGCCTGTCGACGAATACGTTCGGCACGATGCGCAATTTCGCGACCCAGATCATGACCGGGCGGCTGCGCCACTCGCTGCCGCAATATCTCAAGGCCTGCGGCTACGACACGAGCATCATCTATCCCTCGTCGGCGGATTTCGCCGGCTCCAAGCGCTTCTATCAGGCCATCGGCTTCGATCAGGTGATCGACCGCAAGGTTCACAAGGCGCCGGACGAACGCCAGCGCGACCTGTTCTATTACGACCAGGTCCTGCAGGTTCTGGAGAAGGCGCGTTCGGGCGGCAATCGCCGCCCGCAGTTCATCGCCGCCTCCAGCATGTCCACCCATATGCCGTGGGACTTCCGTTTCGCCCCGGATCAGGTGCGCAAGGGCGAGAACCTGCGCTGGAGCGGCGACAAGGAATTCGACGAATATCTGTGGCGTCTGGTGCTGGCGAAGCGCGACCGCGACACGTTCCGGGAAAGACTGGCGGAGCGCTTCCCTTCGGAGCCCTTCCTGTTCGTCGGCTATGGCGACCATCAGCCGGCCCTGCAGAAGATCCCGGTCGACAATCCCATGGGGATCGCCGAGGGCGGCACGTCGTGGCAGCTCGATCCGACCTCCAGGGCCTTCCAGACCTATTATACGGTCGAGGGACTGCACTTCACGCCAAAGACCCCCCTGCCTGACGTTCCGGTTCTGGAAATTCCGCATCTGGCCACCGTCGCCGTGCAGGCGGCTGGCCTGCCGCTCGACAAGGTGTACCGCCAGCGCGCGCAGCTGATGAAGACCTGCGAGGGGCTGTTCGGGTCCTGCGCCGACAAGGGGGCGCTGCTGACCTTCCAGCACTGGATGGCGGAAGCCGGCTGGGTGACGGCGCAGCAGTGACGGCTTCGTCGCCGCGTCGTTGTCATCACAAAAGCCATGCTTGAAAGGTGCGACCGTCTGGCGCACCCGCGCGCTCTGGTCTAATCTCCCTGCATCGGTCGCCGCGAGCGGCCGCGAGCACATGGCTCGAAACCACCGGGGGAGGACGACTTGGCGACACGCATCGAACTGAATGTCGATGGAAAGGCGCATACGATTGAAGCAGATCCGGATATGCCGCTGCTCTATGCGTTGCGCGACGATCTCGGACTGAAAAATCCGCGCTTCGGCTGCGGCCTCGCCCAGTGCGGCGCCTGCACGGTGTGGATCAACGGCGAGCCGGTGCGCTCGTGCATCACGAGCGTCGAACAGGTCGGGACCGGCAAGGTCACGACGCTCGCCGGCATCGGCAAGGACGGCAAGCCGCACAAGCTGCAGGAATCCTATATTGCCGAACAGGTGCCGCAATGCGGCTACTGCCTCAACGGCTGGATCATGACCGGTGCGGCGCTGCTCGAGCATACGCCGAAGCCGACAGACGCCCAGATCCGCGACGCCATGGCGGGCATCAAGTGCCGCTGCGGCACGCATGTGTCCATCCTGCGCGCCGTCAAGCGCGCCGCTCAGGCCTGAGGAAGATCGAGATGACCATCAACATCAATCGACGCTCCCTGCTCGCCGGCGCGGGCGCACTGACGATTTCCGTCGTTCTGCCGGGCTCACAGGCGCGCGCCGCCATCTTCGGCGCCGACAAGCGCCCGGAGCTCAAGCCGGAGAATCTCTCCACCTACATCACCCTCAATGCCGATGGCTCCTGCACCGCCTATTGGGGCAAGATGGACATGGGTCAGGGCACAGATGTCGGCGTCTGCCAGATGATTGCCGAGGAACTCGACCTTCCGGTCGAGCGCGTCGAGCTTCTGCAGGGCGACACCGCCACCAGCATCAACATGGGCGGCGCATCCGGCTCCACCGGCGTGCAGCAGGGCGGCAAGGCGATGCGTTCGGCGGCTGCCGAAGCGCGTTACCAGCTCGTCGAACTCGGCGCCAAGCAACTCGGCATTCCGGCTGACCAGCTCACCGTCACCAACGGCGTCGTTCACTCGAAGGCCGATCCGTCGAAGAAGATCTCCTACGGGGAACTGATCGGCGGGCGCTATTTCGACACGCAGCTGACCTGGAACAAGCAGATCGGCAACGCGCTGTTCGTCGAAGGCAAGGGCAAGCCCAAGGCCGTCGCCGACTACAAGGTCGTCGGCACATCGCCGCCGCGCCGCGACGTCGCCGAAAAGGTGCTTGGAACCGCCGACTACATCGTCGACATCAAGGTGCCCGGCATGGTTCATGCCCGCATGGTGATGCCGCCGGTCGTCGGCGCGGAGCCGGTTTCGATCGACGAAGCTTCCGTGAAGGATATTCCGGGCGTGCAGATCGTGCGCATCAAGGAATTCCTCGCCGTCGCAGCCCCGAAGGAATGGGACGCCATCAAGGCCTCGCGTCAGCTCAAGGTGAAGTGGAGCGATGTGAAGTCGCCCTTCCCCGAGCAGAAGAAGCTCTACGAGCACATCCGCAGCGCCAAGCCCGTAAAGCGCGAGGACGGCAAGGATGTCGGCAACGTGGACGAAGCGTTCAAGAACGCCGCCCGCGTCGTCGAGGCTACTTACGAATGGCCGTTCCAGTCGCATGCCGGAATGGGCCCGGCCTGCGCGGTGGTCGACTACAAGCCGGATGGAATCACCACCGTCTGGACCCCGACCCAGAAGCCGCATTTCGGCCGTGACGGCGTCGCCAACATCCTCGGCCTGCCGCAGGAAAAGGTGCGCGGAATATATGCGCACGGATCGGGCTCTTACGGGCGCAATGACTCGGGCGATGCGGCGGCGGCGGCGGCGCTTGTCGCCAAGGCGCTCGGCAAGCCGGTTCGGATGCAGTTCATGCGCTCGGAAGGCACTGGCTGGGACCCGAAGGGACCGGCCTCCGTTCACACCGCCCGCGCGGCCGTGGACAAGGACGGAAATGTCACCGGCTGGCACTTCGAGTCGAAGGGCTTCTCGCGTCTCGATGTGAACAGCAACGAGAGCGAGCCGGCCCATACGCTCGCCGGACAACAGGCTGGCGCTGCGCTGAAATATGAAGCGGCGTTCGGGGTGCCGGAAGAATCCTACGGCTTCCCGGCCAAGCGCAAGGCCTTCGAAGTCGTCGCGCCGCTGGTCGATCGGTCCTCGCCGGTGCGGACGTCGCATCTGCGCGATCCGGTGGGTCCGCAGATTCACTTCGCCAGCGAATCCTTCATCGACGAACTCGCCTTCTCGCTGAAGATGGACCCGGTGGAGTTCCGTCTGAAGAACCTGAAGGACCCGCGCGATCTGGCTGTGGTGAAGGCCGCCGCAGAAAAGGCCGGCTGGCAGCCTCGCACCGACGCCCGCAAACAGATGCGCGGCGATGTGGCGCTTGGCCAGGGCATTTCGTTCGCGCAGCGCAGCGGTTCCCGTTGCGCCATCGTGGCGGAAGTCGAAGTGAACCGCGTCACCGGCAAGGTCTGGGGCCGCAAGTTCACGGTGGGCCACGAGTGCGGCATCATCATCAACCCGAAGCTGCTGACACAGACCATCGAGGGCAACATCGTGCAGGGAACGAGCCGTTCGCTGTGGGAGGAAGCCACGTTCAGTCAGGACACGATCACCAGCATCGACTGGCTGACCTATCCGATCCTCGACATGACGGAAGCGCCCGAGACGATCGACGTAGTGCTGATCGACCGCAAGGACCTGCCGCCGAACGGCGCGGGCGAATGCTCAATGCGTCCCATCGCGGCGGCCATCGCCAATGCGATCTATGACGCAACCGGCATCCGTCTGCGTCAGGCGCCGTTCACGCCGGATCGTGTGAAGGCAGGCTTCGTCTAGTCGACGTCAGTTCGCAACGACGTCAAGACCCTCGTGCTTCGAGACGCGCTGCCGTGCAGCGCTCCCCGGCATGAGGGTCTTTTCATTTCAGCCTCGGGAGTAGACCTCATCCTGAGGAGAGCAACAGCGCTCTCTCGAAGGACGAGGGCGGACCACGCTCCTTCACACCTCAGTGCTGATGCCCGAAATGGCCGTTCGCGCCATCATGGTCGTGGTCATGGCCGTGATCGGCCTCGATGCGGTCGGCTTCCGCGTAGCCGTGCATCAGGGCTTCCATCACCTTGCGCAATGGGTCTTCCTGCAAGGCGCAATGGGCAGCCATGAATCCCGCGAGCCGCGCAAAGACGAGCGGCTGCATGGCCATCAGTTGATAGCGCTCGGCCGGATCGGCGTTTTCGCCATCGCGGGCTGCGCGCGACAAGGCGTCCACAAAAAGCTTGTCGATCTTCTCGATCAGCGGATCGCGCTGCTGCTTCTGCAACCGCTCCGACCTGGCCAGCAGCGCCCGCGTGTGCACCTGAAAGGCGTTGTAGAGCGCGTCTTCAAGCTGGTTCGGGCCGCCTTCTTCTTCGAGTTCACCGCACATGGGTCGACCTCCTGAAATGCAAACGCGCCCGGAACCAGCCGGGCGCGTGCAGAAAATTCACGAAAAGCCCGGGATCAGAAGCCCTCGGCGCGCTCGATCTGCTCGAACCAGTCAAAGCCCATCGGCTTCACGATGCGGCTGTTGATGACGATGATGCGCGCTTCGTTCTTCGGATCTGAGTTGAAGTGCTTATGGGCGCAATAGGGCGGGATGTAGACGAAATCGCCCTGCGTCCATTCGAACTTCTGGGGCTCGGTCTCCCACTCGAATTCCATGACGTCCTGGCAGTCGAACTTGACGTCCCAGTGCAGGTCGTAGCCGGAGCCTTCCACAACGTAGAAAACCTCTTCCGACAGGTGGCGGTGCTTGCCCGACGCGCCGCCCGGCGGCAGGAAATGCATGTAGATGTCGAGGCAGCATTCCTTGGTGTTCATGCGCTCGTTGATGATGTGCTTGATCAGGCCGTTCGGCGACCGCTCCAGCGGCATGTCGGCGGACTTCACCACATTGATGCGCGCGTCATATTCCTTGCGGAACTGCTCGGAGGCCTTCAGGGCCTCGGCATAGAAGTCCACATACTGGGTCTGCGCATGAGCGCGCATCTGTTCGCGCGGGTCGATGATTCCCATTTGTCTCTCACGGGTTCGATGGCCTGTTGGGGGGCCTGATAGCACAGGCCGATCCCCTTTGCCTACTGATTCTGTTCCGCGTTTACGACCTCTACCGGGCGCGGGCGGCGAAAATTTCCCGGTAGATTTTCGTCCAGCGTTCCCCTTCGTCCAGCAGTTTCGCCGGATCGGTGAAAATGAGGCCCGGCGGGGGAGCTTTGAACTTTACGTTGGTCGGCACATTGTCCTGTTCCACGAGGATCTTCTGGGCGTCGGTCAGGAAAAATTCCCAGAACAGCAGGGCTGCATGCGGATTGGGGGCCGTGCGGGCGACCGCGACGCCTGTGGGCAGGGCCACGAGCGGCTGCATGTAGATCGGCCTCACGGGGGCGCCCGAACTCTTCAGCTGCTCGACCTTGTAATTGTAGAGCGTCAGCGCAAGCGGCACCTCGCCGGACGCGACCATGTTTGCGAGCAGCGAATGTCCCTTGCGGACCGAGATGCCATTGGTGGCGACGATCTTGCGGAAGAGGTCTGCGGCCTTCTGCTCGCCCATCGCGCCCGAGACCGCCATGAACCAGTTGGCGTCTTCGGCCTCGATGCCGAGCTTGCCTTTCCATTTGGGGTCGAGAAAATCTTCGTAGGATTTGGGGGCGTCCGCTTCCTTCACCAGATTCGTGTTGTAGCCGATGGTGAAGATGCTGAGGCGTCCGGTCACCCATTCGCCATGCGGGCGCAGCGCCTGGGGCATCATGTCGGCGAGCGTGGGCGACACGATCTTCTGCAGCAGGCCCTCCCGGTGCAGGGCCTCGATGTCCTGCCCGGCCGTCTCGATCACGTCGACATCGGCGCGGTTGGCACGCCGCTCGGTCACGGCGCGCTGTCGAATGTCCTCGGAGCTGCCCCGCCAGAGCTTGACCTTGAGGCCGTACTTTTTTTCAAATCCGGCGATGATGCCGCCCATGTCCTCGACGGTTCCTGAGGAATAGAGCGACAGGCCGCCCTCCTTCTTCGCGCCGGCCAGGATATTGTCCATGCGGTCAGGACCGGAGAGGACAGCGAGGTCCTGGGCGGTCTGCGCCTCGGCCAGAGAGATCGAGGCCCAAAGGGCCACAAGGGCGACCGGCAAGATGCGGCGGCCCGTTCCACGCGAGAAAATCTGCGCAGCCATATCGTCCTCCCCTATTGCCGTCCGCCTATTGGTGGCGGATCGGCTCCTGCGGGAATATCCCGCAGGCGCAATTCGTAAGCCGGCCCCGCAATGGACCGGGCGGGCGCTGCTTATTCAGCCGCGACGCGCTTGGGCGGCAACGTTTCGAGCTCCGCCTTGTAGGCTTCGTCCATGCGCGGCGTCAGGCCATGCTTGGCCAGCGCTTCCGCGAACATCTTGCGCTGCATTTCGGATTCGTCCGCGTAGTCGATCTGGTTGCCGCCGAGACGGCGGCTGATCCACGACAGCGGAACGCCCTGTGCGTTGCGAGGCGAGGAATGCTTGAAGGCCAGATAGCGCGCGGGCGTCGGCCCGGTGTTGAAATGCTGGTGGAAGAAGGCGTTCGGCGGCACGATGAGCGTGCCGGGCTGCCAGTCGTAGCGCTTGGGCTCGTCGCCCTCCGGCCACATCAGCGAGTAGCCTTCGCCCGACAGCAGAATCACATGGGCGCCGGGGCCGTGGGCGTGGCCCTTCTTGTAGGTGCCGACCGGGAACTGCGAGATGTGGCTCGCCATCGACCCCTTGGCCATGTTGAAGCGAATGTGGCCGCCGCCTGCGCCGCGCTCCTTGGCGGTGATAAGCGGCAGGTTCACGGCGTCCGGCACAAAGTTCGTCGTCAGCAGGAAACCCTTCTGCTCGCCCTTTGCGGAGAAGTAATCCGGTTCCCCGTTGAAGCGCGACTTGAAATCGTAGGCTGTACCGAACACGAAATCGGGATCGTCATAGAGGTTCAGCACCCACGGCAGGAAGGTGACTCCCACATAGCGCGCTGGCTCCTGACCGGAGCCATTGTAGTGCTGGAACCAGGTGTTCAGCGGAATGGCGAACATCGCGCCGGCTTTCCACTCGAACGTCATCCGCTGGCCGGCGTCGTTCCAGATGGTGGTCGAGCCGCGGCCATCGAGAATGAGCACCATTTCCTCGAAGAGCTGGCGCTGCGGGGCGAGCTTGCCGCCGTTCGGGATTTCGCAGACGTAGCAATCGTTCGAGGTGCGCGAGGCGTCGTGGTTGATGAACACGCCGCGTCCGCCGCGCTGCGCCCACGGCTTCAGTTCAACGGTGCGCAGGTTCGGCACATATTGGGCGCTGATGACATCGAGCCCCTGCGAGGCGACCCAGCGACGATACGGCGTATCTTTTTCGGTCTCGAACTTCTTGGCGAGTTCGTCGGAAACAAGTGCATTCTTGGCCATCAGGCTCTCCGGTTCAAAAAATTATTCCGCGGCGGCGCGCTTGGGCGGCAACGTCGGGAGTTCGGCTTCATAGAACGAGTCCATCATCGGCTTCATGCCGTGGCGCGAGAGGGCTTGCTCGAACATCTTGCGGATTTCCTGCGTCTCGTCCGCATAGTCGATCTGCATGCCGCCGAGGCGGCGGCTGATCCATGCCAGCGGCACGCCCTGTTCGTTGCGCACGCCCGGATGCTTGAAGGCGAGGTAGCGTGCAGGCGTCGGGCCGGTGTTGAAGTGCTGGTGGAACACGTTCGTCGGCGGCACGATGAGCGTGCCGAGTTCCCAGTCATAGCGCTTCGGCTTTTCGCCTTCGGCCCACATGAGCGAATAGCCTTCGCCCGACAGGATGATCACATGCGCGCCGGGATCGTGCGCATGGGCCTTCTTGTAGGTGCCGATCGGGAATTGCGAGATGTGGCTGGCGATCGAGCCCTTGGCCATGTTGAAGCGGATATGTCCGCCGCCCGCGCCGCGCTCCTTTGCCTCGATCAGCGACAGGTTCACCGCATCCGGCACGAAATTCGTGGTGAGCATGAAGCCCTTCTGCTCGCCCTTGGCGGAGAAGAAATCCGGCTCGCCGGTAAAGCGGCGCTTGAAGTCGAAGTCGAGCCCGAACAGGAAATCCAGATCGTCGTAGAGGTTCAGCACGGACGGGCAGTTCGTGACGGACACGAAGCGCGCCGGCTCCTGTCCGGACCCGTTGTAATGCTGGTGCATGCAGTTGAGTGGAATCGCGAAGATCGCCCCGGCTTTCCACTCGAAGGTGATTTTCTGGCCGGCCTTGTTCCACACGGACGTTGAGCCGCGCCCCGCCAGCACGAGGACCATTTCCTCGAACATCTGGCGCTGCGGCGTCAGGCTCTTGCCGGGCGGAATCTCGCACACATAGCAATCGTTGGTGACCTGCGAGGCCTCGTGATTGATGAAGACCCCCGCCCCACCGCGACGCGCCCAGGGTTTCAGGTCAACCGTCTTGAGGTTGCGCACATAATGCGCGCTGATGATGTCGAGCCCCTCGTCCCGCACATACCGCATGTAGGGCGTAATCTTTTCGACCTCGAATTTCTTGGCGAGATCGTCAGATACGAGCGGGGCCTTGGCCATCAAATTTCCTCCGGACCTTTTCTGTGTTTCAGCGGCGCTGCGAGAAGATTTCCTTGTAGATCTTCGTCCAGCGCTCCTTTTCATCGATCAGCTTGGCGAGATCGCTGAACGTCACGCGCATTTCCTTCGGCAGTTCCTCCACCTTGCGGTTGGTGGGCGTGAATTCACGCTTGTGCATGATCGCCTGCCCTTCCGTGCCGAGAATGAAGTCGTAGAAGAGCACTGCGGCATGCGGGTGCGGCGGCTTGGCGGCAACGCCGACGCCGTTGACGCGAGCCACGGCCGGCTGCAGCGGCAAAAGTTCGATGGGAGCCCCGCCGGCGCGCAGTTGCAGCGCCTTGTAGGTATAGACCGTGAGCGCAATCGGCACTTCGCCGGAGGCCGCCAGATTGACCAGCAGCGTATGTCCCTTGCGGACCGAGACGCCATTCTTGGCGGCGATCTCGCGGAACAGCTTCAGGCCCTTTTCCTCGCCCATTTCGGTGACGATGGCGGCGAGCCAGTCCTCATCCTCCGCCTCGATGCCGAGCTTGCCCTTGTATTTCGGGTCGAGCAGTTCCTCGTAGGATTTCGGTGCGTCCGCCTTCTTCACCAGATTGGTGTTGTAGACGCCGGTGATGACGTTGAGGCGCGTGCCGGTCCATTCGCCATGCGAAGACAGGGCCTGCGGCACAAGGTCGGCAAAGACGGGCGACTTGACGGCGGCCAGAAGCTTCTCGCGATGAAGCTGCTCCATCTCGCGGCCGCCGAGTTCGAAAATATCGACTTCGTTGCGGTTGGCGCGGCTCTCGACCTGCGCGCGCTGGCGCACGTCCTCGGCGCTGCCGCGCCAGACGTTGAGCTTGACGCCGTATTTCTGCTGGAAGACTGCGCTGAGCGCGTTCACGTCCTCGATCTGGAGGGACGTGTAGAGCATCAATTGCCCTTCCTTCTTGGCGCCCGCCACCAGCTTGTCGGTGCGGTCGGGGCCGGTCCAGTTCGCAATGTCCTGAATGGTCTGGGCCTGCGCGCCGGCGGCGAACGCGATGCCAATGCCGAACGCAATGCTTGCAAGACGACGGGCGATCCCGACCATGATTTCCTCCAATGGCTTATATGAAAGCGGGGAGCGGCGAACCGCTCCCCGTATTTGCCGGACCGATCAGGCCGCCTTCGGGGGCAGCGTTTCGAGTTCGGTCTTGTAAGCGTCGTCCATGCGAGGCTTCAGATCGTGCTTGGCCAGCTCCTGCTCGAACATCGAGCGGACCAGCGTCGTCTCGTCGGCGTAGTCGATCTGGTCGCCGCCGATGCGACGGCTGATCCAGGCCTTCGGCACGCCCTGAGCGTTGCGGATCGACACGACCTCGTGCTTGAACGCCAGATAGCGCGCAGGCGTCGGGCCCGTGTTGAAGTGCTGGTGGAACCACATGTTCGGCGGGATGATGAGCGAGCCGACTTCCCAGTCGTAGCGCTTGGGCTCTTCGCCCTCCGGCCACATCAGCGAATAGCCTTC
>CANJNI010000045.1 GCA_947475995.1 Beijerinckiaceae bacterium | reverse complement strand
GCTCAACAACTCCATGCTGATCACTCCATTGCCCCCCGCTCAACTCGCGGGGAAGAGGTTCGAACATGGGTCAAATCTCGATGGAAAAATCCCGCCTTACCGGGTCAGTTCTCAGTGGAAATCAACACACAAGGTCCAGGAAGTCCGGGAGCCTATCCAGGGGTCGGCGCAAGCCTGCATTATCTTCGGCCCTCCAGTCCCGACTTCAACCCGATCGAAATGGTCTTCTCGAAATTGAAGGCGCTGCTCCGCCCCGCGGAAGCGCGCACCATGCCAGACCTCTGGCAAGCCATCGTCGACGCCTTGAAACGCTTCACGCCAAACAAATGCCGCAACTACCTCGTCGCCGCACGATTCGATGCTACATGATCGGAAAATGCTCTAGATTCACGTGCCGTGGGGGACGGGAAACCGGGCTCCAACATTCTCAGCTTTCACCGACCTTCGCGTCGAATGTTGGGGGAAGGGCGCGAAGTACTTCTCTGCCCTTCGACGTATTTTGCTCTTCAGCCGATGTTCTTTGAGCATCAGTTGCGATTTCCCCGGGAAATGACGCCTGCTAGCAAGTTTCATTTCCCCTGCTGAAACGATCTTCGATTGTTCTATTTGGCGACAGCAGATCACGAATAATCTGACGACCTCTCGGTCGTTTCGTTTTCGACCTGTCTCGGATTCGCTAACCAGGGATCGACATGCTTATCGAGCGCTTCAGGAAGCCGCGGACTGCGACACAACCGGATCACGGCATTGTCTACAGAAGCGAAAGCGAATTCTCCGGTTGGCCTTTTCTGGGCGGGCTTTGGCGTATCGGCTCCGGGCAGATCGTGTCAGCGTTCACGAGATTGCCCTGCGCCTATGGCGGCGAAGCAGATGTTCATCACAACAACCTGACTGTCTCCCAGGGCCTCGTCTCGATCATTCGCTCGGACGATGATGGTTTGACGTGGAAGCCGGACAGTGTCCAGACCGTGTTCGACAAGGCCATGACTGCGGAGGAAATCGCTGCACGCGGGGAGCCCGATTACGCATCCGAGCCCGCAGTTGACCTGCAGAGTGCTGACACGCTCGTTCTGTCGGGCGGCATACCGGGCCTGTTCGTTCCGTCCTCAAAGCCATGGATCTGCCTGTCGGCGGACGGGGGCTTCACATGGCGTCGGCCGACCCTGCTCGATCCAGAGAGTCTCGGATCGCTTTCGGGTCATGCGTCCGTCAGCGTGCGCGCCGACGGCGTCGGGTTGATCGCCCTTACTCGCGTGACCCCCGATGGATGGACCCGCCGACCCCTCGTTTACGCCAGCGTCGACGGCGCGCGGACATGGAACTTTCTATCTTTCGTCACGCCCGAGATGGATGATGGAACCGCCGTGAGCCCCCGCGAGGGAAGTCCGCGTTTCGGCGCTCACCGATATTTTTACCCACGTCCCCTGCCGCTGCGGGACGGACGCATCATTTGTTCGATGCGGTCTCAGCGAAATCCCACAGGCGTCCTTTGGACGGAGATTTTCGAAAGCCTCGACGGCGGCCGTACCTGGTCATTTCTCTCGCGCGTGAACGATTGGGGCGCGCCCGGCGATATTGTGGAAATGGCGGATGGGCGGATCGTTTGCGTTTACGGCTACAGGCTTGCGCCCTTCGGGGTCCGGGCGCGCGTCAGTCTCGATGGCGGCAAGACCTGGGAGTCAGAACTGGTCTTGCGCGATGACGGCGGCAGTTGGGACCTTGGCTATCCGCGCGTCATGGAGGTTGAACCGGGACGAGTCATGGCTGTCTATTATTTCAACAGCAAGGACGATCCGGTGCAGCTGAACGGCGGCGTCCGTCATGTCGCGCGAACGATCTTCACGCCCGACTAGCCGGAGCGACTATTCCAGAACTGCCACGCATTGCGACTTGATGAGATCGAAGTCGATATCGGCACCCAGCCCCGGCGCAAGCGATGGAGCAAGGCAGCCATCGGGGCCGATTTCGAGATCATGAACGAGGCCGTATTTCTGAGCCGAATGCGGCAGCAGGACTTCGAAGAACGAGCAGTTCGGAATTGCAAGCGCGAGATGCAGGTTGGCGACATTGTTCACCGAATTCCCGCCGTGATGAATTTCGAAATTCATGTGGAAGGCCTCCGCAAGATGGGCCGCCTTCAGGCACGGCGTAAAGCCGCCCTTGATGGCGACATCGCCGCGCAGCGCGTCGGTTGCCTTCATGCTGATCCACGGGCCATAGCCGGGAAACCCACCATGGCTGTATTCGGTCGCCATCACGGCGACATCGAGATCCGCGCAAAGCTTCTGGTAGCCATACATGTCGTCGACCGGGAGCGGGTCCTCAAACCAGAGATAACCGGTGCGTTCAAGCACACGACCGATCCGCACCGCTTCCGGATAGGAATAGATCATTGCCGGATCGTACATAAGCGGGAATTCGTCGCCGACAGCCTCGCGCACCTTCTCCAGCATCCGCACATGTAGCGCCTGATCGTGCGGCGGGTGCATCTTGTAGCCGCGATAGCCCTGCGCCTTAACATCCAGCGCTTGCTCCACATAGGCCTCTATAGAGGGAAGTGTTGAGGAACTCGCATAAGCTGGAATCCGCGCCTTGGAGCGTCCTATGAGATCACACACAGGCAATCCGGCGATCTTCCCGGCAATGTCCCAAAGAGCCACATCCACAGCGCCAATCGTACGCAGCATCACCGCGCGCGCCTTGATCATCAGCAGGCGGTGGAGCCTGTCGCGGTCGAGCGCATTTTCCCCCAGGACGACCGGCTTCAGGATTTCAATGAAGCCTTTGGCGTCGCTGTCGACCGGTCGAAAGGACGAACCCAGAAAGGAATGGCCGGTGACGCCGGCGTCAGTGTGAATCGAGACGAGGCCAATATGGCTCTCGCCCTTTGGCGGCGTTCCCTGCCGCGTGTAGGTGACGGGCGTCAGGCCGGTCCAACGGAAGATCGTCAGCGTGACGTCGGTGATGGTCACTTTTCTCCGCGGATCATGCGTCATGCTGTCGGGCGTCATGGTCAACCTTTCGTAGCCCCGCGCGTCAGGCCCGAAACCAGAAGGCGACCGAACAGGGCGTAAATGAGCAGGATGGGCAGAATCGCGATGGTGGCCGCAGCGGTGAGCGGTCCCCATTCGCGTCCGAAGAACCCGATATATTGATACAGCAGCGGTTGGATGGGCTTCAGTTCCCGTGCATCCACCATCACCGAGCCGGCGACAAATTCGTTCCACGCATGGATGAAGATCAGCAAAGCTGCGGCCCCGATCGCGGGTTTGCATAGCGGGGCAAGAATGCGTGTCAGAACCATGAAGCTGGACGCGCCATCCACATAAGCGGCTTCGTCGAGTTCTTTCGGAATCCCCTCAAGGCTTCCCTTCAGGGTCCAGATGGTAATCGGCACACTGTGAACGCCGTAGATCAGCGGCAGTGTGTACCATTGGTTTGTCATGCCAAGCGAGGCGAAGAAAAGGAATTTTGGAACCAGAATCGCAGCCGAGCCAATCGCAAGCGGAATGCTGGCGATGACGAGCACGAACATGGTTCCCTTCTGGCGAAACTCGAAACGGTCAAATCCAAAGGCCGCCAGCCCGCCCGCCGCGAGGGCCAGAGCGACCGCCGCAATGGAATAGAATGTCGAATTGCGGACTCCATTCATGAAGCCGCCTTCAACAACCGAAATGTAGTTTTCCCACGTGGCGTTGAAATCGAAAAGCCGCGGCGGATAGGTTATCAGCTGCGAGGGGGGCTTGAAGGACGCGAGCACGCCCCATGCCAGCGGAATGATGTTCAAGAGCGCGATGGACAGGACAACGACTCCCATCGCGATATTCATCGCTTGCAAACCGCGCGATCTAACCATGCGACTTCACCAGCCTCGTATAGGCAAGCGCAAGAAGGATATTGGCAGCAAACATGCCTATGCCGAGCGCTATGGCCGAGTTGTAGTCGAATTTCGCGAAGGCGCGCATGTAGAGGTCCAGCGCGAGAACATTGGTGGCGTCTGCCGGTCCGCCGCCAGTGACGATCAGCGGCCCCTCGATATTGTTCAGGTTGCTGACGGTGAGGATCACCAGCGTGATCAGCATCGGAGTTTTCAACATTGGCAGGGTGATGGCGAACAGGCGCTGCCGCGCCGTTGCACCATCTACGTGGGCAGCTTCATACAGATCCTGTGGGATGCTCTTCAGCCCCGACAGCAGAAGCAACATGGCGAACCCCAGCGTGCGCCAACAAGCGAAGCCGACCAGAACCGCCATTGCTGTCGTCGGATCGCTGACCGGCTTGAACCAGTGAATTCCCATCTGTTCGAGGAAATACATCCCGAGGCCGATGTCGTTCACGAAGACCCACCGGAACAGAAGCGCGCCGACGACGTGCGAAACAACCCAGGGGAGGATGACGACGATCTGCACGAATAGGGCAAACGGACCATGCAACTGGTTGATCCACAGCGATACGCTTAGCGCAATCACCAATGTGAATGTCACCGCTACCGCTGTAAACCCGGTGCTGCGGATCACGACGTGCCAAAACTCCGGATCAGTGACCAGGTAACGATAGTTCTCGAGCCCGATGAACTCGTTGGCCTTGAGATAGCGGATATTGTGAAGGCTATAGTAGAAACCGTAGAGTGACGGGAGTATCAGGGTAAACGCCAGAAGCGCCATAGCGGGCGTCACATAGCCCACTCCCGCCAGTCGCAAGCGCAACGGCCTGATCCGCCGCGCCGTCCGCGCGCCGGGCGTGGTTCCGTGGGGCGCCGCCGCGATGCTCAAAGGCGATGCGCGCGATTGTAGGACTGCTCCGCCTTCTGCAGGGCGGCCTTGGTGTCCGTTTTGTTCGTCAACACATCCTGCGCGGCGCGGTTCAGCTCCTCATTCCAGCCCGCGCCCGCGCCGTCGGGCGGAAACCACCCGGCCTCCAGCATGGCGGCGGCGACATCAGCCAGATAGGCATTCTTGGGATCGGCGAAGAAAGCGGCGTTTTCCTTCACGGTGGATTTGCGGATCGGCACAGCGCCGCCCTCCATGGTCCACAGGCGGTCCGCCTCCTTGCTCGACATGAACTCGACGAACTTGCCGGCGAGTTCCTTCTGCTTGCTGCCCGACCAGACGCCAACAGACCAGCCAGCAACTTCGGCGGGAGAGAACTTTCCTTCCGTGAAGCTGGGCGTACCGAAGAAGCCGACCTTGTCTGCGCCAAGCGCCGTCATGGCGCGAGGTATGCGCGCGCTTGCCCCGCGGATGATCGCGAAACGGCCTGCGTTGAACTGATCGTAGAGGTCGTCATTCTTTTCGTTGACGGCGCCTGGCTGGGTGATCTTCCACTTGCGGATCATGTCGAGCTGCAGGTTCAGTCCGTCAACGCCGGCGGGCGTAGCCCAGTTGGCGCGATTCTTCTCGTCGAAGATCACACCGTTCTTATCGAGCATCACGCTGAAGACGACCGAATTGTTCGCCCCGTCCGTCGCGAAGGCCTGACCGAAGCCCCAGCGGGTCGTGACGCCGTTGTCTCCCCGCACGGTTAGCTTCTCGGCGGCGGCGACGAACTTGTCCCAGGTTGTCAGCGACTTTGGATCGATGCCCGCTTCGCGAAACAGGTCCGCCCTGTAGAACTGGCCGACATTGGAGCGCGAATGGGTGATGTGGTAATGCGCGCCCGGCTTGGCCGAAAAACGCCAGAAGGAACCGTCGATGTCGTCAGCTTCTTCCTTCGACCATTTCTTCGCGAAAAGATCATCGAGATTTGCAAGCGCACCGAGTTTGATGGCGTCCGGCACACGTCGCAGATGCACCCACATCACATCAGGCGCGGTGCCGGTCTGGGTGGCCGCAAGAAACTTGTCGGTCATCTGCTGCCAGACTTGCGGCTCGACCTGGATTTTCACGCCCGCATTGGCAGCCTCAAACTGATCGATGAGTTTCTTCAAGACCCGCTCGCGCGGATCCTTGCCGGACGCCGGGTCGAGAAATGTCCACATGCGGAGAGTCTGTGCAGACGCCTGTTGGGCGAGCGTCAGGATGGAAAGCGACGCGACAGCGGCGCGAAGTAGAATTCTGGTCGTGCGATCGAGGCCAAACATGCGCGTTTCCCCTGTGTGCGTCGGACTGACTTTTGTTTTCACCACTATGCCGTGGACTTCTTCTTGACGGAACGCTATTAGGGCTCCGTAACGCTCTCAATCATGTCCGCCAGCCTATTTCGATCAGCGAAACGACGGGTTCACTGGAGTCTGCGTCCGCTTGCGCCGTCGAAATAGTGAACGTGCTTCTGATCAATCCGAAAATGCACGTGATCGCCGGGCGCTACGCTGGTTCGTTCTCGAAGCAGCGCGACGATCGGGCCAGCCACTGTCGCTGCCGTAACAAGCGTATCGAGACCTGTCGGTTCGACCAGAAGAACTTGTCCGGCCAGACCCTGATTGGCGAGCGCAATGTGCTCCGGCCGAACGCCACATGTCAGCTTGCCGCTTGCGCCGCGTGGAAGGTCGAAAGGCAACGCTTCGCGCGACGTGGACAACAACGCGCCGCCCTCTGCAATGGCCTCGATCAAATTCATCGCGGGCGAGCCGATAAAGCCGGCAACGAACACGTTTGCGGGTTCATCATAGAGTTCGAGGGGCGCGCCCTCCTGTTCAATGATCCCGTCGCGCATGACGACAATCTTGTCCGCCATCGTCATGGCCTCGATCTGGTCATGAGTGACGTAAATCGTGGTGGTCTTTAGACGCTGGTGCAATTGCTTGATTTCGGCGCGCATCTGGACCCGCAGCTTGGCGTCGAGATTTGATAGCGGTTCGTCGAACAGGAACACCTGCGGCGAGCGCACAATCGCGCGTCCCATCGCGACGCGCTGACGCTGTCCTCCCGACAACTGGCGCGGATAGCGGTCCAGCAGATATTCGAGGTTGAGAATTCCGGCCGCCCGCTTCGTGCGCTCGTCGATCTGGCTTTTCGAAACGCCGCGCATGCGCAACGAGAAGGCCATGTTCTGCGCCACCGTCATATGTGGGTAAAGCGCGTAGTTCTGAAACACCATCGCAATGTCGCGCTCCTTGGGCGGGAGGTCGTTCACGACGCGCGAACCTATGCGGATTTCGCCGCCGGAGATTTCCTCAAGGCCAGCGATCATGCGCAGAAGCGTCGACTTTCCACAGCCGGATGGACCGACCAGGCAGACGAACTTTCCGTCCGGAATGTCGATGGACACATCCCGGATTGCCGTGACGTTTCCATATTGCTTTCGTACCGACTCGATCGCAACGCTCGCCATGATTGGGCTCCTGGACGATCTGATTTCCGGTTTGAGTATCCGTACAAATTTTGCGCGCGCGCAACCGTGCAAATGCGATATCGCGCATAATGACGCCGCGTCGCGGCTCAGTGAGCCAAGTTGTTCGACGCAAATTCAGCCACTTGAACGACAGTTCGCTGCACAAGTGCAACTTCGCCGCCAGCGACCGTTTCGTCTCCCGAAACATTGCTTTTGATCCGCGATCGGCCGATCTTGCCGGACCAATGTAAGGGCACACCATCTAGGGAGTCCGGTTTCCGTGCAAAACAGCGAAGCACCCGCCACAGTCCAGCTCTTTCCCGCAGGCGCGCTGCGCGCATTGATGGCGGACCTGTTTGCAGCCGCAGGCGTGTCTCGCCGGGGAGCGAACCGTGTGGCGGAGATTCTCGTCGAAGCCGATTTGCAAGGACTTCCGTCGCACGGGGTGATGCAGGCCGAGGGCTACCTGACTCGCCTGAAATGCGGCGCAGCATCTGCGCGCGACGAGGCTGAGATCGTGGTCGATAACGGCTGCGCAATGGTCCTGGACGCACACGATATGCTGGGGCAGCTTTCCGCCGACCAGGCCATGCGGCTCGCGGTGGCGAAGGCGAAACAGTTCGGAGCAGGCATTGTTGCGGTGCGGCGCGGCTGTCATTTCGGGGCTGCAGGATATTACGCCGACATTGCCGCCGATGAAGATTGCATCGGTCTGGTGATGGCGAATACGAGCCCGGTCATGCCAGCGCCGGGCGGGCGAGAACGTCTCGTGGGCACGAACCCAATCTCGGTGGCGATTCCAACCGAACGCGAGCCGCATGTCGTGCTCGACATGGCGACCACGGAAGGCTCGGTCGCAAAGGTCCGCATCGCGGCGCGCGACGGTAAAACCCTGCCGGGCAACTGGGCGGTGCGGCAGGATGGAACTCCTACCACAGACCCCAATGAGGCGCTGAAAGGCCTCCTGCTCCCATCCGGCGGACCGAAGGGCTTCGGCCTTTCTCTCGTGGCCGATCTGATGGGTGGCCTGCTGTCATCCGGGGCCTGGGGCGCCGGCGTATACGGAAACGCATTCGGCTTGTCGAAGCCGCACAATTCCTCTCATCTGTTCATCGCCATTCACACAGGCCACTTCCGTCCATCTGAAGACTTTCGACACGAGGCGCAGCAGGCCGCGGACCGTATTCGCGCTTCCCAGCGCGTTGATGGAACCGATCGGATCTATGTGCCGGGCGAACGCAAGTGGGAAACGCGGCGCGCGAGCGACGACAAGGTCAAGCTCGAGATGAAACAGGTCGAAACGCTGTTGGCGCTGTCCGCAGACTTCGGGATCAATCCCGATGCGTTTTTGGCATCCGTCCGATAGCGCGCGTGAAAGGCTGTCGCCTCATTTCAGTCTGCGAAACTGACGCCTGCTGCTAACGTCGCCCAGTGCTCAAAGGGTAGTCTGACGGCCGATTGAAACTTCCCAAAAGCGGCCGGCACAAGAATGAAAATCGCGGATATCCGGGTCAGGGCTTTCTGGTATCCATCGCAGGAGAAGCGCGACAGCCACGGCCATACGCATTTCGTCGGCGAGCACAGGGCGACGCAAGCGCTGGTGACCATCGTGTGCGATGACGGCAGCGAAGGTCATTGTTTCGGCCCCGCGCAGTCCTTGCGGCCCTATGTCATCGATTCCTTCTTCAAGCCGCACCTCCTCGGACAGGATCCGTATCATCGCGAGAGGCTTTGGCTCACACTGGCCGACATGCAGCGCGTCAGCGTCGGGCAATTGACTGACAAGGCTCTGGCAGCAGTCGAAATGGCGCTCTGGGACTGGGCGGCCCGCAAGGCGAATATTCCCGTCTACAAAATGATCGGGGCGTTCCGTGACAAGGTTCCTGCCTATGGGAGCACCATGTGCGGCGATCAAATTTCCGGCGGCTTGTCGACGCCGGAGGATTACGCCCGCTTCGCCGAGAAGCTCGTGCAGCGAGGCTACAAGGCAATCAAGCTGCACACGTGGAATCCGCCGATCTCGTGGGCGCCAGATCCGAAAATGGACGTGAAAGCCTGTGCCGCCGTGCGCGAGGCTGTCGGTCCCGACATTGCGCTGCTGCTTGATCCATATTCAGCCTACAGCCGCGTCGAGGCGCTTTGGCTCGGCAAGGAAATCGAGAAGCTCGGTTTCGCCTGGTACGAAGAGCCGATGCGCGAGGCGTCGAAAAGCTCGTTCGAATGGCTGGCGCGCAATCTCGACATTCCGATCGTTGGCCCCGAAACCATGGAAGGCCGCTATCAGACACGCGCCGAGTGGATCGTGTCCGGCGCCTGCGACATTACCCGCACCGGCGTCACGGACGTCGGGGGAATTGGTCCCAGCCTGAAGATCATTCACCTCGCCGAATCGTTCGGCATGGATTGCGAAATCCACCGCGAAGGTCCGGGAAATCTCGCGCTATGCGCGGTGCAAAGCAATGGACGCTGGTACGAGCGCGGGCTGCTGCATCCGTTCATCGACTACGACCGGACGCCGCCCTACCTGAACCAGCATTGCGACCAGATGGATGCCGAGGGCTTCGTGCATCTGCCGCAGATTCCAGGCCTCGGATACGACATCAACTTCGACTACATCAACGCACATCCGGTCGAGATCTAGCAACTTTCAAAGAGCGGAAGGAGAGGCGAAATGACAATCTCCACGAAGGGCGCGAAGGCGACGAGCGGAATGCCGTTGACCCGCAGGCAGGCCGCGAGAGGGCTGGGACTCCTGGGCGCTGCATCCACTTTCAACATCATCGGGCGCGCAAAAGCTGCGACCGGCAAGGTTGTCTTCTATTCGACGATCCCGACCAATTATGCCAGCAAGATGGAAGACGCCTTCAACAAGGCGCACCCGAACGGGCCCAAACTCGAAATGTTTTTCGTCAACGGCTTTGCGTTGTTCGAACGCGCGCAGGCAGAATATACATCCGGCCGGGTCGCGCACGATCTGATCATGCTGACGGACCCGAGCCTTTTCATTCCACTGAAGGCCGCAAACCGCCTGATGAACTATGCGTCGCCGGAACTCGTCAACTATCCGGCGGATCAGCGTGACGCCGACGGCGTATGGTGCAACGGACGCACAGTGCTCACCATCTACGGCTTCAACACACGACTGGCGACGCAGCCGGACAAGTACAAAGGCTGGACCGACTTCCTGGACCCGAAATTTTCCGACGGGCGGATCGGCATCGCCAATGCGCTCGAGTCCGGCTCGACGATGCAGCACTTCTACAACATCTGGAAACACAAGGACCTCGGCCGGAAATGGTGGGAAGAGCTTGCCAAGCTCAAGCCGGCAATCGTGAGCGGTCCCAGCCCCCTCACCAAGATGAATATTTCCGGCGAAGCCGTGCTGGCGCTGAACGTCGATTATAATCTCTACGAAGAGAGCAAGCGCAACGCGCCGATCAAGGCCGTCTATCCGAAGGAACTCGTCACCGCCTCCATCATCCCGATGGCGATCGCCCGCAGCGCGCCAAATCCGGAAGGCGCGAAGGTCGTCTTCGACTGGTGGCTGTCGAAGGAAGGACAGACAGTGCTGCGCGACGTCAACAGCATCTATTCGCCCCGCGCCGATGTGCCGCCTCTGCCGGGCTCGCCGAAATTCGCCGACCTGCCGATCGTGGTCGCCTCTACGGCCGAACTCGACGCCAACCGCGACGAGATGCAGCGAAGGTTCAAGGAGATTTTCAAGCTCTGACGCATCCGGCGAGCGAATAAAGCCATGACGGTTCAGGAACTGCCCGGACGCAAGCTGTCGGGCGCGGGGCTGCTTCGCTCCGGGATGCGCATCGACCTTTTGCCCGGCATCGTTGCGATCGTCGCCGCAGCGATTCTCGCGCCCATAGGTTTTCTGGTCTACGGGGCGCTCACCACCACCGCCATAGGGCAACCCTTCGCGGGCCTCACGCTTCGCAATTTCGCGATCGTGATGAGCGAGCCAGCCTATCTGACGGCTCTGTTGAACACGTTATATGTCGGGTTCGCCAGCACGATTCTGGCGACCCTGATCGGGGCTTTGCTGGCCTGGATCATTGTGCGCACCGATACGCCCGGGCGCGCTTCCCTGCGCGTCGGGGTCATGATCCCTTTCTTCCTGTCGCCCTTCATCGGCGCGCTCGCCTGGACACTTCTTCTGCAGCGGGATCTGGGACCGCTCAATCTTCTGTTCGGAGCAATCGGACTGCCGCAGGTCGATCCGTACAGCGTGAAGATGATCGTCTTCGTGATGGCGATCTATTATGCGCCCTACGTGTTCATTTTCGTGTCTTCGGCGCTGCTGAACATTGATCCGGCGCTTGAAGAAGCCGGGCACATGTCCGGCCTGAACAGACGTCAGGTCCTGCTGCGCGTGACGATGCCGCTGATTGCGCCAGCCATCCTGTCGGGAATGTTGCTGACCTTCGTGGCGACGGCCGGCCAGTTCGGCGTTCCGGCGCTGCTGGGCACAAAGCCGCGCTTCTTCGTCCTGACGACCTACATGTACCAGCTGCTGAACCGGTTTCCGTCGCAATACAATCTGGCTGCGACGCTCGGGCTCGTCATGCTGGCGATTGCGTGTTTCGGCGTGTGGCTGCAGAGCCGCCTGACGCGAGGCCGCTCCTATGTGACGGTCGGAGGCAAGGGGTTCAGGCCGCGCATCCTTCAGCTTGGGAGCCTGCGGTGGCTTGCTTTCAGCTATGTCGGCGCATTCATCTTGCTCGGCTCAGTTCTGCCGATGGCGATGCTGCTGTGGGTGTCGCTGGTCCCCTATTACGACGCGACATTCTCGCTGAGCCGCCTGTCGCTGGAACATTATCGCGAGCTCATGTCGGGACGACTCATTCTGCCATCGCTGCGCAACACGATTTTCCTTGCGGTCGCGGCGAGCACGATTGCCGTGCTTCTGGCGGTTGCGCTCAACTGGATGCTGCTGCGCACCAAAAGCGTCTGGCGCAAGCCTCTCGAGTTCGTGCTGATCATTCCTGCCGCGATACCGCATGTGGTGCTCGGCGTCGGCATGCTGTGGACCTACATCTACGCGCCTGTGCCGATTTACGGGACGATCTGGATTCTTCTTATCGGCTATGTGACAGGGTTCATCACGCAGGCTGTCAGGAATGTGCAGAGTTCCTTTCTGCAGATCGACAGATCGCTGGAGGAAGCTGTCACCATGGTGGGCGGTTCCCGCTTGCGGGTGATCCGTGAGGTCACTGCGCCATTGCTGCGTCCCGGCCTGGTGGGCGCATGGATCCTGCTCTTCATCATCTATGTGCGCGAGCTTTCGACCTCCATTTTCCTCTATTCGCCCGGCAACGAAGTCATGTCGGTGCTCATGTTCAACATGTGGGGTGAAGGAAACTGGGGCGGAATCTCGGCGCTGGCGATGGTGCAGATGGTTCTCGTGGGCGCCGTCGTCTATCTGGCGAGCGCCGTCTTCAAGGTCGATCTCGGGAAAGCGTGATCCGCATGACCTATCTTTCTGTTCAGGGGCTCCGGAAGGAATTCGGCGCCTTCAAGGCTATCGACGACGTCAGCCTGTCGCTTGGGCGGGGCCGCGTCTGCGCCCTTGTTGGTCCGTCGGGTTGCGGAAAGACGACCACGTTGCGTTCCATCGCAGGCCTCGAGACTCCTGATACGGGGCGCATCGAGCTTGACGGACGCATCCTGTTCGATGGCCAGGCCGGCATCGTTGTTCCGCCCGAAGAGCGCAATCTGGGCATGGTTTTCCAGTCCTATGCGCTTTGGCCTCACAAGACGATCGGCGAGAATGTTGCGCTCGGACTCCGCATCAAGGGCATGGGACGCGCCGATATCCGCGAGCGCGTCGGATCCGTTCTGACATTGGTCGGAATGGGCGGCATGGAAGAGCGCTATCCCGCGAGCCTGTCGGGCGGCCAGCAGCAGCGTGTGGCTCTGGCCCGCGCGCTCGCGCTGCGGCCCAAGTGCATTCTGTTTGATGAACCTCTGAGCAATCTCGATGTGCTGCTGCGCGAGCGGATGCGCTTCGAGATCCGCGACCTTCTGGTCAAACTGGACATTACTGCAGTCTATGTGACGCATGACCAGACCGAGGCGATGGTGATCGCTGACCACATGATCGTGCTGAATGCAGGTCGTATCGAACAGGAAGGCGCGCCTGCGGACATCTACGCGCGCCCGCGCAACCGTTTTACGGCAGAATTCTTGGGCCGCACCAATCTTCTGGCGCTGGACCATGCGACCAGCGATCTGGCTACTGGCAGTTTGCGTTCCCGCTCGGGCGTCGCGCTTCAAACTTCGGACCGTGATCCAAGGCGGTCGGGCGATCTGCTGATCGCCTTTCGCCCGGAATCGGTGCGTGTTGATGAAGCTCCTGGCCCGAACTCCTTTGCAACCCGCGTGATATCTGCGCAGTTTCTGGGTTCCCAGACGCAGCTTACACTTGACCTTGACGGGGAGCAGATCATCGCCCTGCTGCCCGGCAAGCAGCTACGTGCGCCGGAGGAAAGCCTGCGGATTTCCGTTGCCCCGCAAGATGTCCTCGTCCTGGAGGAATAGGAGCACAGCGGCAAATCCACCGCCCGTTTCATCTGGCGAAACACAACTTTCGGGAAAGTCACCCCGCCGGCTGTACGGTGCTAGCTTCGGGGCCAGCGCGGTTTTTTGACCAAAGCCGCAGATTTGTTAGGCTGGACCGAAGGCCCGGCAAAGATCGGGCCGCATAATCAACGTCCGGAGGACGTCATGCGGATGGAAAACGTACACCCGGCTCCCGAGTTTTCGGCCTTTGGGTCGCTGGCGTCCGAGGGCCGTCCAAGGCTACGCGAGCCCGTCAGCTGCAGGACAAACTCCCGACGTGGATCAACCGACGCGGCGCCCCTGTCCTATCCGCCCGTGGAGGCGGTGAGGCGCGCCCTCGAAATCCTGCGCGTCCTGAACCGGTTCAAGATCGCTTCCATCAGTGAATTGCACCGTGAGACCGGCCTCCCCAAGCCAACCCTGGTCCGCATGCTCGAAACCCTCATGGCGGACGGATATGTCGCACGCGACAACATGTGCGGCGGCTATCGGGTCACCTGCAAGGTGCGTGAACTGAATGCCGGGTACGACGGTATTTCAAAGGTCATCGAGGCCTCGCGGCCATGGGCCATCGACCTGACCCAGCGGATCAAGTGGCCGGTGGGCATCGGCGTGCTCGACGGGGACGCCATCGCGATCCAGTTCTGGACAGGCGCGATCAGCCCGTGGGTACACCACAACACGCTTCTCGGCCATCGGCCCAATCTGCTGACATCCGCGATGGGCCGCGCGTGGATGGCGTTCTGTCCGGAGGAGGAGCGCGAGTCTCTGATCGAAACGCTACGCCGAAGCCGGGCGGAAGAATTCACGGCTGATGCGGAGATCCAGTTCCGGAAAATGCTGGAGCGCATTCGCGAGCTTGGCTATGCGACTCGGGCGCCAATGACGGAACCGCGCCGCAACACGACCATCGGGATGCCTATCCGGGACGGCGAGCGGGTGCTGGCGACCGTTACGGTGAGCTTCTTCATCTCGGCAGTGCCGAAGCAGCTGATCGGCGAAAGAATCCTGACGCCGTTCCGCGAAACGGTCGCGAAGATCGAGAACACTCTGTCGTTCATGAATAACGAGGGCAGCGGAATCCAGCGGGCCGCGCTTTCCGCCGAACTGCAGGGCGCCTGAAACGCTCAGTTGCCGCGGAGCTCGCCCGAACCGGTGGCTGAAGAGACGTCCATGCTGGTCGTCTCGACGCCGCCCTGAAACCACACTTCGAACTTGCGGTGCTGGTAGCGCCATTGTCCGTCTGCGCATTTCACGCAGATATCTGTCATCAGGGAAATCTGGATGGGCGGCGCGGATTCCTGAATGGGCGGACCGTCATGCGCAAACAGCAACAGATACCAGGTGCTTGTCGCGCGCGTCGGACTCTCCACCACGACGCGAAAATTTGTCACCGAATGCATCGCCACGCGGGGACCGCGACCGAGTCGAAAATCGTAGAACTGCTGGATCTGCTCGCGACCGTGGTAGATGCTGCGACTGCCCTCGAAGATCCCGTCTTCGGTATAGAAGGAGCCTGCGTTGCGGCCCCAGTTCGTGTCGACCTCATGCCAGTAGTCGGTCAGCAGCATTTCCAGTTCGCGTGTGATCCGGTACCGCTCTTCGCTGTACATCTACTGTCCCCAAAACCCGTGTTTGACGCTCAAGCAACCTAACGGTGGACGTCTTGCGTCGACCCGTTCAGTCACATCATTTCGACGCATGAAACTCCCGGCTAGGAAGCTCCCGGCTTGTCTGTGAATTCCGAAAGTATTCCGAGCGCCGCCGAGCGGATCATCTGGTGATCACTGGAGGCCAAAAAGGCGGTTGATCCGAGCTGACTCATCTGCTGCGCCTCGGCGCGCGTGGCTGCCAGAGTCAGAAGCGGCTTCTTGTGTCTCCTGGCGGCGGCGGCGATCTTCTCGACGACCGGCCCCACCTGCCCGGCATTTCCCGTGCCAAGCGCTGCAGTCAGGTCGCCTCTTCCGATGAACAGGGCATCAACCCCGTCGACCGCACAGATTTCGTCAAGCCTGTCGATAGCGTGCAAGTCTTCGATCATGGCGATGAACGTGACGCGCGAATCCTGCGCGGCGATGTGGTCGTACATCGGCGAAAGACCCCAGCCGCTCGCCCGCGTGACGCCCGCGAAGCCACGCGCACCATCCCGGTAGCGGCAAGCGCGCACGATTTCGGCGGCCTTGGCGGCGCTATCAATATGCGGAACCATGATCCCCGATGCGCCGCAATCGAGAACGGAGAGGATGTTGGCGCGGGATTCATCCGGCACCCGCACGATCGGGGCCATGCCCCACGCCCGTGCGGCGAGGATCATCAAGTCGGTCGCAGCCCGGTCGAGCGGCGCGTGTTCCTGGTCAATCACCACGAAGTCGAACCCGATGCTCGCCAGAATCTCGACTGTCTGGGTCGTCGGCATCTTCAGGAAAGTCCCGACGAGTCTGCGGCCCGCAGCGAGCTCCTCGCGAAACCGTTCGTGCCGGGGAGATTTATTCATGAAGCGCCTCCTTCTGAAAGCCTATGCGGCTGCCGCCAGCGTGGTTGCCGAGGATGCTGCTTTTTCGAGGACCGAAACTGAGGCCGCATCGGCTTCGCGCGGCGGGATTGTTCTGACTGACTTCAGGCACGCAGCCGCTCTCGCGCAGCCTGCTCAGGTGGAGCCTCATGTCAGACCCGACTATACTTACATGCGCCGTCACGGGCAACATCACCACGCTCGGTCAGTGCCCTCACCTGCCCTGCACGCCCGAGCAAATCGCCAACGCCTGCATCGAATCCGCCAGAGCGGGCGCGGCGATCGTCCACATCCATGTTCGTCACGCAGATGGGCGTCCCAGCATGGAGCTGGCTCATTATCGAGAGGTCGTTGAGCGCATCCGGGCGTCCGATCAGGACGTCATCATCAACCTGACCACGGGACCAGGCGGACGGTTCATTCCCGGCGAAGACGACCCGAGCGTCGCCGGCCCCGGAACGATGCTTTTGCGGCCAGAAAGGCGCGTCGAGCACATCGTGGCGCTGCGGCCTGAAATCTGCAGCTTCGATTTCAATACGATGTTTTCGGGCACGTCCGTCGTCATCAACACGCCCCGAAACCTCAAGGTTATGGCCGAGCGCATCCGGGAAGCGGGCGTCAAGCCAGAGATCGAGGTTTTCGACTCAGGCGACATTCAGCTGGCGAACGACTTTCTGAAAGAAGGACTGCTGGAGCAGCCGCCCTTGTTCCAGATCGTGTTGGGCGTCAAATACGGGGCCATCGCGACTCCCGAGACGCTCCTCTACCTGCGCAACCTGTTACCGGCGAACGCCACATGGGCCGCCTTCGGGATCAGCCGCTGGGAATTCCCGATGCTCGCGCAGGCCTATCTGCTCGGCGGGCACGTCCGTGTTGGACTCGAAGACAATATCTATCTGGAAAAAGGCGTGATGGCGCCCGGCAACGCGGCGCTGGTCGAGAAGGGCGTGAGGATCGTCCAGGAACTCGGTGGACGCATCGCGACAGCAGGCGAAGCCCGCGAGATTCTCGGTCTGCGCAAGATCGCACCCCGGCCCGCCTGACGGCAGGTTCCTTATTTCAGCCTGCGGAACAGGAAGCTCCGCCTACCGCCGTAGAGGGTCCGCAGCCCTAGCATGCGGACAAACTGGTTACACGCCACCGGAAGGGTGAGGCATGTCGGGCCTGCGTGATTGCTACAACGTGGAAGACCTGAGGCAGGAAGCGCGGACACGGCTGCCGAAATGGATCTTCGAATTCGTTGATCGCGGCAGCGAAGACGATCTGGCGGTCAGTCACAATCGCGAAGCTTTTCGCCGACTGAAGTTTCGTAACCGCGCACTTGTCGACCTGTCCGGACGCGACCTCGGGACCACGCTGTTCGGCAAACGCATCAACGCGCCGTGGGCGCTGGCTCCTACCGGCGCTGCCGGACTGTGCTGGTACGAAGGAGAACTCGCGCTCGCCAAAGCAGCGGCGGCCTTCGGTGTCCCTTTCACAATGGCGATCGGATCCACCACACCGCTTGAAAAAGTCGCCGATCATGCGGGTGGCTGGCTGTGGTTCCAGATCTACATCTGGGAAAACCGCAACTGGACATATGAGCTAGTCGATCGCGCCAAACATGCGGGCTATTCCGCGCTTGTCGTAACCGTTGACGTCAATCTTGGCGTCAATCGCGAGTTCAATCAGCGCAACGGATACAGCAACCCGTTTCGACCAGGGTACCGGACGGTGCGAGACATCCTCAAAAAGCCCGGCTGGGCCACGTCCGTCCTGTTGCGCTATCTGATGACAACCGGCATGCCGCGACACGCAAACAATCCGCCGTCGGCCCGTTCGCAGCACGGCGCGGTGCTGCGCGGCGACAACAGTACGGTTGTCTGGGATGATCTCGCGCGACTGCGTGAGCGCTGGCCGCACAAGCTGATCGTCAAGGGCCTCACGCATCCGGAGGATGCCCGAAAAGCCGTCGATATCGGCGCCGATGGCATTTCTGTTTCCAATCACGGTGGACGAAATTTCGACAGCGTTGCCGCCTCTGTTGATTGCCTGCCGTCGATTGCTGCGGAAGTCGGAGGCAAGACGACGATCCTCCTCGACAGCGGCGTACGCCGCGGTAGCGATATCGCCAAAGGTCTTGCGCTCGGCGCAAACGCAGTCCTGCTCGGCCGCCCGATGCTGTGGGGTATTGCGGCGGGAGGAGAGGCAGGGGCCCTCCATGCGCAGAAGCTGCTGTTGCGGGAATACGAGCTGACGCTTGGGCATCTGGGATGCGCCAACGCAGCCGAGCTTCATCCCGGTCTCATCGTCAGCGACGAATCGCTATCGGCGCACCGTTCTGTCGCCGGTCAATCACCCGCCATGGAGATCGTGCGATGATCGTCAATCGTCGCGACGCAGCTTGCGGGCTGATGTTCGTAGCCATAGGGGCTGGCTTCCTGATTTCGGCGCTGCGAAGTCTGCGCCTCGGCGGATTGCTAGGCATGGGACCGGGCTTCTTCCCTGTGATGCTGGGGATAATCCTCATCTTCCTCGGCGGGCTGATCGCGATGCGATCCATCGGAACGCCGAACGAGGCCGCGCCGCCCATCAGCTGGCGCGGCGTTGCGGCGATAACTGCATCCATTCTGTTCTTTGCGCTCGGCCTTCGACAGCTGGGATTTCTTCCTGCCCTGTTTGGCAGCGTCTTTCTGGCATCGGTCGCCACGTCGCGCACCTCATTGCGCTATGCATTGGCCGTCGCTGCCTGTCTTGCGGCCTTTTCGGGGGGCGTTTTCGTCTACGCACTCCGAATGCCGATCAGTCTTTTCGGCCCGGTTTTCGGCGGATATTGAGGGATCTGGCATGGAGTTCTTCGATCATCTGTGGCTAGGCTTCGGGGTCGCTCTTTCGGCTGAAGGCCTGTTGTTCTGCTTCATCGGCGCACTGCTCGGCACGTTCATCGGCGTACTGCCCGGCATCGGGCCTACGGCCACGATCGCGATGCTTCTGCCGATTACCTATTACCTGTCTCCGACATCTTCCCTGATCATGCTGGCAGGCATCTATTACGGGTCCCAGTACGGGGGATCGACAACAGCCATTCTGGTCAACCTGCCCGGCGAAGTGTCGTCCTCCGTGACGGTGCTGGACGGATATCAGCTGGCCAGAAAAGGGAAGGCGGGAGTCGCGCTGTCCATCGCCGCCATCGGATCTTTCGTAGCCGGATGCATCGCCACCTTGTTGATCGCGCTTTTTGCAATGCCGCTTGCTTCAATTGCATTGAGCTTCGGATCAACGGAATATTTTGCGCTTATTTTGCTCGGTTTGATGGCTTCAACAGCGCTGGCGCACGGTTCCGTTCTCAAGGCTTTAGCCATGATCGTTGCGGGAATGCTGTTCTCCACGATAGGCACTGATGTCGAAACCGGCTCCTATCGTTTCACGGGCGGTTTGGTCGAATTGCGTGACGGACTTTCGATCGTCGCCGTATCGCTTGGCATTTTCGGCATTGTCGAAGTCTTGCGAAATCTGGAAACTCTGAACGACAAGCCGCCGGAAACGATGCCGATCAACAGCCTCTGGCCAAGCCGTGACGACATTAACCAGTCTATCGGTCCGATTCTGCGAGGAACGTTTCTGGGATCCATTCTTGGCGTTCTGCCAGGCGGCGGGTCGATATTGTCCGCCTTCACTTCCTATGCAGTTGAGAAACGCATCTCCAAGAGACCTCAGGATTTCGGGCGCGGCGCAATCGCGGGCGTCGCCGGACCGGAATCCGCCAACAATGCCGGCGCGCAAACCTCCTTCATACCGCTCCTGACTCTCGGCATTCCATCGCATCCGCTGATGGCGCTTATGGTTGGGGCCATGATGATTCAGGGAATAACGCCCGGACCGCGCGTGGTGACGGATCAGCCGGCCCTGTTCTGGGGCGTGATCGCCTCGATGTGGATCGGCAACGCCATGCTGATCGTCCTGAACCTGCCGCTGGTAGGCCTGTGGGTCAAGCTCCTGCGCATTCCCTACCTGATCATGTTTCCGGCGATTGTAGCTTTCTCGACCATCGGCGTCTTCACAGTTCAAAACAATGTCTTTGACCTGTATATCCTGGCGGCCTTCGGACTCTTCGGATACCTCTTGCACAGGCTGAAATGCGAGCCTGCGCCATTCCTGCTGGGCTTTGTGCTCGGCGATCTGCTCGAAGAGCATTTTCGGCGCGCGATGAATTTTTCCGACCAGAATCCACTGGTTTTCGTGCAGCAGCCGATCAGTGCGGGCCTTCTGGCGTTCGGGGCGATCATTCTGCTGCTCGCGACCTTGCCGGCGATCCGCAAACGCCGCGACGAGATTTTCGTCGAGGATGAATAGCTCCGGTCAAATCGGGGGATGTTTGAAGATCGCAAGTTCCAGCGGCTCCGTGCCCCAGCCCGGCCGCGTCGGCGTCAGCATGTGGCCATCGACGATCTCGGGTGCATGTGAATATAGTTCGTACCGCCAGCTGACCGAGTCGATATCGGTCTCCATGATGCGCAGGTTTGGAATGACAGCGGCGAAATTCGCCGTGATGAAGTCCGATAGATAGCCATAGTAATTATGCGGGGCGACATTCACTTCGTACACATCGGCCAGATCTGCGATGCGCAGCGCCTCGCGATAGCCGTTCCAGATCGGGTCGACAATCGCAACGTCAACGCTGCGCGCGTCCAGGAACGGCTTGTAGCCGCGCCGCCCGTAGCAATGTTCCAGAGAACCGATCGGGATCCGGCATCCCGCGCGAACAGAGGCCAGCGCGACAGGATCAAAATTGTCGATTTCCAGCCATTGCAGCCCGTAAGGCTCCAGCGCGCGAGCGAGAGTCAGGAAGCCTTCGGGCTTGAAATAGAAATTGACGTCGAGGCTGATGGCCATGTCCGGCCCCGCGCCCTGGCGTAACGCCTCGATCTGCCGGATTGTCCCGGTGAGGAATTCACGGCTCAGGTTGAGTTCGGGATAGCCGCTGCTTTCGCCGGCCGTTGGACGGTAGCCGACGAAACTTCCATCAACCATCAGGACCGTATTGGTTTTAAGCGACCGGAAGCCACGCTCCTTCGCCTCTGCGCCGATCCGGGCAATGTCGTCGTATGACTTTGGCGGATTAACGCCAATATGCTTGGGATAGCGTGCGCGATAGCTGGCGCAGTGCGACCAGTAAAGTGGGAGCCGGTCGCGGACTGCGCCGCCAAACAGACCATGCACTGGTATATCAAGCGATTTCGCCTTCACGTCGAGCAATGCGTTGCCGATCGCCGCGACCGCATGCTGGTTGATGCCGCCGGTGGCCTGAATGGTGCGGGCGGAGAGTTCCGTCAGAATGCGATCAACCGTCTGCGGATCGCGCCCCACGAGCGGTTCGGCCAGTGCGCGGATCACAGCAGTCACGCCGGCATTGCCGGCGCCTTCGTAATATTCCGTCCAGCCGGCGATGCCCTGATCGGTCTCTATCTTGAGGAACGACAGATTTCGCCAGCCGAAGCTGCAATGAAAGTCGCGAATGCGCGTGATCTTCAAGTCGTTCCCCGAATGCCTGTGAGTCCGGTCACTCGATGCGGATGTCGGCTTCCTTGATGATGCGCGTCAGGACTTCTCCCTCCTCGCGGACCTCCTTGGCTGCCTGTTCGAGAGTAGTGACGTGCGGAGAGGCTCCGGAACGCGCCATGAGATCCACCACGCTCGGGTCGGTCAAGGCTTCGTTGATCGCTGCATTCATCCGTGTTGCAATTTCGGCAGGAAGCGCCTTCGGGGCAAAGATCGCCCACCAGACTTGCGCCGGCTCCATCCCCTTGAGGCCCGCCTCCGCCATGGTCGGAGCCTTGGGCGACTGCGGCGGAGCCGTGTCGGCCGTATAGGCCAGCAGCTTCAGCTGACCGCCCTGAATCTGGCCCAACGCGCTCGCCACAGTCGCGAACATCATGTGAAGCCTCCCGGCCACAAGGTCAGTCTGCGCTTCTGCGGAACCCTTGTAGTTGATGCCCTTCAGCTTGAGGCCGGTCGATGTGGCGAAAAGCGCGCCATGCAAATGCTGGGTCGCCCCGATGCCCGCATATCCATAGAAGGTCTTGTCAGGATTCTTCTTCGCGTATTCGACGAATTCGGCGACGGAATTCACCCCCAGGCTTGCCGGGACCACCATGGCGGACGGCGACCGCGCGAAGACCGAGATGGTCTGCAGGTCGGTGGACGGATCAAGCTCGACCTTGAGCACCTGCTTGAAGGACGAGATCGAGTTCGGCATTTCGACGAATGTGTAGCCGTCGGGCGCAGCGCGAACGACCTGATTTGTGGCGGTGACGCCGCCTGCGCCGGGGCGGTTATCGACCACGAAGGGCTGACCGAATTTCTTGGACAGGACCTGCGCGATCGCCCGCGTGAACGTGTCATTGCTGGCGCCAGGCGCAAAGGGCACCACCATCGTGACGGCGCGCGTAGGCCATTGCTGCGCGTTGGCGTGACCGGCTCCCATGGTCAGACCCATCAGTGCAGGCAAGGCAGTGAAGAACAGGCGTGCTGACGTCATGGGGCAACCCTCCGGTGGATCGCTTCTGTCCGGCGATCGGACGCCAATCGAAGTCTATGGAGGATGCTCTGACGAGCCCCGGCTCTGTCTATTTCACATGTCGGAACAGTCTCGCGCCGGAGGGTTTGGAACGCATGTGCTTCTGGACCGGAGCGGCCCATCTGCTGTCCTCTTGGACATCAGACAATGGAGGCTGTTCATGTACGATCAACGCGATCCGCGCTCGACGCTGCAGGCGGCGGCGCCGGCCGCCAAGGCCGCCACCGCCTATCACGGAGCCGAGTACGGCCGCTTCTATCAGGACGCGCCGCAAATCGTCCGGGGCGGGGAGAAGACCTGGATCACGCGAGGACAGGCCTTCATCATCGTCTATACGGAAGCCAAGGCGGGCACAGTGGTCGCCCGCGAGGCGCAGGAAGACGAATACGTGATCCTTGCGCCCGACCCCAATCTGTCGCTTGAAGTCACGTGCTCGTCCGGAACGCATCGCATGGCGGGCAATTCCATTGCGTTTGCGCCGCCGGGCGGCAGCCAGGTCAAGTTCCTGACCGACGGTCGCATCGTGAGAATGTTCTCGCCGAAAGCGGCTGATCTTGCGAACCAGAGTTCGAACGCGACTTCCTACGCATCGCCAGATCCGAATGTTGCGCCGTTCAAGCCCTGGCCGGCGCCGCCCGACGGGTTCCGCTTCCGGCAGTACAGTCTGGATGTGCCCAGCGAACCCGGCCGTTTCGGGCGCATCTTCCGTTGCACGACCTTCATGGTGAACTTCCTTGAGCCGCGCGTGGGGGCGCGCGATCGCAAGATGGTGTCGCCTCACCACCACGATGACTTCGAGCAATGTTCACTCGCGCTCGAGGGATCGTTCATCCATCATCTGCGGTGGCCATGGACGACGGACATGAATGTATGGCGCGAGGACGAACATGCGGTCTGCGGATCGCCGTCGATCGCCGTCATCCCGCCGCCCGCGATTCACACGACGACGTCCGAAGATCCCGGCGTGAATCAGCTTGTCGATATCTTTGCGCCGCCGCGCCTCGATTTCTCATCGAAGCCCGGATGGGTAATCAACGAGAAAGACTATCCGATGCCCTGAGACGCGACATGCAATATTGCACTCTGGGAAGAACGGGCCTCAAGGTCAGCGTAGCTGCGCTCGGAGCAGGCGGTACAAGCCGCCTCGGCGCCGCAAAAGGTTTGCCGCGCGCTCATTCGGTTGCGCTCATTCATGAAGCGCTCGACCTCGGCGTAAACCTCGTCGACACGGCCCCGACCTACGGGACGGAAGAGATCGTCGGCGAGGCGCTCGTCGGTCGGCGCCAGAACGTCATCGTCTCCACCAAGGCGCGGGCGAACCGGCCCGGAACAGAGCTGGACAGCACCGATTATGTGACAGCCGAAGAGTTTCGCCAAAGCGTGGAAAGCAGCCTGCGCGCGCTGAGAACCGATTGCCTCGATCTTCTGCACCTGCACGGCGTGCGGCCGCATCAGTACGACTACAGCATGAAAGTGTTGCTCCCGCAGATGCAGAAATTGCGCAGCGAAGGCAAGCTACGCTTCTTCAGCATCACCGAAGGCTTCGGGGTAGATGCGGAGCACGAAACGCTGAGGCGCGCGGTTGCAGATGGGGACTGGGACGTCGTGATGGGCGGCTTCAACATGCTGAACCCTTCAGCTGTTCTGCACCTTTTGCCGGATTGCACCGCCAGTAATGTCGGCTATCTCTGCATGTATGCAGTTCGCGGAGCCCTGACCGACACGACGCGGCTGGAAGCCGCGATGCGCCGGATGGGCGAACGCGGTGACCTGAAAGATGACCCTGGCGCCGGCAAACTTGTCGATGCTCTGGTCCGGTCGGGCCTTCCGCTTGCAGAAATTGCTTACCGGTTTTGCCGTCACACGGCAGGCGTCTGCAGCGTCCTTTTCGGTACGGGCGACTTCGGTCATCTCCGCAAGAATATCGAGTGGATGAACAAGCCTGCCTTGCCGAGCGATCTTGTCGCGCTGGTTCTTGAGGTGTTCGGCGGCGTGCGGCGAGAGACCGGCGATCTTTGAAATCAGGCGACCGATACGCGGAACGAGATCTCCGCGAGAGGAGGCATTGTGGAATTCGACTATGTGATTGTCGGCGCCGGGTCTGCGGGTTGCGTCCTCGCAGCCCGTCTGAGCGAACAGCCGGATGTGCGCGTGCTTCTTCTGGAAGCCGGCGGCCATGACCGTCGCATGCTCGTTTCCGTGCCGCTCGCCTGGCCGCGCGTCGTCCAAAGGCGGATGTACGACTGGCAATATACGTCGGAGCCCGAGCCGCATCTCAACGACCGCTCCATCATCCTGCCGCGCGGAAAGATCGTCGGCGGATGCTCGTCCATCAACGGCATGGTCTGGGCGAGGGGCAACGCCGCCGATTACGACGAATGGGAACAGCTTGGAGCAAAAGGCTGGTCCTTTGCGGATGTGGAGCCATATTTCAAACGCATCGAGAACTGGGCGGGCGAACCCAATCCGGCGCGCGGCGTCGGAGGCCCGATGACGGTCCGTAAATGTCCCTATGACGATCCACTGAACAAGTCCGTCGCGAACGCCATGTCGAACCTCGGCATTCCGTATAATCCGGATTACAACGCGGGCGATCAGTCAGGTTTTGCGGCAACCCAGCAGTCAATCCGCAATGGCCGCCGTTCAAGCGTTGCGCGCGCCTATCTGCATCCCGCCAAGGGCCGTGCGAATCTCCACGTCGAGACGAATGCTGAAGCAGAGCGCATCAAGTTCGAGAATGGCCGTGCGACCGGCGTCTTTTACACCGGCAAGTCAGGACCCGCATTTGCGGCGGCGCGCCGCGAGGTGATCGTTGCATCGGGGGCGCTGAACTCGCCGCAATTGCTGATGCTGTCGGGCATCGGCCCCGGCGCGGAACTTCGAAGGCTGGGCCTCGATGTCGTTGTCGATGCGCCCGATGTCGGGCAAAACCTCATGGATCATTGCGCGGTCATGACGGAATACAGACGACGCGACGATGGCCCGTTCATGGCTCTGTCGCGCTGGGACAGGCTGGTCCGCGACACGCTGCAAGCCTATCTGCTTGGGCGGGGCCCCGCGACAGACGTGCCGACAACCGGACAGCTGTTTGCGCGCGTGGATGGACAGAAAGGGCCGCCGCAACTCCAGTTCCTGCTGCGACCCGTCGCCCGCTATGCACAACCGTGGTTCCCAGGCCTGATCAAGCGCGGCGAAAGCCGGTTCGGATGCGGCGTCATCCTGCTGCATCCCTACAGCCGCGGGCACGTCGAACTGAAATCCGCGCGACCACGCGACGGCGCGCGTGTGTTCCTCAACATGCTGGCTGACGAACGGGACCGGGCCGTCCTGCGCGACGGAATACGACTGGGCCGCAAGGTCTTCGCCGAATCCGCAATGGATGCCCACCGGGGCGAAGAGTTGTTGCCCGGTGAGGCCTGCACGACCGACGAACAACTCGACGCCTTCCTCAAGGACAATTGCGGCACAGCCCACCACGCTGCCGGAACATGCCGCATGGGATCTGACGAGGGCTCGGTCGTTGATCCACAATTACGCGTGCGCGGTGTTGGAAACCTGCGCGTGATCGACGCATCCGTCATGCCCGCAATGCCAAGCGGCAACACAAATGCGCCGACGATCATGATCGCCGAGAAAGGCGCAGACCTTATCTCGAGCTAGAGGTCACGGGAGAGCGCATCCGTGACAAGATCGCTGCATCCAAACGCAAACTCCGCTAACTCCCGGGGCACCCGGGGAGAGCCCGGTTGATTCCGGCCCGACGCTTTGGGCCCGGCTGCAGCGTCTTTCGAACCCGTCTCCTCGACATTCGAACCGGTCTCGGACCAGTCCGAGGTGCGCTTTCCCAAAAAAGGAAATTCGCCGTCAGAGACTCATCGGGAAATCGACTGCCAGGCGCGCGTGATCCGCCCGCAAGAGACCGAAACCGGTGTCTGCCGCCTGCCAACTCACGGATATCGGAGGAGAAGCGGCGCAGGGCGGAAATATGAGGAAATGGCGTGACTAATTGGTGGAGCTGATGAGATTCGAACTCACGACCTCTGCAGTGCGATTGCAGCGCTCTCCCATCTGAGCTACAGCCCCGGCCGGAGCGGTGTTTACGGCTCGCCCCGCGGCCTGTCAACGCCGGAATGGGCCCGGCGCGCGCTTTCCGCCCCGCCAGACCATTGCGGGGCGCGGGCGCGGCCTTTACATCTGTCGAGCCTCGTATCCACCCGGAGCCTTCATGCGCGCCGTTCTCGACCTGTTGTTGCTGGTTCTCGATCTCTACACCTGGGTCATCATCGCGGTGGCGGTGCTGTCGTGGCTGGTGGCGTTCAACGTCATCAACATCCACAACGACCTCGTCCGGTCGATCTGGAACGGCCTCAACGCCGTCACCGAGCCGTTGCTGCGGCCGATCCGGCGCATCCTGCCGAACATGGGCGGGCTCGACGTTTCGCCGATCGTTCTGCTGCTCGGCATTTTCTTCCTGCAGCGCGTCATCGCCTATTACCTCTACCCGCTTTTCGCGCGGTTCTGAGCCTTGGCCGAGGCCTGCCCGTGGTCGCCCGCGCCCGGCGGCCTGAGGCTAACAGTCCGGCTGACGCCCAAATCCTCCCGCGATGCGCTGGAATCGCCCGAAATCCTGTCGGATGGCCGCGCGGTCCTGAAGGCCCGCGTGCGCGCCGTGCCGGAGGACGGCAAGGCCAATGAAGCCCTGCTGCGCCTTGTGGCGAAATCGCTCGGCGTCCCGGCCCGCGACGTGAGCCTTGAGGCCGGGGCAGCGAGCCGCCTCAAGGTGCTGCATATCGGGGGCGATGCGGCGGCGCTCGCCAATGCGCTGGAACGGACGACTGCGTCGAAAGGTTGAATGGCGCGCGAAGCCGGGCCCTGTCCCATCTGCGCCAACCCGGGAGCAAGTGATGAGCAAGATCAGCAGCGGCCGCTTTTTCGAGGATTTCCGCGTCGGCGACATCATCCGCCACGCGACGCCGCGCACGCTGACCGCCGGGGATGCGGCGCTCTATACGGCGCTCTACGGGTCGCGCTTTGCGGTGCAGTCGTCGGGCGCTTTCGCCCGGACCATCGGCTACCCTGATGCGCCGCTGGACGATTTCCTCGTCTTCCATGTGGTGTTCGGCAAGACCGTGCCGGACATTTCCATCAACGCCGTGGCGAATCTCGGCTATGCGGGCTGTCGCTTTCTGGTTCCGGTCTATGCGGGCGATACGCTCAGCGCCGTGTCAGAGGTCATCGGCCTGAAGGAAAACTCGAACCGGCAGACCGGCGTGGTCTATGTGCGCTCGCAGGGCTTCAACCAGCGCGGCGATCTGGTGCTGGACTATGTGCGCTGGGTGATGGTGCGCAAGCGCGACGCAGCCGCCGCCTCGCCGCCTGAACATGTGCCGACCCTGCCGCGCGCCCTGCACGTTGAGGCGCTCGGCGACGCATGCCCGGAAATCCATACCGATCGCTATGACGGCGTGCTGGCGGGTTCGCCGCACCGGTTCGAGAATTACGCCGTCGGCGAGAAGATCGACCATGTGGACGGAATGACCGTGGAAGAGGCCGAGCACCAGCTCGCCACGCGGCTCTACCAGAACACCGCCAAGGTGCATTTCAACCAGTACACCGAGGGACAGGGCCGCTTCGGCCGGCGCCTGATCTATGGCGGCCACGTCATTTCGCTGGCGCGCGCCCTGTCGTTCAACGGGCTGGCGAACGCCTTCCATGTGGCGGCCATCAACGGGGGCCGTCACGTTGCGCCGCTGTTCGCGGGCCAGACGGTGTTCTGCTGGTCAGAGATCATCGACAAGGCCCCGCTGGAAGGGCGCGACGACATGGGGGCGCTGCGCATCCGGACCATCGCGACGAAGGACCGGCCCTGCGGGGCCTATCCGCTCATGGCAGGCGAGGCCTACGACCCCGCCGTGATCCTCGATCTCGACTACTGGGCGCTCATCCCGCGCTGATCAGCGCACGACGGGCGGGCTCCTGAAGAAGTTGAACACCAGACGGGCGGCGTCGATGTCGTTGTTCTGCGCCCCCACGGCCGCGCCGCGCCGCGAGATCGTGTTGCGTCCCGGCACGGTGTGGCCGCCGCCGTCGATGCGCACCAGTTGCACGGGCGTCTTGCAGCCGCTGTAGCGTTCGACCACGGCGCGCGAGCCGTCGTTCGGGTCGCGGTCCGGCAATTCCTGCGGCGGGCGCGGCGCGCCGCATCCGGCTGCGGCCAGGAACGGGGCCAGCGTCGCCTGCGTCGAGGCGAGTTCGCCCTTGTATTCGATCAGGCTGGCCTTGCCGCCTCCGTAGGGCACCATCGGATCGGCGGTGCCGTTCATCAGCATGAATTCGACCGGCTTGGACGGTTTGCAGCCCGCCGCCAGATCGGGCGGCAGGCTCGAAATGATCGCCGCCGCGCCGGCGAAGACATCCGCATAATCGCAGGCCATCCGCATCGCCAGCATGGCCCCGGACGAGACGCCCGCCATGTAGATCTGACGACGGTCGGCGCTGCCGTCCGTCACCAGCCGGTCCACGATGGCCTTGATGAAACGCATGTCGTTGGTGGGGGCCTCGCCGGCCTTGCCGATGTCCCAGCGGTTGTTGCGGGCCGAAGGATAGACCAGAATGGCGCCCGTCTGCCGCGCGAATGCGTCGAGCCCGAGGCTGCGCCGCACGCCGCCGACGCTGCCGCTGCCCGCGTGGAAGACGATGATCGTCATGCGCGGGGTCTTCTTCAGGCGGTTCGGCTCGATGATCCGCACATTGCGCTTCTGGCCATCCACGTCGAGCGTGGCGCGCGTGTCGGCAGCCTGCGCGGACGATACAGGCACGGCGAGCGTAATGCCCGCCGCAAGAGCCCCGGAAGCCAGAAGCCCGCAAAGGCGGCGCGCCCGGCATGATCTTTCGAGCATGGAGAACATTGTCACCGTTCCATTGCAGCGTTGAGGCGATTCAGGCAAGTCTCGTGCCTTTCAGGCGCGCGGGCAACTAAACGTTTCGTCATCTTGCAGGTTACTCCGTCCGGCGATTTGTCGAAACAATGCGAGGATTTCTTAAGACCGCGCACATAATATCCTTGCAGACTCATCGGACAGGCCGGGCAAATGTACTCATCAGCCGACTTAAGCGCAGCGATCGATCTTGGGCAGCTGCGCGTCCTGTACCAGCCGCAGATGACCTCGGACGGCGCCCGGATGGCTTCCGTCGAGGCGCTGGTGCGTTGGGAACACCCGGTTCATGGTCTTCTCAGTCCCGGTCATTTCGTGCCGCTGGCGGAAAAAACAAGCCTGATTTCACGGCTCGGCGAAGCTGTCCTGCGGCAGGCCTGCACGGATGCGCTGCGCTGGCCCCAGATCAACGTCGGCGTCAATGTGTCGCCCCTGCAGTTCCGCGATCCGGAATTCGCCAGCCGGGTCGAGCGGATCGTCCGCGAGACGGGCCTGCCGTTCGAACGGCTGGAGCTCGAGATCGTCGAAAGCTCCTATTTTGACGACCCCGACAAGGCGGACCTGATGCTGCGCCACCTGCGCGACCTCGGCGTGAAGATCGCGCTCGACGATTTCGGCACGGGCTATTCTTCGCTCTCCTGCCTGCTGCGGCTGCCGCTCGACAAGATCAAGATCGACCGGTCCTTCGTGATCGGAGTCGACACCATCCGTTCCGCCTCGATCGTCCACGCCATCGTGGCTCTGGCGCGCGCCATCGGCCTCAAGGTGACGGCGGAAGGCATCGAGACCGAAGACCAGCAGAGCTTCCTGCGGTCGGCAGGCGCGCATTTCCTGCAGGGTTATCTGTATTCCGCGCCTGTTCCGGTTCAGATGATCGACCGCCTCGTGCATCAGGTCGAGCCGATCTGACCTGCCACTGAGTTGTCATCCAGCGGTGATTAGAGCCTCGGCGGATTTTACGCCGTTGGGCGCGTGGGTAGCAACAGGGGGGCGGCGGAGCTGATCGGGGTTGCGCAGCCGACCGCCTGTTGCGGTGAGATTGGCGGCATAGACCG
>CANJNI010000044.1 GCA_947475995.1 Beijerinckiaceae bacterium | reverse complement strand
GTCGAAATCGACCCGGAGAGACCCATCGTTCGATTCACCCGCCGGGTGCGTCATCAGGGAGCCCTCCAAATGCGAAGAAATACCTGCAAAATATAGCTGAATCGTGCGTCCAGCGCATTAAATTATTGCGTCATCCGGTGAATGCGGGCTAATGCTTTGCGGCAAACGCAGCAAGAGCGAAAAGGGCGGGCTTTCTTGTCGTCAAAACGCAGAAAGCCTTCCGAGAGGACGCGAGAGATCGCGCCCTCAGGGAAAGGGTCTTGGCATTTCCGACTACGCCGCGACCGGCAAGGTGGCGGCTTCAATCGCCACCGCCGCCGACTGGATGATGGCCGCAAACCGCACGGCGGTCTGGATCGTCTCCGTCGTCACGCCCGCCTCGGCCAGCACCTTCTCGTGCGAGTCGATGCACATGCCGCAGCCGTTGATGGCCGAGACCGCCAGCGACCAGAGCTCGAAATCAACCTTGGGAACGCCCGGCTTCGCCAGCACATTCATGCGCAGCTTCGCCGGAAGTTTGCCGTACTCCTTGTTCGACGACAGGTGCACGAACCGATAATAGACGTTGTTCATCGCCATGATCGCGGCCGCCGCCAGCGCCGCATCATGCGCCGCCGGATCGAGATGAGCGCGCGCCTCTTCGTCGATGGCCTCGCGCACGTCAGCATTGCGGGTCGAGACCGCACAGGCCAGCAGCAGTCCCCACTTTGTTTGTGGAGAGAGGCTGTCGTCATTCGCCAAAGTCGAGAGGTTGAGCCTCACGTCCTTGGCGAAATCCGGAATGCGCTCCTTGAGCGTGTCGATGGACATTACGCTGCCTTGAGGGTTTCGCCGCCGACTTCGCGGCTGCACGGGCACAAGTCGTCCGTCTGCAGGGCGTCCAGAACGCGCAGCGTATCCTTCGGGGCGCGGCCGACATTCAAGTTGTTGGCGTAGATGTGCTGGATCGTATTGTCCGGCGCGACGATGAACGTGTAGCGATAGGCCACGCCATCGGGCGAGCGCACGCCAAGGCCGTCGATCAGCGAACCATTGGTGTCGGCGAACTGCCAGATCGGGAGTTTCGCCAGATCCTTGTGGTCGCGCCGCCAGGCGAGCTTGACGTATTCATTGTCGGACGAACCGCCGAGCACGACCGCGTCGCGATCCTCGAATTCGCTGTTGAGACGCGCGAATTCGGCAATCTCGGTCGGGCACACGAAGGTGAAGTCCTTCGGATAGAAGAAAATGATCTTCCACTTTCCGTCGAAGCTTTCGTCCGTGATCGTCTCGAAGGCGCTGACGCCGTTCTCTTCGTGCTGCATGAACTTGGGCTTGACGCCGGTGACGCTGAACTTGGGAAGTTTGGAACCGATACCGAGCATGTTTTGTCTCCTTGTTGCTCAATAAGGGCCTGACCTAGCGGCCCGTTCCGTATTGATCCAATCGATTTTCCCGATACATTCCATCGGCCGATCCTATGATTCTTACAGCCGCGGTTGAGCGCACACGCGCTGCGCGCTAGGAAGGTGCAACAAGGTAATCCGGAGGAAGACATGCTGACCCCCGCCATGAACGAACGGCTCACGCGCGTTGGTCCCGGCACGCCCGGCGGCGAATTGATGCGGCGCTACTGGATTCCTTTCGCGGCGCTTTCCCAGCTCGACGATAATCCGGTCCGCAAGGTCCGCATTCTGGGCGAGGACCTTGTGCTCTATCGCGACAAGAGCGGCACGCTGGGCCTGATCGGCGAGCGCTGCCTGCATCGTCTCGTGGAGATGAAATACGGCATTCCGGATGAGAACGGCCTGCGTTGCCCCTATCACGGCTGGCTCTATGGCGAGGACGGCGTCTGCCGCGACAGGCCGATGGAGCATAATCGCGGCAGCTTCAACCAGAAGACCAAGGCCTATCCGGTGCAGGAACTCGGCGGCATGATCTTCGCCTATATGGGTCCGCTGCCCGCGCCCGCCCTGCCGAAATGGGATCTGTTCGTCTGGCCGAATTCCATCCGCCAGATCGCCTTCAACGTGCTCGACTGCAACTGGCTGCAATGTCAGGAAAACACCGGCGACCCCACGCACAGCGTCTATACCCACGGCGAGCTGTTCAAATACGTACTGGAGCGCAAGGGCGAATTCGCCGCGCGCGGCGCCGATGTCGATCACACACTTCACAAGCGCACCAGCTGGGGCATCGGCATCAAGGAGGTTTACGCGCACGCCTCCGAATATGGATTTGAGAAAGGCATCGTGTACTCGAAGGCGCTTGGGGCGGAGGCTGACCGCACGGACCGCCACTCCACGGTGATTTTCCCCTTCTACACGCAGACCGGAAAGACCGGCTCGCCGCGCAGCGAATATCAGATCCGCGTGCCGATGGACGACACGCATACGCTCCACATCTGTTATCAGGTCTACGCAGCTCCTCCGGGCGTCGAAGTCCCCGCGCAAAGCAGCGTGCCGCATTACGAGCCGCCGACGGTGGATGAAAAGGGCGAGCCCATTCTCGACTATGTGCTGGCGCAGGACGCCATCGTGTGGGTGGCGCAAGGCGATATTGTCGACCGCTCGCAAGAATTGTTAGGGCGCACCGACGTTCCGATCGTGCTGATGCGCCGCCAGCTCGACGAGCAGATTTCAAAGGTCGAACGCGGCGAAGACCCTATGAACTTCTTCCGGCAGGACATGGATATCCTGTACGGCAGCGGTGAAGATCCGCATGGCGAATGGGCCGCGCCCGACTGGGCCACGCGGTCGAAATTCTTCAGCCAGAATTTCCGCAAGATGTACCACAAGGGCTTCGGCAACGACGACGCCGACCGATACGGCCCTGCCCTCGACCTCGTGAAGGAACTTCACCGCCGCGTCGAGGAGTTTGAGCTGGAAGCTCGCCGCCGCGCCAGCGCACCGGCTGCCGAATAATGCGCATCGCGCGCCGCCAGGCTCTCGCGGGACTGGCGGCGTTTTGCGTTTCGCCCAATCCGGCGCGCGCTGAAAGCGAACTCGTCACCGTGCGCGCCGGAACCCTGCCAATCGTGCTGACCGCGCCGCACGGCGGGCGGCTCGGTCCGCCCAATGTGCGCGAACGCAGCCGGACAAATCCGCAGACGCGCGAACGCTCGCGCAGTTTCGGCGGCGTTGTGCTCGGCGCCGATCTCAACACGGACCTGCTCGGCCATGCGATTGCAACCGAACTGCAGCGGCTCACGGGTCAAGCGCCCTCTCTGGTGATCGCGAATTTTGCGCGCCGCTATATTGACGCCAATCGCCCGCCCGAAGCCGCTTACGACGATGAATCCGCAGCGCCGGTCTATCGCGCCTACCACGAGGCGATCCGAACGCAGGTGAACGCTCTACGCGCACGATACGGACGCGCGCTTCTGATCGACCTGCACGGTCAGGGCGTCGAAGCCAAAGTGCTCATGCGCGGAACCCTGAACGGCCAGAGCGTCAGCGCCTTGACGGCGCGCGCAGGGATCGAGGCCGTGACGGGACAAAGGGGCCTGTTCGGGCTGCTCAAGCAACAGGGCTTCCGGACGTTTCCCGACATGCCGGTGGCGAAGGGCCTCGGGGGCGAAGATGCAGGATTTCGCGGCGGCTATACAGTCGCCACCTATGGGTCGCATCATCCGGACGGCATCGACGCGGTTCAGTGGGAACTCGGCATCGACTATCGCCGCAAGGAAACGCTGGGCGACTGGTCGAAAAGGGCTGCTGCCGCGCTGGCGGAATTCGCCGGCAACTATCTCTGAGGCTTCGCGCGTCTCACGCGCGGGCTGAAAGCCCAGCGCAGGTCAGCCCTGAAAATTCGTCGCCCAAAGCTTCTCCACGCGCTCCATCATGGCCGCAGAAAACGGCGGCATGTCCGGCACGGCAGCGATTTCTTCAAGCTGCTCCATTGATGAAAACCCGCCCAGCGCAGTCGTCATTCCACGATGCATCAGGATGAACCGGTAAGCCGCCTGCGCCAGAGTGATTCCGCTTTCGCGCGCCAGAAAATGCAGCTTCGAGGCGGCAGTCAGATTGCGCTGCGTCGAGTCATTCGTGGCGTCCGGAGGCTTGCGGGCGAGCGGATGGCGTTCGTGGCCGCGCACCGCGTCATCTGTGAGAAATCCGCCCGCCAGGGGGCTGTAAATCGAACCGCCCACACCAACATCGCAGGCCGCATCCAGCACATCGCCGTAATCTTTCGCCACAAGCCCGGCGGGCTTCACGTATCCGGCTGTCGGATTGATCAGCGTGTAAGGCGCATTGATAAGATGAAAGACGCCCGTATCGAGCAGACGACGCACAAACGCGCCGTCATTGCCACGACAGATAAAGCCCACATAACGCGCCTTGCCGTCGCGCAGCAGTTTCTGCAAACCTTCAATCGCCCCCCCCGGTCGAAGGAAGTGCTCGATCCACAATTGCGCGTAAAATTTTCCTTCCATCGCCGGGGCCGGATCGACAGGACCGTTGTGGATTTGCAAGACGTCAAAATAATCGACCCCGAGACGTTTCAGGCTCGCTTCAGTTGAGCGCACCACATGCCCGGCAATGTCGTCGAGGTTCTCCGCGCGAATTTCAACTTTGGAATTCAGCAGAGGCCTCACGCGCAATTCCTTGAGCGCGCGCCCCAGATTTTCCTCTGCGATGCAATTGCCGTAATCGGGCGAATTGTCGAAGTAATTGATCCCGAGTTCCAGCGCGCGCGCGATAATGCGCGTCTGCGTCGCCGCATCGCCGCGCACCATCAGGCCGGCATTGCCGCCACAACCGAAAGCAATGGCCGAAAGGGCGAGATCAGTCCCGCCCATCTTTCTGTATTGCACGCCCTGCCCCGTTGCTTGTCAGCCGCCGCTCTGAAGCTTGCGAATTTCTTCCTTCAGATCGTCGGGCGCGTTGGCCAGCGCATCAAGCATCTTCAGCGCATCGTCCGCCCCCAGCGGACTGATGTCGATGCGCAATTTCGCGGCTTCCGCCATGAATTCCGGATCCTTCATCATGTCCATATAGGCCTTCTGCAAGGCCTTGGCGCGGTCGGCCGGAACGCCCGGAGCCGAAACGAGCGGACGAGACAGCAGATAGGGAATTTCAGCCAGTTCGATCAGCTTGCGCGACTGCTCGTCCTTCGCAAGTTCGCGCGCCGTCGGCACATCGGGAAACTGCTTGAGGCGCGTGGCGCGCGCGAACTGCAGCATCGGACGCACATTCGCGTCGGGCTTCAACCAACCGGGCAGCGTCGATGCGACAGCCGACAATCCGATGAAGCGTCCTTCGACCTCGCCGCGCTCCATCGCAAGGCTCATGGCGTTGCCGTCGGGATAGCCGGCGACCACGCGCAGGTTCAACCCGATGGTCTTCTTCATCAGCGCCGCAACGTCCGTATCGGTGGAGCCTTCCGAGGTGCCGCCCAGAATGATTTCAGGCCCGCCCGGACGCCGCGCATCGTCGAGCGTCTGCGCCTTCGCATCCTTGCGGACCCACAGGAAGTATCCGTCGTCCTGCGCGCTGGTCGGCGAGCCGAGCCACGTCCATTTGCGCGCGTCGAACTGCACGTTCGGGTTGCCGCCCAGCACGCCCATCATGGGCATGTTGCGGGCGAAGGTGGCAAAGGCAGTGCCGTCCTTCGGGGCGTTGGTGTAGATCCAGTTGGCGGCCCGCAGGCTGCCCGCGCCCGGCATGTTCTGCACCACGATCGTCGGCTTGCCCGGAATGTGATTGCCGAAGAACCGCGCCGTCAGGCGGGCGTAAACGTCATAGCCGCCGCCGGGCCCGTAGCCGACGACGAGTTGCAACTGCTTGCCCTTGTAAAAATCCTCGACCGGATCGGCCAATGCCGGCGCCGCCGCGCAGAGCGCGATCAGGAATGCGAGTCTCTTCATTGTCTCTCTCCCTTTTTCGGGAGAGTAGAACAGATGCGCGAAAAACAGAACGATAAATTACGCTGCGGCTCAGTGCGACAGATGCGTCACCAGAATATTGAGCCCGATCAGGAAAAGACCAATTCCGCCCACCAGTTCCGCCCGCTTTCCGGTGCGCGCGCCGATCAGCCCGCCGAGCCGCAGGCCCATGAAGCACATGCCGAACGTCACCAGACCGATGGCCGCCAGCGTCAGCGGAATGTTGTCGCTGAAAAGTGCCAGCGTGACCCCAACGGCCGTCGCATCGACGCTGGTGCCGAGCGCCGTCGCCGCGACCGCGCCCCATGTCGGAAACGCTGCGACCACCACCTCGTCGGGATCATCGTGAAAGGCGTTCCACACCATCCGGACGCCCAGCGCGCCGAGAACCAGAAAGGCGACCCAATGGTCGTAATCCTCGATGATGCCCGCAAACTGCAGCCCGAGCAGATAGCCGACCAGGGGGCTGAGGGCTTCCAGCAGCCCGAAGCCGCCTGCAATGCACAGCGCCCGCGTCACGGTGAGAGACTGGAACTTCGCGCCCTTCGCGACCGAGGCCGCAAAGGCGTCCGTGGACAGGCTGAAAGCCAGAACAGCAGTCTGTAGCACGCGGCCCCTCGCGAGATTTCATCGATCTCGCGAAGCCGAAGCGACCGCGACCGCCGCAAAACGCAGCGCGCCGATGTGAATCCTGACTAGCGCGCGCGTTCTGGAAATGCAAATAAATTCAGATATTTATAGCATATCCTACAGGGTGTAGCCTAGCCTACACCCTGCACCAGACGGCTTAAGCCGGAACGTTCTCCCGGGCTGCCTTTTCCGCATAGTCCTCGATGCGCCGGTGCAGTTCCTTCACCAGTTCCACGTCCGGGCTGTAACGGTCCGTATCGTCCTTGTAGAAGCCCCGATGGAACATCTGCCGGAAGCTGGCGCTGACCATCAGTTTCTTGCGGAACCAGTCGGGCGCCGCCCACCCCTCGTATGGCGACTTGCCATTGCCGTGCAGCACGCCCAGGTCCTGACGGAAAAAATTCATCGGGTCCTCGCCGCGCTCGACCTTCGAAATCTGCTCGTCGAGCTGGCGGCGCAGGAACACGATCGGCACATCTGTGCGCCCCAGCATTTCCTGCGACCGGTCCGTGATATCGCCTTGCGCGACCCACATGATGGCGTCCTGCGCCAGAACGTAGTCGAGAACAGGCCGGCCCTGCTCGTCATGCGTCGGCGGCTCGTACCATGGAATGCGGTTCTGCTTCGGCAGTTCGACGCCGGGGGGCGCCGCATAGCACTGGTAACAGATGTGCAGCGTATGGGTGTCGTCGATCGGCACACGAATCTGGAATTCGCTGCGCGGCGAACCCGCCACATCGGTCTGCGTGTAGAACGGAAAGATCACCGTCGAATGGATGCGGGTGCGATCTTCCTTCGCGCCGAGTTCCTTCGAATAGACGGTGCCCTTCTCAAAGCCATATTCCGTGCCGCGGGCGAACAGCTCCTTGATGCCGTCGCCCAGCGTGCGGCGATCGTGCAGCGTATGGTCCTCGCTGGCGGCGCGCTCCTGCAACGCGCCCTGCCGCTCCAGCACATAGCGAAAGAACTCGCCATGCGCCCAGGCGCTGTGCGTCGGATCGCCGGTGTTCTCCTGACATTGCAGCCAGTTGCAGTCGAGCACGTTGAAGGCGATCTGGCGGATCGCGTTCGGCCAGACGAACAGGTCCCATTGCGGCAGCGCGGGCGCGGGCAGCGGGCCCATCCAGGCGAAGATCATGCCGCCCAGTTCGCGCACCGGATAGGCCTTGATCTTCTGGTTGAACGAGTGGCGATTATGCTCCATCGGGCGGTCCCGGCAGGCGCCGTCCTCGCCGTAGAGCCAGCCGTGGTAGGGGCAGCGCAAACCGTTCTCATCCGGAATGCCGTATTTCAGGTCGACGAGACGATGCAGGCAACGCTCGCCGATCAGCCCCAGCGTGCCGCTCTTGTCCCGATACAAGACCAGACTTTCGCCGAGAATGCGCACCTTGCGGACCGGATTGTCGTCAAGTTGCGATGCAGCCGCAAAGGGAATCCAGTAGCGCCGCATCAGTTCGCCGCAGGGCGTTCCGGGTCCAACGCGCGTCAGGCGTTCATTCTGCTCACGGCTGATCATCAGTCCAGATCCTCACGGGCTGAAATATTTCGACGCGCGTTCGACGACCGGCGCCGGATAGGCATAGACGGCCTTCATGTATTCTTCGATGTCCTTTGATCCCGCATAGGTGACTCCGTTGGCGGACAGCTTGGACATGTCGGAAACGAAATCCGGGTCCGACATCGTCTGCCTGAAGGACGCCCGCAATGCTTCGAGCCGCGCAGGCGGAACGCCAGGGGGCGCAGAGAAAGCACGCTGGAACCGTGCTGTTCCCAGCACGAGTTCGAGGATTTTCTTGTCCTCGTCGGTCTTCGCAAGGTCGTAGGCGACCGGAATGTTCTTCAGGTCAGGATCTGCGTCAGGCTCCAGCGCCATCTGCAACACGACGGTGACGAACTTCTCGCGCATCCAGTCCGCGTGGTCGCGTTTCAGCGATGGCCAGTCGAAACCGGCGCGGCCATGCACCTCGCCGCGCGCCACCGCCAGATGGATTTCCGCGCCGCCCTTGTAGCCCAGCACCAGTTTGAATTTCGTGCCGAAAAGGTCGTTCGAGAGGTTGGCGTATGTACTGGTCGCGTCAGGGCCGAGCGCGCCGAGAATGTTCTCCTTCTGCCGCGCCTGTTCCAGCGTCGGAGCGGGCGCATCGCTGCGCACGAAGATGATTGGCGTCGGACGCGAGGCGAGCGAGCCCACCCAACCGAAATTGCGCGGATCGAACTGCACGCCGGGCACTTTCATCAGCGGAGCAATGATCATCGCGTCCGAATAGATGCCGACCACGGTGCCGTCGCGCGGCGATGTATTGTTGACCGTATTGGCCGCAACCACGCTGGCCGCGCCGGGCATGTTCTGCACCACCACGGTCGGGTTGCCCGGAATGTATTTAGGCCAGTATTTCGCCAGCGCGCGCGCCTGCAGATCGTAACCGCCGCCGGTCGAATATCCGACCACGATGGTGACGGTCTTGCCCTTGTAGAAATCCGAAATTTCGTCCGCGCGCGCCATGCCGCCTGTCAGCAGCAATGTGGCGCACAGGATTCGAAACAGCCAAGTCGACCGGCCCGCCATGCAATCCTCCCGTTGGCATTTCCATGCCTTGGGGACTGTTGTAATTGCGAGATGCGCGCGCGTCCAGCGTCACCCGTAGCGGCGCTGCGCCTCGATCCCGAGCCCCTTGCCCACCGCTCTGAACATATCGCCCGCCGCAAGATCCTTGCGCTGCAGGAGCTTTGAGACGCGCGCCTGCACGGCGGGCATCAGCGAGCTTCCGCCGGTGAGAAACACCGTGTCGATGCGCTCCGCCTTCACGCCGGCGTCCGCAAGGGTCTGGGTGATCGTCTCCGCGATGCGCTCGACCCCGGGCTTTACGGCGGCCGCGACTCCCTTGCGATCAACATCAATCCCCAGCGACTCGCCGAAATCGGAAAGATCAATCGTCGTGCGCGCATGATCCGTCAGGTCGATCTTGGCGCGCTCCACGGCCTCGATCAGCCGATGGCCGTCGTGACGCTCCAGCACACGTTGCAGGCGTTCGAGTTCCGGCAACACGCCAACCTCCCGGCGCAGGATGCGCATCAATTCGGCCGTTTCCTTCGAATAGAGAAAATTGATGCGCGACCATGTGGAGAGATCTACGAAAAGCGCCTGCGGCAGCCGCAAGTTCTTTTCGCCATAAACGATCTCGGAGCCGAAATGCGGCATCGCGTAGCGCATCGAGATCATGCGGTCGAAATCCGTTCCGCCGACCCTGATGCCCCGGTTCGCCAGAATATCGCCCGAGCGGTCCGCCGCCAGCGCACGATCGGGCCCGACGCGCACGATGGAAAAGTCCGCCGTGCCGCCGCCGATATCGACGATCAGCACGAGCTCCTCGCGGCTCACGCTGCGCTCGTAGTCTTGCGCCGCCGCGATGGGCTCGAACTGGAAGGAAACATCCCGAAAGCCGAGCTTGCGGGCGGCCTGCTCAAGATCGTCCTGCGCCTGCCGGTCGGCAGCCTCATCGCCTTCGATGAACTGCACCGGACGGCCCAGCACGACCGACGCGCATTCGCCGCCAGTGGCCGCTTCGGCCTTGCGCTTCAACTGGCCCAGAAACAGGCCCAGCACATCCGACAGGGCCAGAAACTGCTTCTGCAGCCGCGTCTTTTCGTGGAACAGGCTCTGGCCCAGAATGCTCTTCAGCGAGCGCATGAGCCGCCCCGGCTCGCCGTCCGTATAATGGCGGACCGCCTCTCGGCCGAACAACGGACCTTGCGAAAAGCTGAAGAAAACCGCGCTAGGAATGACGCTTTCCCCGCCCTCCACCGGCGCGAGGGCGATTTCATTGCCGCGCATCACCGCGACCGTGGAATTGGACGTTCCAAAATCGATGCCGCAATAGGCCGGGGCGGAAGCTTGCACCATCTCTCCTGATTCCGCGAAAGCCGTGCGTCGCGGGCTGGTGCGGTAACGAAATCGCGCCCGGCACGCAACCCTTGCGTTCACCGGCCCGGCGGGCCAAAAGCCTGCCGTGCTCCATATCAACGATCTCACCTACCGGCTTGGGCCGCGCATGTTGTTCGACAAGGCGACCGTCGCCTTGCCGGAGCGGGCGCGCGTCGGCTTCGTAGGCCGCAACGGAACCGGCAAGACCACCCTGTTCCGGATGATTTCCGATGAACTTGCGCCGGAAAATGGCGCGATCACCATTCCGCGCGGCATGAAGCTCGGCCGCGTCGAGCAGGAAGCGCCGGGCGGTCCCGGCTCGCTGGTGGATTTCGTGCTCGCCGCCGACATCGAGCGCGCCGCGCTGATGCTGGAAGCCGAGACCGCGCAGGACCCGCATCGCATCGCCGAAATCCAGACGCGGCTGGTGGATATCGACGCCCATGCGGCCCCGGCCCGCGCGGCGGGCATTCTGGCGGGTCTGGGCTTTGACCATGAAGCCCAGCAGCGGGCGCTTTCGGAGTTTTCAGGCGGCTGGCGGATGCGCGTTGCGCTGGCGGCGGTGCTGTTTTCCAAGCCCGACCTGCTGCTGCTGGACGAGCCCACCAACTACCTCGATCTCGAAGGCACGCTGTGGCTGATCGACTATCTGCAGACCTGCCCGGCCACCATCATCGTCATCAGCCATGACCGCGATCTGCTGGACGCTGTGGCCAATCACATCCTGCACCTCGATCAGTCGAAGCTGACGCTCTGGCGCGGCAATTACACGAGCTTCGAGAAGCAGCGCCGCGAGGCGCAAGCCATCCAGGTCAAGCACCAGAAGAAACAGGAAGAACAGCGCAAGCACCTGCAGGAATTCGTCGACCGTTTCCGCGCCAAGGCGACGAAAGCCCGGCAGGCGCAATCGCGCCTGAAAATGCTGGAAAAGATGGAGCCAGTGGCGGCGATCATCGACAGCGACGTGCAGCCCTTCCGGCTGCCGACGCCGCAGCGGCAATTGTCGCCGCCCATCATCGCCATGGAAGGCGCGAGCGTCGGATACGACGACCGCGTGATCCTGTCTCGGCTCAACCTGTCGATTTCCAATGACGACCGCATCGGGTTGCTGGGCCAGAACGGCAACGGCAAATCGACCTTCGCGAAACTCGTGGCGGGGCGCCTGCAACCGATGGGCGGCGTCATGCGCCGCGCGCCGAAGCTCGATGTCGGCTTCTTCGCCCAGCATCAGGTCGACGATCTGGAATCGAACGGAACGCCCTATTCGCATATCGCTCCGTTGATGCCGGACGCGACCGAAGCAAAAATCCGGTCGCGCTGCGCCGAGATCGGCTTTCCCAATGTAAAGGCCGACACGCGCGTGACCGAACTGTCAGGCGGCGAAAAAGCGCGATTGCTGATGGGGCTGGCGGCCTTCAACGGCCCGCACATGCTCATCATGGATGAGCCCACGAACCATCTCGACATCGACAGCCGCGCAGCCCTGATCGAGGCGATCAATGATTATGCGGGCGCGGTCATCCTCGTTTCGCATGATCGCTATCTGCTCGACGCCTGCGCGGATCGTCTCTGGCTGGTGGATGGCGGCGGCGTGAAGCCGTTCGACGGCGACATGGACGATTACCGCAAGCTCGTGCTCGACAAGGCGCGTACGGAAGGCGGCCGCGCATCGGGCGATGACCGCGACGACAAGGTCACGCAGGCCGGCCAGCGCCGCGACGCCGCGCGCCTGCGCAAGGAACTCGCGCCGCTTCGCAAGAAGATCGAAGGCGTCGAGGAACGCATGGCGAAATTTACCGAACTGATGAAGCGCGTCGACGCAGCGCTTGCCTCGCCGGACGCCTTTACGAAAGACCCCGAAAAGGCTGGCCTTCTGGCTCGCCAGCGCGCCGAACTCGAACGCGCGCTCGCCATGGCCGAAGAGGAATGGCTGACGCTGACGACGGAATACGAAGAGGCGGGCGCCTAAGCGGCCTTTCGACGGGCGAAGAGAACAGCGGTCATCACCGCCGCCAGAACGGCCAGCAAGGCTTCCGCCGCCAGATAGCCCTGCGATGCGATCACATAGGTCAACGGCAGCGGCGCGACATAGATGCCGAAGTAAAACGCCGTCGAGGCTACAGCCTGCGGCGCGCCGCGTTCGGTCGGTCCCAGCCCGAGGCTCACCCAGGCCGACACGATGGGCCACATGACGCTGTTGCCGCCGCCGAGCAGAAAGCCGGACAACGCAATCACGTAAGCATTCGGCGCAATCGTCATCAGCAGATAGCCGAGCGCCGTCATAGCCATCCCGCCTGCCACCAGATATGGCGGAGGAAGATGTTGCAGGCGCTGGATGGCCCCGAAGCGCCCGATCAGCAGGGCAGCCGTCGAAGGCAGGAAAAACGCCGCGACGGCAATCTCGCGCAGATGCAGGTCTGCCGGCAGATAGCTGATGAGGTAGCCGTAAAACGCCCCGCCCATCATCACCGCCACACATGGCAGGATGAAGCGGCGCTTCAATCCGCCCGCCAGATCTATGCCCTTTGGATTTTCGCTTTTCGGGCCGGGGCGAAGAAAAAATGTCAGCGCCAGCGCGATGCCGGCCGGAACGAGCGCCTCGACCAGCATGGCGGTGGCGCCTGACCGTGCGAGCGTCCACTCGCCCAGCGGCGGCGCAATTGCGGTCGCTACGGGAATCGTGGCGGTGAAAATCGTCACCAGATGGATGAAGCGCTCGCGCGTCAGGCGGCTCTGCACATAAAGCATCATCACGGGGAGAAAGAGCCCGACCCCGACGCCCTGCACAAGCCGCGCCGCAAGCGCGCCGGCAAAACTGTCGCGCGTGAAGATCAGCATGGCCCAGCCAAGCCCAATCATCAGGATCGAAAAGCGCACCGTCGGCACGATGCCGAAACGGCCCGAAATGGTCGCCGACATGAGCGTGCCGACCAGCGCGGGCGCGGCGATCATCGACAGGATGAGGCCGATGTCTTGCAGCGGCAGCCCGCTCTGCTGGAACACGATGGCGAGCAGCGCCGAATAGTTCTGCGTCGTCGAACAGGTCAGTCCGATGAACCAGCAAAAGATGAACTCGCGCCGCGCAGTCGGGTCGATGAAGCTTGCGTGGGGCGCTGATAGGCTGGACGTCTGGTTCATCGGAACGTGATGACGAGATTGAGCTTCGGACTCAAGCCTTTTTCGTCCAGCGCCCTTCCTCATCCTGCTGCCAGTAGGACATGGTCCGGTTCTGCTGCTTCAGGGTCTTCCACTGCGCGCGCGCGTTGGCGAGTTGCTCATCGTCGTTGCCGTCGAACATCAGGATGATGCGCTCGTAGGCGTCAGGCTGTTCGGTGAGAACAGGTTCCACCTCGGCTGCCTCGATGCAGAAGCGCACGCTCGCGCCGTTGGGATTCTCGGTCCCGGCTGTCAGGTAGACAGGCTGGAGCTGGCCGTCTCCATCGCGCGACGTTCCGTGGGCAAGGAAGCTCGGTTCCGAATACGTCCAGAGCAGCGTGTCGAGGCTCGCCAGACGCTCCTCGCTTGTGCCTTGCACGACGGCCTTCCAGCCACGCTGCAACGAACGTTCCAGCAAAGTCGGCAGGGTGCGTTCGAGCGGCTGGCTGGTGAGATGATAAAACCAGATTTCCGTCATGGCCCCAGCCGCCCCGAAAGCAGGCCCGCGCGGATCACGGCTCTGAAACGAGAATGAACTCGCGCTCGGTCCTTGTCCAGAAAAGGCCGATGTCGCCGGCGGCTCCGGCATGTTCCTCGACCTTGCCGGCGACCTCGATATCGCCACGCTCGATGGAGGCGCGCAGGTAGTCGGCAGCTTCCGCCGTCATGCCGAGCAGCGTGCGCGAAGCCTTCGCGGCGGGCCATTGCAGCACGCCGACCAGCACGGCCTGCTGAAGCCGGAAGAAGGCGTCGCGCAGGTCAGCGCTGGCGGCGGCCGGAATGCGCGCGTTGAAGCTGGTGAACTTGTCGCCCCGGCATCGCAACTGGCCGTCGATCTTCGGCTCGGTCACGATGTCCAGCACATCCGCCCCATCGCCCTGGCCGCCGCGCGAGACGATGACGGGCCGGACGAACTCGACCTTGAGCCCCCCGGCAGAGGCCGCAACGCCCTTGATGGCTGCGGCGCAGCTCGCAGCCTCCGCAGTCCCGGCGGAAGCCAGAACCGCAAACGCCAGAGCTGCGAACCTGATTGTGCGGAACATGGAACCCTCAAGACCCCTCGGGGACATCAGCCTTCGTAATGGTCGGCCACCAGCCTGTCGAGCAACCGCACGCCCCAGCCCGATCCCCAGGACTGGTTGATATCAGAAGACGGAGAGGCCATTCCGGTTCCGGCAATGTCCAGATGCGCCCACGGCGTGTCGTTGACGAAACGCTGCAGGAATTGCGCGGCCGTGATGGAGCCTGCGTTGCGGCCGCCGATATTCTTGATGTCGGCGAACTGACCGTCGATCATCTTGTCGTAGGCGGCGCCGAGCGGCATGCGCCACATCTTCTCGCCGGTCTTGCCGCCTGCCTCGACAAGGCGCGCCGACAGCTCGTCGTTGTTCGAGAACAGACCCGCATATTCCTTGCCCAGCGCGACGAGGATCGCGCCCGTCAGGGTCGCCAGATCCACCATGAATTCCGGCTTGTACTTGTCCTGGATGTACCAGAGTACGTCCGCCAGAACGAGGCGGCCTTCGGCGTCGGTGTTGAGCACCTCGACCGTCTGGCCCGACATGGTCTTCACGATATCGCCCGGACGTTGCGCATTGCCGTCGGGCATGTTTTCAACCAGCCCGATGGCCCCGATGGCGTTCACCTTCGCCTTGCGGGCCGCCAGCGCATGCATCAGGCCGGTGACGCAGGCCGCGCCCGCCATGTCGCCCTTCATGTCTTCCATGCCCGCGCCGGGCTTGATCGAGATGCCGCCCGTGTCGAAGCAGACGCCCTTGCCGACGAAAGCGACCGGCTTGGCCTTGGACGCCTTGTTGCCGTTCCAGCGCATCACCACCATGCGGCTCTCGCGCACGGAGCCCTGCCCTACGCCCAGCAACGCCCCCATGCCGAGCTTCTGCATGGCCTTCACGTCGAGAATGTCGACCTCGACGCCGAGCTTTTCGAGTTCCTTGGCGCGAGTTGCAAACTCGACCGGGAAGAGAATATTGGCGGGCTCGTTGACCAGATTGCGGGCGAGCGTCACGCCATCGGCCAGCGCCTCGCGGGCTTTCGCCTCGCGCTTCGCTTCGGCGAGGTTGGCGACCGCGATGCTGACCTTGATCTTCTTCGGCTTGTTGTCTTCGTCCTCGGGCTTCTTCTTCGTCTTGTATGTCTCGAACTTGTAGGCCCTCAGGCGCAGGCCGAGCATCAGATCAGCGACCGCGCCCGGCGGATGGGTGGCGTCCCCCGGCAGGTCGCAGAAGATCGTGACGGTTTCTGCGCCGCCGATCTTGGCCATGATCTGGCCGCCGAGATTGAGATATTCGGTCTCATGCTCCGGCTTCTTCTTTTGATGCGTGCCGAATGCGATCACGCGGTCGGCTGCGACGCCGTCCGGCGCGATCAGGTCGAGGCTCGATCCCGCCGCGCCCTTGAATTTCGCGACCTTCGCGGCCCTGTCGACCGTCGCCGCAAAGGCGCCGAGCATGTCGCGTGTCGCCTGGCCGAGTCCGGCTTCCTCGCCCGCAAAGATCACCAGCAACCCGGCATGGGCGGACTTGCCGCGCTTTGCCTTGCCTTCGCCCATTGCGACGAATTCGATGTCCAAACCTGCCTGCATGCTGGCTGTCCCTGTGCCCGGCGCGACTCCCGCGCATCCTCAATCTAGGCGCTTGTTAGCGCCCCGCAACCGCACTGTCGCGCTCGCAGCATGTTTATGCGGACCTGTGTCCTTTGCGCGCCTTCAATTCGCCGCGAGGCGCGTTCAAGCCCGCAGTAGCCTTCCGGCCACGCCCGTCCGATAATTGTCCATGGATCGACGGTCAGGCTCGTGCTTGCTTGCCGCCGCGCGGCCGAATGGATAGCGGTTTTTCACGGGGCAGCCGTCTGGCCGAGTCGTGAATTAGGTGATGACTCCGACAGGAGACGGTTCGGAAGACGCATGTCGATCTTGAACGCCTACATATTCCGGTCTGGGCTCGTAGCCTTTCTGGCCGCACTCTTCGGCCTGACAGGCGTCATCTGGGTGACGCAGGCGCTCCAGCAATTCGACCTGCTGACCACCAAGGGCCAGACCCTGCTGATTTTTCTCGCCCTCACCGGGCTCACCCTGCCCTCGCTGATCGTCATCATTGCGCCTCTGGCGGTCTTTTTCGCCGTCGTTTTCGTCCTCAACAGGCTGAACAACGACAGCGAGGTCGTGGTCCTGTCCGCTGCCGGCATGTCGCCCGCCCGCCTGATGCGTCCCTTCCTGATTCTCATCCTGTCCGTGATGCTGCTGGTCGGAGCCATGTCGCTCTGGGCCATGCCGGCGAGCTTCCTGACCATTCGTAACCTGTTGACCGAGGTGCGGGCCGATTTCATCACCCGCATCATCCGCGAAGGCCAGTTCGTGACGCTGGATCAGGGTTTCGTGTTCCACTACCGGGAGCGCGGTCCCAATGACAGCCTGAAAGGCATCTTCATCCAGGACCGGCGCGATCCCGAACGCATCAACACCTACCTGGCCGAACTCGGCCAGACGATCCGCCGCGAGAAGGAAAACTTTCTGGTTCTCGAAAAGGGTAGCGTCCAGCGCCAGACGCGCGGCCAGAACGATCCCGCCATGGTCTCGTTCGAGCGCTACGCGATCGACCTGTCGCAATTTGGGGCCGAGTCCGAAGGCGCTCCCCTGCGACCGCGCGAGCGCTCGACCCTCTCCCTGTTCAGCCTCGATCCGGACGAGCCCTTCGTGAAGGCCAATTACGGCCGTCTGATCGCCGATCTGAACGACCGGTTCGTCAACCCGCTTTATGCGCTCGTTTTCGGCCTGATCGGCTTCGCGGCGCTCGGCCAGCCCCGCACGACCCGGCAGGGGCGCGGAGCGGCCATTGCGGTCGCGATTGCGGCCGTTGTGGTGCTGCGCATCGCCGGTTTCGGGGCGTCGGCCCTGATCCCGAAGTCGCTATGGGCGGTCTGGCTCGTCTATCTGGTCCCGCTGGCGGGCTTCATCGGCGCGCTGATCGGCATCTTCGGGTCGCCCTCCTTCCTGCGCCGCCCGGCGCAGCGTCTCAGTGCGGCCGAAGCGCGATGATCGGCACCACCCTCGGCCTCTACCTGATGGGACGTTTCGCCCGCACCCTTCTGGGGATCTTCGGGGCGATCTGCGCCCTTATCTATGTCGTCGATTTCGTGGAAATGCTGCGACGCGCCAGCGACCTCAAGGACGTCACGACGGCCTATGTGGCGTTCGTGTCCTTGCTGCGGATTCCGTCGATCTCCGAACAGACGCTGCCCTTCGTGATTCTGGCCGGGACCATGTTCGCCTTTGTGAACCTGACCCGGAAACTGGAACTGGTCGTGGCCCGGGCAGCGGGCGTCTCGGTCTGGCAGATCCTGTCGCCTCCCGTCCTGTTGGCGTTGCTGATCGGGCTCGCAACGGTCACGGCCTACAGCCCGCTTGCCGCCGTCCTGAAGCAGCAGGCGGACCGGATGGAAACCGGCATGTTCGGCCGCACCCGGCAGGATGTCGATTCAAGCCTCTGGATCCGGCAGCGCAGCATGGACGGACAAGCGATCCTGCGGGCCGAGCAATCCAGCGACCGCGGAACCATTCTGGCCAATGTCACCGCCTATGTGTACGACGCCGAGGGCCGCTTTCAGGAGCGGGTCGAGGCCGAGCGCGGCGAACTCCTGCCCGGCGTCTGGACCCTGCACAACGCCCGCATCGTGACGCTTGGCGAAGAGCCCCGTTCGGTCGAGAAATATCTGCTCGCCACCAGCCTGACCGCCGAACAGGTGACCCAGTCCTTCGTGGCCCCTGCGGCCGTCCCGTTCTGGAGCCTGCCGGACATTGTCCGGCGGATGCAGGCGGCGGGTCTGGATTCAACGGGTTACCGTCTGCGCTACCTGTCGCTTCTGGCCCTGCCGGCGCTGCTGGTCGCGATGGTTCTCACGGCTGCCTGCTTTTCGTTAAGATTTTTCAGATTTGGTGAAATTCCGCGCATGGTCACAGGTGGCGTGGTCGCAGGCTTCATGCTTTATGTAGCGACCAAGCTGTTTGGGGATCTGGGCGGTGCGGGTATTCTCAGCGCTCCGGTTGCGGCGTGGTCGCCTGCGATCGTGGGTTGTATGCTGGGGACATTCGTTCTGTTGCATCAGGAGGACGGTTGATGGGGCGGCGTAATGCCCCCACCGAGGAATGCGCCCGGCCCTTCGGGTCGGCGATAGCGGCCTTGCGCCGCCTTTTTGCGTTGGGAACGGCGATTGTCGCCCTCGGCGCAGCATCGGCCTCGGCCCAGACGCTCGCAGACAAGATTTCCCGTCAGGCTTCGCCTCAGCAATCGTCCGGAACCGACCGCCTGCTCGTTCAGGCGCGCGAGATGGTCTATGACCGCGACACCAATACGGTCAGCGCCGTCGGCGGCGTGAAGCTCTATTATCAGGGCCGCATCCTTGAAGCCGACCGGGTTTCCTACAACCGGAACACCAATCGGGTGGCCGCACAGGGCAACGCCAAGCTGACGGAGCGCAACGGCACCGCCGCCTATGCGGAGCGGTTCGAACTGACCGACGACTTCCGCGAAGGCTTCATCGATTCCCTGAAGGCCGACACGGCCGACCGCACCCATTTCACCGCCGCGCGCGGCGAGCGAATTGGCGGCGAAACCACCATCCTCGAAAACGGCACCTACACGGCCTGCGAGCCCTGCAAGGACGATCCGTCCCGCCCGCCGCTCTGGCAGGTGAAGGCGAAGAAGATCATCCACCAGAATGCCGAGCAGATGGTCTATTACGAGGACGCGACCTTCGAGATCGCGGGCGTCCCGATTGCGTGGCTGCCCTATCTGTCGATCGCCGACCCGAGCGTCGCCCGCAAGAGCGGAGTCCTGGCCCCCAGCTACAGCGCCAACCTGACGCGCGGCATGGGCGTGTCGGTCCCGCTCTACTGGGCCATCGCGCCGAACTACGATCTGACCCTGACCCCGACCTTCTTCACCCGGCAGGGCGTGATGGGTCAGGCGCTCTGGCGTCACCAGCTCATCAACGGCGCTTACGACATCCGCCTGACCGGCATCTTCCAGAACGACCCGAGCGTGTTCAGCGTCGCTCCCTACGGGCCGGGCAACCGCGAATTCCGTGGCTCGGTCGAGTCGAAGGGCGAGTTCTTCATCAACGACAAATGGAAGTTCGGCTGGAACATCGCCATGATGTCCGACCGGTGGTTCTACAACGACTACCGGGTCGTGCCGCAGTCCGTGTCGCAGAACTACTTCAAGGAAGCCGTCTCCACCGTCTACCTGACCGGACAGGGCGACCGCGGCTATTTCGACCTGCGCGGCTATTATTTCAAAGGCCTGTCAGCCTTCGACGTTCAGCGCCAGCAGCCGGTCGTCGGCCCGGTCTTCGACTACAACAAGACCTTCGACGTTCCCCCCGAGCGAACCGGCGGCATCGGCGGTCAGGTCGAGGTCGATTTCAATCTCACGAACATCAACCGCCAGCTCGCCGCCTATCAGGCGACCGGACTGCGCAACCTCGACAAGGCCTACGGGCTCTACGACGTCTGCACCCCGAACGGATCGGGCCTCTACACGCCCGCCAATTGCGTGTTGCGCGGCGTCGGCGGCAACTACACGCGCGCCACGCTGAACGTGTCGTGGAAGCGACAGTTCGTCGACCCGATCGGTCAGGTCTGGACGCCCTTCACCTTCGCGCATCTCAATGGTTCGTGGCTGTCGCTGAACTCGAGCAATTCGACAACCTTCTCGAACCCCGGTTGCGGCACCCCGCCCTGCTTCTCGACCATTTCGAACGCCAGCCAGCCCGCCTTCATCGGCGCGCAGAACGAGCGGTTCGTCGGTCAGGCCATTCCGGGCGTCGGCCTCGAATACCGCTATCCGTTCATGGCCTCGACCAGTCTCGTCAATCAGGTCTTCGAGCCCATCGCGCAGGTCGTGGTTCGCCCGAACCGCCCGCAAATGCGCGCGCTGATCAGTGAAGACGCCCAGAACCTCGTCTTCGACGATACGAACCTGTTCGACTGGAGCAAGTACTCCGGCTACGACCGCTTCGAGACCGGCACCCGCCTCAATTACGGGTTCCAGTACACGGCGGCCTTCCGCAATGGGGCCTACGCCAATTTCATGGCCGGGCAGTCCTTCCAGCTTGCGGGCGCGAATTCCTACGCGACGCCCGATGCGGCCAATATCGGCATCAGTTCAGGCCTCGACACGCGCCGCTCCGATTATGTGGCCCGCGCCGCCTTTGCGCCCAATTCGACCTTCAGCTTCATGGCGAAGGGCCGATTCGACCCGACCAACTTTTCCATGCGGCGTCTCGACTACATGATGACCGCGAACGTGGGAGCTTTCGAATTCGGCCTTCAGTACGCCCGCTATCAGGCGCAGCCCCTGCTCGGTTTCGACCAGCAGCGCGAAGGCCTGTCGGGCTCGGCCAAGTTCAACATTACCCAGAACACCTTTGTGAAGGGCAATGTGGTGTTCGACCTGTCGCGCCATCGCTACAATGCGCAGTTCAAGGGCAATGCGCCGCTGTTCTCGCTGGCGGGTCTGGGCATCGGGGCGGGCTATTCGGACGATTGCATCACGATCCTCGCCAACTACACCTCGATCTATCAGGACAACGGCGCCGGCACCTCGCCGATCCGGAACCAGACGGTCATGTTCGAGTTGCAGTTCCGCACGCTCGGCGACACCAAGATCAAATCCAACTTCGGCGACTTGCGAATCGACGACGGCTTGAGCAATGCAATCTCTCGCTGATCAGGCGGGATGATCGGAAAGCCGGGACATGAAACCGACCTTGGCGTCACGGATTGGCTGCGCCGCCCTCACGGGATTGCTGCTGCTTGCCGGGCCCGCCTGCGCCCAGCAGGTCGTCGCCACCGTGAACGACAGCCCGGTCACGGATTATGACATCGACCAGCGGGCGCGCCTGCACCGCGCGCTGCGCCTGCCCTTCGAGCGCAACATCGCCATCGACGGGATCATCGAAGACAAGCTGAAGATCATCGAAACGAAGAAATTCAAGATTCAGGCCGGAGAAGCCGAGATCGTCGACGAGATCGGCAAAGTCGCGCGCGAACTCAGGATGCCGACCGAAGCGCTCTCCGCAGAAATGCAGCGGGCGGGCGTTGATGCAGCCCATGTGCGCGAACATTTCGGCGCGCAATTTGTCTGGAAGGTCTACACGCGCTCGCTGAACAAGACGCTCGACGTCAGCGAACGGCAGGTGCGCGCCGAACTGGCGAAACGCGGCCTGGCGGGGGGCGCGGAATTCACGCTGCGCCAGATTTTCGTCGTCGTGCCGCCTGGTTCTCCCGAGACACTCGTCCGCACGCGCCTGCGAGATGCAGAAACGATCCGGACGCGATTCACTGATTGCGCCAGCGGCGCGGCTTTCGCGACACAGATGCTGGACGTCGCCGTGAAGGATCCGATTGTCCGCACCGACACGGCCCTCACCCCGGCCATCGTCAAGGAACTGGCGGGCATGCAGGTTGGCCGCGTGACAAGGCCGCAGCGGGTGCAGTCCGGCTTCGAGATGCTGGCCTTGTGCGCCAGGGGCGTTGCCCGGGACGGCGTCGACAAGGCGTCGGAACAGATCAGGATGGAGTTGCTCGACAAGCGCTACGAGCAGGAGGGCGACAAGCTCTATCGCAAGGTTCGTCAGCGCGCCGTTGTGGTGAAACGATGAACGCCCCGCTGGCTGTCTCGCAGGGGGACCCGTCGGGCATCGGCCCCGAGATCGCCCTGATGGCATGGCTGCGCCGCAAGCCGGGAGACACGCCATTCTTCGTGCTGGGCGATCCGGCGCATCTGGCGGAACTGGCGACGAAACTCGGCCTGGCTGTTCCGGTGCAGGGCTGCGTGCCAGCCGACAGCGCGGCCATCTTTGATCAGGCGATGCCGGTCGTGCCTCTGAAAACCTCAATCGACGGCGCCTTCGGAAAGCCCTCGCATCGCGATGCGCTCGGGACGATCGAGGCCATCGAGCGCGGCGTCGAATATGTCCGCACGGGCGAGGCGAGCGCCATCGTCACCAATCCGATTTCGAAGGACGCGCTCTATCAGGCGGGCTTCAAGCATCCCGGCCATACGGAATTTCTGGCCGAACTGGCGCAGCGGTTCTGGAACGTCGAAACGCGCTCCGTGATGATGCTGTGGTCGCCCGCGCTCGCCGTGGTGCCGGTGACGATCCATGTCTCCATAGCGCGCGTTCTGAGCGACCTGACGCGTGAACTGATCGTCGAAACCTCGCGCATCACCGCGCATGATCTGAAGACGCGCTTCGGCATCGCCGAGCCGCGTCTGGCCATCGCGGGCCTCAATCCCCATGCGGGCGAAAACGGCGCGATGGGACGTGAGGAGATCGACTTCATCAAGGCGGCCGTGGAGGATCTGCGTGCGGAAGGCATCGCGGCGCGCGGGCCGCTGCCGGCCGACACGATGTTCCACGCGCAAGCGCGCGAGCGTTACGACGCCGCCATCTGCATGTATCACGATCAGGCGCTGATCCCGATCAAGACGCTGGCTTTCGACAGCGCGGTGAACACCACGCTCGGCTTGCCGTTCATCCGCACATCGCCTGACCACGGCACGGCCTATGACATTGCCGGCAAGGGCGTCGCCAGTCCGGCAAGCCTCATCGCCGCGCTCGAACTGGCGACACGTCTGGTGCATGCCCAGGCGGCGCAGCCTTGAGCGCCATCGACGACCTGCCGCCGCTGCGCGATGTCGTGGAGCGTTTCGACCTCGCGGCGAAAAAATCGCTGGGACAGAACTTCCTCTACGATCTCAATCTGACCGGCAAGATCGCCCGTGCGGCAGGCCCGCTCGAAGGCGTGACGGTGATCGAGATCGGCCCCGGCCCCGGCGGGCTCACGCGCGCGCTGCTCGCCAATGGCGCGGCCCGCGTCATCGCAGTCGAACGGGACCCCCGCTGCCTTCCGGCGCTTGCCGAAATTGCGGCGCATTATCCAGGCCGCCTCGAAGTCATCGAGGGCGATGCGCTTGAAACGGATCTGTCGAAACTCGCCGACCCGCATGTCGGCCCGGCCCGCATCGTGGCGAACCTGCCCTACAATGTAGGCACGGCGCTCCTGACCCAATGGCTCGACACGGAAATCTGGCCGCCGTGGTTTGATCGCCTGACGCTGATGTTCCAGCGCGAAGTCGCCGAGCGCATCGTCGCGACTCCCGGCGAGCGCGTCGATTACGGGCGTCTGGGCGTACTGTGCGGCTGGCGGACGAAGGCCCGCATCCTGTTCGATGTGCCGCCGTCAGCCTTCACGCCGCCCCCGAAGGTCACGTCCTCCGTCGTCGAACTCGTCCCGCGCCAGATGCCCGAGAATTGCGACCGCCGCGCCTTGTTCCTCGTCACGCAGGCTGCGTTCGGCCAGCGCCGCAAGATGCTGCGGCAATCGCTGAAGGGCCTGTCGGTCGGCGGCCGCGCCGTCGATGCAAATGCGTTGCTGGAGCGCGCCGGGATCGAAGGCACGAAACGCGCCGAGGAAATAGACATTTCGGGCTTTGTGCGGCTGGCGCGTGCGGCCAGCGAACCCGCCGGCTAGATCAGGCGCTGTTCATCTTCGAGACCATGCGGTCGAGAAACAGTCGCTCGTCGAGGCCGCCCATCATCTGCGCCAGCATCTTCATGTCCTTGCTGAACACGATATTGTTCGGAACGCCGGTGCCGCCCATCTGGCGCGCGATCTTGCCGTCCGGATCGAAGCCGACGGCCCGGTAGGGATTGCCTGCCCTGCCGAGATATCTGGCGCCAGCATCGGCCTTGTCCTGAGACAGGATGCCGTAGAGCGGCCCATGCAGACGGTCGGCGAATTTCATCAGTACCGGATGCTGCGCCTGGCAATACGGACACCAGCTCGCGAACACCACCACCATGGCCTTCTGGCGCTTCAGGTCTTCCGATTTGAGACCTCGCATCGGCCATCCCGCCATATCGGTCACGCCCGGGACGGGCGGCAGTTCGAACTCCCCGAGCTTGGTGTCAAGGCAGCCGCCGACGGAAAGGCTGAAAAACGTCATGCCGCCGAACCGCATGACCTGCCGTCTCGTCAAATCATTCATGGAAACTCCGCGAAATCTGCGCGCGCGCCGGACGGCGACTTTCTTGAAATCGATTGATCCGAAAAGACGTTCAGGCGACCTGTTCGAGTTCGCGATGGAAAAGCTCATCGACCCGCGATGGCAGCTCATCAAGCGGCCAGATCGGCATGTCGAAATGACCTGCCTTCCAGCCCGCCGCCGACACGACCGAAGTTCCGGCGACGTGGTAGCCGAAATCTTCCTCTCCCAGCAGCGCCATCGTAACGTGCCGCCCCGCCGCCTGCAGCGAGGGCAATTGGTCGATCAGGTCGTCGCTGACGATCAGCGTCACCCCAACCTGTTCGCCGTTGCGGGTGTAACCAAATTGAATGCTCTCGACGCCGCGCAATTCGCGGCCGTCCAGCAGCGCATGCTTGACCGGACGACGCCGCCGCAGCCCGTAGAAGCGCCAGGAGGGACCGGCGGGCGCGCAATCGACCAGCGACTTGGCCGATACGAAGGCGTCGCGGCGGCCGTTCGCCGTGATGGTGAGTTCCAGCACATCGTCCGCAGCCAACGCGATCAGGGGCTGGAGACGCGCGTCATATTCGTGCAGGACGCCGGTCATCTCGGCGATGAGCGGTTCCACATTGACGATGTGGACGCCCGGAATGCTGCGCCGGGCGGCTTTCAGCGTCTCCCGAATGAGACCCCGGTTGAGTTCGGCCCAGACCCAGAACTTTTCCGCGTTTCTCTTTTCAGTCACGCAAAGCCCCCTACGCCACCCGATGTGCCTTACGGTCAGGCTAGCGTGAGCGCCCTACGGTTCCGTTGAAAGAAATGAACAACGGATCGTTAAGTTCGTAACCCTGAAAGTGACGAACATTTTCTGGAAATCCGCAGGCCTCTGTCAGGGACGATGAACCAGCGCAGCCAGAAGGTCGGTCTGCGTGATCATCCCCACAGGCCGCTCCTGCGCGTCCACCACCACCACCGCATGGCGTTTGCCGTCGCTGAGCAGCGGCACGAGGTCGAAGGCGCGCCGCTCCCTGGTGCTCACGGCCGCCGGTATCATGGCGTCGGCCGCAATGCCGCCTTTCGCCCGGATTTCCCGCAGCCCGACCATGCCCGTCAGACGTCCGTCCGGATCGACCACCGGCAGCGTGCGGATTGCGTGGCGCAGCATCAGTTCCTGCGCAGCGGAAATGTCCGCATGTTCGTGGATCGTGACGAGATCGCGCGACATCACATCCTCGCAGCTCGGATCTCCGTGCCGGCGCGAGACGGCGCGCAGTTCGATCCTGCGCAGGAGCGTATCGAGGTCCTCGCGGTCAATGTCGAACGTCTCGCCGATGTCGGCCAGCGCCGCATCCACATCGCGCGAATTGAACCCGATGCGAGCTTCGGGCAGCGGGTCGCGCGTGCCGTGCGGATTGTCGGGCTTCTTCACATGCCAGTGGGGATAGCGATGGCGGCTCGCCTTGTGGAACAGCCAGCCGAGCAGAACCAGCGCGGCGGAATTGGCCGCAACCGGCATGAAGGCGAACTTGACGCCCGCCGCCGCGACCGAAGGTCCGCCCAGCACGGCCACCAGAGCCGCCGCCCCGCCGGGCGGATGCAGGCAGCGCGCGAGCGACATGCCGATGATCGCAACGGAAACCGCAATTCCGCTGGCGAGCAGCGGGTCCGCGATCAGGCTCGATGCGGCGATCCCGATCAGTGCGCCCAGCGTATTGCCGCCCACGACCGGCCAGGGCTGTGCGAGCGGGCTCGACGGCACCGCAAACACCAGCACCGCAGAGGCCCCCACAGGGGCGACCAGAAACGGCAGGGCCGCATCGTGCCCGAATGTCAGGTAACCGATGAGCGCCGTCAGCCCGATGCCAAGCAGGGCGCCGCCGCTGCACAAGAGGCGATCAAGCAGCGTTGCGCCGGGAAGGATCGGGACGAACAGATTTTGGGGGAGCTTCAAGCGGAACCCGGCTCTGACATGGACACAGTCGGTCAGCGCCTGTTCCTGCTGTCAGATCACCCGCCTACCGCCGCCGATGCCATGCAGCGCGCCTGCTTCAATTGCAAGCATATTGCACAAAATTTTTGCAGCCAAGGTTGGGGGCCTTACACCAACCGCCCCTGCTCCACCGCCGCCGCAATGAAGCTCGCGAACAGCGGATGCGGTTCAAAGGGCCGCGACTTCAGTTCCGGATGGTACTGCACGCCGATGAACCACGGGTGGTCTTCGAGTTCCACGGTCTCCGGCAGCAAGCCGTCGGGCGACATGCCCGCAAAGCAAAGGCCCTTGTCTTCCAGCCGCTGCTTGTAGCCTGTGTTGACCTCGTAACGGTGGCGATGCCGCTCGTCGATCTCCGTGGAGCCGTAGATCTCCGCGATCTTCGAACCAGCCTTGAGATGCGCCCGGAAAGCCCCGAGCCGCATCGTGCCGCCGAGATCGCCCCCCTGCGCGCGCGTCTCCAGTTCGTTGCCGCGCATCCATTCCGTCATCAGGCCGACCAGCGGCTCACGACAGGGGCCGAACTCGGTCGAATTGGCGTCCTTGATTCCCGCCAGCGAACGCGCCGCCTCGATCACCGCCATCTGCATGCCGAAACAGATGCCGAAATACGGCACCTTGCGTTCGCGGGCGAAGCGCGCCGCCAGAATCTTGCCCTCGGCTCCGCGCTGGCCGAAACCGCCCGGCACCAGAATGCCATGCACATGTTCGAGATGCGGAGTCGGATCCGCGCCTTCGAAAATCTCGCTCTCGATCCAGTCGAGATTGACCTTCACGCGGTTGGCGAGCCCGCCATGAGCCAGCGCCTCGATCAGCGACTTGTAGGCGTCCTTGAGGCCCGTGTACTTGCCGACGATCGCAATCGTCACTTCGCCTTCAGGATTGTGGACGCGCGACGACACCGCATTCCAGCGGCTCATGTCGGGCCGCGGCGCAGGCTCGATGCCGAACGCCGCCAGCACCTCGCTGTCGAGGCCAGCCTCGTGATAGGCGCGCGGCACGTCGTAGATCGACGCCACATCGCGCGCTTCCACCACGGCGCTTTCGCGCACGTTGCAGAACAGTCCGAGCTTGCGGCGCTCCTCGCGCGGGATCTCGCGATCCGTGCGGCACAGCAGAATGTGCGGCTGGATGCCGATGGAGCGAAGCTCCTTCACCGAGTGCTGCGTCGGCTTGGTCTTCAGTTCGCCTGCGGTCGGAATGTAGGGGAGCAGCGTCAGATGCACATAAACGGCGTGGCCGCGCGGCAGATCATTGCCAAGCTGGCGGATCGCCTCGAAGAACGGCAGTCCCTCGATGTCGCCCACTGTTCCGCCGATCTCGACGAGGACGAAATCAACGCCTTCATTTCCGTCGAGCACGAATTCCTTGATGGCGTTGGTGACGTGCGGAATCACCTGCACGGTGCCGCCCAGATAATCGCCGCGCCGCTCGCGGGCGATGATGTCCTGATAGATGCGGCCGGTCGTGATGTTGTCGCGCCTGCTGGCCGAAACGCCCGTGAAGCGTTCGTAATGACCAAGGTCGAGGTCGGTCTCGGCCCCGTCGTCGGTCACGAAGACCTCGCCGTGCTGGGTCGGACTCATCGTCCCCGGATCGACGTTCAGATAGGGATCGAGCTTGCGCAGGCGGACCGTATATCCGCGCGCTTGAAGGAGTGCTCCGAGGGCCGCAGACGCAAGCCCCTTGCCGAGCGATGACACCACGCCGCCGGTGATGAAAATGTACCGCGCCATGGGAGTCTAGGCCTATCGGTTCTCGAACGATTCGGGGAGGCTTTTCTGCCTCCCGGCGGAAGTATTCACAGCTCAGTAGCGCGCCGCACATGGCGGCGGGGCTGAACCCAAAAGAAAAGGGCCGGCGAACCGGCCCCTGCAGCCTCTGCGGCCCGGATCAGGGCTGCGTCGGAGCGGGCGCCGGCTGACGGCGCTCCTCGAGCTGCTTGAGCTGGTCAAGCAGGTTGCCGCCCGGCGCGGCAGGTGCGGTGCCCGGAGCCTGGCCCGGCTGGGCCGGGGCGCTGGCGGGGGCGTTCTGGTCGAAGATCGACGAGGGAGCGCGGCCGTAATTGGCGATCATGGTCAGCGCCATGCTGGTGATGAAGAAGATCGTGGCCAGAATCGCAGTCGCCTTGGTGAGCGCATTGGCCTGCCCGCGTCCGGTCATGAAACCGCCGCCGCCGCCGATGCCCAGGGCGCCGCCTTCCGAGCGCTGCAGCAGCACCACGGCGATCAGAGCCACCACGACCATGAGATGAATAACGACGATAACCGTCTGCATTGCGAAACCCACGAAAGATTGGCCGCGCGCGACCGCCCGCAGCCTATGTCGGCGGTCTTCTACACGATGCAAGCCGGAATGGGAAGGATCGCCTACCCGATCTCCCGCAGTTCCTTGGCAAAGATCTTCCAGCGCCGCTGGTAGGATTCCGCCGTCACCGAGGGCGGGCGCTCGTCCGGCCCGATGGTGCGGATGATCCGACCGGGCGCGCCGATCACGAGGCTGTTGTCCGGGATCACCTTGTTTTCAGCGATCAGCGCATTCGCCCCGATGATGCAGTTCTTGCCGATCACCGCTTCGTTGAGGATCGTCGCCCCCATGCCGATCAGCGATCCGTCGCCAATGGTGCAGCCGTGGATGATCGCGTTGTGCCCGATCGTGCAGTTGACCCCGACAGTCAGCGGCTTGCCCGGATCGGTGTGCATGACGGTATTTTCCTGCACGTTGCTGCCGCGCCCGATCACGATGGGCTCATTGTCGCCGCGCAGCACGCAGCCGAACCAGATGCTCGAATCCTCGTGAAGCTCGACGAGGCCGATCAGCACCGCCGTAGGGGCGATCCAGCATTTTCCTTCGGGAAAGGTCGGGCGTTTGTCGCCGAGGGCGTAAAGAGTCATGGGGCCTTCCCTTGTGATGGCTGCTGCGCCGCCAGCGGGCCGCGGATCGGCGGCATGAGGATCATATCCCAGGGCGCCGGCATCGTCCCGCACGGCACATGGATGAGCGTCGGCTCGCGCTTCTGCACAGCTTCCCGAATGGCGCGCTCCAGTTGCGGCGCATCTTCGGCCCGATACGTCGTCATGCCGAAGGCCGTAGCAAGCTTGCCGAAATCCGGGTTCACCAGATCGGACGCGATGACGCGGTTATTGTATTTCTCCTGCTGGATGCGCTTCACATTGCCGTACATGGCGTTGTCGAAAACCACGATGATGAGCGGCAGCTTGTGCTGCACCGCCGTGGCGAGTTCGCCCACCTGATACATGAAGCCGCCGTCTCCGGTGACAAGCAGCACCTGCCTGTCCGGGCAGGCCGCCTGCGCGCCCAGCGCCGTCCCGACGCCCCAGCCCAGATTGTCCTGATAGCCGGGCGATAAATAAGTGTAAGGCTTCTCGACCGGATAGGCGACGCGGCTCGCAAAGCCGATCTGCGTCACCTCATCGACAAAGATTGAATCCGCCGGCAGCGCGGCCCGGATGGCTTTCAGAAAACCGAGCTGCGGTTCGAGCCGCGCAATGCGTTCCGCGAAGAAGGCGCGGTGCGTATCAAGTTCGGTCTGCCGCGATGGCCGCGCGCCATTGTGCTTGGGCAATTCGGCCAGCAGAGCCGCGCAATAATCCTTGGCGTCGCCGACCAGCGCCACGCTCGCCTTTCGCAGACGGTCGGGCTCCTCCGGGTCGATGTCGATACGCACGACCTTCAGGTTTTCATCGACGCCCCAGTTGGTCTGTTGCAGATGCAGGCGCGTCCCGATGGCCAGCACCGCATCCGCCTCGCCCCAGAAGCGCCGCGCCACCGGCAGCGGCACATTGAGCCGGTGCGAATGCCCCACCACGCCCTGCCCGCGCCGGTAGGCTCCCACCGGCGCTTCCAGCATTTCGGCCAGCGCCGTCACCTCCGGGCTCGCGCCGAGCGCGCCGCCGCCGACGATGATCAGCGGCTTTTTGGCAGAGGCCAGCAGTTTCGCGGCCGCTTCCAGCGCGGTCGGATCGACCGGCGCGCGCGGGATCGGCAGCGGGCCGACAATGTCGCCGACCAAAGCCCGTTTGCCCCAGACGTCGAGGGCGCATTCGAGAAATGCCGGCCCCTTGCGGCCGGATTGCGCCGTGCGCAACGCCTCCGCCACCATGCGGGACGAGTCCTGCGGCGCGCTGATGCGCCCGACGGAGCGCGAGAAATGCGCCGCGATTCCCTTCTGGTCGTAAAGTTCGTGCAGGTGGCCATGGCCGCGATCGATCTCCGCCTGCGGGATTTGCCCCGCCAGCATCAGCACCGGCGCGCCGACGCTATAGGAGGTCAGCAGCGCGGACGAAGCATTCAGAAAGCCCGGCCCCGGCACGGCGGCGCAGACCTGGGGGCGGCCTGTCGCCATCGCGGCCCCCATCGCCATATAGGCCGCCGCCTGCTCGTGACGCGGATTGACGACCCGGATGCGATCCTTCGCTCCGTAGAGGGCATCGAACAGCAGATCGTTCTGCACGCCCGGAATGGCGTAAACCGTATCGATTCCGTGAGCGATCAGGGTTTCGACGGCGGCTTCGGCGGTCGTCATCGGGGCTTGCTGGGACATTCGGGTCGCGTCTCCTGTGCGGGCCTTTTTCACATGCCGCCGCGAAATGCCCAAGCCCCCGGTGCGCCGGCAAAGCGCAGCCTTTGGTAGTCATTGCAAGAAGCGCCCTGCGGGTATAATTCCACGCCATCGCCGGATGCTGCAGCGCACCCGGCTCAACTCGGATCGCCCCAACACGGATCGCCCCATGTCGGCACGGATCTACCGCCCCGCCAAATCCGCCACCCAGTCGGGCGGCGCGCGCACGAAATTCTGGCTGCTCGAATTCGACCGCGCCAACGCGCCCGAGATCGAGCCGCTGATGGGCTGGACGAGTTCGACCGACACGCAGACGCAGGTGCGCCTGCGCTTCGCCACCGAGGAAGAAGCCGTCGCCTACGCGAAGCAGCAGGGCCTCGCCTACCGGGTCGAGCAGCCGACGCTGAAGACGCGCAAGATCCAGTCCTATTCGGACAATTTCAAAACCTCCCGCATGGGCCAGTGGACGCATTGAGGCGCTGACGCCTTGCGTCGTCATGGCCGGGCCTGACCCGGCCATCCACGCCCTTGCCAAAACACCGATGGAATCGGATAGGAAGGACGCATCGGCGGAATTTCCGCCGGCGGACCCGCTCCGCACGGCCCCGTAGCTCAGCTGGATAGAGCAGCCGCCTTCTAAGCGGCAGGTCGCAGGTTCGAGCCCTGCCGGGGTCGCCAGAAATTGCAGGCTCCCGATGTTAACTCCGAAAACGCCATTCGAAATTGAATTTGAACATCGACTGGATTCCCAAGTAACGCTGTTTTGCAATGATTGGCTTTTTCCATGGCATAATATCAATATCGCCGGGAAGGCCGTTGATGTCGAAGATTTTTTCGGCGGCCGATTTCATACAGGTGGCATTCGCTTCGAAGGACAAGTGCAACAACTTTATTGGCGCTCCGTTGAAAAATACATCACGGACGCTGTTATTGAACATTTTAGAGATTGGTACAGCTCAACGGAAAAATACTCGAACGTCTCCAAACACCAATCACTAGCTCGTACAACAGGATTGATAAATGCTTTTGCAAGCCGGGTGCTGAAAGAAGCGACTTCCACGGATCGGAGACTGCGCGGGCGAGGATTTCCTGATGAAGTTTCGATATTTGACGCCTCCGCCATTCGCTCGCGGTGTCAAATAAAAATTGACAATCTAAGCGAGGGGTACGATTTTTTTATCGAAGAAGAGGAGGGCTCTGGTGTTCCTGCCTCAGATCGAGTCGTAACGATCAACCACAATTCCATGGAATTCCAAGAAGCAATTAAGAAATTAGAAGATGCGATTGCAGCTGTTAAATCGAATAACTCTTTTGCCGCGGCCGAGCCTAACGAACATGAGCGAGTGATCGCTGAATTAAATGCTGGACAGCGACTACTTCAAGCAGTGCGCGTACGTTTGTCGGCGATATGGTCCGTATTGATAAAATGCCTCCGCTATCTGGCGGAAAAATTTATAGATAATGTATTTGCTTCAATGATAAGTGCGGCCATTGCTGCCCTGATTGCGTTGTTTGGATTTGGATAATTGCACTTTTTTAATCTACACACTTTCTGTGTTGACAATCGCAACACATCGCACCATTTTGACCCCATGAAATCCGCCTCTGCCCCCGCCGAAGTCAACATCCACCTGCGCGCCCGAGCGCAGGACAAGTCGCTCATTGATCAGGCGGCTGAACTGGTCGGCGCGAACCGGTCGCAGTTCATGGGGAGTGTCAGAAATTTTGTGTGCGGGGCCGGTTGACCATCACGAGTTGACGAACCTTTCGTCGAACATGATGGCGAATTGTGTTTTGGCTTCGCTCCATTCACGTGGCGGCATTTTCCACTCCCCGGCGACCTGACGCAAGACCAGATAGAGCAGCTTTGTCGCTGCCTCGTCGGTTGGAAAATGGCCTCTCGTTCGCACGGCCCGCCGTAGTTTGGCGTTCAGAGCTTCGATGGCGTTGGTGGTGTAGATGATCCGCCGCACTGCTATCGGAAAGGCGAAAAATGGAATGACCTGTTCCCATTGCCGCCGCCAGGCCTGTGCGATGGATGGATATTTTTTGCCCCATGGCCCGGCGTCAAAAGCTTCCAACGCCTTTTTCCCGGCGTCGGCATCCTGGGCGCGGTAAATAGTCTTCAGGTCCGCCGCGATGAGCTTGCGGTCCTTCCAGGAGGCGAAATCCAAAGAGTTGCGGATCAAATGCACGATGCATGTCTGCACGAGCGCCCTTGGAAACACGGCGTTGATAGCGTCGGGAAAACCTTTCAGCCCATCGACAACGGCGACCAGGATGTCTTCGAGGCCCCGGTTCCGGAGCTCGTTCATGACCCGGAGCCAGAATTTGGCCCCTTCGGATGTTTCGATCCACAGG
>CANJNI010000043.1 GCA_947475995.1 Beijerinckiaceae bacterium | reverse complement strand
GCAAATCCGTGAGGCCATTCACGCTGCCGCCAAGCTCGGCGCGGCGTAAGGGGAGGATCGACAATGACCAAGATGGATCTCTCGCGTCGTACATTCATCCGCACCTCCCTCGCGGCAGGCGGCGGGCTCATGCTGGGCTTCCACATTCCGGTGAAGGAAGCGCAAGCTGCAATGATCGCTCCCGAGGCCTGGAAGGCTCCGGTCGGCGGCACCGAAATCAACGCCTGGCTGACGATCGACACCAACGGCATCGTCACCGTGCGCTGCCCGCACACCGAAATGGGCCAGGGCGGCATGACCTCCGTGGCGATGATGATCGCCGAAGAGCTCGATGTGCCGTGGGCGAATGTCCGCTGCATGCTGGCCGACGCGAACCGTTTCGTGACGCGCGGTCAGGAATACAAGGACATGTCGACGGGTGGTTCGAACCTTGTTCGTAACCGCCATCCGCACATCCTGCAGGCCGGCGCTTCGGCGCGCGAGCGCCTGAAGGAAGCCGCCGCGAAGGCCTGGGGCGTTGATCGTTCGAAGGTCGTCGCCAAGCAGGGCGTTCTGACGTCGGGCGACAAGAAGGGCACCTACGGCGAATTCGCCACGGCCGCCGCCGCCGTCACCCTCGACCAGGAACCGAAGGCCAAGGCCTACAAGGACTGGTGGCTGATCGGCAAGCCGACCCCGCGCATGGATGTCGCCGTGAAGGTGGACGGCAGCGCCGTTTATCCGATCGACGTTCGCGTTCCGGGCATGGTCTATGCGGCCGTGAAGGCGAGCCCGGTTCCGGGCGGCAAGCTGAAGAGCTTCAACTTCGACGCCATCAAGAACCGCCCCGGCGTCATCGGCGTCGTCGAACTGAAGCAGACCAAGGCGAAGCTTCAGAACGCCGACATGCGCAGCGCCATCGCGGTCGTTGCCGACAGCTTCTATCGCGCCAAGACGGCGCTCGATCTGATGCCGGTCGAATGGGATCTGGGTCCCGGCGCCGACAACAGCTTCGAAAAGATGGACGCGATGGCTCGCGACCTGATGAACAAGGACGGCCAGCATGCCGAGGAAGTGCGCGGCGATCCGCGTCCGATCCTCGCAAAGGGCGGCAAGGTTGTCACGGGCGACTACATGCGTCCGTATGACGGCCATGTGCCGATGAGCCCGCCGGCCTGCGTGGCCAGCGTCACCGCTGACCGCGTCGACCTCTGGGCCTTCACCCAGAACGTGGCCGCCAGCCTGCTCCTCGCTGCCGACCAGGCCGGTCGCCAGCCGAAGGACGTTTACGTCCACGGCGTCTATCAGGGCGGCGCCTTCGGCCTCGGCAACGCGGTCGACATCGTCCGTCAGGCGGTCGAGATCTCCAAGCAGGTCGGGAAGCCCGTCAAGGTGACCTGGACCCGCGAGGAGAACATCCTGCAGTCGCGTTCGCGTCCGCCGATCTGGGCCAAGTTCCAGGCCGTGCTCGACGACAAGGGACTGCCGGCTGCGATGATCTCGCGCGCCATCGGCGAAAGCGAAGTGCCGGACTATGCGGACCGCGGCATCGCCAACATGTCGTACAAGGTGCCGCATTTCCGCTACGAGCGTCATATCGTTCCGAGCAACATGCCGATCGGGCCGAACCGCGCCCCCGGCAACAACTCGAACGGTTACACGATCGAGCAGTTCGCGGACGAAATGGCTCTCGCCGGCGGTTGGGATCCGCTGGAGTGGCGCCTCAAGATGACCGAGGGCAACGAACCCTGGCAGCGTGTCCTTCTGAAGATCAAGGAAGTCGCGGGTTACACCACGAAGCTTCCGAAGGGTCGCGGCATGGGCATCGGCGTCGTCGAGTCGCATGGCTCGGTGGTCGGCGCTGTCGCCACGGTGGAAGTATCGCGTCGCGGCGCTCTCAACATCGAGAAGATCCTGATCGTGTCGAACACGGGTTACGTGCTGAACCCGCGCGCGGCGCATGAGCAGGTCTATGGCTGCATCGCATGGGAACTCAGCCACGCCCTCTACGGCGGTCTGAACATGCAGGGCGGTCGCTTCCAGAACGTCAACTTCGACACCTACAAGCTGATGCGTTTCCCGGACATGCCGGAAGTGGAAAGCGTGTTCGCCATGTCGGAGAACAACTGGTGGGGCGGCTTCGGCGAAACCGCCGGCCCGCCCACGCCGCCTGCCGTCGCCAACGCGATCTTCTTCGCGACCGGCAAGCGCGTGCGGTCCACTCCGATCCTCAAGCAGGATCTGACCTGGGCCTGATGAAGCGCCGGGCCCTTCAGCCCGGCGTTTGAAACGCGATCCTTCGCGGCCGGAACCGTCACGGGTTCCGGCCGCATTCGTGTCCTGAATGAAATGGAATGACCATCGGCCATGAAGAAGTTTCTGGTTGCTGTCCTGGTTCTGATCGTTCTCGCAGGCGCCGGTGCGCTGGCCTATGCGATGCGCCATCCGGCCCTTGCGCCGATCGCCAAGCCTGATCCGGCGAAATTCGACAAGAAGCTTCTGAAGGATGGCGAGCAACTCGCCGGGCTGGGCAATTGCCATGTGTGCCACACGGCGCCCGGCGGCCAGAAATTCGCGGGCGGCCTCGCCTTGCCGACGCCGTTCGGAATCATCCATACGACGAACATCACGCCGGACGTCGAAACCGGCATTGGCGACTGGTCCGAGGAAGCCTTCATCCGCGCCATGCGCGAAGGCGTGGACCGCGAAGGCCATTATCTCTATCCGGCCTTCCCGTACGATTATTACGCGAAGGCGTCCGACGCCGACCTCAAGGCGATCTATGCATTTCTGATGTCGCAGCCGGCCGTATCGGCAAAGCCGAAGGAGAACGGGCTTTCGTTCCCGTTCAACATCCGGCTGCTGCTGGCAGGCTGGAACTTCCTGTTCCACGACTCGACGCCGTTCAAGCCCGATCCGTCGAAAGACGCCGAATGGAATCGCGGCGCCTATATCGTCGAAAGCCTCGGCCATTGCGGCGCGTGCCACAGCCCGCGCAACATCTTCGGCGCAGCGGCCAAGACGGGGCCGAACGCCTATGGCGGCGGCGTTGCGGAAGGCTGGTATGTGCCGCCGCTCAACGCCTCGACTCCCGCGCCGATTCCGTGGACCTCCAAGTCCATGGTCAATTATCTGATCGACGGTTGGGATGGGCATCACGGGATCGCCGCCGGCCCGATGACGGCCGTGGCGACCGATCTCTACGACCAGAAGGAAGACGACGTTTTCGCCATCGCGACTTACGTCATGTCGCTGAAGGGGCCGCAGCGTCCGCAGGCAGAAATCGACAAGATCGCCGCCGATGCACTCGCTGCCGCCCAGAAGCTCGAATGGGGTCATCCGAATGCGCCTGCAGTGCCGAACGATCCGGTGATGCAGAAGGGCGCGAAGGTCTTCGAGGCGCAGTGCTCGACCTGCCACAAGCAGGGCGGGAAGCCTGCGCCGCTGGGTCTGGCGACCGTCGTTCACGCTCCCGACGCATCGAATCTCGTGCTGGCGAGCTTCTACGGGATCCAGCCGCCGCGCGGCGTTCTCGACCGTTCGATGCCGCCGCGCGCGTCGCAGATTTCCGACGACGAAATGGTGGCGCTTGCGGCGTTTATCCGTGCGCGCTTCACCGGCAAGCCCGCATGGACAGGGCTCGAGGCGACTGTAAAGAAGGCCCGGCAGGGCGGCCACTAAATCGGGACGGCGATGAGGCGACGGGATTTTCTCGGACTATCCGGCGCGGCCCTGACAGCCGCTGCCTTGCCTCTTGCCGCAAGCCACTGGCGCGCCCTCGCGCAAGGAGCGCAGCGACCGCGGCTGTCCATGCCGCCGCTGCTCGACACGCGGAAGACCGGCAAGCTGTCGCTTGTCGCCCAGACGGGCCAGACGAGTTTCGCCGGAGGGCCGCCGAACCTGACGGCGGGGTACAATTCGGGCTTCATGGGTCCGACGATCGTGATGCAGAACGGCGCGCTCGATGCGCGTGTCGAAAACCGGCTCAACGAACCGGTGACGTCGCACTGGCACGGCCTGCTTGTTCCCGGACATCATGACGGTGGGCCGCACACGCCTGTGGAACCCGGCAAGGCCTGGGCTGACGTGATGCAACTCGACCAGCAGGCGACGACCGCGTGGTATCATTCGCACACGCATGGGTCGACTGCCCGGCACGTCTATGCCGGTCTGGCGGGCGTCATCCATCACACGGACGGTCGCGACGACGATCGCGGCCTGCCTTCCACCTACGGGGTGGATGATCTGACGCTGGTCATTCAGGACAAGCGTTTCGACGACGCCGGAAAACTGGTCTACACGCCGGACACGACCGACATTCTCAATGGCTTCCATGGCGAGCGCATTCTGGTCAACGGCCAGTTCAACAGTGTGGCGGTGGTGTCGCGCGGGATTGTGCGCCTGCGGTTGCTGAACGGCTCCAACGCTCGCATCTATTCGCTTCACACGAGCGACCGTAGGCCGATGCATGTGATCGGCAATGACGGCGGCTTTCTTGGCAAGCCGGTCGAATTGACGTTCTTGCGCATCGCGCCAGGCGAACGTTTCGAGGTGCTCGTCGATTTCGGACAGGGCGCGCCGCCGCTGCTGATGAATTCGTCCGGCATCTCGATGAAGATTCTCGAATTCGCCACGGACGATGCGCTGAAGCCGCGCATCACGCGCGTTCCCGATACGCTGGGTACAGAGCTTGCTCCTTTGCCGGAGGGCAATTTCCCGGTGCGGCGCATTTCCCTCACCATGGGCGGGGGCTCGTCATTCGAGTTGCGCAACGTCAGTCAGTTGGCGTCCGGCCACGGCGAGCATGGAGGCCATACGGGCCATGGGCCGGTTCTGGGCGCGGGGCCCAACGGCGAACTCGGCGTCGTGATGACGGATTTCGGCATCAACAGCCGCCCCTACGACACGCGCCGGATCGATTTTCAGGTGAAGCGCGGCACCCACGAGCGCTGGCTGGTCAGCGGCGGCGGCGGTGTGATCCACCCGTTCCACGTCCACGGAGTGCATTTCCGGATCGTGGCCACTGGCGGCGGCGCGCCGCAACCGGAGGAATCCGGCTGGAAGGATACGCACCCCATCAACGGACAACTGGAAATCATTGTCCGCTTTGACCATGAAGCGCCGCGCGAAGCGCCTTACATGTTCCATTGCCACATCCTCGAACATGAGGATTCAGGCATGATGGGTCAGTTTACGGTGACGTAAGCCAGTCCGTGGATCGGCGTTTCAGGCGATCCAGTCGCGCAGGTTGATCTTGTCGACGCCCGGAATCTTCTTGCGTTCGAACTCGTGCTTTCGACCGAACGGCACAGTGGCGTCGATGGCGAGCCGGCCCCAATAATCCTTCTGCGGATCGCGGTAGAAGCCGGGCACTTCCTGAATGACCATGGCGCGATGATCGGCGCGGCCGCGCGTCAGATAGGCCCACCACACATCGTCGAAATTGTTGATGTCCACGTCCTCGTCCACGACGAATACGGTCTTGTTCCAGTCGTGGTTGGCGCCGATCGCGGTGAGCAGCACCTGTTTGGCGTGTCCCTCGTACATCTGTTCGATCTTGACGACGGTGCTCATCGTGAACGGCACGCAGGACACGTCGATGATTCCGCGCAGGCTTGCAGCCAGCAGCGCTTGATAGGTGCGAGTGGCGACCGCCACTTCAAGCAGTCGCAGGTCTTCGGGCGAGCCGCAGATCAGGCCGTGGAACATGGCGTCGGCACGCGCAACGACGGCCGTGACTTCGAACACATGATTGTCGCCGACCGGAACATAGAAACCCATGAACTCGCCGAACGGGCCTTCGGGCCGACGGATATGGGGAAGGATGCGGCCTTCGACGACGATTTCGGTTTCTGCCGGGACATCCAGATCGACCGTGCGGCAGCGGCGCATCGGAATCGATCTGTTTTCGATCTTGCCCGCGACGTCGATCTCGTTCTCGTCATATGCAATGGGCGCTGCAGCTGCGAGCGCGAAGGAGGGCGGGGCCCCGATCAGAATGGCGGCTTCAAGAGCCTGTCCGCGCGCTTCGGCCTTCGCCTGATATTGCGTGAGGTGATGCGAGCTGCCGAGCCTTACCCGCAATTCGGTGTCGCTGATGATTTGCGAGCGATGAAACGACAGGTTGGGAACGCCGGTGTCAGGGTCCTTCGCCAGGAAAATGCCCGACGTCAGATAAGCGCCGCCGTCGCGTTCGAAATAGGTCAGTTGCGGAAGCTCGGTGAGCCGGATGTTTTCGAGGCCCGGCGATTCATCAACCTGCAATGGCGGCGGAGCAGGGCGGCGCATTACCTCCACCCAGCGGCGGCAGAAGGACCCGCCGGGGTCGCCGATCATGTCGAGCAGGCGCGGACGGCTCCCGTAGACATTGGTGATGACCGGATAGCGCGAGCCGCGCACATTCCGGAACAGCAGCGCATTGTCGCTCTCGCGCTGGAAGGCTTGCGTGATCGCGGCAAGTTCGTGCTGGCCCGAAACTTCACGCTCGACGATGCGAACCTGACCGGTTGCCTGCAAACCTTCGATATAGGAGCGCATGTCAGCGCCAGGCCGCAAGGCCCGCAAGGCCGTGAGTGATCACCTCGACGCCGCGATCGAGCACCATCGTGCGCCATGCCGGATCGCCCGGATAGAAAGCGTTGCGCAACCCGCCCTTGATGCGTTTTGCCAAAGGATGATCGGGGCCGCCATGTGCATGAAGCCAGCCGTCCGCCCGCACCGCGTCGCGCACTTCTTCCGGTTCCCATGTGCCGAACTCGAGGCCGATGGGCGTCCATTGCAGATGCGGCGCGGCCATCATGTAGCCTTCGATGATGGTGCAGCCCGATCCCGAATAGGACGAGCCGGAGGCTTTCGTGCAACTCACCTTGCCGTACCACGCGATAGCGCGACGGCCTTCTTCCGACACGTCGGAGCAGGTGGTGAGCGCGTCGCCGTACCCGTATGCGCCGAGTCCCGTATGGATGTCGATCAGCGCGGCCTTCTTCGCGTGCTGCAATTGCGTGGCGCAGATCGCCTTCACGGTTTCGCCGGACCATGTGGCCTTCTGGCCGCCGTAATACAGGCCGTTCGGATGTTTGTACTGGCCCTGCTTGTAGGCGAACATGACGGCGCGTTCGCCGTGCTGCTCTGCATAGGCGGCGACTTTTTCGTCCGCCTCGCGCCGCGCCTCTTTCGTCCATTCCTTCGGCAGGATGGCGGCGGCCAATTCATCGTAGCCGGGGTTCTCGGGCAGCGCGTTCAGGGAACGATCAATAAAGCTGCGATTGAGATCGACATTGTCTTCATTGAAGCGCCGCGTATAGGCGAAGCCATAGGGATTCAGCGCATGCACGAAAAGCAGGGCTGTGTCGCCGGGCAGATTCTGGAAATCCTGCAGCCAGTAGACCTGCACTCCCGAGCCCGCATAGCCTTCAATGCCATGCGTGGCCGATTGCACGATCAGCACCTTCGATGCATTGGCGGGTCCGAGGCGAGCAACGTCGGTGAAAAGGTCCTTGCCGCCGGGGCCTGGAACCGGATTGCGGAACGAATGAACCTGAGCGCCCCGACGGGCTGCGGCATCCAGGAATTTTTCCCGGGCTTCAAAATAAGAATCCGCAAAACAGCGGCCAAGCCGGTGCATATATCATCTCCAAGCGCCAACTTGACGGGCGCGCCGCAGCGCAACATTATTAGCCTTCTATCGAAACAATGCGCAAGCGTGAAAGAGGAATGTACATGAGCCGGACGCACAATCGTATGTGGAGGGCGTTGACGGTCAGCGCATCCATTTTTTGTCTGGCTCAGGGCGCATTGGCCGGACCGAAGGACGACACGCTGAACATCGGCATGTTGCGCGAGACGGACTATCTCGACCGGTTGCACGCCAATGCACGCGAGACGCAGCTTCTCTCCGCCATCCTGTACGACACGCTGATCTACGGCGATCCGCAGACACGCGAGTTCAAGCCGGGGCTGGCGACCTCATGGACGCAGGTCGATCCGACGACCCTCGACTTCGAACTGCGGCAGGGCGTGAAGTTTCACAATGGCGAGGCATTTAACGCCGACGACGTGGTGTTCACCTTCAAGCTGGTGATGGATCCTGCCTCCAAGTTGCTGCAACAAGCCGCTGACTTCGGCAATTATGCGAGCGTCGAAAAGCTTGGTGATTACAAGGTTCGTCTGAAGCTGAAGGAGCCTGATCCGACGGTTCTGAATCTCATCGCATCGCGGCTTATCATTTTTCCGGATGAATATACGCAGAAGAACGGACACGAGGCGCATCGCACGGCGCCTGTGGGAACCGGCCCCTATGCGTTGAAGTCGCTCGTCGCCGGCAAGTCGTATGTCTTCGCCCGCTATCCGGGCTATGTGCCGGCCGGAAGGCCTGCCGCATCCATCGCCAATCTGAATTTCCGCGTGATCCCGCAGGTGCAGACGCAGCTTGCGGAGTTCATGGTGGGCGGACTGGAACTCTCCTTCGACTTCGACGCCGACAGCGCCAAGATGGCAGCGGTGACGCCGAATGTGAAAGTCTCCTATGGCGGTTCGACGCGCTACACATGGATCAGCCTCGACGCCGCCGGGCGCAGCGGCGACACGCCGATGAAGAATGCTGATGTGCGGCGCGCGGTTGCGCTGGCCATTGACCGCAAGGCGATTGCCGAGCAACTCGTCGGCAACGGCGCGCCGGTGCTCAAGGGACAGTGCAATCCCAACCAGACGCTCTGCGTCGACGAGCCGCTTGCGTCGCCGGGCTATGATCCCGCGAAGGCGCGCGATCTCCTGAAGGCTGCCGGTTATCCGGACGGCTTCAAGGTCACGCTGGAATCTTCCGAGGACCTGCGCTCGCTGGGCGAAGCCGTGCAGGGTTATCTGGGCAAGGTGGGCATCCGGGCGGATTACTCGACCGCGACCCTGCCGGCGTGGCGCACCCGCTACCTGAACGGAAATTCGACCATGAGCCTTCTGGGTTGGGGCGGCGGCGGCGGACTTGACGTCGATTATGCGATTGCGACCTTCTTCAACGGGAGCCCGACCGATTATGCGCGCGATCCGGAAGTGACGAAGCTGGTCGCCGAAGGCCGCACGACGCTCGACCCGGAAGCCCGCAAGGGCGTCTATCGCAAGCTGCTCACGCTTCTCAACGAGCGCGCCTATTCGGTGCCGCTGTTCGGCAACGTGTCGATCTATGTGATGGGCGGCAACCTGAATTTCCCGACGCCCAAGATCGACAGTCCCGACCTGACCTGGGCGAAATGGAATTAAGGCGTCGACCAGCATGAACGACAGCGCCCGCCTGCCGGCGGGCGTTTTGTTTTATAAGTTCCGTTTATAGCGCGGCTCCGATCCGCCTTGCACCAAAGGTCTCTTGCGGACTGTTGCGGCGGCGCATTGCCTGTTCAAGTTGCATCCGCCCTGAAAATCGGCACGCTGGTCGGCGATGCAGGGCGGCATGGCGCTTGCTTCGTTTCGTTCAATCAGATCGGAGCGGGCCATGTATGCCATTGCGGACTTCCTCAGCGCTATCGCCGACGTCGAGAGTTCAGTCGATCCGATCACCATCCGACGGAAAAGCCGTGACCGTTATGCAGTCTCGCCTCTTCTGCGGCAGCAATTGCAGGGGAAATATGCAGACGTCGTGGTTTCGCCCAAAGACAAGGCGGAACTGGCGCGCGTCGTAGTGGCTGCCGTACGTTACAAGATTCCCCTGACGGCGCGCGGCGGCGGCACAGCCAACTATGGGCAGAGCGTTCCGCTGCGCGGCGGCATTCTGCTCGACATGACGCAGATCGCCGGCGTCGTCTGGACGAAGCGCGGCGCCATTCGGGCGCTGGCCGGGACCATTGTCGGCGACATGGACAAGACTGCCCGGGAGACCGGGCAGGAACTGCGCATGTTTCCGACTACCCGCGCAACCGCCACGATCGCAGGCTTCATTGCGGGCGGCACGGGCGGTATCGGCAGCGCGCGCTGGGGCGTGTTGCGCGACCGGGGCAATATCGCGGCTGTCGAGGTGATGACGGCCGAGGAGGAGCCGCGCCTGCTGGAGCTTCGCGGCACAAAGACCCTGCTGGTCCATCACGGCTACGGCGCCAATTGCATCATCACCGAAGTCGAGATGCCATTGACGCATGCCGAGGACTGGCGCGAAACCGTCGTGGCGTTCCCCACCTACATGGATGCGGTGAGATGCGGCGTTGCGCTGGGCACGACGCCCGGAATCGTCACCAAGCTTCTGTCGGTGCACGAGTGGCCGACGCCGCATCTGATCCAGCCCCTGCGGGGCATTGTGCCCGAAGGCTGCTCGATGCTGTCGAGCTATGTGGCGTCTGCCAGCGCATATGATTTCGATGAGGTCGTCGCCGAACACCGAGGGACGGTCGTGGCGGCTGCGCCCGAAGGCGAGGGCGCCTACGGAATCCCGCTTTACGAAATGGCCTTCGGCCATGCGCTGGCGCAGATACAGAAGACCGAACCTGATCGCACCGCCATCGAAGGATTTTTCCACACGGACGATCTCGTCGGTCTCGTGGAGCGCGTGCATCGCAGACTTGATGGCGTCGGGCCGCTGCGCCTCGAATTGCGTCGCTGGGGATCGCGGCTTGCGGGCAGCGGTTCGCCCTATGTGAACTTTGAAAGCGAGGAGCAGCTTCAGCGCATTGCCGAGATCATGCAGTCAGAAGGCGCGGGCGTAGCGAATTCCCATGCATCGAGCGTTCGCGCGGTCGGCAAGAAGGATGTGACGGCGGAGGACATCGCCTTCAAGCGCCTGTGCGATCCCTTCGGGCTGTTGAATCCCGGCGGGTTTGAAATGGATGAATCCGACGACGCTGATGTGGGGGCGGATTTGCCGGTGAGCAACTGGGTCGCACGCCGCGTCGGTTAGTCCTGACATGTTCCGCCCCGAAGCCCCGGCAGATCACATGGAGCAGTCGAGCCCTCGTCTCGATGTGCTGCCGCCGCAAACCGTGTCGATACGCATGAAGGACGGCGTGCGGCTCGATGCGGACATCTATCGGCCCGCGCGTGGCGGACCTTATCCGGTTCTGTTGCAGCGACAGGCCTACGGTCGTCGCATCGCCTGCACGATCTGCTACGCGCACCCGGCCTGGTACGCCTCGAAGGGCTATGTGGTTGTGGTTCAGGACATACGCGGGCGCGGCACATCCGAAGGCGCATTCTCGGCCGGCGAAAATGAAGCGTCCGATGGCGCAGAGACGATTGCCTGGGCAGCCGCTCTTGAAGGCTCCACGGGCGACGTCGGCATGTATGGCTTTTCGTATCAGGGCTACAACCAGTTGCTCGCTGCGCTTGAGGCCGGCCCTGCGCTGAAAGCGCTGGCTCCCGCGATGGCGCCCTGGCACGCACGCGAAACATGGGCCTACGAGAACGGCGCATTCAGACTCGCAGGCGCGCTCGGCTGGGCGACGCAAATCGCAGCGGAAACCGCGCGCCATCGCGGAGACGCGGAAGCCTATGCGGAACTGCTGACTGAATCGCGGGCGTTGAATGTGCGCGGCGCCGTCCAGACGCGCCCGGCATATATGGAGAAGCACCGCGCGCTTTCGCATTATCATCGCTGGCTCGTTACGCCTGCGGATGATCCTTACTGGGCGCGGATTTCTCCGGCGGCGCATGCGGAAAAGATCGCGGCCGCAAACCTGCCGATGCTGTTTGTCGGCGGATGGTACGACACGCATCTGCGCTCCACCTGGGAGGCGTTTCATGAATTGCAACGTCGTGGAAACGAAAATCTCCATCTGACGATCGGTCCCTGGCTGCACTTCCCGTGGGAGCGGAAAGTCGGCGGTCAGGACTTCGGCCCGAATGCTGCGCTGAACATGGATGATGTGCATATCGGGTTCTTTGATCGCTTCCTGAAAAGGAAAGCGAGCGACAAGAGCGCCAAGATCCGTCTCTTCGACATGGGTGAAAAGCAATGGCGCACATTCGGCGCCTTGCCACAGGCTTCCTTGCGGCTGTTCCTGTCCTCGTCCGGGCGCGCGGCAATCGACCCCACGGACGGACGTCTGGTTTTGCAGCAAGCAGCTTCCGGCATCGACCATATGGTGAACGATCCGTGGCGGCCTGCCCCATCTGTTGGCTGCGCGTTTGGATCGCCGCCGGGGCCAGTGGACCGCAGCAGCGTCGACACGCGCGGCGATGTGATCACCTTCACGACGGCTGCGCTGGACAGGAAAATCACCCTCGCGGGCGCGGTGAGCGCCTCCTTGTTGTTGACCGCCGACGCGCCGAGCTTCGACGTCGGATGCGTTCTGTCCCGCGTGGCGACGAATGGACAGGTCATTCCTCTGTGCGATGGATACCGTTCGGTCAGAGACCGCGAAGCCGGCCAGGCGGTGCAGATCCCCATGCGGGCGACTTGCGTGACGCTTCTCCCGGGCGAGTCGCTGCGACTGTCGATCAGCGCGGCAAGTTTTCCGGCCTATCCGGTCAATCCGGGAACTGGCGCGGATCCTGCCAGAAGCCTTTCAGTCGATGCGCGCGTCGTGACGCTGTCGATTCACCTCGGTGGAGAGCATGCGTCGGCGCTCACGGTGACCCTGGTGGAATGAGCATTTGGGCATTCAACGGAGAGGACGTCATATGAAACGTGCATACTTGGTTGGCGCTGTGGCTTTGTTCGCCGCCACCGCCACGCAGGCCGTGGCGCAGGAGAAGGTGACCTTTCTGACGAGCTGGAAGGCGCAGGCCGAGCACGGCGGCTACTATCAGGCCCTCGTCAAGGGCTACTACAAGGAATGTGGCGTCGATCTCACGATCCGTCAGGGTGGTCCCGGAATCGATACCGCGCAGTTGCTGGTCGGCGGCGCAGTGGACTTCGTGATGTCGTCGCATATCGACGCTGTGTTGCACATGAACGCCGCCGGCTTCCCTGCGCGTGCATTGTCCGCCGCCTTTCAGGTCACGCCGCAAGTCCTTATGGCGCATGCAGACAGCGACGTAAATTCGTTCGAGGACATGAAGGGCAAGCCCATCATGATCTCGCAAGGTTCGCGCGCGACCTATTGGCCTTACTTCCAGCGCAAGTTTGGATGGCAGGAGACGCAGTTGCGATCCTACACGGGCCAGCTTGCCCAGTGGCTGGCCGACAAGACCGTCATTCAGCAGGGACTTGTCACCAACGAACCCATCCTCGTGAAGATGGAAGTCGGCTGGGAGCCGAAGGTCTTCATGCTGGCCGACGCGGGATACAAGACGTACGGCTCGATCCTGACGACGTCGCAGGACTTCATCGACAAGAAGCCGAAGGCGGCCGCCTGCATGGTGCAGGCATCCGTCAAGGGCTGGAACGAATTCATGAATGTCGATCCGAAGCCTGGGCTTGAGGCGGTCAAAAAGGATGCACCCAACAACAGCGATGAGCTGATGGCCGCCACTCTCAAGATCATGAAGGACCGCAAGCTCGTCCTCAATGAAGACACGGAGAAGATGGGCACGATGATCATGACGGAGGAGCGGTGGAAGACGCACTACGACATGCTCAAGGAAGTCGGCCTCCTCAAGGTCGATCTCGACATGAAGAAGATCGTCCAGACGCAGTTCCTGAAAAGCACGACCAACTAAACAACAACCGCCCGCCGCTTGGCGGCGGGCGGGATCCAATGCCCGGAGCCAGCATGACCATACAGGCAACAGCTTCCGTGGATGACCGGCCCGAGGGTTTTGTCGCCCCCAAGCCGCGAACCTCCATCGTCGATGTTCTGGATACGCTTCTGCCGTTCGCGGCCGGGGCGCTGTTCCTGGGGACGTGGGAGTTTCTCGTCCATTACCTGAAGGTTTCGAAGTTCATCCTGCCGGCGCCCTCGGCGATCGTGACGACCTTCGTGAAGGAATGGCCCGCGATCTATGTGGCGCTGAAATATACGGCGACCATCACCATCGGGGCCTTCGTGACCGCAGTCGTGACGGGCATCTTCTTCGGGGTGCTGCTGACCTCGCACAAGCGCATAGAGCGAACGTTCTGGCCCTATGCGGTGACCATGCAGGTGACGCCCGTGGTGGCCATTGCGCCGCTCGTGATCATCTGGGTCGGACTGGATCGCGTCTGGTTGTCGATGCTGATCCTTGCCTGGATGGTGGCGTTCTTTCCGATGCTGTCCAACACGGCAGTCGGCATGAAGTCGGCCGATCACGGATTGCGCAATGTGTTCGAACTTTACGAGGCGTCGCGCTGGAAGCGGTTCCGCTATCTGCAACTGCCGTCTGCGCTGCCTTACATTCTCGCGGGCGCGCGCATATCGTCCGGCCTGTCGGTGATCGGCGCGGTCGTGGCGGAATTCGTGGCAGGTTCGGGCGGATCCCGCGGACTGGCCTTCATGATTGTCGAAAGCGGCACGCTGCTCAACATCCCCCGCATGTTTTCGGCGCTGTTGATGCTGTCCATCTTCGGCATGTCGATCTGGTACGTGACGGCAACCATACAGAAAATTCTGTTGCAGCGCTGGCACGAAAGCGAACTGAAGCAGGAAAACTGATGAACTACGCACCTGCGAGCCTCACGACCGGAGCGGTTCCGATGCCTGATGTCGAACCAAGGCGCAGACCTCTGGTACGCGCGCAACACGTCGACAAGACATATTCGAACGGCACTATCGCGCTGAAGAACCTGAATCTCGACGTCTATCCGCACGAGTTCATCAGCCTGCTCGGTCCATCCGGATGCGGAAAGTCCACGGCGCTGCGCATATTCGCGGGTCTCGGCGCATACACATCCGGGATGATGGACTGGCCGCAATCCATGCACGACGCGACAGGCAAGCCGGAGCGCGAAGTCGGCTTCGTATTTCAGGAGCCGACGCTCATGCCGTGGGCGACGGTGTTCGACAATGTTTATCTGCCGCACCGGCTGAAAGATCGCCGAAAATCCGAAGTTCAGGATCGGGTGAAGGAAGTTCTCGATCTTGTCGGGCTCGGGCAATTCGCTAACGCCTATCCGCGTGAATTGTCCGGCGGCATGAAGATGAGAGTCTCGGTTGCACGCGCGCTGGTCACACGCCCGAAGCTGCTCCTGATGGACGAGCCTTTCGCGGCGCTTGATGAAATCACCCGCAATCGCCTCTCCAACGATCTTCTGGATATCTGGTCCAAGGCAAAGTGCACGGTGATGTTCGTCACGCATAGCGTGTTTGAGAGTGTGTTTCTGTCTCAACGCATCGTGGTGATGGCGGCGCGGCCCGGGCGCATCATTGGCGAACTGACGGTGGACGCGCCCTATCCGCGCACCAAGGAATTTCGCCTGAGCAGCGAGTATTCAGCCTATTGCCGGGAAGTGTCGGATCTTCTCGACGTGGCGATGCGGTCCTGAACATCAATCATTGAGGCAGTCATGTATCCCATTCAGGACTTCATCGGCGCACTCGGCGCTGTCGCCTACAGCATAGATCCGATCACCGTTCGGACGAAGAGCCGGGACTACTATGCAATCAGTCCGTTGTTGCGAAATTCGCTCGGCGGCAAAGTCGCCGATATTGTGGTGATGCCCTCAACAGTCGAGGAAGTAGCGATTGTCGTCAGGGCCGCCGTCAAGCATCGCATACCGATTGTGCCGCGCGGGGGCGGCACGGCGAACTATGGACAAAGCGTTCCGACGCTCGGCGGGATCGTGATGGAAATGACGAAGCTGGCCGGCGTCGTTTCGGTCGGCGGGGGCGTCGTGCGGGCGCTGGCCGGAACCATGGCGAGCGATGTCGATGCGGTCGCGCGTAAGTCTGGATGGGAGATGCGGCTTCATCCCTCGACACGCAGCAATGCGACGATTGCGGGATTCATCGCGGGCGGCAGCGGCGGAATGGGAAGCTGCCAGTGGGGTATGCTGCGGGATCGCGGAAACATCACCGGCATGTGCGTGATGAGCGTGGAAGAGGAGCCGCGCATTCTGGAGCTGCGGGGCAAGGATGTCGAACTCGTTCACCACGCCTACGGCAGCAACGCCATCATGCTCGAAGTGGAAATGCCGCTTTCGCCTGCATGGGACTGGCGCGAATGCATCGTGGCGTTTCCGGATTTTATGAAGGCCGCGCGTTTCGGCGTGCAACTCGCGCGCGAGACGGGTGTGCTCAAGAAGATCATCTCGCTTCAGGAATGGCCGATCAATGACTGGATGAACGATCTCCGCGGCATAGTGCCTCCGGGGCACACGATGGCGAACACGATGATCGCCTCGCAATGCATGGAAATCTTCGAAGCCATGGTCAAGGAACATGGCGGGCATGTCGCTTCGAGTCATCCAGAAGGGAATGGTCCTTACCCGTCGCCGCTTTACGAATATTCCTATGGTCATGCGCTCAAGCAGGTTCAGAAGGCGAACCCGAAATTCACTGCCCTGCAGGGCATGTTCCCGGCGAACAACTTGCTGCCGTCCATCGAGGCGGTCCATCGACGTTACGCCGGGCAAATGCCTTTACGGATGGAAATCTTCTGGAGCCAGGGCGAGGTGGTCGCGATGGGCTCCCATTTCATTCTCTATGAAAGCGAAAAGCAGATGTCGGATCTTGTTGACTTCATGCAGGGGGAGGGCGTCAGCGTCGCCAACAATCATGCGAGCGGCGTCCGAGAGGTCGGCATCAAGGTGATTGATGATCGCGACGCAGCGTTCAAGCGCTCGATGGACCCCTACAATCTGCTGAATCCCGGCAAGATGGATTTCAACGACGAGGAGGTTCAGAAGTCCGGGCATGTGCTGGCGACACAGGGTTGGAAATTCAAGCAGGCTGCGTCGGCGTAAGTGGGGAGCGGATCGATGCAAGACTGGCGTTCAATTGGTTCTTTCGCGGACGTTCCGGCTGGCGGGTCTTTCAGGATCGTGAATGCGCGCGTTCCCGCCGACCTTGCGCCGGCGCTTCAATCGCCGCAATCCGCGAACAAGATTGTTGATTGCGAGATCATTATCCACAACGGGAAAATTGCTTTCGCCGGCCCGGCCTTCGATGCGCCTGAAGCGTCAGGGTTGCCTGTCTTCGATTTACGGAACGGGATCGTGTTGCCGCGGTTCGTCGAGGTTCACACTCATATCGACAAGAGCCATATCTGGCCGCGCATTCAAAACGAGAATGGCACTACGGTCGGCGCGCGTGTCGCGATCGAGGGTGACCGGAACAGGAACTGGACCCCGGAGGATGTGCGCGAGCGCATGGAGTTCTCGCTGAAATGCGCTTATGCGCACGGGACCGGAGCGCTGCGTACGCATATCGACTCATACGGCAAGCAGACCAATATTTCCTTTCCGGTCTTCTCTGAAGTCCGGCAGGAATGGAAGGACAGGATCAGGCTGCAGGCGGTGGCTCTGTTTCCCACGCAGATCTGCGTCACTGACGAAGAGCAGTTCCGCCAGATTGCCGACGCGGTTGAAAAGCATGACGGGATCATGGGCGGCGTCACGGCGCCGGGCGGGTTCATGGCCGCTACGGTCGATCTGGAACTTGATCGCGTCTTCGGCATGGCGAAGGCGCGCGGATTTGAAATCGACTTCCACGTCGACGAGACGATCGACGGCAGCGTGCGCAGCATCGAACATATCGCGGACGCGGCCATCAGGCACAAGTTTGGCGGACGCATCCTGCTCGGCCATTGTTGTTCCCTGTCGTACATGCCGGAGGACGTTTTCAGGCGCATCGCACTGAAGCTTGCGGAAGCGGGCTGTTCGGTTGTCTCGCTGCCGATGGTGAATATGTATCTTCAGGACCGCAAGGACGGTCGCACGCCCCGCTTCAGAGGCGTGGCCCCGCTTCACGAACTCGAGGACTATGGCGTCAAGGTTATGGTGTCGAGCGACAACACGCGCGATCCGTATCATGCGTATGGCGACCTCGACATGCTGGAAGTGTTCCGTGAGGCCACGCACATCCTGCACTTCGATTATTCGGACAGGCCGTGGATGCGGCAATTCGGCGCCGCGCAGGCTGAACAAATGGGAATGGTGGACAAAGGCATTATCAGCGCCGGTTTGCCTGCTGATCTCGTCATAACTCGTGCGCGGACGTTTGAAGAATTGCTCACACGCCCGCAGTCGGATCGCATTGTGCTGGTAAACGGTCTGCAGATCGATACGTCGCTCCCCGACTTCGCGGATCTCGACCATCTCCACAAACACGCAAGGGTCGCGGTCTGATCAGTCCTCCGGCGTGTCGCCCTTGTTCTGAAAGCAGGCGTTCCCGAGTCCGGTCCCGATGGTCATCACGGCCCATTTGTCGAGGGATCTCATGCGGGGCAGTTCGCTGAGACCCTGAACAACCGCATCATTGTGCAGGATCGCGACGGTCTGGTGATTGTTGATGCGAGGGATAAGGCTGACGACTCGCTGCACTAGGTTGAAATTTTTCGCGCCCCAATTGCCTGGGAGATTCAGAATTCCGCCCGACAGCTTGCCGTCGGCGAGGATTGTTCCGGGGCAGCCGATCCCGATGAAGGGCGCAAGCTTGCGGGCCTTCCGGGTCGCATAGTCGTGTGCTTCCTGCAGCATCTTGCATAAGCGATCTGTCGCTTCATCCCGGGCCGGCTCCTCTTCGGCGTGACGCCACAGCCAGAACTTCGCCACAGAGACGTCCTTGAGGCCGCCGTTGTCGTCCCATTCGAGGTCAAGCACGCCGCAACGAAAATTCGAACCGCCGATATCGACAGCCAGGATGCTGTCGTGACCCTCGAAGTGCCAGGAAGGCGCGAGATAGGCGCAGCCGATCAATCCGGCTTCATCGGGGCGTGACTGAATCGGAACGATCTCAACGTCCGGAAAGTCCTCCTTCAGCAGAACGCCTGCGCGGCCGACCACGAGTTCTCCGACGCGGCTTTCGCGAAAGCCGCCGCCGATCACGATCTTCTGCACACCCGACCAGCTGCGCAATTTCAGAAGTGACTTGGCTGCGTTGGCGAGGTTCTGGGCAAAGCCTTCGACGGCGCTGAGAATGACTCCGGCCTGTTCGGGCGTCCCGTCGAGAAGGATCTTGTCGATATCCTTCTTCCTGAGTTCTTCGAGAGGCTTGTCAATCGGGTCGCCGCCCGCATCGTCCAGCTTCTGACGGATGGCGTCGAGCATGACTCGGAAAGCGCCGTTGCTGACCCGCTCCCCGAAAAACGCGCCGTCGCGATCCTTGAGATCTTCGCTGTAGCTTTTGACGAGGACATCCGGGAGTTCAATGGCCCCGTGGATAGCGCCGAGAATTGTTGCTGTGCCCGCCGCCCGTTTCGCCAACCGCGCCTCCCAAAAAACGGTTAACGCCATGGTTGCGTTATGGTTCCGTTTCCGCAGGTTCTGGCGCGAATATCCGGATGGATTTCGGGACAATGCGAAAGCGCGCGGGCGTGGTGGTGACGATCTCTCCATCCGCATTCACCGGGCGCGGCCTGCGGGTGCGGATTTCAAAGTCAGCGCCGCTCATGAAGTGGACGTCGTCGTAGTCGACATGCTCTCCACGCGAAAACGCCCGCAGGCGAAACAGCATGCGCCACGCTTCGGCGAATTCGAGGCTGTAAAGATCGAGCAAGCCGTCGTCGATCCGGGCGGAGCGCTCGATGACGTTGCCGCCGCCGTAGTAACGGCCGTTGCCATCGGCGATCTGCAGCGTGTAGCTCCTGTGCGTTGCGCCTGCCCTGACGATGTTCGCGTGAAACGGCTTTGCGCGCATCAGGACACGGATCGCCGCCAAGGCATATCCGAACCGCCCGAACCGCTTCTTGATTTCGCTCGTCAGGGCCGAGGCGAGTTCAGCGCTCATTCCTATACTGGCCACATTGAAAAAGTAGCAATCGTTGACATGGCCGACGTCCACTGCGCGGGCGTGGCCGGCCGCGATGATGTTTACGGCCTGGGTGATGTCGGCAGGAATGTCCAGCGTGCGCGCCAGGTCATTCGCAGTGCCGCATGGTATGAGCCCGATTGGCAACTGCGTCGGCACGAGCGTCTTTGCGGCAGCGTTCAGGGTGCCGTCGCCGCCCGCGATGATGACGAGATCGACCTCGGAGCGGCTGAGATGAAGATGCCTCTCCAACTCTTCGACATCGTTGAACTCCGGCATCCGGACTTGAATATCCGCAGCCTGAAGCTCCGCGATGATGCGGTCGCGCGAGGCGCGCCCGTTGCGGCAGTTGCAATTGATCAGGAGGAGCGCGCGCTTCAAGGAGAAAAAGCCGACAGGATGTCCATGACATATTCGAACGAGCGCTGGGCTTCCCGGTGGCTCTCTTTCGGGTCTGGTCTGGCCATCAGCAGAAGGAGCGATCGTCCGGCCATTCGCGTTTGCGTGTCGAAACGCGAAGTGTGGCCGAAAGACCTTTCAGGTTCGACGGTGTCCACCAGAACAGTCCATTCGATGTTGCCCGGCGCGGGCGGCAAGCTGAAGTCTACATCATCATGGTGCGCGTTGACGATCAGAAGAATTGTCACGTCGGAGCCGATGCGGCGGATGCCTGTCTCCTGCGCCCGGCCATCGAGCAGGACGCCGAAGCATTTGGCGTTTTGATCCGCCCAGTGTGCGTCGGTCATTTCCCGTCCCGACGGGTTGATCCAGCTGAGATCCTTGACGCCGAAATCCTCGTCCGTTGCACCTGTAAGGAACCTCCCACGGCGCAGCATGGGCAGCGCCCTGCGCAGCGCGATCAGACGGCGCGTGAAGGCCTGCAAGGCAATCGCGTCGGAATCCGCACCCGTCCAGTCGAGCCAGGACACTTCGTTGTCCTGACAATATGCGTTGTTGTTTCCACGCTGGCTTCGGGCGAGTTCGTCGCCTGCGAGCATCATGGGCGTGCCGCGCGACAGGAGCAAGGTCGCCAGAATGTTTCGCATCTGGCGATATCTGGTTCTGCGGATAGCGGGATCCTGCGTTGGCCCCTCATGTCCATAATTGCCGGACAGATTATTCTCATGCCCGTCACGATTGTCCTCGCCGTTGGCCTCGTTGTTCTTGTCGTTGAACTGGACAAGATCATGGAGCGTGAACCCATCGTGAGCGGTGACGAAATTGACCGAGGCCCATGGCTTGCGACCGCGCCTGTTGAACAGGTCGGCTGACGCAGTGAGCCGCGAAGCAAGTTCCGGCAGGCGGCCGTTGTCGCCGCGCCAGAAGGAACGCACGGTGTCCCGGTAGCGGTCGTTCCATTCCGCCCAGCCGGGCACGAACTGACCGACCTGATATCCGCCCGGACCGCAGTCCCACGGTTCGGCGATCAATTTGCAGCGAGACAGCACGGGGTCTTGCCGACATGCGTCAAGGAAGCGTCCCTCGGCGTCGAAGCCATGTGTCTCGCGCGCCAGTATGGTCGCAAGATCGAAGCGGAACCCATCGACGTGCATGTCCTGCGCCCAGTAACGCAGACTGTCGGTGACCAACTGAAGCACGCGGCCATTGCTGAGGTTGACGGTGTTCCCCGTGCCGGTGTCGTTGATGTAGTATCGACGGTCCGGAGCAAGGCGATAATATGAAGCGTTGTCGATGCCCTTGAACGAAAGGGTAGGGCCTTTCTCGTTTCCCTCCGGCGTATGATTGTAGACGACATCCATGATGACTTCGATGCCGGCGCCATGAAACCGGTTCACCATTTCCTTGAATTCGGAAAATGCAAAGGCCGGATGGGCCGCATAGCGGCGCTCGGGAGCAAAGAAGGCGAGCGTATTGTAGCCCCAATAGTTGCTGAGACCTTTCTCCAGCAGATAGCTGTCATCAACAAAGCCGTGCACCGGCAGAAGCTCGACCGCCGTTATTCCGAGCTTTCGCAGGTAGTCGAGAACGGCGGGGCTCGTGAGACCCATATAGGAGCCGCGTAAGGGCTCAGGAACAGCCGGATGAAGCTTGGTGAAGCCCTTGACGTGAAGCTCATAGATGATCGTGTTTTCCCACGGAATCTGCAGATGTAACTGACGCCCCCACGTAAAGGCCGGATCGATGATGCAGGCGCGTGGCATGTACGGCGCTGAATCGCGATCGTCGAACGTCGTGTCGTCGCCGGTCTCCATCCGGTAGCCGAACAGGGCCGGATTCCACGCAAGGTCGCCGATCAACTGTCGCGCGTATGGGTCGAGGAGCAGCTTGTTAGGATTGAAGCGGTGCCCGGCGTCAGGTTCGTATGGACCGTGGACACGATAGCCATAGGTCGTGCCCGGTCGCGCCTCCGGCAAATATCCATGCCAGATTTCATCCGTGTACTCCGGCAGCGTTATGCGGGCGATCTCGTTCTGCGCGTCCGCATCGAAAAGGCATAGCTCGACCTTGGTGGCGTGAGCGGAAAAGATGGCGAAATTGACGCCGAGCCCGTCCCACGTCGCCCCCAATGGATAAGGCAAGCCTTCCCGAACGGTGAAGGAGTGTGTGGCGACTGCCTTTGAGAAAAAAGTCACCGAAGCAGGTCGCTCATGCGATCCAGCCGGATTCGATGCGAACTTCCCACTTGCCGTGACGGGCCTGCGCAACCGTTTGCCTGCATTTCTCGCAGACCACGCGGGACTTTTCGGCGACGCCATGGTTGATGTAGAAATGCCGCGGATACAGATCCGCGCCATCGGGAATCCATTCCTGAAAATAGCCGGCAGTATGATTATGGGGGCATACGATCCGGGAACCGGCGGCGACCTTCATGCGACTCTCCTGCAAGCGCTGCAGGAGAACGTTTTAGGAGCTGCTTTGTTCCGCCTCGTTGACGAAGACCGCGGCTGGAAAGTGTTCAAGCCATGCGGAGCTTATCTGGTTGGTCGTGGCCGATCGGTCAGAAAGGATGTCGCGCTCGTTTGACGCTTGCAGCGGAAGCACCATTTGGGAGTCGCTCGTTGGGCGGGAGCGGTGACGCAGCCACACGGTCATGCTCGCTTCGTTCAGTCGTCGAGTGAATCCAAAGTGATTGCCATCGGCGATCAAGGGTTCATAACTGCCGTGTTCGAACAGGTCGGGCTGCCTTGCGCGCAGTCCGAGCAATCTGCGGTACAGTTGAATCTTGAAAAGTCCGCTTCGCCAATCCTGAAATGCGTGGGCGGGAGCCACCGGGCTGCGCACGAGACGGTCGCGCAGCTCGTAGTCCACGCGGCGTCTGTTATCCGGATCAACAAAGCTGAGATCCCAGAGTTCGGAACCCTGAAAGCAGTCCGGTACGCCTAGCGCAGTCAGCTTGAGAACGGTTTGCAGGACGCTATTCTTCGCTCCGGCTTCGGCGATCTGTTGAACGAAGGGAATGAAGCGCTCGAAGAATGCAGGCGGCTGATCCACCGCAAGGCACGTCCTGACATAGTTGAGAACGGCGGTCTCATATTCGGCATGCGGATTGATCCAGCTTGTCACGGTCTTGGATTCGCGGATCGACTTGATCATGCACTCTTCAAGCCTGTTGCGGTAGTCTGCGAGCAGACAGGCGTCGACTGGTCCATCGAGCAGTTCGACCGGCCATGTCGAAACCATCAGTTGAAACAGCATATACTCGTCATTGGCCGATGGAGGCGCTTGCCGTTCGATGTCTCCCAATCGCGCGCGGATGATGGCGCGCCATGATCGAACTGCCTTGCTCCAGTCTTCTGCATATTCCGACAAGGCGCATAGACGCGCGCGCGCATCCTCGTCGCGTTTCGTGTCGTGAGTGGATGTCGTCAACATCGCGTGAGGCGCTCTCTCGGCGCGCACCGAGAAATCAACGTGGAGAGCTGTCGCCGACAGGGGCGGAGCCGATGGGTCGCTTCCCACCTCATTGCAGGCCAGAAGCTTGGTATAACGGTAGAATGCAGTATCTTCGACGCCCTTGGCGATCACAGGGCCTGTATATTGTTGGAGGTCGAGAACGAAGTCGAGAATCTCGAGGCGAACAGTGCATGGCCGGTCTGCGATCGCGCTGTTTCCGATCAGCAGATCATGCAGGAAATTGAAGACGCTCTGGTCCATGCGGACGGAGCGCCTGCGGGCCAGCCCGAACGCCCATTCGACTGCCTTGCGATCGGCGTCGGACATGGGTGAAGCATGGTCCCGATAGGTTCTGTAGACCGGGAAGGAAGCAATGAGAATTGCGATTGCGCGCTGCAAGAGTGGCTGCGTGAAATCGCAGGTGTCGGGCGAGGACGAAGCTATGGCGGCCGCTCGTCTGGAGAGACGTTGCAGTTCACTCGCCATTTCGGTCTCGAGCATTTCAAGCTTCGCCTGAAATGCAATATCGGAAAAGGAGTCCGTCAGTCCTGTGAACTCGGCGTGTGTCTGGTTGAGGGTTTGCAGTCCCCCGGGGTCGATCATGAAGCGCGCCAGCGCGGCGGCGAATTCATAGCCGGTGGTTCCCTGAACTGGCCATTTCGACGGCAGTTGCTCATGGCTCGCCAGTATTTTCTCGACAACGATGAAGAAGCCGGGTCCGGCGATCTCCCGGAGGCGCTCCAGATAGCCAGAGGGAGCGCGGAGTCCGTCGATGTGGTCGATCCGCAGGCCGGTCACATCGCCGCGTTCGATCAGGCGAATGATTTCCGCATGAGTCTCGTGAAAGACTTCGTCGCTTTCTATCCGAATGCCGGCAAGCTCGTTGATGTTGAAAAAACGCCGGTAATTGATGTCGTCTCCGGCGACCCGGAAATGCGCGACGCGCCAGTTCTGCTGCGCCAGAAGGTCGGCGAGCTTCTCGGGAATTGCTCTTTCGTTTGGGCAGAAAGATCGGAGATGCTGGTCGATCGCATCATGGGCCGCTTTGGGCAGGTCAGCGAGTGCGAGTTTCAGTTCCGCGGCTTCCAGCCTCGTACAGGAAGATGGGCGGAGGGCGGCGAAACGTTCGGCCAGAGGGCCTGTCAGCGCATCAAGGTGCGGCAGCAATGCCTCGTAGGACGTGGGTGCAATCGGGAGCTTATGAGTATCGTAGGCCCAGAACGCAAAGGATCCCTCTGTCCTGTCGAAGCGGATTTTCAGGTCGCCATTGCGCAAAGCCTGCCCGGGTTGCGCATCAAGAATTGGCACGAGGATCTTTTGATGGGGCGACGTTCGCCAGTCAATGTCGAACCAGTGAGCATATGGCGATTGCTGTCCCCATTCGATCAGGTTCAACCAGGCAGGATTGTCCGAACCCAATACGCCCATGTGATTGGGAACGATGTCGATCACCTGTGACATCGCATGCCGAGCGAGTGCGTCGCACAGCCGCTTGTAGGCGTCCTCGCCGCCGAGCTCGGGATTCAGCTGACTATGATCGACAATATCGTAGCCGTGACGGCTTCCGGCGCGCGCTTTCAGAAGAGGGGACAGATATAAGTGGCTGATGCCGAGTGACGACAAATACGGGACTATCCTGACAGCATCGTCGAAAGTGAAGTCGCGATGAAGCTGGAGGCGATATGTTGCGCGCGGGATCATGCGTCGGTGCTGCTTACGATCGACCAGGCGACGCTGAACGGCGCCAGTCTTTCGACTTCAATGTTCTGCCCAGGATAAATCTGTTGGAAACCAACTCTTGGCTGAAACGCCGTGACGACGGATCCGAGATTGGCTTGCAGCAGAAGCACCGGACCAGCTTCGTCCGTCCATTCGGCTTCGACAGCCAGATGACCCAGAATGGAATATGTGCCTCCATGCAATAGCGTCGGCAACAGCGGAACGACGCGCCGGCTTCGCAAGGAGATCAGGCTTCGATAGAGGGCGAGCCAATCGGCGTGGGGCTCACTGTCGATCTCGTTCCAATCGAGTTTCGAGCGCTCGAACGTGGCCGGCTCTGTGGGGTCCGGGATCGCCTCAGGCGGGGCCTTGGCATATTCGGGAAAGCGGGCGAATTCTGCACGACGACCTGTCCGGACGGCTTCGGCGAGTTCGCCTTCGAAACCGCAAAAGAACTGGAACGGAGACGACGCTCCCCATTCCTCGCCCATGAACAGCATCGGTATCTGCGGTAGCAGAAGATAGATGGCCGCAATGGCCTTTAAGCGCTCGGGCGCGCACAGGCTGTTTAGCCGTTCGCCCTTCGCCCGGTTGCCGATCTGATCGTGATTCTGGATGAAGCTCACAAAACGAGTGGGCGCGAGATGCCTGCTTTTCGTGCCGCGCGCCTTGTTGCGATACGGCATATGTTGGCCCTGGAATGCGAATCCTTCCGTCAGCGCGCGTCCCAGCATGTCCGTGTCGTGAATGTAGTCTGCGTAATAGCCGCTGCGTTCATCTGTAGCCGCGACGTGCAGAACGTGGTGGACATCGTCGTTCCACTGGGCCGTCAGGCGCTCGGAGCCGTCTAGGAACCTGCTTTCATTCTCCTCGTTTTCGATGATCAGGTGAATATGCGTGCGAGCGATGCGGGTGCGGATTTCGCGCGCAATCTCGTGCAGGATGTGACGTCGGCTTGCGTCCGGGATCGCATGGATGGCGTCGAACCTGAGACCGTCCAGCCGATACGCCTCAAGCCAGTAGAGCGCGTTTTCGAGATAGAACCGGCGCACGTGCAGCGAGCACTGTCCGTCGAAATTGATGCCTGCGCCCCATGGGGTCTGTTGCGCGGGCGAGAAGAAGTTGCTCGCGTAAAGGCCCATATAGGCGCCGTCGGGACCGAAGTGATTGTAGACGACGTCGAGAATGACGCTCATGCCGAACCGATGCGCCTCGTCGACGAAGAATTTGAAATCGTCAGGAGCGCCGTAGGTCGAGTCAGGCGCAAACGGGAAGGCGCCGTCGTAGCCCCAGTTTCTTGCGCCGGCGAAGTCCGCAACCGGCATGATCTCGATTGCAGTGACGCCCAGCGATTTCAGATGTGGAAGGCGCGCGGCTGCGCTCCGAAACGTTCCCTGCGGGGTGAAGCTGCCGATGTGCAGCTCATACAGAATGGTTTCGTTCCATGGCCGTCCGACCCAGTCGACGCAGCGCCAGCAATAGCTGTCGTGATCGACGATCATGCTCGGCCCGTGAACATCTTGCGGCTGGAAGCGGGAGGCTGGATCGGGCGTTGTGGTCCCGTCGGGCAGGGCGAAACGGTACAGATCCCCGGGCGACGCGGCTGGAAGGTGAGCGAATTTCCATCCGCGTCCTACGTCCTCCATCGTGACGCCTGGCAAGTCTCCGCAGTGAACGGAAACGTGCGGTTGGTCTGGCGCCCAGAGCCGGAAATTGACTCCGCCGCTTTCGACGATCTCGGGCCCAAACTCGTAGCGAAATTCTGATTTTAGTAAGTTTTGCTGCAAGGCCCGGCCCGATCGTCTAGACGGGGCAATAACTCGACCTCTGCGTTTTTGTTCCGCCTCAGCGGCTGAGCCAGTTGTGCAGGAAGAAGTAGATCACCGACACCACCGCGAGCGTGACGATTCCGGTCGCCAGATATCCGATCTGCCGGTCGAATTGAGAGCTTGCCGCGCGCAGCGTCGGCGAGCGCCGGAACAGCACCGACTTGATGAAGACGAAGACCGGAACGGCGCTGGCCGCGAAGACCAGAAACTTGAGCACAGGCTGACTCATGCTGGGAGGATGACTGTCAGCCTAGGCAAGGCACAGCGTCCTGTCCAGTCGCGGACAGGACGCCGAGTCCTGAAGTCGCTTATTTGCTGAGCTTTTGCGCCATTTCGAGATGGTGCTTCAGGTCAGGCAGTGTTTTCGCAGCCCATTGCTTCAGGTCGGCGTTGTCGCCGCCGTTCGCATAGGCCTGGAAAAGGTTGACGGCTTCCGTGTGTGCCTCAACCTGATCCTGTTGATACTGGGCGGCGAGCTTGTCGTTGCCGGCAGACTGCAGCGTCTTGAGTTTCTGGGCATGTTTGTCGTCAAGCGCCGTCGGCAACGTCGCCTTGACCTTGCCCTGGGAGACCAACTGCTTCAGCTCGCCCGATGTCTTCTGATGATCCTTGATCATCGTCTGGGCAAAGTCCCGCGTCGGGCCTGTGGTTTTCGAAGCGGCCATCTCGCTCGACTGGATTTCATACATGTCGCTGATGGCGACTTTCTGGACGAACTCCTCTGTGCGCGGCGCTGTCTGGGCGCTTGCGACCGACAGTCCTGAAATGACGAAGAGAGCGGCAAGGGCAGTGCGTTTCATGGCGTGACTCCGTAATGAGTGCGCCGATGCAACCGCAGGCCGGAAATGTTGTTCCGCGCTGCCCTGCAATGTTTCGCTGCCAAGTTGGGAACTGCCTCGGAGCGCGCCGGTTATCTGGCGAATCCTTTCAAGGAGAGCGGCGCCATGGGTTGGTTTTCATCGGATATTCAGTCTCTCGACGATCTGTTCGTGCATACGTTGCAGGACATTTATTATGCCGAGAACAAGATCCTCAAATCCCTACCGACCATGATCGACAAGGCGTCTGACCCCAAGCTCAAGGAGGGGTTCAGAATGCACTTGCGCGAAACGGAAACCCATGTGGCGCGCATCGAGGAAGTGTTCCGGATGCACAATGCAACGAAGAAGGCCGTGAACTGTCCTGCTATCGACGGCATCATCGAGGAAGCTGAAGAGATCGCCGGCGACATTTCGGACAAGAAGGTGCTGGATGCGGCGCTGATCGCGGCCGCACAGGCCGTCGAGCATTACGAGATCACCCGCTACGGCAGCCTCATCGCATGGGCGAAGCAGTTGGGACGGCCCGATTGCGCCAGCGTCCTGCAGAAGACGCTCGATGAGGAAAAGGCCACGGACGCCAAGCTGACGCAGCTCGCGGAATCAGGCGTCAACCGGGAGGCTGGCGCGGGAGCGCGGACATGAAGGCGCTCGTCTGGCACGGCAAGAGCGACATTCGTTGCGAAAGCGTTCCGGACCCGAAGATCGAGGACGCCCGTGACGCGATCATTCGGGTCACGGCCTGCGCCATCTGCGGCTCAGATCTGCATCTGTTCAACGGCGTCATTCCGGGCATGCAGAGCGGGGATGTTGTCGGCCATGAAACGATGGGCGAGGTGGTCGAGGTCGGCGCGGGTAACAAGAAGCTGAAGGTCGGCGACCGCGTCGTCGTGCCGTTCACGATTTCCTGCGGGGAATGTTTCTTCTGTGTGCGCGGGTTTTACTCGGGATGCGAAAGATCCAATCCGAACCGGGATGCGGCCACCAAAATGTGGGGCCATTCGCCAGCCGGACTTTTCGGCTATTCGCATCTGCTCGGCGGTTTTCCGGGCGGTCAGGCCGAATATCTGCGGGTGCCCTATGCGGATGTGGGACCCATCAAGGTTCCAAACGGACTGACTGACGAGCAGGTGCTGTTCCTGTCGGATATATTCCCGACAGGATTCATGGCGGCTGATTTCTGCGACATACAGGACGGCGATACGATCGCCATCTGGGGCTGCGGTCCCGTCGGGCAGTTCGCCATTCGCAGCGCCTTCCTGCTGGGCGCGGCGCGGGTGATCGCCATCGATACTGTTCCCGAGCGGCTCGCAATGGCCCGTGAGGCCGGGGCTGTCACCCTCGATTTCCGCAGCGAGGACATTTACGAGCGCATCCAGGATTTGACGGAAGGCCGTGGCGCCGATGCGTGTATCGACGCGGTCGGGACGGAGGCGGATGCCTTCTCGGGCGCGGATGCAGTTGTGGACCGCATCAAGGTCGCAACCTTCATGGGAACGGATCGGCCCCACGTCTTGCGGCAGGCCATTCACTGCTGCCGGAATTTCGGAACGGTCTCGATCGTCGGAGTGTATGGCGGTTTTCTCGACAAGATCCCGATGGGGTCGGCGATCAATCGCGGGTTGAAGTTCCGCATGGCGCAGACGCCGGTGCAGCGTTATCTGCCGCAGTTGCTGTCACGTATCGAAAACGGCGAGATCGATCCATCTTTCGTCATCACGCACCGCGCGAAACTGGAGGAGGGACCCGAGCTCTACAAGACGTTTCGCGACAAGCAGGACGGCTGCATCAAGGTCGTGCTCAAACCTTGACGGCTTGAACATGGCCGATTGTTGTGGCGGACGAAGCGTTAGTCCGCCTTCGCGTTCGAACGCTCGCGGAATGTCCTGCCGAGTTCCTGCGCGAGGTTGTGCCAGTTGACCGGCTTGCGCCTGATGAATTCCGCTCCATGACGGCGGGCGCGGAATTCTGAAACGTCAGTGCGAGAGGTGATCAGGGCCACCATCATGGCTGCGTGAAACGGGTCTTCGCTCAGCCGGTCCAGGAGTTCAAGCCCGTTCAGGTTCGGCATGTCGAAGTCCGTCAGCATGATGTCGAACTGCTGCGATTCCAGAATCGAAAGCGCCTCGATGCCGTCGGCGGCCTGCAAGATCTGGGCGCCGTGCTTTTCGAGATAATAGGCAGCCATGGCGCGCTGGATCGGATCGTCATCGACGACCAGAATGCGCAGCGGGGCGCGATCATCCTGACGATGATCGACTTCGCGCGCGCGAATGTGCGCGTGGCGCATGGCATTGCCCTTCAAAACCGGACCTGAAAAATCGCTCGGTCCAAAACTAGCAACCGGAATCCTAGGTCTGAAGGCCTTTAGAAAGGTGTAAATCCGCAACGAGCTGTCCGCTGCATCGCAGACAGCATTAGGAAATCGTAAACCGCCGGGAGAAGACTGCGGTTTATCCCGATATTTCAGTGCCCCGTTACCCGCGCCAGAACCGCCTCGGCGTCGCCTGCTGCGTCTGCGGCCCAGACCACATATTGATCCGGGCGGACGAGTACGAGCCCGGCCTCGTAATCCTCGCGTCCGCCGGCGCGCGTGTCGCGGATCACTTTCAGCGGAAGCTTTCGGGCTGCTGCTGCCGCCTCGAAAGCCTTCACGTCCGCATCGCTCGCCCCGAGCGCCAGCAGCGTGAAGTCGTGGCTGAGGGAAGCGAATGTGTTGCGGCCATCCGACAGGGGCAGGGGGGCCAGATGATGGCCCGGGCGGGCCTTCAGCTGATGGACGCCGTGGGCGGAATTCTTGCCGCCGGCCGGGCCGAACATCACCGGCGAAGCTTCGTAGTTCGGCTCGTATTGCTGGAAGCGCGAGCCGATGTCGGTTTCGCGTCCCTTCCAGGCGGCCTCGAATTCGGCCTTGTCCTTGTGCGGATTGTAGCGGTCGAGGAATTCTGCGTCGCGATAGATGCGCGAGGTGATGAAATCATCCGCCGTCTCCCAGAACACCGGGCGGCGCTCGTTGCTGTAGCTCTCCAGCAGCGCGTCCGTGCCCCAGCCCTGCACGCGGGCGGCGAGCTTCCAGCCGAGGTTGACGATGTCCTCAAGCCCGTTGTTCAGGCCGAAACCGCCGTATGGCGGATGGCTGTGGGCGGCGTCGCCCGCAATGAACACACGGCCCTTCTGGTATTCGGTCGCGACAGCGACGCGCATCTGCCAGAAGCCCGTATATTCAAACTCGCAATGGCAGTCGAAGCCTGCCGCCTGCCGGATGAGCCCAAGCGAGTCGAAGGTTTCGATCTTCGAGTCATTGGGCACGGGCGCGTGGAAGAACCAGCCGTCCGGCACGTCAATGCGGCCGAAGAATTGCCAGAAACCCTTCAGTTCCGGCCGCAGAACCCGATAGGTGGAACGCGACGGGAAGCGCTTCGTGGCCTCGTCCAGATCCTTTGAGCGGAAGACGGCCAGCAGCATGGTCTTGTCATAGTCCTGCTGCGTGCGCTGGATGCCGATCTGTTCGCGCACGCCCGAATGGGCGCCGTCGCAGCCCACGAGGTAATCGCATTCGAGCGTCTCGGCGTCCGAGCCGTCGACGCGCGCGACGTCGATCCGCACTCCGTTTTCGTCCTGCGTCAGCTTGCCGGCCTTCCAGCCGAAGCGTGCGTCCACGCAGGGGAAATCCTGCAAGCGGCGGCGCAGCACCATTTCGGTCTGGTATTGCGGCAGGCGCTCGTTGTCCTGGCTGTAGAACTTGCGAACGAGTTCGCGGCCCGAAGGCGCATGCCAGTATTCGCCCATCAGGCTTTCATAGGCGGTAAGCTCGCCGATGGCGTAGCCGGGCGGCATCAGGCGGGCTTCGCGGATCTGTGGCTCGACGCCCCAATTGGCGAAATGTTCGAGCGTGCGCTGCGTGAGGTTCTGGCCCTTGGGGATCTTGCCCAGATTGATGCGCGGTTCGAGGATCGCGCAGGTGATGCCCCGCCGCCCGAGTTCAATCCCGAGACCAACCCCGACCGGCCCGCCGCCGACGATGATGACCTGATATTTTTTTGCCATTGGGGAGGTTTCCGGTTTTTCGTTTCGTGGTCCGCCTCTCCTTCGAGACGCGGCCTTCAGCCGCTCCTCAGGATGAGGCTACTGGGGATCTGCAAACTCTCCATGAAACCTCATGCTGAGGAGGCGCGCAGCGCCGTCTCGAAGCACGAGGTTTCACTCGCTCTGTCACCGCGCCTTTTCGGCGATCTCCCGCGCCCGCTTCACGACGGACTCGGGGCTCGCGTAAACGCGCTTGAGAATCTCGCTGATCTCTTCGCCCGTAACCGGATCGACGTCCAGATTCTGTTTTGCCGCATCCTCGCGATATTCGGCGTCCTTCATCGTATCCGCGAAGGCCTTGCGCAGCGCCGCAAGCCGCTCCGCCGGAACGCCCGCCGGGGCGGCGATCGGCCACGCGATCGGCAGGCGGGCCTGAAACAGCTCCAGCAACTGCTTGTCTTCCGGGTTGTTGATGAGTTCCAGCGCGGTCGGCACGTCCTTCAGGTCGGGCGCGCGGCCAAGGCCGAACTGCACCAGCACGCGCACGAACTTGTTCTCGATCCACGCCGGACGCACGGTTTTCAGGAAGCCCCACGAGAGGCCCGCCATGCCGTCGGCCTCGCCGCGGTCGATGGCCAGCAGCGCCTCGGGCGCGCCCGGATAGCCGGTGACGAGTTTCAGCTTCGTGCCCATGACGGCGTTCATGATGAGCGGGAACGTGCCGGTGTCGGCGCCGCCGCCCGTCGCGCCGACGATCATCTCGCGCGCCTTCAGGTCGTCGAATGTGTTGAACGGCAGGTTGGAGCGCACGAAGGCCACATTGGTCTCGCGGCTCGGGCTGCCGATCCAGTTCAGCGCATTGGCGTCGAACTGCGCGCTCTTGTTGCCCATCAGGGGCTCGAAGATCACGCCGCGCGAAAACGTCGCCAGCGCGGTTCCGTCCTTGGCGGCCAGATTGGCGATGTGGTTGATGGCCGCCAGGCTCCCGGCGCCGGGCATGTTCTGCACCACGACCTTCGGGTTGCCCGGAATGTGCTTGCTGATGTAGCGCGCCACCGCGCGGCCGTTGAGGTCATAACCGCCGCCCGCCGTGAAGCCGACGACCAGCGTGATGGTCTTGCCCTTGTAGAAATCCTCCACCGCATCGGCCTTCGCGGCCGTGGCGAGGCTGGCGATGGCGAGCGCCGCAGTAAATGTGCGGGCGAAGTGAGCGAGGAATGTCATGCGTGCCTCCCGTTTGGGAGGGTTATAGCGGATGGGGAGGGGATGTCAGCCCTCTCAGGTGCGATCAGGCGGTCCCGAGTTTCCGCAGCTTTACGAAATCGAGCGCCAATGTGGGTGTCTCAACCTGCAGACGAACGAATCCGTGGCGGACGTAAAATGATTCCGCAGTCGGAGAGATCGCGTGGACGATGAGCAGTCTCGCTGAGACTTCGCTCGCGGCTCGCGCAGAGCGGGCGGCCGCATCCTGCAGAAGCGCCAGCCCGAGGCCTTGCCCCTGCCATTTCGTGTCGATAGCCAGCCGTCCAAGGATGACTGCCGGAATATGCCGAGGCATGTTTCGGCGCATGGCGCCTGTCGTCTCCTGATTGAGAATTTGGCCCATGCTGATCGCGTAAAAGCCGATCACGCGTTTGGAGCCTTGCGGGCACGCCACATAGGTCTTGCTCGCCGCGAGTTCCATGTTGGCGAGCGCCCTGTTGCGCAGCCAGTCGTCCAGCGCAGGTTCGCCAGACTGGAAGTCCGCCAGATCGTGCAAAGCTGTGAGGGGAGCGGGGGCCGAAAGGACTTCAGCCACGCGGCCACGGAGTCCTGGCGTTCATCAACCGGCTCATGCCCTCGGTTTCATCGGCCGTGGCAGGCGCATCCATCCAGTCCAGAACCTTCTGAAATGTCTGCGCATCCGCATAAATAGTCGTTTGGTCGAGGAGGACGTTCTTGGCCTCTTTCAAAGCCGAGGCCAGCATGAACTGGGACTGTCAGGAATCTTGTGTGTGGGGCCATAATCCAGCCGCAGGAGGCGGAGTATGGCGATCAAGAAGGGCACATTGGACGAGCTGCTTTCGGGGCGAGATCCCAAGCAGGTCTTTTCAAAGGACGGACTGTTCGACGAACTGAAG
>CANJNI010000042.1 GCA_947475995.1 Beijerinckiaceae bacterium | reverse complement strand
CTTGACGCGGGATGGAGCAGCCCGGTAGCTCGTCAGGCTCATAACCTGAAGGTCGCAGGTTCAAATCCTGCTCCCGCAACCAAACATCAAAACCCCGCCCGCAGAAATGCCGGCGGGGTTTTCGTTTGGGGGATGCAGCGCGTATTGCGAATCTGTTCGCATGCAGCGCAACGGCAGTCAGCATCTAAAAGGGGCTGGAGCGGGCGAAGGGAATCGAACCCTCGTATGAAGCTTGGGAAGCTTCCGTTCTACCATTGAACTACGCCCGCACTGAGCCGCAACATAAAGCCCCGCGTTCGAAAATCCAAGCGGGATGCGCGAATCATTCCTCGAATCATCGGCGGCGAATCACTCGCCCATGATGAAATGTTTGGAGAGCTTCAGGCTTTGGCCCTGATAGTTCGAGGTCGGCGTCTGCCCGTAGAGAACCTCAGGCTCCTCGGCCATCTTTTCAAACACGAGCCGCCCGATAATCTGCTCATGTTCGAGCACGAAGGGCACTTCGTGGCTGCGCACCTCCAGAACCGCACGGCTCCCTGGCACGCCCTGTTTGGTCCAGCCGAAACCCGGATCGAAGAAACCGGCATAATGAACGCGGAACTCGCCCATGGCCGGATCGATCGCCACCATCTCGGCGGCGAGATCGGGCGGAATGTGGCAACGCTCCTGCGAGGCCAGAATGTAGAATTCGCCCGGATCGAGAATCAGGCGGCGATCCTTGCGCGCCCTGATCTCGTCCCAGAATTCCGAGGCCGGATAAGCCCCGACGCGATCGACATCTATCACGCCCGTATGTTTCTGGGCGCGGTAGCCGATGACGGGTCCCGGCGATTCGCCCGAAAGGGCGATGCGCAGAATCAGCCCGTCGCGCAGTTGCGGATCGCCATCCACGATCGCAGTCTTTTCGTGGATGTCGCGAAGATCCCGATCCGACAGCGCAAAGTCATTGACGTGAAACTGCTGGGAATGCCTGCGGCGGAAGCGCAACTGATTGAGGCGAGAGCCTTTGCGAACCCGCACGCTGAACGAGCGAGGCGACACTTCCGCATAAAGCGGCCCTTCATATCCGCCGGCGACGCGATCAAACACTTCCGTCTGATCGGTGATGAGCCGCGTGAAAATATCGAGCCGTCCCGTCGAGCTTTTCGGATTGGCGACACCGGATATGGAGTCCTGAAGGCGCAGAGCTTCGAGCAGCGGCACGACGTAAACGCAGCCGCGCTCCAGAACCGCCCCGTCGCCTTCCAGCGAAATCTCGTCCGACGACAGTTCAACGAGTTGCTGTGCGACCGTGCGGTCGCGGCCGGGCAGGAAGCTGGCGCGCACCCGATAGGCCTTTGCGCCAAGACGCAGGTCGAGGCTCGCGGGCTGCATCTGCCCGTCGAGCAGATCCGTCTCGGGGCGGATCATGCCCCGGTTCAGCATCACCTGTATTTTCTCGCGCGACAGCAAGCCGTAGCGCGCGCCGAAATCGCCCGGCGCGTCGGGCGACAGGGAGCGGACCGCAGAGGCGGCCCCGGTGCCGGAGATACTCATCACTTGCCTGCAACTGTTCGAACGCACCGACCATGCCACGCATGGTGCGGCGAGTCGCCAGCAGCTTGATGTATCCACCGGATTCTTGACAGGTCAGGTCAAACACAGGACAACAAGGAACGTGGTTATTTGAGCCGGCCGGCTTGCCGCCACGCTAAACAAGGCGCTAAAAGGCCGGGGCTTTTCAGGAGCTTCGACCTTTTTGCGCCCGGCCGGAATTCCGGACCGGGTTTTCTTTCGCCATGCAAGGAGCGACCAGTGGCCATATCGAAATCCCCGAAGGACTGGCGTCCGGCGACCCGGATGGTGCATGCGGGGTCGATCCGCTCGCAATTCGGTGAGATGTCGGAGGCTATGTTCCTCACGCAGGGCTTCGTGTACCCGAACATGGAAGCCGCCGAGGCGCGCTTCAAGGGCGAAGACCCGGGCTTCATTTATGCCCGCTACGGCAGCCCGACGGCGGCCATGTTCGAGGAGCGCATGTGCGCGCTCGAAGGCGCCGAGGCGGCGCGCTCGACCGCGAGCGGCATGGCGGCCGTGACAGCGGCCATCATGGGCCAGCTCAAGGCGGGCGATCATATCGTGGCCGCCAAAGCCCTGTTCGGCTCCTGCCGCTATGTGGTCGAGGACCTGATGCCGCGTTTCGGGGTGCCCTGCACGCTCGTCGACGGGACTGATTACGCGCAATGGCAGGCGGCCATGCGGCCGAACACCAAGGTGCTGTTCCTCGAAAGTCCCACCAATCCGCAGCTCGAGATCATCGACATTCGCCGCGTGGCCGACATCGCCCATGCGGGCGGGGCGACGCTCGTGGTCGACAATGTTTTTGCGACGCCGCTGCTGCAAAGCCCGTTGCAGCTCGGGGCCGATTGCGTGGTCTATTCGGCCACCAAACATATCGACGGGCAGGGGCGCTGCCTCGCCGGAATGGTGCTGGGCTCGGCGGAATTCATCGACAAGCACATTCACAATTTCCTGCGCCAGACCGGGCCTTCGGTATCGCCGTTCAATGCCTGGGTGATGGTGAAGGGTCTTGAGACATTGCCGGTGCGGGTCGCGCAGCAGATGCGCAATGCCGAACAGATCGCGGATTTCCTCGCCGAGCAGCCGCAGGTGAAGCGCGTCCTCTATCCGACCCGCAAGGATCATCCGCAGCACGACGTCGCCATGAAGCAGATGAAGGGCGGCGGCACGATCGTGGCTTTCGACATCAGGGGCGGAAAGGACGAGGCGTTCCGCTTCGCCAATGCCCTGTCGATCATCAAGATCTCGAACAATATCGGCGACGCCAAGAGCATCATCACGCATCCGGCGACGACGACCCATCAGCGCATCGGACCTGTGGCGCGGGCCGAAATCGGCATCGGCGACAGCCTGCTGCGCTATTCGGTGGGGCTGGAAGATGTTGAAGACCTGATCGAGGATCTGCGCGCAGGTCTGGCGGCGGTCTGATCGCCGCTACCTGCATGGCGAATAACAGGGCGACGAAGCGATCCGGCTTGTAATGGATTGCTTCGCTCCGCTCGCAGTGACGGCTTAATCCCCCGTCAAGCGCTTGGTCATCGACCCTGCGGCGTCGAGACCGAAACCGTCGTCGAGGCTGTCTTCGTCTTCGAGCAATTGATAGCCGCGGTCGAGATAGAACCGCTTCGCGGTCTGGGTCGTGGTGAGCGAGCAAAAATCCTTGCGGAGCTTGCGCAACTGCTCCTCCATCGCCACCAGCAGCGCCTTGCTGACTCCCTGAAAGCGCGCTTCCGGCGCAACATAGAGCAGCATGATCTCGCCCGAGCCCGCCAGAAGTCCGACGCCCGTCATGGTTCCATCCTGCTCGGCAATGAAGCCGTAAAGGCCGAGCTGCCTGAACCAGGTGGTGAAATTTGCCGGCGTCTTGTTGGCGAGCCAGCCCTGCAGTTCCATCGGATCGCCGAGATGGTCCTCGGCGCAGAGTTCGACGATCGAGCGGCGGACGATCTCGCAGGCTGCGTCGGCGTCCTCGGGCGTGGCGGGGCGAATGATCGGCATGAGGTCTCCTTGCGGCCTAGATGCGCGCCGGGCCCCGGGCGCGCAAGTGGAGATTTACCCTCGACGTCCCGCGCACTTTTCGGCACACTTGCGGCATGTATCGCGCAGTCACTCACGATTTTCAGGTCACCGTCGAACCATCCTTCATGGCCGACAGGTCGCAGCCTGACGAGGCCCGCTATTTCTGGGCCTATACGATCGAGATCGCCAATCTGGGCAGCAGGACCGCGCAATTGACGCACCGGCACTGGCGGATCACCGACGCCAACGGGAAGGTCGAGGAGGTGCGCGGCCAGGGCGTGGTGGGCGAGCAACCGATTCTCGAACCCGGGCAAAGCTTTCGCTATACGTCGGGGTGTCCGTTGACCACGCCGTCCGGGATCATGGCCGGCTCATACCGGATGGTCGATGAGGATGGCCGCGCTTTCGATATCGAGGTCCCCGCCTTTTCGCTCGACTCGCCGCAGACCAAGCGCGTTCTGAACTGAGGCGTCATGTCGATCCCAAAAGTTGACCGCCTGGGGCTGACGCAGGACCTGCTGGAACGGTTGATCTCGTTCGACACGGAAACGTCGAAGACCAATCTGCCGCTCATCGGTTTTGTCGAATCCTGGGTGAAGCAGTTCGGCGTGCCTTTCGTGCGCGTCCCCAACGCCATCGGCGACAAGGCGGCGCTTTTCATCACCCTCGGTCCGATGAAGGACGGCGGCGTCATCCTGTCGGGCCATACGGATGTGGTGCCGGTCGCCGGGCAGCCGTGGACAAGCGATCCGTTTTTCATGCGCCGGGAAGGCGGGCGCCTTTACGGGCGCGGCGCCTGCGACATGAAGGGGTTCGACGCCATAGCGCTCGCCATGATCCCGGAATTTCTGGCCGCGAAACTGCGCACGCCGATCCACATCCTGCTGAGCTACGATGAGGAAACCACCTGCCTCGGGCCGGTCGATACGATCGCGCGCTTCGGGCTCGACCTGCCGAAGCCCGCGCTGGCGATTGTCGGCGAACCGACCATGATGACCGTGGCGGACGCGCACAAGAGCGTCTCGACCTTCACGACCACCGTGCATGGCTTCGAGGCGCATTCGTCAAAACCTGCGCTTGGGGCCAACGCCATCGAGGGCGCTTGCGCGCTGGTCGGCGAACTCTACCGGATGGCGGACGAACTCGACGCTCTGGCCGATCCGGCGGGCCGGTTTGATCCACCCTGTTCGACCATTTCGGTCGGGACCATTCACGGCGGCACGGCGCGCAACATTCTGGCGCGCGAATGCACGCTGCATTGGGAATTTCGCGGGCTGCCGGGCGTGCCGCCCGATTATGCCCTTCGAAGGCTGGAGGCTTTCGCGGAATCGAGCGTTCTCCCGCGCCTGCGGCGGTACGCGCCCTCCGCCTATATCGAAACCGCCACAGAGGTCGAAGTTCCGTGGCTGGCCCCGGAGCCCGGCTCGCCGGCCGAGACGCTGGCCCTGAAGCTCACGCGCTCCAACCGCACCATCGCGGTGTCGTATGCGACCGAGGCGGGGCGCTTCCAGCAGGCGGGAATCCCGACAATCGTGTGCGGGCCCGGCAGCATCGATCAGGCGCATCAGCCCGACGAGTTCATCGACGTCGCGCAGATCGAGGCCGGCATCGGCTTCATGCGGCGGCTGGCGATCGAACTGTCCTGATTGTCGCATCCGGGCTGATTTTATTGCCAATCCTTCCAAGGCGGCTACACTCGGGGCGAAAAACAAATTCGCCGGGGAGGAGTGTTACGCATGAGGCGCGAGGAGAATGAACTCTTGACCCGGACCGGCCCGGGCACTCCGGGCGGCGACCTGCTGCGGCGCTACTGGCAACCGGTTTTTCTCAGCGCGGAACTGAAGCCCGACAGGCCGGAATCCATCGAAATCCTGGGCGAAAAGCTGGTCCTGTTTCGCGACGAGACCGGCGCGCCGGGCCTGATGGACATTCTGTGCCCGCATCGCTGCGCCGACCTGTCCTTCGGGCGCATCGAGGACGGGGGTCTGCGGTGCCTCTATCACGGCTGGCTGTTCGACCGGCACGGGCGCTGCCTCGACCAGCCCGCCGAACCGCCGGACAGCAAGTACAAGGACGAAATTCGCCAGACGGCCTATCCGTGCGTCGAGGCTGCCGGAGCGGTCTTCGCCTATATGGGTCCGGGCGAGCCGCCGCCGTTCCCGAAATTCCATTTCATGGAAGCCCCCGAGGCCCACGTCTTCCAGAACAAGATTTTCCATGCCTGCAATTACCTGCAGGGCAACGAGGGCAACATGGACCCCTCGCATCTGTCGTTCCTGCACGCCAACTCGCTGCCGCGCGGCGGCAAGGCCGCCTCGGAAGGCGAGTTGCACAAGGTCGTGCATCGCGCGATTTTCGATGACACGCGCCCGAGCCTGCAGGTGGAAAAGACCCGCTACGGCATCCGCATCTATGCCGAACGAAAGAAGGCCGAAGGCCGGAAGCTGGTGCGCATCACCAATTTCGTCTTTCCGAATTTCGGATTCTTTTCCGGCGAGGACCAGCGCTACGGAGAGGGCGGCTATTCCGTCCACTGGCATGTGCCGATCAACGACACGAGCCACTGGCGCTTCGACTTCTGCTACCACTCGCGCGAAAAGCTCGACAAGGAGCACATGCTCATGCGCATCACGCAGGAGCTCGACGAAAATCATGTGCCGTACCGGCAGGCCTCGAACCGCTACATGCAGGACCGCGAGCAGATGAAGGGCAAGTCCTATGCGGGCATGGGGGCCTATTTCGCCGCGCACGATCTCTATGCGGTGGAAAGCGCCGGGCCGATCCATGATCGCACGCGCGAACATCTGGGACAGGCGGACGTGGCCATCGTGGCGTCGCGGCGGATGCTGCTCGATGCGATGAAAAATCTGCAGGATGGAAAGGCGCTGCCTTTCACGCTCGAAACGCCGCAGGACAACCGGTTCAACGACATTCTGGTGATCAGCGCCGAGATGGGCGAGACGGACGATCCGCGCCAGTTCTGCCGCAAGGTGATCGAAAGCGGGGATTTCCACGCCATCAAGTAACAGGGCGCGACCGGAAACATCCGGCGCCGTCAGGGGAGGAAGGGCATGAAGAACTGGACCGGCAGGATCTTCGCGGCCGCATTGGCGTTTTGCGCCGGCGGCGCTACGGCCATTGCGCAGGACTGGCAGGCCGGTGCGGGCGAGGACTGGAAGAAATTGCTTGAGGCAGCCCGCCGCGAAGGCAAGGTGGTGGTTGCGGGCGATCCCGATCTGGCGCGGCCGCTCAGCGACGGTTTCAAGCGCGACACCGGCATCAGCGTCGAGTTTCTGGGCGGCAATGCGCGCGACCTGTCGGCGCGCCTCACCCGCGAGTTGCGAGCCCGGGCTGTGACCATCGACGTGATGACAGGCGGGCCCGCCAACATCCCGCTGCACAAGCAGGGATTCATGAAGGCCATCAAGCCGCAGCTGGCGCTGCCCGGCGTCACCGATCCGAAGAACTGGAAGGGCGGCTTCATCAAGTGGATCGATAACGACAAGGCCTACATGCTGATGGGGGCCGAATACATCCATTCCGCGCCGTTCTACAATACCGACAAGGTGCAGAGCCTGACGAAGTGGACCGACCTGATGCGGCCCGAATACAAGGGCAAGATCGTCGCGGTCGATCCGCGCTCGCAGGGGGCGGGTCAGGCGGCGGCTTCCTATATCGTGCATCTGTTCGGGCTGGATTTCGTCCGCAAGCTTTACATCGACCAGCAGGTGACGCTGACCCGCGACGGGCGGCAGGCCATCGACTTCCTGTCGCGCGGCTCCCACTGGATCGGCATCGGCACCAGCACCACGGATCTGGAACGCCTGCGGGCCAACGGGGTGAAGAACGTGGAAGTGTCCGACCCGCAGGACGGGCCGGGCTCGATCCTCGGCGGCTTCAGCATCTTCTGGCAACCGGTCGGCAGTCCCAATCCGAATGCGGCGGCGGTTTTCCTCAACTGGTACGCCAGCAAGCCCGGTCAGGAAGCCTTCATGGCCGCCAAGGGCACGCCGACCCGCCGCACCGACGTCGATATATCGGCGATTCCCGCCTACAATTTGCCCAAGCCCGGATACGTCTATCTCGACCAGTACACCGAGGATTTCCTCCTCGACGTGCGGCCTAAGCTTGAACAGACCATCGACGAGGCGATGGGCGGCCGGTAGGGCCTGCGAGCATGGCGCGAATCCTGTATGCAGGACGCGCCTGCCTTTTCAGAAGGAAAGATTGCTGATGGATCGCCTGAAAATCTCCGGCCTGTCGGTCGCCCGGCCGCTCTATGATTTCGTCGAGCGCGAAGCCCTGCCGGGGCTGATGATTTCCTCGGCGGCTTTCTGGGCGGAATTTGCGGTTCTGGTGAAGGAGTTTTCGCCCAAGGTCGGAAAGGCGCTCGATCATCGCAACCTTTTGCAGGGCAAGATCGACGCTTGGCACCGCGAGCGGCGCGGCAAGGCGGTCGATCAAGCTGAATACATCTCGTTCCTGCGCGCCATCGGCTATCTGGTCGAAGCCCCGCAGGGCGTGAAGGTTGCGACCTCGCATGTCGACGACGAGATCGCCCGGCTGCCCGGACCGCAGCTTGTCGTGCCGATGTCGAACGCGCGCTATGCGCTCAACGCCGCCAATGCGCGCTGGGGCTCGCTCTATGACGCGCTGTACGGCACAGATGCGATCAGCGAGGAAGGTGGAGCCGAGCGCCGCAAGGGCTATAATGCGACCCGCGGCGCGCTAGTCATCGCGAGGGCGCGGCAATTGCTCGATCAGATCGCGCCTCTGGCGAAAGGCTCGCACGCCGACGCTGTCGGTTACATCGTGGCGGGCGGCAAGCTGGTCGTGGCGCTGCCGAGTGGCGTCACCGGCCTTGCGGAGCCCGCGAAATTCGCCGGCTACAATGGCGCGCCCGATGCGCCGACCAACATTCTGCTCGTCAACAACGGGTTGCACGCGGACATCGTGATCGACAACACGCATCCCATCGGCAAGACCGACAAGGCGGGCGTTGCAGACCTCGTGCTTGAATCCGCCGTCTCCACCATCATGGACATGGAAGATAGCGTCGCGGCGGTGGATGCAGCCGACAAGGTCGATATCTATCGCAACTGGCTCGGGCTGATGAACGGCACGCTGACCGCCAGCTTCGAGAAAGCGGGCGGAACCGTGGAGCGCAAGCTCAATCACGACCGCATTTATGCCAAGCCGCAAGGCGGCGCGCTGCGCCTGCACGGTCGCTCGCTGATGCTGGTGCGCCATGTGGGTCATCACATGTACACCGACGCCGTGAAGGACGAGTTCGGCCATGATGTGCCGGAGGGCCTGCTGGATGCGGCGGTGAGCTGCATGATCGCCCTGCACGACCTGCGCGGAACGCACGATTTCCGCAATTCGCGCAAGGGCTCGATCTATGTGGTGAAACCCAAGATGCACGGGCCGGACGAGGTCGCGCTCACGGACCGCATGTTCGAGCGCGTCGAGGACATGCTGTTCCTGCCGCGCCACACGATCAAGATGGGCATCATGGACGAGGAGCGCCGCACCTCGATCAATCTGGCCGCGTGCATCAAGGCCGCGAAAGATCGCGTGGTGTTTATCAATACCGGCTTCCTCGACCGTACGGGCGACGAGATTCATACGTCGTTTGAAGCCGGTCCCATGGTGCGCAAGAACGAGATGCGCAACACGCTGTGGATCAAGGCTTACGAAGACAACAACGTCGATGTGGGCCTCGCCTGCGGGTTGCCGGGCCGCGCGCAGATCGGCAAGGGCATGTGGGCTGCGCCGGACCGCATGGCCGACATGCTGGCGCAGAAGATCGGCCATCCGCAATCGGGCGCGACGACCGCCTGGGTGCCGTCGCCGACCGCCGCGACTTTGCACGCCACGCATTATCACGCGGTGAGCGTCGTTGAGCGGCAGAAGGAACTGGCGAACCGCACGCCAGCGCGCGTCGAGGACATTCTGACGATCCCGCTGGCGCAATCGAATTTCTCGCCCGCCGATGTGCAGCAGGAACTCGACAATAATTGTCAGGGCATTCTGGGCTATGTGGTGCGCTGGATCGACCAGGGCGTCGGCTGTTCAAAGGTGCCGGACATTCACGACATCGGCTTGATGGAAGATCGCGCGACATTGCGCATTTCAAGCCAGCACATCGCCAACTGGCTGCATCATGGCGTCGTCAGCGAAGCACAGGTGATGGAAACCCTGCGCCGCATGGCGGGCGTGGTGGACCGGCAGAATGCGGGCGATCCGCTCTACAAGCCGATGGCCCCGAAATTCGACGGCGTGGCCTTCAAGGCGGCGTGCGATCTGGTGTTGCAGGGCCGCACGCAGCCCAATGGCTATACGGAGTTTGTGCTGCACAAGCGCAGGAGAGAGGCGAAGGCTGCTGGCTAGTCTCGCCGGGGCGTCGTTATTTTTGCGACGACTCGAGCGGATGAATCGCAGGCGCATTCAGCACAGTCCCATCCGCCGCAAACTGCGAGCCGTGACACGGGCAGTCCCAGCATTGTTCCGTCGCGTTCCAGTGCACGATGCAGCCCATATGCGTGCAGGAGGCGGAGTGCGTGTGGACCTTTCCGTCGAGGTCGCGGCAGACGGCGAGCTTTTTCAATCCGTCGCGCATCACGCCGCCTTCGCCGGGTTTGAGGTCGTCGGGCGAACTGATTTCGCCGGGCCGGACATATTCGGCGAAGTTCTTCACCGCCGTCAGATTTTCGCTGATGTAATTGCCGATCGTGCGGGGCGGCTTGCGGGCGGGATCGTAGACGGCTTCCCAATGGGATGATCCGCTGACGATCAGGTCGCGGATCAGAATCCCCGCCAGCGCCCCATGCGTCATGCCCTGACCGGAATCGCCGGTGACGATGAACATGTTGTAGCGGCCCGGGCTTTTGCCGATGAAGCCGCAATAGTCGAACGTCTCCATCACCTGCCCGGACCAGCGGGCGGTTTCGCGGCCGAGTTGCGGAATGATCTTGCGGGTCCATTCGGCAAGCGCCTGGAAGCGCGCCCCGCCGTCGTTGGCTTCGCCGGATTTATGATCCTCGCCGCCCGCGATGACGATATCGGCCTCGGCCCCGCGTTGCAGGCGCACATAGTGATAGGGATCGTCCATGTCCCAGTAGAGCGCGTCCGGCAGGCTTCCTTTCGGGATTTCGAAAGCAATGGCGTAAGTCCGGTAGGGCGCCTGCTTGCTGTGGATTTCGGCGATATGGTTGATCGGCGAATTGGTGGCGAAGATCGCGATGGACGCCGTGATGGTGCGCCCGCTTTCGATCTTGAGTCGAATGCGTTCGCCTTCCTCGATCTCCACCACCGGACTGTTTGCGAAGACGCGCCCGCCGCGCGCGCGAAAATCGGCCAGCAGGCCGTTGAGATACCGCAGCGGGTGGAACGTCGCCTGATCGGGATAACGCAGGCACGCAGCGGACCCAAAACCTTCAAGACCGACGCCCTCGATGCGGCCTGCGGTGACGGCAAGCTTGTGGGCGGCCTCATATTCGCGATCGCGGAATTTTTCCGCATCGCCGCGGCTCATGCCGACAGCGGGAAACAGGAGTCCATCAAGACGGCGAAAATCGCAGTCAATGGAGAGCGTCCTTACATGACGCTCGATGCGTTTCACGGCTGCGGCCTGACTTTGCAGAAAGCCGCGCCCCAGTTCGTCGCCGCGCTGGTCGATGAGGTCGGCGAGGCCATCGTCGCATATGGGCGCAAGATGCGCAGTCGTGCGAGCCGTCATCCCGCCGCACAGCGCGCTACGGTCGATCAGCAGAACGCTGCGTCCCGCGAGCGTGAGTTCATAGGCGACAGACAAGCCCGCGATGCCGGTCCCGACCACGACGATGTCGCAGGCCTCATCCTGTTCGAGCCGGGGAGCCGACGGAAAGGCCTCCTGCTGCATCCATAGAGATTCGGTCATGTGCATCTCGCCGCTGGTTGCGCTTTCGCTGTTCCAATTCGGGCGAGGCAGGGATGTTCCGCGACAACAAAACGGCCGCTCCGGGGAGGACGGAGCGGCCGGGTCGGGCATCGGCGCAAACTTGTCGCCGTCTGCCCGGAACTCAGGTGGTCAGGGCGCTAGCGACTGATCCTCTGGATCAGCGACTGACCGCTTGCGGTCAGCGAACGATCACCAGATCCTTGATGGCGGTCTCGGCGTTGGACGGGACGACGTCCCGCTTGTCGAAATCGGCCCAGTCCTTGAACTTGCTCTTGGCGCGGGCCTCGATGATCGCCTTGGAGCGCGCCTCGCCGATCTGCGGCAGCTTGCCGAGTTCGTCGGCCGTTGCGGTGTTCAGATCGAGCTTCCTGACGGCGGCGGTCGTGGCGGTCGGGATGGCAGGCTTGGCCGCCGGCGCGGTCTGCACGACTGCCGGGGTTGCGGGTTTGGCGGCCGGGGCCGAAACGGCAGGGGCGGGCGCAACCGGAGCCGGGTTCGCAGGCGCAACGGGGGTCTGGGCGAAGGCGATACCACTCGTGAGCGCGAGGATCGCAGCGGTGGAGAGGAAACGCAGGCGGGTCATCTTGGGTGTTCCTGTTTCCCGGTGGGTCTGGATGGCGTCGCCGGGTCAATCACCATGGAATCCAGACTAGAGGGCTTGGGCTGAACCGGACCTGAACCGAACTGTCAGGTTTCGTTGGGGGTCTACGCGCCGGAATTTTTTGTGCTAGACCGACCCGACACCACAGGATCGAGCAGTGAACTATCTTTCGACACGCGGGCAGGCGCCGGTCCTGTCATTCACCGATGCGCTTCTGGCCGGCCTTGCGCGCGACGGCGGGCTTTATGTGCCCGAGACCTATCCGGCGCTGGACGCGGCCACGATTGCGGGTTTCGCGGGCCAGAAATATGCGCGCGTCGCCGAGCGGGTGATTTCTCCCTTCACGGGCGGCGGCATTCCGCAGGCCGAGTTCGCCGCCATGCTGGATGCGGCTTACGCCACGTTCCGGCATCCGGCGGTGACGCCGCTGGTGCAGATCGACGACAATCTGTTCGTCCTTGAACTTTTCCACGGTCCGACGCTCGCCTTCAAGGATGTGGCGATGCAGTTGCTGGGGCGCATGATGGATCGCGCGCTGAAAGCGCGCGGCGAGCGCGCCACCATCGTGGGCGCGACCTCGGGCGATACGGGTGCTGCGGCCATCGAGGCTTTCCGGGGCCTCGATCAGGTCGATGTGTTCATCATGTATCCGCACAATCGCGTGTCGGATGTGCAGCGTCGCCAGATGACCACGATCGCAGACAGCAACATTCACACGATTGCGCTCGAAGGCACGTTCGACGATTGCCAGGGGCTCCTGAAGGGCCTGTTCAATAATCACGGGTTCCGCGACTCGATGCGCCTCTCGGGCGTCAACTCGATCAACTGGGCCCGCGTGGTGGCGCAGACGGTTTATTATTTCACCAGCGCGGTGGCGCTCGGAGCGCCGCACCGGAAGGTTTCCTTCACGGTCCCGACCGGCAACTTCGGCGACATCCTCGCCGGTTATATCGCCAAGCGGATGGGCTTGCCGGTGGAGCGCCTTGTGATCGCCACGAACGAAAACGACATTCTGGCGCGCACGCTCGAAACAGGCGTCTCCGAAGCCACCAGCGTGCACGCCACAAGTTCGCCGTCGATGGATATTCAGGTTTCGTCGAATTTCGAGCGGCTCCTTTTTGACGCCTACGGGCGCGATGCTGATGCGGTTCGCAACCTGATGGCGAGCCAGCAGCAGTCCGGCCGGTTCGAGATCGCCGCAGCGCCGTTGGCGAAAATACGCGCCGAGTTCGACGCCGCCCGCACGGGCGAAGTCGGCACTGCAAAAGAAATCACGCGCGTCTGGAAAGAGGCAGGCTATCTGATGGACCCGCATACGGCGGTCGCCGTCCATGCGGCGCGCAAGTCGCTGGCGCGCGATCCGGGCACGCCGATGATTGCGCTCTCGACCGCGCATCCGGCAAAATTTGCCGGGGCCGTTACGAAGGCCGTCGGTCATGCGGCCCCGCTGCCAGAGCATCTCGCCGACCTGATGGACCGGAAGGAGCACTTCAGCGTGCTGCCGAACGATCTGAAAACGGTCGAAAGCTTCGTGCGCGAGCGCGGTCGCGCCGGGCGATAACGGGAGGCGGGATTGGCGCTCTTTCGCATCGGGTCGCCACAGGACAACGCCAATTTCATTCGCGGCGAGGGTCTCTACCTGCGCCCTCCCGAGATGCGCGATTTCGACCCCTGGGCGGCGCTGCGGGCGGACAGCCGCAATTTTCTCACCCCGTGGGAACCGACCTGGCCGGCCGATGACCTGACCCGCACGGCGTTCCGCCGCCGCATCCGGCGTCAGGCGGAGGAGATCGAACGGGACGAGGCCTATCCGTTCTTCATTTTCCGCGAGGGCGATCACGCGCTGCTGGGCGGGCTGACCATCGGGCAAATCCGCCGCGGCGTCGCGCAGGCCGGGACCTTCGGCTACTGGATGGGCGCGCCCCATGCCGGAAAAGGCTACATGACGCGCGCGGTGCGGGCCGCCGTGGGGTTCTGCTTCGCCACCCTGCGGCTGCACCGGATCGAGGCCGCCTGCCTGCCGCATAATGTGGCGTCCATGACCCTGCTGGAGCACAACGGCTTTCAGCGGGAAGGTCTTGCGAGGGCCTATCTGCGCATCAATGGCCAGTGGCAGGATCACGTTCTGTTCGCGCTGCTGGAGAGCGACGTGGCCACCCGGGTCCCGGCTGGAGATTAGGGCCAAGCTTGCGGCGAGGCCGCCCATTCTCTACCAATCACAATTCGGTCACGGTCGCGGCCCAAGCGTCCGGTTTCGGCGAAGGAAAACCCGGGGCGGCTGGACCGTCCGCTCACGAACGGAATGGATGTTGCGCGGTCTCATCGTCTTCCTGATCTGGCTCGGAATGGTCGCCGGGGTGGTCGCGCCCGCGTCGGCGGTCGAATCGGTGCGCGTGCCGCTCGACGCCAAGGCCATCGACCTGACCAGCGTGGTCGAACGCTACAGTTCGACCGGCGACCGCCTGCAGGTGTCCACCGCGCCGGATGCGGGCGGAATCGTGCGCCGCATCGAGGTGAGCGCCCGCGAGGCCGGCACGCAACCGGCGTGGATCGTGTTCGCGCTCACCAATGACACGGACGAGCAGATCGAACGTCTGATCGTGGCGCCGCACTTCCGGCTGGTGGGTTCGGGGGTTACGTCGCCCGATCTTGGCGCATCGCGCCTTTCGGCCATCACAGCCAGTCAGGGCTTTCCGCCGGAGCGCGAGGACAGCGACGACGCCGACGTGTTCCGGCTGACGCTCGATCCGGGAACCACCGTCACCTATGTGGGTGAATTGCGGACTCCCAACCTGCCGCAGATTTATATCTGGGAGCCCGACGCCTACAAGGACAAGGTCACCAGCCTGACGCTCTACAAGGGCATCGTGATCGGCATCTCGGGTCTGCTGGCGCTGTTCCTGACCATCGTGTTCGTCGTGAAGGGTGCGGTGATTTTCCCGGCTGCGGCTGCGCTCGCATGGGCGGTGCTGGCCTATGTGTGCATCGATTTCGGCTTCTGGACGAAACTGTTCGGCACTGTGGGGGACGGCGACCGCATCTGGCGCGCCGGCGCCGAAGCGGTCCTGTCGGCGACGCTGCTGGTGTTCCTCTTCGCCTATCTCAATCTCAACCGCTGGCATGTGCGGGCCTCGACGGTCGGGGCGGTCTGGCTCGTATTTCTCTGCGCCCTGGCCGGACTTGCTGTCTATGACGCGCCTTCCGCTGCGGGCGTGGCGCGAATCTCGCTCGCGGCCGTGGCGGGAATCGGCCTGATCCTCGTGCTTTACCTCTCGATGCACGGCTATGACCGCGCCGTGATGCTGATCCCCACCTGGCTGTTGCTGGTCGTATGGGTGACGGCGGCGGCCTTCACGGTGATGGGTGTGCTGACGAACGATCTGGTTTCGCCCGCGCTGATCGGCGGCCTCGTTCTGATCGTCATGCTGATCGGTTTCACGGTGATGCAGAACGCCTTTGCGGGCGGCGGGTTTTCGCAGGGGCTGGTGTCGGATTCCGAGCGGCGCGCGCTCGCCCTGATGGGTTCGGGCGACATCATCTTCGACTGGGACGTGACGTCCGACCGGATCTACGTGAGCCCCGAGGTCGAACATAATCTGGGCCTGTCGCGCGGCACGCTCGAAGGCCCGGCGTCGGGCTGGTTCGACATTCTCCACTCGTTCGACCGCGACCGTTACCGGGCCTGTCTGGATACGGTGCTGGAGCAGCGGCGCGGGCGCATCGGGCTCGACTTCCGCCTGCGCGGCGCGGACGGCCACTACCATTGGTATCTCTTGAAGGCGCGGCCCGTGGTGGGGGCTGACGGCGAAGTGATCCGGGTCGTCGGCACGCTGGCGGACATCACAGAATCGAAGACCGCCGAAGAACGCCTTCTGCACGATGCGGTGCATGACAATCTTACCGGCCTTCCGAACCGCGAACTGTTCTTTGACCGCCTTGAGGCTGCGCTGGCCCAGGCGCAGGAAGACAACATGGTGCGGCCGACCGTTCTGTCGATCGACCTCGACCGGTTCCGTCAGGTCAACGAGGCGATGGGAATGACGGCGGGCGATTCAGTTCTGCTGACCATCGCGCGCCGGTTGAGCCGCCTGCTGAAGCCGACCGATACGCTGGCGCGCATCGCCAGCGACGAATTTGCGATCATCATCCTGTCCGAGACTTCCATCGACCCGATCATTTCGCTCGCCGATACGGTGCGAAAGACGCTCTCGACTCCGGTCACGTTCAGCGACCGCGAGATCGCCCTGACGGCCTCCATCGGCGTCGCGCTTTACGATCCCCAGCTGCACCCCAAGCGCGACGACATGCTGAAGGACGCCGAGATCGCCAATGCTCATGCGAAGCGCCTCGGCGGCAACCGCATCGAGGTGTTCCGCCCCGGAATGCGGGCGCAACGCTCCGACCGCCTGTCACTCGAAACCGATTTGCGCCGCGCGCTCGACCGGGGCGAAATGAAAGTCGTGTTCCAGCCGGTCGTGCGTCTGGCGGACCGCACCATTGCGGGCTTCGAGGCTCTGCTGCGGTGGGATCATCCGCGCTTCGGCCGACTGAGCCCGGCCGATTTCATTCCCATCGCGGAGGAAACCGGGCTCATCATCGATCTTGGCATTTTCGCCCTTGAGCGCACGGCGCGCGAACTCGCCGCCTGGCAGCAGGCTCTCGACGTGCAGCCGCCGATCTTCGCCAGCGTCAACGTGTCGTCGCGCCAGTTGCTGCGCCACGATCTCCTGCACGATGTGAAGGCGGTGCTGACACGTACGTCGGTCATCCGCGGCTCGCTGAAGCTGGAGCTGACCGAAAGCCTCGTGATGGAAAATCCCGAATATGCCGCCCAGATGCTGACGCGCATCAAGGAGCTTGGCGCAGGACTTTCGCTCGATGATTTCGGCACCGGCTATTCATCGCTCGCCTATCTGCAGCGCTTCCCGTTCGACACGATCAAGATCGACAAGAGCTTCGTGCGGCAGAATTCCAAGGGCTCGCGGCCCGTGCTGCTGCGCTCGATGATCGCGCTGGCGCACGATCTGGGCATGGAAGTCGTCACCGAAGGCATCGAGACCGAGAGCGACGCCATCGAGCTTTACCAGCTCGGCAGCGAATTCGCGCAGGGCTATGCGTTCGGCCAAGCGCTAAGCGCCATCGAGGCCCGCAAGCTGATGGGCGCCGCGCCGGAAGCGGCGTGAACTCACGCGTGCCCGGCCTCGCCCGATAGCATTCGGGGGTCGATCCCGATCTTGCGCATGGCGTGGTCGTATTTGGCGTCGTGGTCCGTGCCGAACAGGAGTTCGTCGTCCGGATCGCAGTTCAGCCAGTCATTGCGCTGGATTTCGTTCTCAAGTTGCCCGCTGCCCCAGCCAGCGTAACCCAGCGCCAGAACCGCTTTACGCGGGCCGTTGCCGGCCGCAATGGCTTTCAGGATGTCGACCGTGGCGGTGAGCGACACGCCGTCGTTGATCGCCATGGTGGCGTCGCCCGCCTCGTAGTCGGGCGAGTGGAGCACGAAGCCGCGACCTCGATCCACCGGGCCGCCGCGCAGCACCGGCACCGAACCGATTCCTTCCGGAAGCAGGATGGCCTCGTTTTCCTTGATGACTTCAAGCTGGACCAGAAGGTCGGTGAATTTCAGCCGCCGTGAACGGCGATTGACCACGAGGCCCATGGCGCCGTCTGTCGAATGGGCGCAGAGATAGATGACGGATCTGGCGAAACGCGGGTCGGCCATGCTGGGCATGGCGACGAGCATCTGGCCGTCGAGGTAACCGGACTTGAGTGAACTCTTGGACATGACCCCAATCTAGGGGCACAGGGCGGCCGGAACAAGAAATCACGCGACTGTGCAGGCAGGTCACGTGTTCGTTGCTCGTAAATCCGTCCTTAGGAGATTATCTCGACACTTTGCGAAGTCCGGCTGCGGAGTGCGTCTGTTGAGGTTTTGGGCGGGTTTGGGGAGATGGGCCGGGGTCGCGCTGGTTGTGCTGGCGGCGAGCGGCGTGCAGGCGCAGGACGCTTCGCCCTGGACGCGCGGCGACAAGACCCGCACCCGGTTGATCTCGGCGGGCGGGCTTGAGGGCGATCATTATCGCGTCGGCGTGGAAATCGTCCTGAATGCGCAGGCGCTCACCTACTGGCGAACGCCCGGTGAAGCAGGCGTGCCGCCGTTGCTAAAGTTCGACAGTTCGAAAAACTTCGGATCGGCCGAGATCAAATATCCGGCACCGGGTCGTTTTCTGGAAGGCGGAGCCGTCGCGTTCGGCTATCGGGAGCGGGTGATTTTCCCCATCGACGTCAAGCCGCTGGACCCCGGCAAGCCGATGACGCTGGACATCGATTTCCATTTCGCCGTCTGCGAAAACATCTGCATTCCGGCGGAGGCGCGCCTGAAGCTCGACCTGCGGCCCGACGCAAAGCGCACCGCCGAAGCTGCGCAGATCGATGCCTTCGCGGCGAAGGTGCCGAAGCCGCTTGAAGGCGCGGTGACGACTCGCTTCAACATGTGGGGCGTGCGTGACGCCAAGAAGCCCACCTGGCGGGTGCGCTTCCCGGCCGCCGCCGCCAATTCCGAGGTCTTCGCGGAGGGGCCGGAGGGCTGGTATTTCGACACGCGGCCTGCGGGAGATGCGCTCTACGACATCATTCTCGCCGAAAAGCCCTCCGGCGCAGTCCTGCCGATCGACGGCGTCGTGCTGACCATCACCAACGGTCAGGAAGCCTACGAGACCACGACCCGTCTGGAAGCTCCTCCGGCGAGGCCCTGAGGCCTCGACATTGCGGCGATCCGCACCATCTTGGCATTGCGCGAATTCGATCGGCTGCGACATTTCGTTCATTCGTGAAGCGCGCTAGAACCCTTTTGCCGAACACAAATCCACGGGCGCGAACGCCCGGCATTTCAGGAGCGCATGATGATCAAAGTGGGAGACAAGCTGCCGAACGCCACCTTCACGGTAATGGCCGCCGACGGTCCGAAGCCTATGAATACCGACGAGATTTTTGCCGGAAGGAGAATTGTTCTTTTCGCGGTTCCGGGGCCATTCACACCCACATGTGACCGGAATCACTTGCCGAGCTTCCGCGACAAGACAGCCGAGATCAAGGCAAAGGGCGTAGATGCAATCGCATGCACAGCGATCAATAATGTTTTCGTCTTGAGCGCTTGGGCGAAGGCCAGCGAGGCAGCGGACAAGATCGAGTTTCTCGCCGACGGAAATGGCGACTTCGCTGAGGCAGCGGGACTCTCCGTCACCGTAGGTCGCATTCCTCGCTCCAAGCGTTATTCGATGCTGGTCGACAATGGCGTGGTGAAGTCCATCAACATCGAGGAAAACCCGGGCATCGAGAAGTCGGGCGCGGACAATATCCTCACCCAGCTCTGATCTGATTTTTGATCGTCAAAGCCCCGCCGGGTTCAGCCAGGCGGGGCTTTTTCATAGGTAAATTTCCCGTCGCGAGCGATCATATTGACCAAAGGATGCGCTTTGCGGCCCCAAGAGCGGGTGCTATAGGGCGGCCCAACCGGCGGCCTGCGTCAAATTGCGCCGGACTCGCCAATTCCATTCATCCCGAAAGGTCCGTCGCATGAAAAAGATCAAGGTCGCCAATCCGGTTGTCGAGATGGACGGCGACGAGATGACCCGGATCATCTGGCAGTACATCAAGGACAAGCTGATCCATCCGTATCTGGACATCGACCTGAAGTATTACGATCTGTCGGTTCAGAAGCGCGATGAGACCAACGACCAGATCACCATCGACTCCGCCGAAGCGACCCTGAAGTATGGCGTCGCCGTGAAGTGCGCGACCATCACGCCCGATGAAGCCCGCGTGAAAGAGTTCAACCTGAAGGACATGTGGAAGTCGCCGAACGGGACGATCCGCAACATCCTCGGCGGCACAATTTTCCGCGAGCCGATCATCTGCAAGAACGTGCCGCGCCTCGTGCCGGGCTGGACGCAGCCTTTCGTGGTGGGCCGTCACGCGTATGGCGACCAGTACCGCGCCACCGATTTCAAGGTGCCCGGTAAGGGCAAGCTCACGCTCAAGTTCGTGGGTGAAGACGGGCAGGTGATCGAGCGCGAAGTGTTCAACTTCCCCGGCGCCGGCGTCGCCATGTCGATGTACAATCTGGACGAGTCGATCCGCGACTTCGCGCGCGCCTCGTTCAACTATGGCCTGCAGCGCAACTATCCGGTGTATCTGTCGACCAAGAACACGATCCTGAAGGTCTACGATGGACGCTTCAAGGATATCTTCCAGGACGTGTTCGATGCCGAGTTCAAGGATGCGTTCGCGAAGGCCAAGCTCATCTACGAGCACCGCCTGATCGACGACATGGTGGCGGCCTCGCTCAAGTGGTCGGGCGGCTATGTGTGGGCCTGCAAGAACTATGACGGCGACGTGCAGTCCGACACCGCCGCGCAGGGCTTCGGTTCGCTGGGCCTCATGACCTCTGTGCTGATGACGCCGGACGGCAAGACCGTGGAAGCCGAAGCCGCTCACGGCACCGTGACCCGCCATTACCGTCAGCACCAGCAGGGCAAGGAGACCTCGACCAACTCGATGGCCTCGATCTTTGCCTGGACCCGCGGCCTCATGCACCGCGCCAAGCTCGACGGCAACGCCGAACTCGATGCTTTCGCGCACACGCTGGAAAAGGTCTGCATCGACACTGTCGAGAGCGGCTATATGACGAAGGATCTCGCGCTTCTCGTCGGCGCGGAGCAGAAGTGGCTCTCGACCACCGGCTTCCTCGACAAGATCGACGAGAACCTCAAGAAGGCGATGCACGCCTGAACGATCAAAAGCCCGGCGTCATGCCGGGCTTTTTTTGTGGACCCATCCGTGTCAACAATTTACGCAGTCGTTGTCGCGACATAAGAGAGCCGCTATAAGGTCCGCGACTGCGCTCGGGGAGAATCGACCACATGGCCCAAGCCCCTACGATCGATAAGAATTATCGACCGTCCGACGACGAACCGTTCATGAACGACAAGCAGCGCGAATATTTTCGCCGCAAGCTGACCGACTGGAAAGACGATATCCTGCGCGAGAGCCGCGAAACGCTGGCTGCGCTGCAGACTGAAAGTGAAAATCATCCCGATCTGGCCGACCGCGCTTCCTCGGAAACCGACCGCGCCATCGAACTGCGCGCGCGCGACCGTCAGCGCAAGCTGATTTCCAAGATCGACGCCGCGATCGCCCGCATCGATGACGGAACCTACGGCTATTGCGAGGAAACCGGCGAGCCGATCTCGCTCAAGCGGCTGGACGCGCGCCCTATTGCGACGCTCTCCATCGAAGCGCAGGAGCGCCATGAAAAGCGTGAAAAGGTCTATCGCGACGACTGACCGCAACACATTCCGGAATTGAAAAAGGCGGCCTTGAGCCGCCTTTTTTGTTGCCTGCCTTCAGGGCTTGGGCGGGGCCGGTCGGTTGAGGAGCCGGGCCATTTCCTGCTCGAGCGCATCGAGCGGATCGAGCGGCGCGGCGGGCTTGGGCGGTTCGGGCGGCAGCGGCGTCGGCTCGGGCTTCGCAGGCGCCTCGACCACCGGAACGGGAGCAGGCTCGGGAGCAGGCGCGTGCGACGCCGCTTCGGGGGCCGGTTCAGGCTGCGCGACGGGTTCGGGCGCCGGCGGGGGCGGCGGCTCCACCGAAGGCGCGGGCATCACGATGGTCTTGGGGATCGACGGGCGCGGAATCGGCGGGATCGACCGGGGCGTGGGGCGCGGCGGAACGAAGGTGCGCGCCGGCGGCGGCGTCACGGCCGGGGCCTGCGGCGGCTGGGGCGCGGTTTCGACCAAGCCCGGCGGAGGGGGCGAAGCTTCCGGGCTCAGAACCTGTTCCTGCCGGATGAGGGGTTCCGGCCTCAGGGGCGGTTCGGTCCGTACCGGAGGTTCGGGCCGAGCTTGGGGCTCGTGGCGAACCGGGGGTTCGGGTCGTACCGGAGGTTCGGGGCGAGCCGGAGGCTCGGGGATGAATTGCGGCTCGGGCCGGATGGTCTGGCGGTCGGCATTGCGGCCGAGGGCCTCGGGGCGCGCCGGGATGACGGGCGGCGCCGGGGCGGGGACGGTCGCCTCGTCCATGGCGGGCGCAAGCGGGGCCGCATCCCGCATCGGGGCGGGCTGGCTGCCGACGGCGGGCTGGCCACGCACGATGGTCGGCTCGATGAGCAGATCGTTGGGTCCGCCGATCATGATGAGATGTTCGACATTGTCGCGGCGGACGAGAACCAGCTGGCGCTGGCGGTCCAGATCGTAGGCGTCCACCACGCCGAGGCGCGGCTGGCGCGAGCGCCCGCCCGCGCTGCGGATCCGGGGTCCGAACAGGAGACGATACCCGGCGATCAGCAGCAACACGACGACGAGGGCGAGCACCGCCACCGCCAGGTACAGAAGCGGCTTGTTATCGCCGATCAGATTGTTCAAAAACTGCATGGCCCCATGGCTCCGCGCCGCAACTCTTGCGGATAAACACCGACTTGTACCACGAGTGCGCCCGCCGATGTGGGCGACGTTAAGAAATGGTTAACCACGACAGGCGAAACCGGACGGCGAAGCTCCGCGAAACGCTTGATTCATCTCCATTGCCAAGACCACGCGGCCGTCTCATTGTGAACCACACTGGTGATTTGCCGTTGCGAGTCGCCACTTTCCCGCAGGACAGGAGCGAATGAGCGAGCCGCCGATTTCCGCCGCCCTCGACCGGACGGAACGCACCGGCAGTCCGGGTCTGGTGCTGCTGCTCGCGGTGGTGCTGGTCGGAGCTGCGGCGTCCTTCTCGTTTCTGCCTCAGGATCATGCCGGCCGACTGACGATCGGGCTGCTGGCCCTTCTGGCGATCGTGGGCGTCATCGGGCTTTTCGCCTATGCGGTTGGATTCCTGCAGTTTTCCGGGCAGGCGGCCCGCAATGACATCACTAAGCTGATCGCCGACACCGGCCTCGAGGGGTTGCTGGTCACGGAGGGCGATACGCGCGTCATCTACGCCAACGAGGCTTACATGGCGCTTTCGGGCGCGCATGATCCGGCGGATCTGCGCACCGTGGAGCGTTTGTTTTCGGGCACGCCCGACGTCTCCGAAGCCGTGTATCGGCTTGCCCAGGCGGCCCGCGAGGGCAAGCGCGGGGCGGAAGAAATGCGGCTCGCGCCGCCGCTCACCGGCGATGGCGAATCCGGCTGGTATCGCATCCGGGTGCGGCCCGTCGAGCGGTTCGGCCAGAAGCGGGCAACGCTCTGGTCGGTGGCTGACGTGACGCGCGAGCGCCTGCGCCATGAGAACGTCTTTCAGGAATTGCAGCACGCGATCGACTTCCTCGACCACGCGCCTGCGGGCTTCTTTTCGGCTGATGGCGACGGCCGCGTCAGCTACATGAACGCCACCCTGGCCGGATGGCTGGATTACGATCTGGCGCAATACGGCTCGGGCGGCCTGAAGCTGTCCGACATCGTGGCGGGCGACGGGGCCGCGTTGCTCGCGTCCGTGGCGGGCCGGTCGTCGGAAGTGCGGACCGAACAGTTCGACGTCGATTTCAAGCGCCGCAATGGCCAGAACCTGCCGGTGCGGGTCATTCACCGCGTCGCCTTTGCGCAGGATTGCACGCCGGGCCTGTCTCGCACGCTGGTGATCAACCGCGCGCCCGGCGAAGAGCCAGCAGAAAACCTGCGCGCCGCAGAGGTGCGTTTCGCGCGCTTCTTCAACCAGACCCCGATGGCGATCGCCTCGCTGGATCGCAACGGCGGCATCCTGCGCGCCAATGCGGCTTTCGCGCGCCTGCTGCCCGAAGCCCTGAAGGGTGGCGAGGGCGCCCGCTCGATCTTCGCGGGCATTTCGGAACGCGACCGGCCGGCCTTCACGGCGGCCTTTGCGTCGGTGGTCAATGACGGCAAGGGCGATGTGTCGCCGCTCGACGTTGCGCTGACCGGAGAGCCGGCGCGCTCGGCGCGTCTGTTCTTTTCGCCGAGCGACGAGGGCGGCGAGGGCGGCGCGGCGACGATCTTCGCGCTCGACACGACCGAACAGCGCACGCTGCAGGAGAATTTCGCGCAGGGCCAGAAGATGCAGGCCATTGGCCAGCTCGCTGGCGGCGTGGCGCATGACTTCAACAACGTGCTGACCGCCATCATCGGCTATTCGGACCTGCTGCTGGCCAATCACCGGCCGACCGATCCGTCCTTCCAGGACATCATGCAGATCAAGCAGAACGCCAACCGGGCTGCTGGTCTGGTGCGGCAGTTGCTGGCTTTCTCGCGGCGGCAGACGCTGCGCCCGCAGGTGCTGCAGCTCGGCGACGTTCTTTCCGATCTGCAGATGCTGCTGCGGCGTCTGGTGGGCGAAAAGATAGAACTCGACGTCAAGCATGGACGCGATCTCTGGCTCACCAAGGTCGATCTCAACCAGTTCGAGCAGGTGGTCATCAATCTCGTCGTCAATGCGCGCGACGCCATGCCGGACGGCGGCAAGATTTCCGTGCGCACGCTGAACGTGCAGGCCTCCGAATGCGCGGCCTACAACGAGGCCTCGCTGGTCGAGGCGGAATATGTGGTGCTGGAAGTGTCCGACACCGGACATGGCATTCCGGACGATGTGAAGCAGAAAATATTCGAGCCCTTCTTCACCACCAAGGAAGTCGGCAAGGGCACGGGCCTCGGCCTTTCGATGGTCTATGGCATCGTCAAGCAGACGGGCGGCTGGGTGTTCTGCGACTCGGAAGTCAACAAGGGCGCCACTTTCCGCATCTTCCTGCCACGTCATGTCCCGACCGCCGAAGAGCAGGTGAAGAAGGAAGAGGTGAAGGCGCCTGCTTCCGACGCAACGGGCCGCGGCACCATTCTGCTGGTCGAGGATGAGGACGCCGTGCGGGCCTTCGGGGCGCGCGCGCTGTCCTCGCGCGGCTATACGGTCATCGAGGCCACCTCCGGCCAGCACGCGCTGGAAATCATCGAAGAAGGACAGGGGCCGATCGACCTCATTGTCTCCGATGTCGTGATGCCCGAGATGGATGGGCCGACCATGTTCGGCGAACTGCGCAAGCGCGGCATCACCTGCAAGGTGATCTTCGTGTCCGGCTATGCGGAAGACGCCTTCGCCAAGAACCTGCCGGCCGGCGAGGAGTTCGGCTTCCTGCCGAAGCCCTTCACGCTGAAACAATTGATCGAGGCCGTGAAGGGGACGCTGGGCTAGCGAGCGCCTTGCGCTCGCGCCGGCGGCTGATCAATGAACAATTCCGCCGGAGTCCCATCGCCACACGTCACCGTCAGCCTTGAGGGCGTGCGGCGCGGCGCGCGGGCGATCTCGCCCGTGCTGGTCGGACAGCTTCCTTATGCGACCGTCGTGGGCCTTTCGGCGCAGGCGCACGGGTTTTCGATGCTGGAAGCCGCCCTGATGAGCGGGCTGATGTTTGCGGGCGCGGCGCAATTGCTGGCGCTCGGCGCATGGGTCTATCCGCCGCCGATCTTCGGCACGACGCTCGCCGCCACGATGGTCAACCTGCGCTTCGTGCTGATGGGGCCCTTGATGGCGCCGTGGATGGATCATCTGCGAGGCTGGAAACGCTGGGGCCTTCTGTTCTTCCTCGTCGACAACGCCTGGGCCATGTCGGTGCAGGAAATCGAAAAAGGAAAGCGCGATGCAGGTTTCCTGCTCGGCGCGGGTCTGGTGCTGTGGTTCTTCTGGGTCACCGGCACGATGGCGGGGTTTCTGGTGGGCGATTTCGTTGCCCCGCCGCCGGGTCATCCCTTGTTCTTTGCGGCGCTGGCTGTCTTCATCGCCATGCTGGTGCCGCTCTGGAAGGGCCGGCGCGATATCCTGCCGTGGATCACGGCAGCCGCCACGGCTGCGCTCGTCTCTCACCTGATGCCCGGAACTGCGTGGCATGTGGTGGCGGGCGCGATTGCAGGCAGCTTTGTCGGACTTCTGCAGACATGGGCAGGAAAAGCCTATGCGGCTTGATCCATGGATCGTCCTCGCCATCGTCAGCATGGCGCTCGCCACTTACGCAACGCGCGCGGGCGGCTACTGGCTGTTCAGCCGTTTCGATCCGCCGCAGGCGGTGCGCATCATGCTGTCCTATGTGCCGGGCACCCTTTTCGTGAGCTTTGTGACGCCGTCCATCATCAACGGCGGCGTGAAGGAATGGATCGGAGCGGTGGCGACATTGCTGGTCGCGACGCGCACGAAATCTCCCGCCTGGCCGATTGCCATCGGCACCGGGGCCGCATGGATCATCTTCGAGATGCGATAGAGGCTTACGGCCCTTCGTATTCGGCGCGCAGTTTGTCTGCCGTTCGCCAGACGTCGCCCAGCAATTTCGACAATTGCGCCTGATCGGCGCCGACCAAAATGATATCGTTGAGCGAGTCCCGCCCGGCATACAGTTCGAGCAGGGACGTCACGCCATAAAAATCCGCATTCTCGAGCCGCTTGCGGCAGAGATCGAGTTTGCCGGCCCAGAACCGCATGTCGTGACGGCGGAGCAGTTCTGCCAGTTCGCCCAGCATCGCCGCCGTTCGTGCGACATCGGGGTGCAGCGCGCTCACGGCTGACGCTGCCGCAATCAGCGTCGCATGAGACCGGCGAGCGCGCCCGTCATTTCGTCGGGCGTTTCGAGCGTGCTCATGTGTCCGGCCGTTTCGAACACCACGAGTTGCGCGTCCGGGATCTGCTTGGCCATATGCTCATGCACTGACACGGGGCTCCACTCGTCGAAGCGCCCGGTGGCGCAGAGCGTCGGGCAGGCGATGCTCGGCAGGAGCGGCCCGTGATCGGGACGGTTCAGCAGCGCATGTTGCTGACGCTCGAAAATCTCGGGCGTGGCGCCTGCGATCATGTCGGCCAGATTGTCCACCAGCGCCGGATCGCCGCGATGCGCCGGGGCCAGCATGGGCGGTAGCCAGGCGTCGGCGACCGCCTTCATGCCCTGCGTGAAGCCGAGCGAGACAAGCTTCAGGCGGCCTTCGGCTTCCGCATTCGTGCGTGGATGATAGGCGGTGTCGAGAAGCGCGAGGCGCTCGATGCGATGCGGGGCGCGCGCATAGGCCTCCATGGCTACGCGCCCGCCCATGGAGTGGCCGGCAAGCGAGAATTTCGGACCGGCCACCGCCAGAACTTTCTCCGCCATCGCCGCGATGGAATCGAGGCCGAAGAAATCCACGACGAGAATTTCATAGTCCGATTTCAGCGCGTCACGCTGCGGCGCGTAAACACGCGCATCGCACATGAGGCCGCAGGCAAGCACGAGCTGGGGACGGGACATAAGCGCTCCGGTTTTCAGGCAACGCTTCTATCACAGGGGCGAAACGCCACCAATGCGGCGCAGCAGTGCCGCGAACATTGTGCAGGAGCGCGCCGGATCAGCTCCGGCGCGGGCTCGACTGGTCAGCCGGACGCGGGCCGCCCCACATCTTTTCAAGATTGTAGAACTGGCGCACTTCGGGCCGGAAGATATGAACGACGACGTCGCCCGCATCGACCAGAACCCAGTCGTTGTGCGGCATGCCCTCGACGCGCGGCACAAGGCCCAGATCCTTGCAGTCCTTGATGAGGCGCTCGGCCATGGCGCCAACATGCGTGTTGGCGCGGCCGGTCGCGACCACCATGACGTCGGCGATCGTGGTCTTGCCCTTGAGATCGAGAGAAACGACATCCTCGGCTTTCGCGTCGTCGAGACTGGCGAGGATTGTCCGCACAAGGTGGCCGGTCTCCGGGGCGCTTGCGTCCCTGACCGGGGGAAGCGGGGCTTTGCCCGCCTCGGTCGCAACCGTGAGTGTCAGTGCTTCATTCTCCAAAACGGTCCGCACAAGATGCGCGGACAAACAGAACATGAGCGCGTTTCGCGCCGATTTCAATTCCCCTTGCGGCAACTATTCAGTCGCCGGGGCGACAAGCAGGAAATAAACGCCCGCAGGCTTAACCGGCGCGGCGCTCGATTTCTTCCATGTCTTCGTCCGACAGGCCGAAGTGATGGCCGATTTCGTGGACGAGAACGTGGGTCACGATGGCCCCGAGCGTCTCCTCGTGATCGGCCCAATAGTCGAGAATCGGGCGGCGGTAGAGCCAGATCATCGATGGGAACTCGCCCGTCTGCGGCCCGGCGCCCAGCTGGACCAGCCCGCGTCCGCGAAACAGTCCCAGCAGATCGAACTCGGTTTCGCATTCCATCTGTTCGAGGGTTTCGTCATCGGGAAAGTCGTCGACCTTGATGACGACGCCTTCGCAGAGCGCACGGAATTCGTCCGGCAAACCCGTGAAGGCCGTGTCGGCCAGCGCCTCGATGTCGGCGAGGCTGGGGGAGACGAGATCGGCGATGGGCGATTTCGCCATGTTCAGAAAATCCAGCCTGTGAAAAGATTGATGAGGAGCAGGATCAGAAAAACCGCTCCCAGAATGCGACCGATGCGGCGGCCCCAGAGTTCGGCGCCATCCTGCGGGTCGGCCTCCCGGGCGGCGAAATGGTCGCCCATTTTCGCCAACGCCGAATCCGCAAAGCCGGTCGACTCGCGCTCGGCACGGTCGAGCGCGGCTTTTGCTTCACGGGCGCGGTCGTCGGGGCTGTGCATCGCTCGCCCCGCCGCGCCCGCGCCGCTTACTTGAACGTCCGGATATCCACGAACTTGCCCGCGATGGCCGCGGCCGCCGCCATGGCGGGGGAGACCAGATGCGTGCGGCCCCGGAAGCCCTGACGGCCCTCGAAGTTGCGGTTTGACGTCGACGCGCAACGCTCGCCCGGCGCCAGCTTGTCGGGGTTCATGGCCAGACACATGGAGCAGCCCGGCTCGCGCCACTCGAAACCGGCGGCGATGAAGATCTTGTCCAGACCTTCCTTCTCGGCCTGTTCCTTCACGAGGCCGGAGCCCGGCACCACCATGGCGTTGACGGTCGCGGCGACCTTGCGGCCCTCGGCGACCTTCGCGGCGGCGCGCAGATCCTCGATGCGGCCGTTGGTGCAGGAACCGATGAACACGCGATCAATGGCGATGTCGGTCATCTTCTCACCGCCCTTGAGGCCCATGTAGTCGAGGGCGCGGGCGATCTTGGCGCGCATCTTCTCGTTCTGGGCGCTTTCGAGTGTCGGCACTGCGCCGGTGATCGACACGGTGTCTTCCGGGCTGGTGCCCCAGGTGACGATGGGCGGCAAGTTGGCGGCGTCGATGCGGATTTCCTTGTCGAAATGCGCATCCTCGTCGGTCTTCAGCGTCTTCCAGAACGCGACCGCCTGTTCCCAGGCCGCGCCCTTGGGGGCCTTCGGGCGGCCCTTCAGATATTCGAAGGTTTTTTCGTCCGGCGCGATGAGACCGGCGCGCGCGCCAGCCTCGATGGTCATGTTGCAGACCGTCATGCGGCCTTCCACCGACAGTTCGCGGATGGCTTCGCCGGCGAATTCGATGACATGACCGGTGCCGCCGGCGGTGCCGATCTCGCCGCAAATGGCGAGAATGATGTCTTTCGCCGTCACGCCTTCGGGCAGCTTGCCGTCGACGGTGACGCGCATGTTCTTCGACTTCTTCTGGATCAGCGTCTGCGTCGCCAGAACGTGCTCGACTTCCGACGTGCCGATGCCATGCGCGAGCGCGCCGAACGCCCCGTGCGTGGCGGTGTGGCTGTCGCCGCACACAATCGTCGTGCCCGGCAGCGTGAAGCCCTGCTCGGGTCCGATGATGTGCACGATGCCCTGACGGATATCCTTGCCGTCGTAATATTCGAGCCCGAAATGGCGCGCATTGTCGGCCAGATATTCGATCTGCGCCTTGCTTTCCGGATCTTCGATCGGAGCGTCGCGGTCGGTGGTCGGGATGTTGTGATCGACGACCAGCAGGGTGCGCTCGGGCGAGCGAACCTTGCGACCCGTGAGCCGCAGTCCTTCGAACGCCTGCGGCGACGTCACTTCATGGACGAGGTGACGGTCGATGTAGAGAAGCGTCGTGCCGTCGGGCTGAACATCGACGACGTGGTCGTCCCAGATCTTGTCGTAGAGCGTGCGGGCTTTGGCCATCTTTGCGATCCCGTTGGCAGGCGATGAAACTTTGAAGGCGCTTCATACAGGCAAGCGCGCATGGGGGGAAGCCACCCCTGCTGTTTGGTTGGACAGGGCCGGCATGTGTCTGGCATGTTTGGGAAAATCAGGAGCATCGTCGTGTCGGACCGCCCCAGGGTCGCCCCCTACCTCACCGTGACGCCCGCTGCGGCCGCCATCGGCTGGTATGTAAGCGCGCTGGGCGCGCGGCAAAAGGCCTACATGCCCTCGCTCGACGGGCTGCGGGTCATGCATTGCGAACTGGAGATCAACGGCGGCTCGGTGATGCTGGCCGACATGTTCCCCGAATTTTCCCAGAACGCCCGCCCGCCCCTGCCGGGGGAGCCGGTGACGGCGTCCGTCAGCCTCGAATTCGGATCTGCCAAAGAGGTGGACGAGGTTTTCGCCAAGGCGACCGGCCTTGGCGCGAAAGGCGAGACGCAGCCGACGAACACATTCTGGGGCACACGTTTTGCGGTGATCCGCGACCCGTTCGGGCATCGGTGGATGCTGAACGGGGCGTTGGGATAGACGTCGGACCCCTCCCTAACCCTCCTTGGCGATCTTTGATCGCCCGACAAGCGGGGAGGGAATAGTCGCGTTCAGGAATAGCGTGGGGTGCACAACGAGCGCCTCCCTCCCCGCTTGTCGGGGAGGGATTGAGGGAGGGGCTTTAGGCCAAAAACAAAAAGCCCGAACCTTCCGGCCCGGGCTTTTCGCAGCACTTGCGCTGAAATTCTTACTTGGCGTCGGCCTTGGCCTTCGCCTTCTTGGCGGTCTTGGCCTCGACGCGAGCGGCCTTTTCGGTCGCGGTCTCGGCCTTTTCGGCGATGCGGGCAGACTTGCCGCGACGATCGCGCAGGTAATAGAGCTTGGCGCGACGCACCTTGCCGCGACGGACCACCGAGATCGAGTCGATCATCGGGGAGAAGATCGGGAACACGCGCTCCACGCCTTCGCCGTAGGAAATCTTGCGGACCGTGAAGCTCTCGTTGAGGCCGCCGCCGTTGCGGGCGATGCAAACGCCTTCATAGGCCTGAACGCGGGTGCGCTCCCCTTCCTTGACCTTCACGTTGACGATGATGGTGTCGCCCGGCTGAAATTCGGGATGCTTGGGAGCAAGGCGGGCAGCCTGCTCGGCTTCGAGCGTCTGGATCAGGTTCATTTTAACTCCTGCCGTATCGCCTTGCGGCGAGCGTTTCGGCGCGCTGTTGTCAGTTGAGGCGGGTTCCATACTGGAGATTGGGCGGCTTGTCGAGCCGTCAGGCCGGGTCGCGCAATTGCGAGGCGATCACGTGCCGCTCCAGCCGTCCCGCGCCGGGCTTCACCTGCGCCCAGTCGGTCTCGAAGGAAATCACCGCCAGCGCGCAGGTCGGGAACTTGTGCAGGATGCTGTTGCGGGCCGCCATGTCGCCGAAACCCGAGAGGGCGACCGCCAGTTCGGCGTAACCGGGATTATGGCCGATGGCCAGCAGCACGCCTGTGGCGGGCGGCGTGCGGCGCAGGTGTGCGAGCAGCAGGTCCGGTTCGGCCAGGTAGAGTTTCGGCTCGACATAGATTGCGGGCAGCGACGGCAGTTCCCGCTTCACGCATTCCAGCGTCTCGCGGGTGCGGCGCGCGCTGGAGACGACGGCTGTGTCGGGCGCGAGGTTTTCGCGGGCCAGATATTGCCCCATAAGGGCCGCATCCTGCTGCCCGCGCAGGGTCAGGGCGCGCTCGATGTCGCCGCCGCCCGACTCGGCGGCGGCCTTTCCGTGACGAAGCAGAAGCAGGCGGCGCATCCGGCCAGAATAGCAAGCCGGGCGCTTCTGTCACCCGGCCTTGCGGGGCTCCGTGGACAGACTGAAAGGCTCGGCGGGTTCGGGTGCATATTCGAGGATATCGCCGGGCTGACAGTCGAGAGCCGCGCAGATCTTCTCCAGCGTGTCGAACCTGATGCCCTTCACCTTGCCGGATTTCAGCAGTGAGACGTTCTGTTCGGCGATGCCGATGGCCTCGGCAAGGTCGCGGGAGCGAACCTTGCGTTTGGCCAGCATGACGTCAAGGTTGATGATGATCGGCATGAGTCAGACTATCTGTTCGTGGTCGGCGGCGATTTCCGCAGCGGCGCGAAAGATTTCGGCCAGCGCGATGAACCCGCCGAGGAAAAGAACGATCAGCAGATCCATCGGGTTGCCGAAAAAGGCGACGGTCCTGAAACCTTCGGGAAGATGCGCGCTGACGATGATGGCGGTCAGCGGGCGCGTGAGGAGGTCCAGCCCCTCTGCGGCCAGACCGAAAAGACCGATGCGCCGCAACCAGAGCGTGGCGTCGAGCGTGAAGATGCGCCCGGCCAGATAGCCCGAGAAGAGCTTCCAGACGCTGTAGCAGGCAGCCGCCGCGAAGCACCAGATGCCGAGATGCACGGCAAAGCCGGCCATGAGTTGCCACGGCATCATCCCGGACAGATCGGTCTTCAGCCAGGCCCCGTAGCCGCGCGCCACCGAGGCTGGATTGGTCCAGTGTGTGACCACCTGAAACAGGATCCAGACCGCATAGACGGCCGCCGCAAGACGGATGAGGTGACACATCCAGCCGATGCGTCGGCGCAACGCAGCCTGGTCCGCAACAGGTCCGGGCGAGGAAAGCGAGAATGCATCGGTCATCAGAATGCTCCGGAACAAACTGGCGAAATGCGCCAGCCGGAAATTATTGACACGCTAAAAATTTAATGTCAAACATTAAAAATTAGACGTTCAATAGGTGATTGATGGTGCGTAGCATGAAACATGCCTTGGCCCTGTCGGGAATTCTGGCCCTCGCCGGATGCGGGCATATGCCCGTCTCGACGATGCTTTCGCTGCGGAATTTCGACTTCTCGACCTTCGACCCTGCGGTCCTGCGCGTGGCGGTGCGGTCCCCAGACTGGCTGGAGACGCAGCCGGGCGGGGCGAAGCTGAAGGTCGGTCTCTGGACCGAAGGACGCGAGAAGGAAAAGCAGACCGAAATTTTCGTGCTGGCGGAAAACAATACACCTCAGGAAGCGGCTTCGCTGGCGCGGTTCCGCAAGGATCGAACGCGGATTCTCGCCTTCCGGGTGGCGGATACCGATGTTCCGCGCATCCGGGCCTTGCAGGCGCAGGCGCGCGACGCTCAACGACCCGCAGTCGCAAAGCGGCATCTCGAACTGTCGATCGATGTGGACTCGTGTCATCGCCGCGACATCCCCGCTGGTCCGATCTACAGCACGACCTACCTCAAGCCGGACGCCGCAACGTCCTATCTGGTGTTTCTGGAAGACGTCGATCTGCGGAAGGCGGCAGGCGAAGCCGGCAAATCCCTCGATGAGGTCATGCCGTCTTGCGGGAAAATCAACGAGCGCGCCGGCTGAGCCTTGTCAGGCACGCTCGGTTTGGGCAAATTCCGGCATCTATTCCAACTCTTGAGGATGGCGATGCCAATCTTCTCCTACGAATGCACCGATTGCTCGACCGGTTTCCAGACGCTGGTGCGCTCGGGTGAAACGCCTGTCTGCCCGTCCTGCGGCGGGGTGCATCTCGATCAGCAGCTGTCGCTGGTGGCCGATCCCGCCAAGGGCGCGGAAGGCGCCGGCAAGCAGGCGCAGATGAACTGCCATGGCGAAGCCGGCCCGAGTTGCGGCATGTGTCCGGGAATGGCCGCGTAACGGAAATTCCGCCCGGCCTAACCGCCCCGCCTGTTGATGAACGCCAGCCGCTCGAACAGGTGCACGTCCTGTTCGTTCTTCAGCAGCGCGCCGTGCAGGGGCGGGATGATCTTCTTGGGGTCGCGCTCGCGCAGCGTCTCGGGCGTGATGTCCTCGTTGAGCAGCAGCTTGAGCCAGTCGAGCAGTTCGGATGTGGACGGTTTCTTCTTGATGCCGGGCACATCGCGCACCTCGAAGAAAATCCGCAGCGCTTCTTCCACCAGCCGTTTCTTGATGCCCGGAAAATGCACGTCCACGATGGCCTGCATGGTCTGGTGATCGGGGAACTTGATGTAGTGGAAGAAGCAGCGGCGCAGGAAGGCGTCCGGCAGTTCCTTCTCGTTGTTCGACGTGATGATGACGACGGGGCGCTTCTCGGCCCGGATCGTCTCGCCCGTCTCGTAGACGAAGAATTCCATGCGATCGAGTTCGAGCAGCAAATCGTTGGGGAACTCGATGTCGGCCTTGTCGATCTCGTCGATCAGCAGCACCGGGCGCTCATGGGCGGCGAAAGCGTCCCAGAGCTTGCCGCGCTTGATATAGTTGCGAATGTCGGAAACGCGGGGGTCGCCCAGCTGGCTGTCGCGCAGGCGCGAGACGGCGTCATATTCGTAGAGACCCTGCTGGGCCTTGGTGGTGGACTTG
>CANJNI010000041.1 GCA_947475995.1 Beijerinckiaceae bacterium | reverse complement strand
TGGTCTTGCGTCAGGTCGCCGGGGAGTGGAAAATGCCGCCACGTGAATGGAGCGAAGCCAAAACACAATTCGCCATCATGTTCGACGAAAGGTTCGTCAACTCGTGATGGTCAACCGGCCCCGCACACAAAATTTCTGACACTCCCCTTCGCCCCGCTCCGCGCAGAAGGCCAGATAATCCTCCACCGAGTCTTCAAGCGCCTTCTTCAATTCATCTACCGAGCGACCCTGAAACGTGACCACATCGCGCAGATTGATGATCTCGCCGTGAAAGAGTTCGGCATCCTCGTCGTAGGACACCAGCCCCTCGTAGCCCTTGTAGCTCATCGTATTCATGGCAAAGGTGTGGATCCGAAAAGATTCCTTGCAGCGCTATACAGAAGCAGTAGCGCTGCGGCATAAGCGCAGAAAATGGTTGGAACTAAAACAACCTTCCAAATGAGCATGCTGCGCCCGCTTGCTTCGCGATTGTGAGCCTCCTGCTTCGAAAGGAGCTCAAAAAATTCCTGTGGAGTTTTATTCACAAGGCGAACAAAATTTGCCATCGCATAGGAACGCTTAACCATCTGAAAAATTTCCCATGTAATGAAAAGCAACAATGAAATCCCGGCTAAAATCACCGTCAAATTGGACGCAAAAGCTGTCATGTAATTCTTCGAAAATGTCCAAAGGCCAAATACCCCTGCGTATCCTGCGAGCAGAATTGCGTTTGTATATGCTTGTGCCTTTTCAAAAAATTGGATATTCGATTTGGTTATATGCTCCATGCGTTCCTTAAGGTCGACAGTGTTCGAAGTCCCTCCGCCTGCTGGGGTGGCCCTTGGAGAAAAAGTGCAGCCTAGTGTAATATGGCAACGCGGTTCATAAGGGTTAAAATTCACATATATAACAGAATAGGTGGCGATTGCCGAGCCGACAGAAATATTTATCAAATCTCCGGGACGCGGAACGGCCTGTAGTCGGAGCAGAGCTAAATGCGTAAAAGGCTCTTGGGCTTCAGTAACTAAAACGGTCACACATTTTTCCAAGTCGATATGATTCTGGATATTTTCTTTTTCCTTTAACTGTGGGGAACTGGTCGACTCGTCAGAATTCATTTCAGCACCGATACGCTGAAAATAAAATATAATTACAATAAAATATGTACTTTCGCAAGTTTCAGGCCCTTTGCAGAGCCGAAACTGACTTATCCCTCACTTCTCCCCGCTCGTAAACGCAATCCGCAGCATGTTCGTCGCGCCGGGCGTTCCGAACGGCACGCCGGCCACCACGATGATCCGGTCGCCTTCGACTGAAAAACCTTCGCGGTTGGAGAACTTGCAGGCCCGCTTGGCCATGTCGTCCGCGTGTTCGGCGTCCTTGGTGACGACCGCGTGGACGCCCCAGACGATCGACAGGCGGCGGGCGGTCTCGATTCGCGGCGTGAGGGCGACGATCGGCGGCCGGGGCCTTTCGCGGGCGATCCGGAAGGCGGTCGAGCCCGACGAGGTCCAGGCCGCGATGGCCTTGAGGTCGAGCGTCTCGGCCACGTCCCGCGCCGCCGCCGCTATCGCATCTGCCCCGGTGGGTTCGGGCGCGGCGCGCTGGGCGGTGATGATCGACCGGAACAGCGGATCGTTCTCCACCTCCTCGGCAATGCGGTTCATCATCATCACCGATTCCACCGGATATTGCCCGGCGGCGCTTTCTGCCGAAAGCATCACGGCGTCCGCTCCCTCGAACACGGCCGTCGCCACGTCCGACACTTCGGCGCGCGTCGGCACCGGCGCGGTGATCATGGATTCGAGCATCTGGGTCGCCACAACCACGGGCTTGCCGAGCCGGCGAGCCGCACGGGTGATGCGCTTCTGCAGGCCGGGCACCTTCTCGAGCGGCATTTCCACCCCGAGATCGCCGCGCGCGACCATCAGGGCGTCGGAGATTTCCAGAATTTCGTCGAGCCGCGCGATGGCCTGCGGCTTTTCGATCTTGGCCAGAACGAGCGCGCGGCCCCGCGCGGTCTTCTTCACATCCGCAATGTCCTCGGGCCGCTGCACGAAGGACACCGCGATCCAGTCCACCCCCGCCGCCACGGCGGCTTCAAGGTCCGACCGATCCTTGGCGGTCATGGCCGCGACCGGAATGTCGGTGTCCGGCAGGCTGACGCCCTTGCGGTTCGAAATGCGCCCGCCGATGTCCACCTGGCACAGGGCCTTTTCAGGGCTCGCCTCGACCACATGCAGCGACAGTTTTCCGTCGTCGATCAGGATCGTGTGGCCGGGTTCGAGCGCGCGCAGAATTTCCGGATGCGGGAGATAGACGCGGGTTTCGTCGCCCGGCGTCTTTTGCGCGTCGAGAATGAATTTCGCGCCCTTCTTCAGCTCCGCCGAGCCGGTCTTGAATTCGCCGACACGCAGCTTCGGACCCTGAAGATCGACCAGAATCCCGATGGGACGCTTCTTTTCCTTCTCGATGGAGCGGATCGTCGTGACGCGCTCGCGCAAGCCATCGTGCGTGCCGTGGCTCATGTTGATGCGGAAGACATCGACTCCCGCATCGAACAGTTTGGCGACGACTTCACGATCCTGAGACGCCGGCCCCAATGTGGCGACAATCTTCACCCGGCGCAGTCGTCTCATCACATCCCTTTCAGAGCAGGCGCCTAGCGCGCCGGCTGGTTGGCGTCGGTCAACTGGACGGTCCAGTTCTTGGCGTCCTTACCGGTATCGATCTCGAAAAAGCCGGTCCGATCATAGCCGCGCACGAGACAATTCTCGCGGCCCTCGATGCGGAACTCGCGGTCCCGCGTGCACATATAGGCCTTGCCGCGCCATTCGCCGCCGCGCTCGTCCATCGCGTAGACGTAATAGAATTGCGCCGCCAATGGCCCGCGCAGCAGCGTCTCGCAGGCGCTGGCCTTGAGATTCCACCAGCCTTCCGTCACCCATGTCTGCCCGTCCGTATAGGACAGGGCGACGCTGACGCGGTTCGAGGCGTTGTTGCACAAGCGAAAATCGGCGTGGGCCGATGAGCTGCCAGCCAGCAGACCGAGGGCGAAAAGGCTCGGGGCGATGAGACGATGGGTCGAAAGGCTCATGGGTTCCCGAATATCCAATGCTCATGTCATCAACATGGCGATGCGCAGGCGCGCAAATCACCGCGACTCATCTTGGGTTCCTGAGCCCGCCTGTCAACGCAGCATGAGGCGTCGGGCGGGCGCGAGGCTTTACGATTTTTCGCAGCGTCGCGCATCACCGCCTTTCGGACGCCACGGGAATCCGGCAGAAAGCGCGAATGAGCGCCGCAGCCGATCATCCTCCGGTCGAAATCATCGAAGGCCGCCTCGATGCAGGCGTGCTGTTCCTGTGCGACCATGCCTCGAACGCCCTCCCGGCCGAATATGGCGACCTCGGCCTCGATCCGATGCAGTTCACGCGCCACATCGCCTTCGACATCGGGGCGGCCGACGTCACCCGGCGACTGGCCAAAATCTTCAACGCGCCCGCCCTGCTCACCACCTGGTCGCGTCTGCTGATCGACCCCAACCGGGGCGCCGACGACCCCACGCTGGTGATGCGTCTGTCGGACGGCGCCCTGATTCCCCGCAACGCCCGGATCGATCAGGCCGAGGTCGAGGCGCGCACCCGCCGCTTCTGGCGGCCCTACCGGGATCAGGCAGGCGCGCTGCTCGACCGCATGGGACAGACAGGGCCGCTCCCGGCCATCGTGGGGATTCATTCCTTCACGCCGGTCTGGAAGACCTTTGCGCGGCCCTGGCAGGTCGGAATCCTGTGGGACAGCGACCCGCGCCTGGCGCGGCCCTTCATCGAGGCGCTGCGAACCCAGCCGGACCTCACCGTGGGGGACAACGAGCCCTACGACGGCGCGCTTGAAGGCGACACGATGCACGAACTCGGCACAAGGCGCGGCCTCGCCCACATGCTGATCGAATTGCGGCAGGACCTCATCGGCACGCCCGCCCATGCGGAACAATGGGCGGACCGCCTCGCGCCATTGCTGGCCCCTGTACTGGCGGACCCTTCCGCCCATATGATCGAACATCATCGCAGCCGCACGGAACGTCGCCGTTCCGTCTGACGCCGGAGGACAGAATGATCGACAAGCAGACCCAGACCGAACTCGAAGCCGCCGCATTCCGCCGCCTGACCCAGCATCTGCGCGACCGGCCGAACGTGCAGAACATCGACCTGATGAATCTGGCGGGCTTCTGCCGCAACTGCCTGTCCAACTGGCTGAAGGACGCCGCCGACGAGCGCGGCCTCAACATCGGCAAGGAAGAGCTGCGCACGCATGTCTATGGGATGCCGTACGAGGACTACAAGAAGCTCCACCAGCGCGAGGCAAGTCCCGAACAGCTAAAGGCTTTCGCCCAGTCGCCGGCCGGCCAGAAGCAGCACGGCTGAACCAGATGGGCGCCGATTTCCGGGGATTGCGGACGCGGACTTCTTGACGCGCCCGCCCCCGGCGTCCATCCAGTCCGGCCATGACGGGCCTTACGGCCCCCCTTTCAGCATGACGAGCCGGACATGAACACCAACGCGGTCGACGCCAACCATCTGCGCGCCTTTCTGGAGCGCATCGAGCGTCTGGAAGAAGAAAAGCGCGCCATCGCGGACGACATCAAGGAAGTCTACGCGGAGGCCAAGGGCACCGGCTACGACACCAAGATCATCCGCAAGATCGTCTCGATCCGCCGTCAGGACGCCCAGAAGCGCGCCGAGGAAGAAGAGATTCTGGAACTGTATCTCTCCGCGCTTGGCGTGGAGTGACGCGCCAGGCGCGCTGAAGGTCATTGCGAGCGAAGCGAAGCAGTCCATTCTGATCGGCTGGATCGCTTCGTCGCTGCGCTCCTCGCGATGACGGCGTTAGCCGCCGAACAATGGCAGCACGATTTTCGAGGGTCGCGACGCATCGTGGTGGATCGTATTGTCCGCCGGGTTCATGTGCGTGTGCCGCCCGGTGGGCTCGCCCGTATTCGGGTTCACGTCGAAGCGCGGGAACGACGAGCTTGAAATCAGCAACTGGATCTTGTGCCCGGCCTCGAAGCGATTGCTGGTCGGGTAAAGCTGGAAGCGCACCCGCACCGGCTCGCCGGGTTTCATCATGGTCGGCTTGTCCATGCCGTCCCGATAACGCACGCGCATCAGCCCGTCCGTGATGTTCATCCGGTAGCCGTGAGGCCACGCCTCGCTCTGCGGATAGATGTCGAGCAGCATGCAGAACAGGTCAGTGTCCGGAGCAGATGACGACAGCCACAGATCGACCCACACATTGCCGATGACTTCCACGGCCTTCGAGAGCGGCGCGGTTTCGAACGCGATCACATCCGAGCGATCCGTCAGCGGCTTTCCCTTCGGCCATCCGCCATGCACGTCGTCGCGGCCGACCTGATCGGCTGCGCCCTGAACGAACATGAGGCGGCGGAACGTGTTCGGGTCCGGCATTTTTACGCGAGGCGGGAGCCGCAAATTTTCGGTGAGCGAGGACACATTGCCGGCGATGCTGGGCAGCGGATCGGCGGGATCGAACCGATAGCTTGTGCAGGATGCGCTCGACGCATGGGGCTGGACCGAAAGCGCGCCGTCCGGCTGCAGGAAGAAATCCGTCGGCTTTGATTGCGGCGGCGGCCAGTCGGCAGCTTCACGCCAGTCTCCGCCGTGCAACAACTGGCCAGAGGCGTTTTTGCCGCCATCGCCGCCCATCACGAAGTAACGCACCTTCGGGGCCTGATCGACGCCGTTCTTCACGCCCTTCAGCCAGCAGTCGAACCACTCAAGCATCATGTGCAGGCGCGTCTTCGCGAAGACGCCCGCGAGTTTGGCGCGCGGCCCCATATCGACCTCGCCCGCAATGGGATTGTCGAAGTTCGGGCCACCGTGAATGCCCGCGCCCATCAGCAGATATTGATGCTGCTTGGTGGACTTGAACCAGTCGAACTTGTCGATCGTGGCAAGCGAATAGGAATCGTACCACGCGCCCGCATACATGGTGGGAACGTTCGCGGACTTGTCGATATAGGGCTCGAAATTGCGGCTGGGATTGAGCCAGAAATCGCTCATGTCGCCATGCGTGTAGAGATCGATCGCCCACTTCTCCCACGCCGGCATCGCCGAAAGGGGCGAGTTGCCGGGCGTCCACGGCAGCTTTTTGAACCAGTCGTAAAGCTCCTCGCCGCCTTTCAGAAGGCTGCGCATGACCTTGGGGTCGCGCTGCGCTTCATGGGCGAGCGGCGCATAGGTGACGGCCCACGACAGCCAGCGCAACTCCAGCGCGCCGTTGTGGCGAAGCGCTGTCTTGTTGCCGTTGGAGCCGCCCTGATTGACCCACATGCAGCGCAGGTGCGGCGGGTTCTCCAGCGCGGCGGCGTTCTGGTTCCAGGCGCGCAGCGACGTGCCCTGTGTGCCCACATTGCCGTCGCAATAGGGCAGCGCCGCCAGCCATTCGATGACGTCGCAGCCGTCCTCGCCGTCCTTGTCGAGCAGGACGAAATCGCCTTCGGATTCGAAGCGCCCGCGGGCATCCTGCACGGCATACAGATAGCCGTGCTTTGCAAAGAACTCGCCGTTGCGTTGCTGGGATGACGGCCCCTTGCCGGAGCGCGTGTCATAGGGCGAGCGGGTCACGATGCACGGAAACGGCCCCGGCAGCGGCTCGCCGTTGCGGGCGGGGCGATAAATGTCGACCGAGAGCTTCACGCCGTCGCGGGCCGTGACCTTCAGGCTGCGCGCCATCACCACGTCGTAAATGGGTTCCGATGGCTGCGCTTGCGACATTCCGATTCCTTTCGTGGGATGATGCTCCCGAGAATCGGCAGTTTAGAGAGATGTGCGCGAGGCGCAAAAGCGTTCAGATCAAAAGCACGCGAAATTCGGATTTTTGATAGTCCATCACGTCATTGCGAGGCGGCAGGCCGTCGAAGCAATCCCTCAGCCCACCTGCGACTCTGGATTGCTTCGCTTCGCTCGCAATGACGGTGAAGCAGCAACTACGCCGCCTGCGCCTTCGGCTCGTCTTTTTCCGGCGTGAAGAACACGAACAAGTTCGCGATGACAATCGTGAACGCCAGGAAATAGAACACCGTCACGATGCCGTAAGCATCCGCCAGAAGGCCGCTGACGAATGGCCCGATGGCGCCGCCGATCGCCTGCGTGGCGAACAGGAAGCCGATGGCGGAACCGCCCATGTTCTTGGGCGCAGCGTCCAGCACCCAGGCCTGAAGCACGGCGCGAATGGCGAACAGGAAGAAGCCGAGGAAGGCGATCAGCGCCACGAAGGCCAGCGACTGTCCGGCCACCGCCATCATCACCAGCACCACCGCAGACATGGCCATGGACGAGACCATGATGCTGCGGCGGCCGACCTTGTCGGACATGTGGCCCGCAATCGGGGCGGCTGCAAAGCCGGCGGCCTGCAGGGCGAACATGCAGGAGCCGACCCAGACGGGCGAGTAGCCCATCTGCTGCGCCAGATACATCGGCAGGAAGGCCATCAGCGAGCCCTGCGTCATCGACCGGAAGGCGGAACCCACCGAGAGCAGCATCAACGTGCGGTTCTTCATCAGCAACGCGAAGCCCGCCAGCGTCTTCTTCAGCGAGTCCCCGATGTCCTTGCCCTTCTCCTTGCCGCTGTCGATGTTGAGACGGCCGAGATAGACGAGGATCATCGCCGACATGAAGATGCCCGGGATGACGTTCATGATGACGACTTCGCGCCATGTGAAGATCGCCAGCAGCGCGCCCGCCGCCAGCGGCGCAAAGGCGTCGCCAACGTTGCCGCCCATGCCGTGCAGGGCGACCACGAAGCCCTTGCGGTCGGGAAACCGGCGGGCCAGCAGCGGAATGGCGGTCGGGTGCCAGAGATTGTTGCCGATGCCGATCATGGTCGTGCAGGCGACCAGCATCCAGTAGGCGTTGGCGTAGCCCATCAGCAGATACGGAAAGCCGATCCAGAACAGCGACAGGGCCATCAGCAGGCCCTTGCGGCCGATGGCGTCCACCACCAGGCCGCCCGGAATGTTCGACAGCGCGCCCGCAATATACTGGAACATCAGGATCGTGCCGATCTGGCTGTAGCTGAGGCCGAGCTCATTGCCGATCAGCGGCAGCAGCAGATAGAAGGTCGCCGGATACCAGTGGGTCAGCGCATGACCGATGGTGATCACCCAGACTTCGAGAAACGAATGGGTCGAAGCCTTTTCGTCGGCGGTGATCGCGGTCATTCGCACAAGTCTCCCGGCGCAGCGAACGAAGGCGGCATCGGGTCGGGTCGCGGGATTATTCTTCTTGTCCGCGAGGCGAGGGTCGAATGGTCACGCCGTCAGGCCGCCCGCGCGCAGCCGGACGACGTTTTGTTCGTAAAACGGGAATCGCAAGCTGGCAAGAGGACTATGGGGCCGGGCGGAGAAACGGACACTGGGTCGCCCTCGTGCTTCGAGACGCCGCTGCGCGGCTCCTCAGCATGAGGGCTTAGTGACGCTCAAACGAGAGGTGTCATCCCGAGGAGGCCACATCTGCGTACCGAATTCCCCTAGATTAATCGTCGTGCATTAACGAGTCGATCCAACAATCGCCGCCCCTTGTGGGTCAGGAAATAGTGAACAGCGCGCAAGTCCTGACTATCCTGTTGGCTGTCGAGAAGCTCCAAACCGGGGCCACCCGTTCGGGCTTTTTTGCCCATTTCCAGCATCGCGCGGCTGCAAACTGGTCGGAGCATGCCAAGTTTGTCGGCATAAGCGCTTACGCCCAAGCCAGGCTCAAGGGCCACGGCGAGGAACACCGCCATGTAGCTCGCAGGCATTGCGGAACCGAGTTCTTGGAACACTTTAATGGTCTGAAATGTCCTGCGGATAGCTTCATAGTCGCCGTCCGAGGGCTTTTCAAAACGGTCGTTGGGCGACATTATTCCCCCTAAATTCTTTGTAATTTTAATCCCCGGCGTTCCGCAGCTTCGGGTCCAGCATTTCGCGCATCCAGTCGCCCAGCATGTTGAACGACAGGCACACCAGCGCCACCGCCAGACCGGGGAAGAACGGCACCCACCACGCCGAGGTCACGTACTGACGGCCTGCGGCGATCATCGAGCCCCAGACCGGCTCCGGCCCCGGAATGCCCGCGCCCAGAAAGCTCAGCGACGCCTCGATGATGATGACCCACCCGACCTGCAGGGTCAGCATGACGATCAGCGTGTTGGCCACGTTCGGCAGCAGATGCAGGAACATGATCCGCGAATGAGACGCCCCGGCCACCCGCGCCAGAGCGATGAAGTCTCGTTCGCGGAAGCTCAATACCTCGCCGCGCACCACGCGGGCGAAACGCGCCCACAGCACCAGCCCCAGCGAAATCACCACATTCTGCAAGCTCGGCCCCAGCACCACCGAGAGCAGCATGGCCAGCAGAATGATCGGAAACGCAATGGTGGCGTCGCCGGCCCGCATCAGGAAGGCGTCGATCCGCCCGCCGAAATAACCGGACGCCAGACCGATGATGGTCCCGACCCCGCCGCCCAGCAACAGCGCGAAGACCGACACGATCAGCGATGTCCGCGCACCCACAATGATGCGGCTCAGAAGATCGCGGCCCAGCATGTCGGTCCCAAGAATATTGGCCCATGTGCCGCCGTCCTGCCAGACCGGCGGGATGAAGCGGGCGCGCAGGTTCATCTGCCCGTAGGAGCCCGGCGCAATCTGTTCGCCCAGAATCGCCATGACGATGAAGGCCAGCACCACGAAGCCCGAGAACCACGGGAACCGGCTGCGGCGCAATTTGCGGAACAGGCTTGAGGGTCGGGCTGCGGCTGGCGCGGCGATTGCGGCGTCGGTCATGTCAGGCCTCCAGCCGGATGCGCGGATCGAGCCACGCATAGAGCAGGTCGATCACCAGGCTCATCACCACCACGATAGCGCCGCCGGTCAGCACGACGCCTTGAATGACCGGAAAATCCTGATTGAGAATCGCCGATTGCGCCATGCGGCCGAAGCCCGGCCATGCAAACACGGTCTCGACCAGAATAGCGCCCGTCATCAGGATGGCGATATACATGCCGCCGAAGCTCAGCACTGAAAGCAGGCTGTTGCGCAGGGCGTGCCGCCAGATCACCCGGCGCTCGGAAAGGCCCTTCAGGCGCGCCAGCTTGACGAATTCGCTGTCCAGCACTTCGAGCATCGAGGAGCGCAGCAGCCGCACGATGCCGGCCATCATGAACAGGCCCAGCGTGAACGACGGCATGATGTAATGCTGCCAGGAATCCATGCCGGACGATGGCAGCCAGCCGAGCTGGATGACGAAAATATGGATCAGCACCAGCCCCACCCAGAAGGTCGGCACGGACTGGCCGAAACCCGCCACATAGCGGGCGACCGCGTCGATCCATGTCCCCTTGTTGGCCGCCGCCAGCACCCCGAGCGGGATCGCCATCGCCAGACCCAGCAGCATGGAGGCGAGCGCCAGTTTGGCCGTATTGGGCAGGGCCTCGGCGATCATTTCGCGCACCGGGCGCTTGGAGCGGATCGACAGGCCCAGGTCGCCCTGCACGGCGCGGCTGACGAACCGCCAGTATTGCACCACCACCGGCTGGTCGAGGCCGAGATCGGCGCGGATGAGGTCGTAGTCGCGCTTGGTGGAGGAAGGGTCGAGCATCAGGGCCGCCGGATCGCCCGCCGCCCGCACCAGCCCGAAGATCAGCACCGACAGGGCCAGCATGGTGATGACGAGCTGCGCTACCCGCACCGCGATATATCGTTGCATGTCCTGCCGGTTCCCCTGTGCGGGCATACATCAGGGCGACCGGGGCGGCCTGTCAACGCATTCTGCACGATTGCCCTCTAAAGCCCCGCTTGTGGCCTGCCTGCGCGTTGGGTAGGAACCGCCGGACATCTGGAGAATCCCATGCAAGCGCGTCGCCCGGTCATGCTCGTTGTGCTCGATGGTTGGGGTTGGCGGGACGATTCAGCCAACAACGCTGTTGTTCTGGCGAATACGCCGAATTTCGACCGGCTGTGGCGCGACAAGCCGCATTCCTTCCTGCACACGTCGGGCCTCGACGTCGGTCTGCCGGAAGGCCAGATGGGCAATTCGGAAGTCGGCCACCTCAACATCGGGGCGGGCCGGGTGGTCATGCAGGAACTGCCGCGCATCACGCTGGCGGTTCAGGACGGCAGCATCGCCAATATGGCGGCGGTCCGGAATGTCATCGCCAAACTGAAGGCCAGCGGCAGAACTTGTCACCTTCTGGGCCTCGTGTCGCCGGGCGGCGTGCATTCGCATCAGGACCATGCGGCGGGCGTGGCGAACATCCTTTCTCGCGCCGGGATCCCGGTCACGGTGCATTGCCTGACGGACGGTCGCGACACGCCGCCGCGCTCGGGCGCAGAAGATCTGCGGCGCTTCAGGGGCCAGCTCGACGAGGCCGTGAAGATCGGCGCCGTGATCGGCCGCTACTGGGCGATGGATCGCGACAAACGCTGGGAGCGCGTGTCGCGCGCCTATGACGCCATGATTTCCGCCGACGCCGCGCGCTTCGAGGACCCGCAATCCGTCATGGCCGCCGCCTATGCAAAAGACGTGACCGACGAATTCGTCGATCCCGCCGTCATTGGCGACTATTCAGGAATGAACGACGGCGACGCAGTGGTGTGCTTCAATTTCCGCGCCGACCGCGTGCGCGAGATTCTCGCCGCCATGCTGGACCCGGCCTTCACGGGCTTCGAGCGCAAGAAGATCGTGGCTTTCGCCGGCGCTGTCGGGATGACGCAATATTCGGAAGACCTCAATCCGTTTCTGGACACGATCTTCGCGCCGCAGAATCTTGACAACGTTCTGGGCAAGATCGTCGCCGACGCAGGCCGCAAGCAGCTCCGCATGGCGGAGACGGAAAAATATCCGCACGTCACCTATTTTCTCAACGGCGGCGAGGAGACGCCCTATGCGGGCGAGGACCGCATCATGGTGCCGTCCCCGAAGGTCGCCACTTACGATCTGCAGCCCGAGATGTCTGCGCCTGAACTCACCGACAAGGCTGTCGAGGCGATCAATTCCGGCAAGTACGACATGATCGTCCTGAACTACGCCAATCCCGACATGGTGGGCCATACGGGCGTGCTTTCCGCCGCCATCAAGGCTGTCGAGACGGTCGATACGGGCTTGGGGCGCATCGCGGACGCCATCGAGAAGGCGGGCGGCGCGCTGCTGGTCACGGCCGACCACGGCAATTGCGAAACCATGATCGACCCCGAGACCGGCGGCCCGCACACGGCGCACACCACCAATCCGGTGCCGCTGATCATGCTGGGCGGCGGCAACAACGGCGTTGCGCCGGGCCGCCTTGCCGACCTTGCGCCCACGATGCTGGACCTGATGGGCCTTGCCAAGCCGCCGGAAATGAACGGCAAGTCGCTGCTGAGTTCCTGAAGCTAAGGGCGCGGTTTCGCGCCCGCCGCGTTTTCTTCGGCGGCCTTGTTGATCGTCCACGCCAGACGCACAGCGGCCATTTGCAGCCGGCGGGCAATCGCAGGCTTCAGCTCCTCCAGCACATCTGGCGGAAGTACGATGGGATTCTGCTGTGAATGCTCCGCCGTAATGCTGCTGATCAGATTGTGCCTTGCGATGAATTCGCGCGCAAGATTGAACGACTCGTTCGCCCACTCGGCAGGTGAGCCGCTGCTCCAGAGACGTCGTTGATCAGCCGTGATCTTCGGCGTCAGATCCTCCGCGAGAGCGACAGGACTTGAGCCCAGCGCCAGGATGAATTCGTCATCCCACCAGAGGTGAAACTTCTCGATCTTGTCGCCGATTTTCATCCAGATGCCGCTTTGCGGATTGAGCGGCGCAAAGGCGTGAACCGGCATGTGAATGTCGCCGACAAAGTGAATCGTGTAGGCCAGCGCAGCGGCGCGTTCCTCTACGGAACTCGACGGCTGCTGAAGTTTGCTCACGAAAGCGCCAAGCTTTTCGACGATGCATTCTCCATCCGGACAATCGCGCGCCCGATCATAACCCGCGCCAGTCGGCGGAACGGCCACCGTGTGCCACCGCGCCGTTTCGGAAAGTCCGTTCCGGTCCGCCCACAAGGCGATGTCCTGCATGGCCTTGGGGGCAGGAGCGGAACCCAGAACGTCCTCGACCATGCGGGTCGCAGATGGAGTCAGCAAGCGCGCGGCGATCAGCGCGACCGTTTCATGGCCGACTTCTCCCCATGCCAGAACGCGGTCCGGCAGGGAGGCCAGCATCATTGCAGCGACCAAAAAAGACCGCATGACTTCCTCCCTGTCGTGGCCGGGTCAGGTGGCGCTGTATCCGCAGTCTTACCAGCGACCCCGACCGCCAAAACCGCCGCCGCCGCGATGGCGATGACGATATCCCAAAAAGAAGGAGAACAGCCAGCGGAAGAAACTCATGGACTATCCTTTCAAAAGCGTCCGCAATTGCATCACGGCGCCGGGCGAACGCAATGAGCCAAATCAAACCACAAGTAGGCGTGATCCGCCATCAATTGCGGATGAAACAGATGCTGGACCTTATCGCCCGGAGCGCATTTGCCTCCGGTCTGATTTTCGCTGCGGTGTTCTCCGGCGAAGCGGCTGCGGATTCAGGAGCCGCACTCTATGCGCAATCTTGCGAACGGTGCCACGCGGATGCCCGCGCGCTGGCTACGTCCGTGCGGGGCCGAACGACCGCCGATGTCGCCGCAAGTCTTGAAGGCTTTCTGTCGCATCACCACACCGACAGCGACGCCGAGCGCAACCAGATCGTCGACTATTTGACCGGACTGCGCGGCTGACCGAAGACTCTTGATCCCCGCCCGCGTCCGGCCTAGTCAGGGCCGAACAGAGCGAGGACACCATGAAGGCGGCGCGCATCCATCAGAATGGCGGACCCGAGGTTCTGCGCTGGGAGGATTTCGAACTTCCCGCGCCCGGCCCCGGCGAAGTGCGCGTGCGGCATACGGCGATCTCGCTGAATTTTTCCGACATCAACGTCCGTCGCGGCGGCTTCTACATCGCCAAACCACTGGTGTTCCCGGTGATCCTCGGCAATGAGGCTGCGGGCGTGGTGGCGAGCGTCGGGCCGGGCGTCAGCGACTGGAAGCCCGGCGACCGTGTCGGCTATGTGGGCGTCGGCGGGCCGTTTTATGAGAACACCGGCTCCTATGGCGAAGAACGCAACGTGCCGGCTTCAAGCCTCGTGCGTCTGCCCGATGGCGTGAGCGACCAGCAGGCGGCCGCCGTGATGCTGAAGGGCCTGACGGCGGCCTGCATGATCAACCGCATCTGGCGGCCAAAGGCGGGCGATCCGGTGCTGATCCATGCAGCCGCATCTGGCGTCGGCATTCTGCTCTCGCAATGGCTGAAACATCTGGGCGCGGTCGTGCTCGGCACGGTCGGCTCTGCGGAGAAGGCCGCCTTTGCGAAGGCGTACGGCTGCGATCATCCGATTCTCTATCGCGAACTTGATTTCGTCACTGAGGTGAAGCGCATTGCGCCGGGCGGCGTCGCTTGCGTGTTCGATGGCGTCGGGCAGGACACGTTCATGAAATCGCTCGATTGCGTGCGGCCTTTCGGAATGCTGATCAATTACGGCAACGCCTCCGGCCATGTGCCGCCGCTCGATTTGCTGCTGCTCGCCAAGAAGGGCTCGCTCAGCGTCTCGCGCCCGGCCTTCTCGTCATACCTGTCGGACCCGCAGACGACGCACGACAATTTCGCAGAACTCTTCGATCTCGTCAGCCGCGGCGTGCTGAAGGTGGAAGTCAGCCGCACCTATCGGTTGCAGGATGTGGCCGACGCGCATCGCGATCTCGAAAATCGCGCCTTCATGGGCTCGGCGGTTCTGGTTCCGTAATCAGACCAGTCCCGCACCGATGTTGATCGTCAGCGCGAGGATTGCTGTGTTGAAGAAGAACGACAGAACGCAATGAACCAGCGCCACGCGGCGCATGATTTTCGACGTGATGGCGATGTCGGCGGTCTGGCAGGCGACGCCGATGACGAAAGAGAAATAAAGGAAATCCCCGAACTCCGGCTTTTCGCAGCCGGGAATTTGCAGGCCGCCGCGCTGGTCCGGCGGCAGTTTCTTTTCCGTGTCGCGTTCGACAAAGAATTCGTGCGCGTAATGTTGCGCAAACGTCAGGTGGATGAACGTCCACGACCCCAGGATGGTCAGGATCGCGAGGCCCAGATGCAGGGCTTTGGGCAGTCCCTGCATCTCCTTCGCCATGCCGAGCTGGGCGAAGATGGCGATGAAACTTGCGCCTGCGGCCACGATGGAAATCACCAGAACCACGAAGCGTGATTCATCGGCTGACTCGGCGCGGCTGCGCATGGATTCGTGTGTGCTGCGCGCCTGTGTGATCGCGCCCCAGATGATGTAGAACCAGACGGTGATGTTCCAGCCCGTCAGCGCACGTGTGGTGATGTCCCACCCGGCAGGAGTTGCTAAAACCGAGATCGCCCCGAGGATCATGGATATGACGAGGTGCAGCCGGGCGAGCAGGTTGCGGGTGAACGGACCATGAGCCTGCGCGCTCTGCGCCATGTACGTCCCCTCAATGGTCGCGTGATGCGGTGAAGCGCGCAGCCTGCCGCAATATGTCAGCGCGAGGTCCGAACATATCGAGCGCGGCTTCGGCCCGCTCTGCCAGTTCGTCGCGCCACAGCTTGGCGGCTGCGAGCCCCAGCAACGTCACAAGCGTCGCCTTGTTGCGGTCGGCGTCCTTGCCGGCGCGCTTGCCGAGCTGCGCGGCATCGCCTTCATGGTCGAGAATATCGTCAGCCACCTGAAAGGCCGCCCCGAGCGCCGCGCCATATTCGGCAAGCGCCGCCTTCCGCGGCGCCGACGCGCCGGCCATCAGGCCGCCCGCCTCGACAGCGAAACGCAGCAATGCGCCCGTCTTCATCGCCTGCAAGGTTTCGATCTGGGCGCGCCCCAACGGCGCTTCTGCTTTCTCGGCGGCGAGATCGAACATCTGCCCGCCCGCCATGCCGCCGATCCCGGCATTGCGTGCAAGGCCGACCACAAGCGCGGCCCGCACGGCGGGGTCCGGATGCGTCGGCGCATCGCCCATCACGTCGAACGCAAGAGTCAGCAGCGAGTCTCCTGCGAGGATGGCCGTCGCCTCGTCAAACGCCTTGTGAACCGTCGGGCGCCCCCGACGCAGATCGTCGTCATCCATGGCGGGCAGATCGTCATGGACAAGCGAATAGCAATGCACGAGTTCGAGCGCGCAGGCGGCGCGCAACACGCCCTCGTTGTCGAGGCCCAACATCCGGGCGCTCTCGATCATCAGGAAAGGCCGCAACCGCTTGCCGCCATCGAGGCTCGCATGCCGCATGGCGTCGAGCAGGCGATTGGGACGCGCGGTTTCGCCCGGCAGACAATCCGCCGACAGGATACGCTCCAGCATACGCTCGACGCGCTCTGCGCCCTGAGACAGACGGTGGGTGAAGTCGGAACTGGCCAAGCGAAACCTGCGGAAAGGATGCGCCGCCCAAGTGCCTGCATCGCCCGCACATGGTCAAGCGCGCGTCAGCGCAGATTGTAGTTGATCGGCACCGAGAAGGAGGTCGGCGCACCCTGCGGCGGCGCCGGAAAGGGCGCTGCCCGGCGCACCATCGCGAGAGTCTCTGCATCGAGATCCGCGTGGCCGCTGGATTTCGCCAGCGAGACGCCAGAGGGATTGCCGGAGGCGTCGATGCGGAACGAGACCACCGCCACGCCCGTAGCGCCACGCGAGCGGGCCGCGTCCGGGTATCGCTTGCTGGAGGCCAGCTTTCCGGCGACGCGCGCCTTGAAGCTTGCAATGTCGCCCGCACTGGCTGCGGCAGGACGCGGAGCCGCTGCGGCGGCCTTCTGCTGCGCCTCGCGTCTGGCCTGCGCGTCGCGCCGAGCCTGCTCCTGCCGCACTTGCTCCTGCTTGCGGCGAGCTTCTTCTGCAGCCTTGCGGCGCTCCTGCTCGCGTCTGGCAAGGTCGGGCGGCGGAAGCGGCGCGGGACTCGCGACGGGCGGCGGCTGAACCGGTCCGGCCTCCACCATCTGCACCGGCGCCGGAGGCTCCTCGGGCTTCGGCAGGAAGAGCGGCGGCGGCGGTTCCGGTGGCGGAACTTCGACGTCCGGCAATTGCACTTCGGCCAGACGCCGGGGCGGTGGCTCGGGCTCAGCCAGGGCGAGCGGCTCCGGAGGCGGCAGATCCACAAGCGGCTGAGCCTCGGCCACTTGCACGGGAGGATCCGGTTCAGGCGGCGGCGGTTCCGGCTCAGCCACGGCGAGGGGCGGCGGCGGGTCGGGCGGAGGCAACTCCAAGGGCGGCAGCGCTTCCGCCGCCTGCACCAGAGGTTCAGGCTCGGGGAGGACCAGCGGCGGCGGCAGGTCCGGCTCGGGAAGCTCGACGGGCGCAGGAGCCTCTGCGACCTGCACGGGTTCGGGCGGAGGAAAAACAGGGTCCGGCGGCAGGTCGGGCATCGGCAGGTCCAGACGCACATCGTCCGCGCCGGGCGAATTGTCGATCGTCTCCACCACGATCTCGACCGGAATTTCCTGTCCGCCCGCCATGCCGATGCGGGGACGATCGTAAAGCCCGAAGGCGGCCGCAACCGCGATGTGGATGGCGGCCGACAGCACCAGCACCGGAACGAAGACGCGATCCCGGCGAAGCGTGACCAACAGCGGCTCGTCGCCGCCTGTCACGACGGGCGCATCGCCCGCCACTGCCACACCGGACCGCAAGGCGATCTCGACCGGCGGAGCCGTCGCGCCGCCGAACATCATGCCGTCATCGACCCGCATGCCGATGAACGCCTGGTGCGAAACGTGGTTCACACGAGTCCGTGCTCATGCGCGATGCGCACCAGATCCATCGGACTGCGCGCGCCGACCTTGTTCTTCATCAGCGTGCAGGCATTTGCCACGGTCTTGTGCGAGAGATTGATGAGATGCGCGATCTCCGGCATCGACTTGCCGCGCCCGAGCAGGCGCAGGATTTCGATCTCGCGCGGCGACAGCGCGCCCAGCGGGTTGGTCGCCTTCTGGGTCTTGTAGTGCTCGATGCGTCGCGCGACATCGGGCCGAAGATAAACCTCGCCAGCCTCGACCTTGCGGATCGCAGTGATGAAATCGGCTGGGTCGTCGTTCTTCGTGATGTAGCCTTTCGCACCGCATTCGAGCGACCGCGCTGCGAAGATCGGATCGTCGTTCATGCTGAAGAAAAGAATCCGCGCCTTCGGCTCCTGTTCGAGCATGCGGCGGGCGACTTCAAATCCGGATATGCCCGGCAGGTTGATGTCGAGCACCACCACGGCGGGGCCGAGACTGGAAAACAGCTCAAGCGCCTGCTCGCCATTGGTGGCGGCAAACACCTGCATGTCCCGCTCGCCCAGCAGCATCGCGCGGCAGCCGGAAATGACGATCGGATGATCGTCGACAATAAGGACCTTGATCAGCCTCGGTTTGGGCTTCTCGATCGTGTCAGCCAGTCCGGTCATACGCAACGCCGCTGTTCAGGTTGACGAATGCTCACGCAGACCCGCAATGTCGTCTTGAGGGCGCGCGATGTCAACGCGCACTGCGACCATGCGAGGGATTTCATGTGGCGGGGAATGTCGTTGCGCGCGCGGCTCAATGCGCTCTTCGGCGGCCTCATGGCCTTTGCGCTGGCGATCAGCATCGGCTGGATTCTTCTGGCTGCGGGCCCGCGCGTGAAGGCCGAGAGCGAAAGCGCCGTCCGGTTGACGCGCGAGTTCATCGAAACCGCCGTCGCCAGTCTCAAGCAGACGCCCGAGCCCGAGGCGGGACTGGCGCATCTGATGAAAGGACTGCGCAATCTGCGCCATGTTTCGATCCAGATCGAGGACCCGCAGGGGCGCGTCATCAGCGCCTCATCGGCTGCCGATGACGATGACGACGACGATGACGATCCGGCCAGAGCGCCCGCCGGGCGGTTCACCGCGGTGCCTGCCTGGTTCGCCGACTATGTGCAGCCGGAACGCCGTTCGGTCCGGATTCCAGTTGAATTTTCAGGGAAATCTTACGGCGCCATCGTAATTGCCTCCGACCCGTCGGATGAATCCGCAGAGGTGTGGGGCGGGATCGTGTCCCTGACGTTGGGCGGCGCGGGACTGGCGTTCGTCGCCTTCCTGATCAACATTCTGGCCGTCAACAAGGCGCTCGCCCCCATCGGCAATCTCGGTCAGGCGGTGACGGCGCTGGAAGCCGGACGCTATTTGGTTCACGTCCCTTTGAGCGGTTCGCCCGAACTCGTCGACATTTGCGCCAAGGTGAATTCGCTGGCCGACACGCTTGAGCGAACCACGAGCGAAAACAGACGTCTGTCCGAAATGCTCGTGACCTTGCAGGACGACGAACGGAGGGAACTGGCGCGCGAACTGCACGATGAATTCGGCCCTTACCTCTTTGCCATCAGGGCCGGAATCAAGTCGTTGCAGCGGGAATTCGAACAGCAGGACGCCGCCCCTGACGCTTCCGAGCGCTGCGCGGCCCTGCAGGAACAGGTCGATGCGCTGCAACAGATCAATCGCCGCGTGCTCGACCGCCTGCGCCCGGCGGCCATGACGGAATTCGGCCTGCGCGAAGCGTTGCGGGCTTTGACGGCCATGTGGAAGGACACCAATCCATCGGTCGCCGTCGCGATGGAAGTGCCTGACGATATAGACGATCTCGACGATACGGCGGCCCTGACCGTTTACCGCGTCGTGCAGGAAGCTCTCACCAATGTCTTTCGCCACGCGCAGGCGACGCGCGCCGACATTCTCGTGTCGCATGTTCCGGGTCGCGCCGGCGATGCCGAGGACGTGTTGCGGATTTCAATTCGCGACGACGGGACAGGCATTCCCGATGGAACAAAACCGGGCTTCGGGCTGATCGGCATGCGCGAGCGCGTGTGGGCGCTCAACGGCAAAATGTCCGTCGTGAATGCGCCCGGCGGCGGCGTCATCGTCGAGGCTCTGGTGCCCTTGTGGCAATCCTCAAGCCGGGAAACTTTCCCGGCATCGGGAGCATTCAGGTGGTTTTGATTCCTGTTCCCGATTGCTAATCTGCTGTCGAACTCGTGAATAAAAAACGCGGTGACTCCGCAAAACGGGATCGGGGCGTCTACAAATGCATACAAGACTTGAATTTGCGCTGCTTCGCAGCGCGGCAATGATTGCGTCTGTCTCTTGCGTCGGCGGTTTTGCTTTCGCCCAGACTCGCAATGTGGAAGTTCTCGAACAGATCGACGTCATCGGAACATCGCCGCTCGCCGGCGCGAACACCGGCGTCGAGCGCAGCAAGGTTCCTGCTCTGGCCCAAAGCGTCAAGGCGACCGAAGTCGAGAAGACCAATTCGCAGACCGTGATCGACGCGCTGGTGCGGACCGTGCCGGGCATCGCCCTGTCGGACGTTCAGGGCAACGGCTTCACGCAGGACCTGAGCTACAGGGGCTTTTACGCATCTCCCCTGCAGGGAGTCGCGCAGGGTCTCGCGGTTTATCAGAACGGCATTCGCGTCAACGAAGGCTTCGGCGACACCGTCAACTGGGATTTCATTCCGCCCAAGGCCATCGATCGGATCGACGTCTGGACCAACAATCCCCTGTTCGGCCTGAATGCGCTCGGCGGCGCGCTGAACATGACGATGAAGAACGGCTTCACCTATCAGGGCGGTGAAGTCGAGGTGCAGGGCGGCTCCCACGGACGCATCGCGGGTTCGCTTCAGTACGGACGCCAGTTCGGCGACTTCGCCTTCTACACCGCCATGGACATCATGCGCGACGGCGGGTGGCGCAAGCATTCCTCATCCAATCTGGCGCGCTTCTACTCGGACTTCGGCTGGCGGCGCGAAGGCAATGAGGTGCACGTCACCGCAAGCGGCTCGACGAACAAGCTCGGCGTCATCGGCCCGACGCCGGTTCAGGAACTCGCGCGCGACTATGCGGGCGTCTACACCTGGCCGCAGACGACCAACAACGACAACATCACGCTCGGCATCAACGGCGTGTTCAACATCACTCCGACATGGACCGTGCAGGCGAACGCCTATGTGCGGCGATTCATCCAGTCGCATGTGGACGGCAACGATTCCGATTTCGAGAATTGCAGCGCCAGTTCGTCCTTCCGGGGTTTCCTGTGCCTCGAAGACGACGCCTGGGGCACGCCCCCCGGCGGCAAGACGCGCGCCTGGCGCGACCAGTTCGTGATCCTTGATTCCAATGGCCGCACGATCCCGTTCGCCGGCGCCGCGACCGCTTACGGCATCATCGACCGCACATGGAGCCGCACCACCACTGCGGGCGGGTCGGTTCAGGCGACCAACAAGGAAAAGCTCGGCGGCCGCGACAATTATTTCGCCATCGGGGCGAGCATCGATCACAGCTGGATCAGCTTCCAGTCCAACTCGACGCTCGGATTCATCTTCCCGGACTTGCGCGTCGGGACGGAAGCGGCGATCGCCGGAATGGGCGCAATCATCCGCACCGGCGGCAGCCTCGGCTTCGCACCAACCAACATCACGGCGGAAAACAATTACGTCGGCATCTACGCGATCGACACCTTCAACATCACGCCCGAACTGGCGCTGACAGCCGGCGCGCGCATGAATCTTGCCGATGTGAAGACCACGGACCAGACCGGCACAGCCCCGCAACTGAATAGCGCGCACCAGTTCTTCCGCATCAATCCTGTCGTGGGCCTCGCCTATACCCTGCCCAACAACACCACGATCTACGGCGGTTACTCGGAAGCCAATCGCGCGCCGACGCCGCTGGAGCTGGCCTGCTCCGATCCGTTGCAGCCCTGCCTGCTGGAGAACTCGCTCGTCGCCGATCCGCCGCTGAAGCAGGTCGTCGCCCGCACCTTCGAGGCGGGCGTGCGCGGCTCCATCGCGGCGGGCCCCGGCTCGTTCGACTGGAAGGTCGCGGCCTTCCGCACCGATCTGACGAATGACATCGTGTCGATCGCCAGCGTGCTGCAGGGGCGGGGCTACTACGCCAACGTGCCGGGTTCGCGACGTCAGGGCGTCGAGGCGGGCGTGCAATATCAGGGCGAGTCCTTCTCGGCCTATGTGAACTATGCCTTCGTGGATGCGACCTACCAGTTCACCGGCGCGCTGCCCTCGCCCAACAATCCCTTCGCCAATGCGGTCGGCGACATTGCGGTGACGCCCGGCAAGCGCATTCCGGGCATCCCGATGCATCAGGTGAAACTGGGCGCGGAATATTCGATAACCCCGCAATGGAAGGTCGGCGCAGACGTCGCGGCCTTCTCCAGCCAGTTCCTGCGCGGCGATGATTCAAACCAGAACCCCGAGCTGCCGGCCTATGCGGTGGTGGGGCTGCACACGTCCTGGCAGGCGACGAAGAACATCCAGGTCTTCGCCCGGGTGACCAACCTGTTCAACAGGAAGGCAGGCGCGTTCGGGGCCTTCTTCGACCCGGCCGCCACCAACAATGCCGGCAAGGCCTATACCAACCCGGTGATGCAGACGCCCCTGCAGCCCTTCTCCATCTATGGTGGCGCGAAAGTGACCTTCTGAGAGCAGACAGAGCTTGCACCCTGGCAGGCGCAAGCCATATCAATGGCTCAAATCGGGCGAGGAGACGGTTTCATGGTCAACAGGCGTAATGTCATTGCAGGTCTGGCGGCAATCGCCGTGATGAGTCCCCTTGCGGCGGTCGCCAAAGGCAATCTGGCGTCGCGGCCCACGGAGATCAAGCTGACTCTCAATGGCGACATGTCGATGTCCGCCAAGGAGTTCAAGATCGAGACCGGCAAGTATTATCGCCTCGTGGTCGAGTCGAAGAACGGCGACGAACCGCGCTTCATGGCGCCCGATCTGTGGCAGAATTCATGGGTCAACCAGATCGCCATCAACGGCATCGAGATCCACACCGCCAAGACCCTCGAAATCGAGTTCGACAAGGACGGCGCGGTCGAAATCCTGTTCATTCCGATCCGCACCGGCAAGTTCAAGTTCTGGGTGCGCGGTCAGGAAGCGCGCGGCATGATCGGCGAATTCATCGTCGAATAAGGCTCCTCCAGCGACTGTCGAGGCGCTTCCGGCTTGCTCCGGAGGCGCCTTTCTTTTATGGCGCGGGACAACATCAAGCGCCGGAGACGCCCGTGACCCGCCTCGCCATCATCGACGATACGTTGAATGCGGCTCTCTCCATGGCGGACTGGTCGCCCGTGCAGGCGCGTTGTCAGGTGGAGCGCGTCGACCGGCATTTCGGATCGGTGGACGAAGCCGTGGCGGCGCTCGAACCCTACGAGATCATCTCAACGCTGCGCGAGCGCACGCCCTTCCCGGCCGAGCTTCTGAGACGCCTGCCGAACCTGCGGCTCATCTGCACGACCGGCCACATGCACCGCACGCTGGATCATGCGGCGGCGACCGAACTCGGCATCGCGGTCAGCGGATCGGTGGACCGCCCGGGGGGTCATCAGGGCACGCCGGAACTCGCCTTCGGTCTGATGATCTCGCTCGCGCGCCGCATCCCGTTCAACGACCGGCGCATCCGGCAAGGTCTCTGGCAGTCGGGCGTCGGCGTCACCCTGGCGAAAAAGACGCTTGGCGTCGTCGGCCTCGGCAAGATCGGATCGACCGTGGCGCGCGTCGCGCAGGCCTTCGGGATGAACGTCATCGCCTGGAGCCCGAACCTTACCGACGAGCGCGCTTCCGCCGTGGGCGTCCGGCGGGTCGACAAGGACGAACTGTTCCGCTCGGCCGACTTCATCACCGTCCACCTCATCCTCGGGGAGCGCACGCGCGGGATCGTCGGCAGGCGCGAAATCGGGCTGATGAAACCGACCGCCTATTTCATCAACACGGCCCGCGGGCCGCTGGCCGACGAGGATGCGCTCGTCGATGCGCTGCGCGAGAAACGCATCGCGGGCGTCGGGCTCGATGTTTACCATCACGAGCCCATGGAAGCCGGACATCCGCTCTATGCGTTCGATACGGCCGTGCTGACGCCCCACATCGGCTATGTGGTGGAGGATTCCTTCCGGGCCTTTTACGAGGACACGGTCGAAAACATCGTCTCCTGGCTTGACGGCAAGCCGCTGCGCCTGCGCAACCCCGAGGTCCTCCGGAAGGGACTGCGGTGACTCTGCGCCGCAGGCCGAAACCGCAGATTTCGACGAATCTTTGCGTTTGGTCGCCTTGTGCGGCAGGATCAAATCTGGCAATGTCGCGCGCCGCTAATAGGACAGCTTTGCTGACCATTTAGGGCGCTGGCAGAACGTCCCCGCAAAAAGCCGAAGACCGCGCCTCTGGCGGCGGAGTTCGGGTCGCTCCGGCGATATGGAGCGGCGGGGCGAAAGTTGCGAGCAAGCACCGCAAATTCTGGCTGGAGCGGGAGATGGACGGGTTGGAAAACGGAACGGGCCATGGACGCGGGAACGGGCGCCTGAAACGGGCGGACTCGAAACGCGCCGACGCCCCGTCTTTTTCCGATGCCCCTGTTTCCGGAGTTCATACCATGTCCGCATCTTCCTTCGATCCCGCCTTCCCGGCTCCGCAGGGTCTGTATGACCCTGCCAATGAGCATGACGCCTGCGGCGTCGGCTTCGTGGCCAACCTCAAGAACCGCAAGTCGCACGATATCGTCGCCAAGGGCCTCGAAATCCTTCTGAACCTTGACCATCGCGGCGCGGTCGGCGCGGACCCGCTCGCCGGCGACGGCTGCGGCATGCTGATCCAGACGCCGCACAGCTTCCTGAAGGCGGAGGCTGCGCGCCTCGGCTTCAACCTGCCCGAGCCCGGCCTTTACGCCGTCGGCGCGCTGTTCCTGCCGCGCGACCCTGAAGGCCGCCGGATCATCGAGCAGATGGTCGAGAAGGTCATCGTCGAGGAAGGCCAGACTTTCCTCGGCTGGCGCGACGTTCCGGTGGATTCCTCCGGCCTCGGCGAGACCGTGAAGCCGACCGAGCCGGTTCACCGCCAGGTCTTCATCGGCCGCGGATCGAATGTGGCCGATCAGGACACGTTCGAGCGCCGCCTGTTCATTCTCCGCAAGGTGATCTCGAACCGCGCCTTCAACCTCAACGACGCGCGCACCAAGGGCTTCTACATCGTCTCGATGTCGTCGCGCACGCTCGTCTACAAGGGCATGCTGCTGGCCACCCAGCTCGGCGACTATTTCAACGACCTGCGTGACCCGCGCCTCGAAACGGCTCTGGCGCTGGTGCATCAGCGCTTCTCGACCAACACGTTCCCGACATGGTCGCTCGCCCATCCTTATCGGATGGTGGCCCACAACGGCGAAATCAACACGCTGCGCGGCAACGTCAACTGGATGGCGGCCCGTCAGGCCTCCGTGTCCTCCGAGCTTTTCGGCAAGGACATCGAGAAGCTGTGGCCCATTTCCTACGAAGGCCAGTCCGACACCGCCTGTTTCGACAATGCGCTCGAACTGCTCGTGATGGGCGGCTATTCGCTCGCCCATGCGGCCATGATGCTGATCCCCGAAGCCTGGGCGGGCAATCCGCTGATGGACGAGGAGCGCCGCGCCTTCTACGAATATCATGCCGCCCTGATGGAGCCGTGGGACGGCCCGGCCGCGATGGCGTTCACTGACGGTCGCCAGATCGGCGCCACGCTGGATCGCAACGGCCTGCGCCCCGCCCGCTATGTGGTGACGGACGACGACCTTGTGGTGATGGCCTCGGAAGTCGGCGTGCTGCCGATTCCCGAGGAGAAGATCGTCACCAAGTGGCGCCTGCAGCCCGGCCGCATGCTGCTGGTCGATCTCGAACAGGGCCGCATCATCTCGGATGACGAGATGAAGAAGAAGCTCGCCTCCTCGCATCCCTATGGGACGTGGCTGAAGAACACCCAGATCGTTCTGGAAGACCTGAAGCCCGTCGAAGCGCGCTCCTCGCGCACCGATGTGACGCTGCTCGACCGCCAGCAGGCCTTTGGCTATACGCAGGAAGACATTGCGATCCTGATGTCGCCGATGGCGATCACCGGCGAGGAAGCCGTGGGCTCCATGGGCACCGACACGCCGATTGCGGCCCTGTCGAGCCAGTCCAAGCTGCTCTACACCTATTTCAAGCAGAACTTCGCGCAGGTGACGAACCCGCCGATCGACCCGATCCGCGAGCAGCTCGTCATGAGCCTCGTGTCGTTCATCGGCCCGCGTCCGAACATCTTCGACCATGCGGGCAATTCCAAGCGCAAGCGCCTTGAAGTGCGCCAGCCGATCCTGACCAACGAGGATCTCGAGAAGATCCGCAACATCGGCACGTTCGAAGATTCCTTCGACACCAAGACGCTCGACATGACCTATGCGTCCGAGCGCGGCGCCGATGCGATGGAGTCGATGCTCGACCGGCTTTGCGAGCGCGCCGAACAGGCCGTCAAGGGCGGCTACAACATCATCATCCTGTCGGACCGTCTGGTGGGCGCAGATCGCATTCCGATCCCGGCCCTGCTGGCGACGGCGGCCGTGCATCATCACCTGATCCGCAAGGGCCTGCGCACCTCGGTCGGCCTCGTGGTCGAAACCGGCGAAGCGCGCGAGGTGCATCACTTCGCCTGTCTGGCGGGTTACGGGGCGGAAGCTGTCAATCCGTATCTGGCATTCGAGACGCTCGCTTCGCTGGCGGAAGAATTCCCCGAGGAAGTCGACGGCTACGAAGCCTGCAAGCGCTACATCAAGGCCATCGACAAGGGTCTCCTGAAGGTCATGTCCAAGATGGGCATCTCGACCTACCAGTCCTATTGCGGCGCGCAGATTTTCGACGCCATCGGGCTGGCTGACTCCTTCGTGGCGAAATATTTCACCGGCACGGCCTCGCGCATCGGCGGCGTGGGTCTCGCAGAGGTTTCGGCTGAAACCGTGTCGCGTCACAAGGATGCGTTCGGCGACTCGCCGGTCTACCGCAACATGCTGCATGTGGGCGGCGAATATGCCCTGCGCTTGCGCGGCGAGGCTCATGCGTGGTCGGCTAATTCGGTGTCGTTGCTGCAGCACGCCGTGCGCGGCAATGCGCAGGACAAGTATCGCGCCTATGCGAAGCTGCTCAATGAGCAGGACGAGCAATATCTGACGATCCGCGGCCTGTTCCGCATCAGAAGCGCCGAGGAAGACGGCCGCAAGCCGGTTCCGGTCGAAGAAGTGGAATCGGTCGAGACGATCGTGCGCCGTTTCGCGACCGGCGCGATGTCCTACGGCTCCATTTCGCGCGAGGCGCATACGACGCTGGCGATTGCGATGAACCGCATCGGCGGCAAGTCGAACACCGGCGAGGGCGGCGAGGAATCCGATCGCTTCAAGCCGATGGCGAACGGCGATTCCATGCGCTCGGCCATCAAGCAGGTGGCGTCGGGCCGCTTCGGGGTGACGACCGAATATCTCGTCAACTCCGACATGATGCAGATCAAGATGGCGCAGGGCGCAAAGCCTGGCGAAGGCGGCCAGTTGCCCGGCCACAAGGTCGATGCGGTGATCGCCAAGGTCCGTCACTCGACGCAGGGCGTCGGCCTGATTTCGCCGCCGCCGCATCACGACATCTATTCGATCGAGGATCTGGCGCAGCTCATCTACGATCTCAAGAACGTCAATCCGGCAGCGCAGGTGTCGGTAAAGCTGGTGTCGGAAATCGGCGTCGGCACCGTTGCGGCGGGCGTCTCGAAGGGCCGCGCCGACCACGTGACGATTTCGGGCTTTGAAGGCGGCACCGGCGCTTCGCCGCTGACGTCGATCAAGCACGCCGGCAGCCCGTGGGAAATCGGCCTTGCCGAAACCCACCAGACGCTGACGCTCAACAACCTGCGCTCGCGCATCGCCGTGCAGGTGGACGGCGGCTTGCGCACGGGCCGCGACGTCGTGGTTGGCGCGCTGCTCGGCGCTGACGAATTCGGCTTCGCGACCGCGCCGTTGATCGCGGCGGGCTGCATCATGATGCGCAAGTGTCATCTGAACACCTGTCCGGTCGGCGTCGCCACGCAGGACCCGGTGCTGCGCAAGCGCTTCGTCGGCCAGCCCGAACACGTCATCAACTTCTTCTTCTTCGTCGCGCAGGAAGTGCGCGAGATCATGGCCCAGCTCGGCTACCGCAAGTTCGACGAGATGATCGGCCAGATGCAGATGCTCGACCGCGCCAAGGTGATCGAGCACTGGAAGGCGAAGGGCCTCGATTTCAGCAAGCTTTTCCACAAGCCGCAGGTTGCGCCGGGCGTTGGCGTCTACCGGACGCAGGCGCAGGACCACAATCTCGGCAACGTGCTCGACCGCAAGCTGATCGCGGAAGCCAAGGACGCCATCGAGACCGGCAAGCCGGTGCGCATCGAGGCGACGATCAACAACACCAACCGCACGACTGGCGCGATGCTGTCGGGCGAGATCGCCAAACGTTACGGCCACGAGGGTCTGGAAGACGACACGATCCATGTGAAGCTGAAGGGCACTGCCGGTCAGAGCTTCGGCGCATGGCTGGCGCGCGGCGTCACGCTCGAACTTGAAGGCCAGTCCAACGACTATGTCGGCAAGGGCCTGTCGGGCGGCCGCATCGCCATCTATCCGGCGAAGGAAGCCACCCGGATCACGCCGCATGAATCGATCATCGTCGGCAATACGGTGCTGTACGGGGCCATCGCGGGCGAAAGCTACTTCTCGGGCGTCGCCGGCGAACGTTTCGCGGTGCGCAACTCGGGCGCCATCGCGGTCGTCGAAGGCACGGGCGATCACGGCTGCGAATACATGACGGGCGGCATCGTGGTGGTCATCGGCAAGACGGGGCGCAACTTCGCGGCGGGCATGTCGGGCGGCATCGCCTATGTGCTCGACGAGGACGGCACGTTCCCCGAGCGCTGCAACCTCTCGATGGTCGAACTCGAAGCGGTCGAGGAAGAGGAAGAGCTGAACCAGCGGCTGCACCATCAGGGCGGCGACCTGCATTCGCACGGGCGCGTTGACGTGATGGGCGACATGACGCGCTTCGACGCGGAGCGTCTGCATCAGCTCATCAGCAACCACGTCAAGTACACGGGCTCGAAGCGCGGTCAGGAAATTCTCGACCGCTGGGCCGAATACAAGTCAAAGTTCCGCAAGGTCATGCCGGTCGAATATCGTCGCGCGCTCACCGATCTGATGACGCAGCAGGGCGGTCGGCAAATGGCGCAGGCGGGGGAGTAAGACGATGGGAAAGGTAACGGGCTTCCTCGAAATCGATCGCAAGGACCGCAAGTACGCGCCTGCGTCCGATCGCATTCGCCACTATCGCGAGTTCATTATTCCGCTGACCGAAGAGGCCACGCGCGAACAGGCCTCGCGCTGCATGAACTGCGGCATTCCCTATTGTCACAACGGCTGTCCGGTGAACAACCAGATCCCGGACTGGAATGACCTTGTCTACAAGGGCGACTGGAAGGAAGCTCTCGGCAATCTCCACTCGACCAACAACTTCCCCGAATTCACTGGCCGCGTCTGCCCCGCTCCGTGCGAGGCTTCCTGCACCCTGAACCTTCAGGACCAGCCGGTCACCATCAAGTCCATCGAATGCGCCATCGTGGATCGCGGCTGGAAGGAAGGCTGGATCAAGCCGGAGGTCCCGACGGCGAAAACCGGCAAGCGCGTTGCGGTCGTCGGCTCCGGGCCTGCCGGCCTTGCCTGCGCACAGCAGCTCGCGCGCGCCGGCCATGACGTCCATGTCTTCGAGAAGAACGGCAAGGCGGGCGGCCTGCTTCGCTACGGCATTCCGGACTTCAAGATGGAGAAGCACTTCATCGACCGCCGCGTCGGCCAGATGACCGTCGAAGGCGTGACGTTCCACTACAACGTCAACGTCGGCTTCGACGTTTCGCACGAAAAGCTGCTGGCGGAATTCGACGCCGTGGTGCTGGCGGGCGGCGCGGAAAAGCCGCGCGACCTGCCGATCCCGGGCCGCGAACTCGCGGGCATTCATTTCGCGATGGATTTCCTGCCGCAGCAGAACCGCCGCGTCGGCAAGGAGCCGGTCAACACCAACGAGCCGATCCTCGCCGCCGGCAAGAATGTCGTGGTGATCGGCGGCGGCGACACGGGTTCGGACTGCATCGGCACTTCGGTGCGCCAGGGCGCCCTGAAGGTGACGCAGCTCGAAATCATGCCCAAGCCGCCCGAGAAGGAAAACAAGCTTCTGACCTGGCCCGAATGGCCGCTGAAGCTGCGCACCTCCTCGAGCCATGAGGAAGGCGCGGAGCGCGACTTCGCCGTCAACACGGTCGAGTTCAAGGGCGACAACGGACATGTGAAGAAGCTGCGCGTGACCCGCGTCGACGCCAAGTTCCAGCCGATCCCCGGTTCGGAATTCGACATCAAGGCCGATCTGGTGCTGCTCGCCATGGGCTTCGTGTCGCCCATGCATGAAGGGCTGATCCATTCGCTCGGTCTGAAGCTCGATCCGCGCAACAATGTTGCGGCCGATACGCTCAGCTACAAGTCGTCGGCAGAAAAGGTCTTCGCCTGCGGCGACATGCGCCGCGGCCAGTCGCTGGTCGTGTGGGCGATCCGCGAAGGACGCCAGTGCGCGCATTCAGTCGACAAGCACCTGATGGGCGCGACGACGCTGCCGCGCTGAGTTCTGGACCGCAATTGACAGTCAATCCGAAAGGCCGGCCTTGCGCCGGCCTTTCCTTTTGCGAAATGCGTACCCCGTTCTTTTCGATATCCATTTGAGGAAATCTTTAGCGCTCACGGTTACGTTACGAGCGTGCCTTCGGCGTTTTTGGACTGTGGAAATTGTTTCGAACGTTGTTTCATCGCTTTTTAACCATGGGGGTCGGCGGACTCTCGCCGCAGATCGCCGGACAGGTGCGGGCCGCACAGATCGAAGCCGTGCGCCGCTACACGCCCTGGATGATGGCGACCAACATCGTCATCGTGGCGATCATCGCGACGACGTTCCGTTCGAGCGACGTCTTTGCGCATGTTGCGGTCTGGTCCACGTTCATCATCCTCGCCGCCGCCTATACGCTCGCCGTGTGGTGGAGCCGCAAGCACATCGCGCCGCCGCGCTCGGCCTCGCTGCGCGGCATCCGGCGCACCGTGCTGCACACTGCGATTCTCGGCTTCGCCTGGGCCCTGCTGCCTGCGTTGTTCTTTCGCTACGCGGATGATCAGCAGCGGCTCGTGATCGCCTGCGTGGTCGCCGGCATGTCATGCGGCAGCGGCTTCGCGCTCGCCACCATTCCGGCAGCCGCCATCCTGTTCTCGGGCATCCTGACGGCGGGCGGCACATTGGCGGTGCTGACGAGTCCCGACGTCTCCACCCTGGTGATGCTGATCCTCAACGGGATCTATTTCGCCGTCATCATCGCCAGTTCGCGCTCTCTTTCGGGACTGCTGCGCGGCCGCATCGAGGCGCAGATCCGCGCCGACGACCAGCGCGATTATATCGGCCTGCTGCTGAACGATTTCGAGGAGCACGGCTCCGACTGGCTGTGGATGGTGGACCGTCATTACCGCGTCATCCACGTCTCGACGCGCCTCACGGAAGTCCTTCACACGACGGAAAACGACCTGATCGGCAAGCGGCTCACCGAGTGCCTGCCCTTGCGCGATGGCGGCCGCTATTCGAACGAGGACGCGCAAGCCCTGCGCGGCCTGTTGCGCCGGATGCGCAAGCGCCGCGCCTTCCGGGACGCTGAAGTGGCCGTGCGGGTCGGCGGCCAGAACAGGATCTGGTCGCTGACGGCGCGCCCGGTCTTCGATGCGCGCGGGGAGTTCGAGGGCTACAGGGGCGTCGGCCGCGACGTCACCATAGCCAGCGAGGCGCGCCGCAAGATCGAATACATGGCGCGTTACGATTCGCTCACCGGCCTGCCGAACCGCATCACCCTGAACGACGACATCGGCCGCGCGCTGCACCGGTTGCGCGAACGCGGCAGCCATTTCGCGCTGCTGCTGCTCGATCTCGACCACTTCAAGATCATCAACGACACGCAGGGCCACCCGGTCGGCGACGCCCTGCTGAAGCAGGCCGCCGAACGCCTGCAGGCTGCGGCGCGCGGCTTCGGAGTCGTGGCGCGTTTCGCGGGCGACGAATTCGCCATCGTGACCAACGGGCTGCAGAACAAGAGGCAGGCCGAGGACCTTGCAGAGCGCATCGCCCGCCACTTCCAGTCGCCCTTCGCGCTGCCGGGCGGCATGGCCTCCGTGGGCGTCAGCATCGGGATCGTCTATGTGGCCTCCGGCAAGCGCGACGCCGATACGCTCATCCGCCATGCGGACCTTGCGCTTTATCAGGCCAAGGACGGCGGCCGCGGACGCCACTATTTCTTCGAGCCGGGTCTCGACGTCGCCGCCAAGCGCCGCCACCAGCTCGAACACGATCTGCGCCGCGCGCTGGAGCATGGCGGGCTGGAACTGTTCTACCAGCCGCTCACCAGCGCCGCGACCGGCGAGGTCGTGGCCTTCGAAGCCCTGATGCGCTGGAACCACCCGACGCTCGGCCTGCTCGGCCCGCACGAGTTCATCCGTCTCGCGGAAGAAACCGGCCTCATCGGCCGCCTCGGCGGCTGGGCCATCGGGCAGGCCTGCCGGCAGGCCCTGCACTGGCCGCCGCATATCCGCATCGCCGTCAACCTGTCGCCCGCGCAATTCCAGACACCCGGCCTGTTCGACACGGTGCGCCGCGCTCTGGAGGAAACCGGGCTCGACCCGCGCAGGCTCGAACTGGAAGTGACCGAATCCCTGCTGCTCGACACGACCGGCGTGGTGCAGGCCACATTGCAGGCGCTGGACGCGCTGCGGGTGCGGATCGTGCTGGACGACTTCGGCACCGGCTATTCATCGCTCGGCTATCTGCGCCAGTACCGGTTCCACAAGTTGAAGGTGGACCGATCCTTCGTCGAACATATCGAGACGGAGCCCGGCAGCGTCGCCATCGTCAAGGCGGTGCTTGGGCTGGCGCGCGAACTGGGCATGACGGTCGCGGTCGAGGGCGTCGAGACGCAGGGCCAGCTTGCAGTCCTGCGCGGCATCGGCTGCGACGAAATCCAGGGCTATCTGGTGTCGCGCCCCGTCACGGCGGGGCAGACAGCAGCCCTGATCCACCAGCAGCAGGTGGCAAGCGCCTAAAAGCAGGTTCCGTCGTCCTGAAAGCGCGCTAGCCGGCGCGCATCATCCGGCGCAGCACATCGGACTTCAGCCAGAAGTGCTGGAACAGCGCGCCCGCCACATGCAGGCCGACCAGCAGCATCAGCAAGTTCTTGAACGTTCCATGCGCGGAAGCCGCCAGCTTCACGCCGCCGAACCACGCCGCCATGCCGCTGCCGACGAGCCCGATGAGCAGCAGATAAAGCCCCCAATGCGTCGCATGGGCCGCGAGGCGCAGCACCATCGGCTCCTCGACCGGAAGCTCCGGCGCGCCGCGCTTGAGGCGCATGGCGATGCGCGCCAGCACGAAAGCCAGCACCAGAATTCCGCCCGCCACATGCAACCCGGCCAGCACGCTGAACGGCGCGGCCTGCCCGGCCTTGTAGGCGTCCCACGCGGTCTCGATGCCCTTGTGCAGCACGAACTGATGCACGACGATCAGCGCCACCAGCCAGTGCAGGGCGATCTGAAGGGTGGAATAACCTTTGGGGGCGGACATGGAGCGCTCCGTTGAAAGATGAGGCCAGCCAACATGCGCCGCACGCGATGGAGCGGCATTGACGGCGGTCAATATATTAGAATTTTCTAATAGAAAGATCCCGCGGTCCGGTCAAGCCTGGCCATTCGGCGGCGGCTGCATCCGGAACCCGCCCGCCCCGCAGGAATTGGTTGGGATCAGGTCCGGAGCAACCCAATGACTTCCACCGCAGATCGCGTCCCGGCCCATACGGCCCCCAACATCAACTCGCAGATTCGCCACGAGATGATCCGGCCCATCTCCCATTTCGTCGATCATCCGGACGAAATCCCCAACCGGCTTCGGGAACTGGACGCCGAATGGGACATCGAGCGCAGCATCGAGGCCAACGCCGCCACGCTGGCCTTTGCGGGCGTGGCGCTCGGATGGTCTGGCGACCGGCGCTGGCTGCTCCTGCCCGCCCTCGTGACGGGGTTTCTGTTCCAGCACGCGATCCAGGGCTGGTGCCCGCCCGTGCCGGTGTTGCGCCGGCTGGGCTTCCGCACGGCCGACGAGATCAATCAGGAGCGGTTCGCCCTGAAGGCGATCCGGGGGGATTTCCAGAGGACCGGCGAGGAACCGTCGGAACTGGCCGCGGTGCTGAGGGCGGCGGGAATCACGAAGCCGCTGCGGTGAGGAAAGGCGCGATCAGACGGGCCAGTTGTGGCGTATCCAGCGTGCAAGGGAGTCTTCGCTGACTTCGCCGGCCGCGAGGGCGAGGATGATGGCGGTCGCCTGCGCCGGTTCGGGCTTGAAGGCGATTCCGTTGAGACGCAGGAACATCATCATCGCCATGAAGGCGATGCGCTTGTTGCCGTCCACGAAGGCGTGGTTGCGGGCGAGCCCGAAACCATAGGCGGCGGCCAGCGTCGCCAATTCCGTTTCGCCAAAATGGAAGCGATTGAGAGGTCGCGCCAGCGCCGATTCCAGTGCGCCTGCATCGCGGATACCTGCGGGGCCGCCGAAGCGCCGCAACTGCCGGTCGTGAACAACCGTCACGTCCTCAAGCGTCAGCCAGCGCGGCTCGCTCATTTGGCGAGGGCGTGCAGCGTGTCGCGATATTCATCCATGAGATCGTCGGCGACCTTCATGGCGTCTTCGAAGGACGGATCGTAAGGCGAAATCCGCAAGCCGCCGTCAGCCGTCTCGGTGAGGAAGAACGACTTGCCCTGCTCGATGCCGAGTTTGATGACGAGTTCGCGCGGGATGATGAATCCCGTGGAATTGCCGATGCGCTTGGGTTCGATTTTCATGGGCGGCTCGAAAAGTTATACAAAATGTATAATCTTTCGGGTGCGCGGTCAATGAAACGGCGTTGCACAATTCAAGAATTATGAAACTTAAGCTGAACCATTGGTCAACCTGCGCGGGTAATCCATCGCGCGGCCATTCCGACGCCTGAAAAAATGCCAGGATGCAAGGCCAAGAAAGCGATAGTGGTCGCACCTAAGAGCAACAAAAGTCCGGAAAGGCCTTTCCAGCCCCAGCCTCGAAGACGGATGTTCTTCGACAGCTGAAAATCGAATTCAGGCGACGTGTTCATGTGGCGCTCACCGGCTTTGGGTGCGGCTCAACGAAAAGGGCGGCAAGCGTCATGAAATGCCCTGCCACCACAATCTCGAGGCTTATCTGCGCGTCTATCTCGAGGCCTCAGGCCTCAAGGTGTTGATTTCCAATGAGAACTGACCCGGTAAGGCGGGATTTTTCCATCGAGATTTGACCCATGTTCGAACCTCTTCCCCGCGAGTTGAGCGGGGGGCAATGGAGTGATCAGCATGGAGTTGTTGAGCGTCATCAGACGCTGGCGGCATCGGGATCATTTTT
>CANJNI010000040.1 GCA_947475995.1 Beijerinckiaceae bacterium | reverse complement strand
CGAATGATTTCATGGCGACCTCCGAATGATTCGGCCACCTCGAATAGATTCAGACTTTTCCGATGGAAGGAATCCTCAAACTTCGTTGCGCTTCAGCTCATTAAGCGGCGACGAACCGACCACTCAGTAGAGAGCGTTGAACAGCCCTGCCGCCGGGTTGTCGATTGATACGGTACAACCGGCCAGAAGCAGAGGCGTCCCGAACAGAATAAATTTTTTCATTTTGGGTTTCCTGACGAAAGCCCGCGCAACTTCACGTAAGAAACGCGTTTAGGCAACCGTCAAAGACGTCAGCTCACGGCGATGCAACGAGCCTTCTGTACTGCGTATAATTGATGTGAAAACGGAGAGCGCGCACAGCTGAATGCTGGCCAACTGGGGACCCAATCCAAAAATTTTGCGGGACGAAAAAGGGTGTTTTACTCTATTAGCACGCATTTGTTCCCTAAATGTTCTTGACACGCGCCCAAGCTCGGCTAGGCTCCTGCCGGGCTTGGAGAGTTTCCGATGGTCGTTCGGGTCGCGACGGTGGCGTTCGAGGGGATTGAGGCGCGGCCCGTCGACGTGCAGGTGCAGATTTCCAACGGCAATGTGGGCTTCACGCTGGTGGGGCTCGGCGACAAGGCCGTGGGGGAATCGCGCGAGCGCGTCCGCTCGGCCCTGACCGCCTCCGGCCTCGCGCTCCCGGCCCGCCGCATCACCGTCAACCTCGCCCCCGCCGACATGCCCAAGGAGGGCAGCCATTACGACCTGCCGATTGCGCTGGGCGTCATGGCCGCCATCGGGGCCATCCCGGCCGACGCCCTGCAGGGTTTCACGGTTCTGGGCGAACTGGCGCTGGACGGCACCATCACGCCCGTGGCGGGCGTGCTGCCCGCCGCCGTCGCCGCCAACGCGCGCGGCCACGGCCTCATCTGCCCGAAGGATTGCGGCCCCGAGGCCGCCTGGGCGTCCGGCGAGATCGAGATTCTCGCGCCCCGCTCGCTGATCCAGCTCGCCAACCATTTCGCCGGGACGCAGGTCATGGCCCGCCCGGCCCCGGCCATCCGGGGCGCAGGCGTCCCGCAGCCGGACCTGCGCGACATCAAGGGGCAGGAAAGCGCCAAGCGCGCCCTCGAAATCGCCGCTGCAGGCGGCCACAACCTGCTCATGTCCGGCCCGCCCGGCTCCGGCAAGTCCATGCTGGCCGCCCGCCTGCCGTCGATCCTGCCGCCGCTCGGCCCGCGCGAATTGCTCGAAGTCTCCATGATCCATTCGGTCGCCGGCGCGCTCGCAGGCGGCGAACTGACCGACCGTCGCCCCTTCCGGGCCCCGCACCATTCGGCCTCGATGGCGTCGCTCGTCGGCGGCGGCGTCCACGCAAGGCCGGGCGAAGCCTCGCTGGCCCACCACGGCGTGCTGTTTCTGGACGAATTGCCGGAGTTCAACCCGCAGGCGCTCGACAGCCTGCGCCAGCCGCTGGAAACCGGCGAGGTCGCCATCGCGCGCGCCAACCACCGCGTGACCTATCCGGCGCGCTTCCAGCTCATCGCCGCCATGAACCCCTGCCGCTGCGGCCACGCGACCGAACCCGGCTACGCCTGCAAGCGCCAGCCGAACGACCGCTGCATCGCGACCTATCAGGCGAAACTCTCCGGCCCGCTGCTCGACCGTTTCGATCTTTCCATCGAGGTGCCGGCCGTCACCGCCGCCGATCTCATCCTGCCGCCGCCGGCCGAAGGCTCGGCGGAAGTCGCGCGCCGCGTTGCACAGGCCCGCGCCATTCAGGTGCGGCGCTATGCGGACCTCGGCCTGCCGGGCATTGTCTGCAACGCCGCCGCCCCGCCCTCGGTCATCGAGAACGTGGCCCAACTGGACAGCTCCGGCACGACCCTCATCCGCGACGCCGCCGAGCGCATGCGGCTGTCGGCGCGCGGCTTTCATCGCGTGCTGAAACTCGCCCGCACTTTGGCCGATCTCGACGCCGCCGCCCAGGTCGGCCGCGTGCATCTGGCCGAAGCGCTCTCCTACCGGGGCCAGTCCTCGCGCGTGTCGCAGGCCGCCTGATGCGCCTGTCGATCATCATCGCGGCGCTGGATGAGGCGGAAGACGCCGTGCACGCGCTCGCGCCCTTGCAGCATCTGCGGGCGCGCGGCGTCGAATGCATTCTGGCCGACGGCGGCAGCCGCGACCTGACGGCGCATCTGGCGCTGCCCCTGTGCGAGGCGCTGGTTCATGCGCCGCCCGGTCTTGCGGCGCGATTCAACGCCGGAGCCGATTGCGCGCGCGGCGACGTGCTGCTGTTCATCGAACCGCCCTCGCGCCTGCCGCCCGACGCCGATCTTCTGATCGCCGGAGCGCTGCGCCTGACCCGAAAGCCATGGGGCGTGTTCGCTGGCTTCAACGAGGCGAGCAGCTTTCGTGCACGGGCCCGGCAGGGTCTGTCGCGGCTCCGGGGCCTTGCGGCGCCGGGACAAGCCGTCTTCGTGCGCCGCCGCGCCTTCGAGGACGCCAACGGCTTTGATGAAACGGACGTCGGCGACGCAGCCGACCTGTCGCGCCGCCTGCGCAGGACATCGCGTCCGGTCTTCATCCCCCGGACGGGCGTTGCTCCGTCGATCCGGCGTCTCCCGCGCCTCATCCCGTTCCGCGCCTGACGTTGACGGGCGCGCCGCGACCGTCCAAACAGCAGGGATCAGGGGAAGGGAAATCGGATGAGCGCAGGCAGGCCTTTCATCGTCGGCATCGGCGGCACCACGAAGCCGAATTCTTCGGCCGAACAGGCGCTCACGCTCGCTTTGAAACATGCCGCCGCCAAGGGGGCCGAGACGCGCATCTTCACCGGTCACGACCTCGATTTCCCGGCCTATGATCCAGAAACCGCCGCAAGGTGCGCGCCCGCGCAGGCGATGATTGAAGCCCTGCGCCGCGCAGATGGCGTCATCTTCGCTTCGCCCTGCTACCACGGGGCCATTTCGGGCCTCGTCAAGAACGCGATCGACTATACGGAGGACATGCGGGTCGATCCCCGCGTCTATCTGGACGGCCGGTCCGTCGGGGTGATCGGTCTGGGCTACGGCTTTCAGGGGCCGGTGGCGATCATCACGCAATTGCGGTCCATTGCGCATGCGCTGCGCGCCTGGCCGACGCCGCTGGGCGTCGCGATCAATTCAGCCGTTGTGAAGTTCAGCAACGGCGAGTGTTCCGAACCCGCCATTGCGCAGCAGATTTCCATCATGGCGGGCCAGGTCGTCGACTTCGCCGCCATGATGAAGAAGGCCTAGCGCGCCGGCGCTCGCGCGCGCCGGAACGCTCCGGGCAAACTAGCCTTTTTTGGTGTTGCGCCCGAAGAACTCGAGGATCGAGTTGTTGAAGAAATCCGGCTGCTCCCAATAGACCGAGTGGCCGGTGTTGGGCGAAATCACCATTTCGGCATTGGCCACATGCTCTGCGGCAATGCGCATCATGGTCGGCGGCGCCGCAAGGTCCGATCCGCCGGCGATGAACAGCGTCGGGCATTTCACCCGCGCCAGCGTCGCCCAGGTGAACTTGTTGACGTTGGTCGGACCGAGGCGATTGCCGTTGATGGCCTTGTGTTCAAGCTCCACCCATTCCTTCGTGCCTTCGAAGTTGACCGCCCGGTAGGCGGGTCCAAGCTCGCGGAATTCCGGCGGCATTTCATCCAGCCCCTTGGTGCGCACGGCTTCGCTGGCTTTTTTATATTCGGGCTCTTCTAGGTTGCCGAGCGAGCCTGACGAAATCGCAATGGCGTGCAGCCGGTCGGAATGATCCATCGCGAAGTCGAGCGTGATCGTGCAACCCGCGGCCGTCGCGACGATGCAGAATTTGCCGATGCCGAGCTTGTCCATCAGGTTGCGCAGATCGGTAGACGGCTGTCCTGCATTGTTCTTGTCCGCGACGGTTTCCGACTTGTAGTAGCCGCGCCGCGAATAGGCGATGACCCGGTAGCCGGCCTTCACGAAAGCCGGAACCTGATAGCCCCACATGAGGGCGCTTCCGGTCGCCGGATGCATGAGGACGAGCGGCACGCCGTCGCCGCCGAAATCGCGATAATAGAGCTTGGTGCCGGGGATTTCCGCAATGCCTTCCTTGAAGGGCGGCAGGGGCGGCATCGGCACGGGCTTGAACTGGTTTTCCGGCAGCGCGGCCATCGCGGGCGTCACGCTCGCCGGGCTCGTCAGGGCCGCAGCCGCTCCTGCGGCGACGCCGCCCATGAGCAACAGACGACGATCGAGTTTCCATGCATGCTTGTCGGCCATCAGACCCTCCCCGGTGCGCGCCTCTTGAACGGCGCATGACCGGGAAAGATTAGGCCCGAATGCGCTTGCGGCGCAATCAGGCTTCGGCGCGAGAGAAATCTATTTCTGCTCGCGCTGGATGAGCGCCAGGACCGAGGCGAGCCGCTTCGTGGCGGCAGGCGGCGTGTTGATGATGTCCGCCACCACCTTCTGCAATTCCTCGCCACCGATGGGATTGAGATCGAGATTCAGCTTCTTCGCCTCGGCGATGAAGGCGGGGTCCTTCATCGTTTCGTCGAAAGCCTTGCGCAAAGCCGCGACGCGCTCGGCAGGAACGCCCGGCGATGTGAAGATCGGACGGCCCACCACGGGCGGCGCCGACACGAGGCGCATCGCCGCGCGGTCTTCCTCGTTCTGCGCGAGATCGATCAGCAGCGGCACGTCCGCGAGTTCGGGATTCTTGGCGAGACCGATCTGGACGAGGATGTTCATCTTCCTGTCGCGCACCCAGTCGGGACGGCTGGCCTTCCAGGACGCCCACGAGTTTGATCCGCGGCCGGCCACCTCGCCGTTTTCCATGGCGAGGTTGATCTCGTTGCCGCCCGGATAGCCGAGGATGATCTTGAACTTGGTGCCGACCATCGTGTTCAGCACCTGCGGATATTGCGACGAGGTGTTGAAGCCAGTCGCCCCGATGGCGATCTCGGTGCGTTTGGCGTCCTCGATCGTCTTCACCGGCGAAGCGTGCCAGGTCACCACGACATTGTTGTCGACAATCGGATTGCCGATCCAGTTGAACTTCGAGGAATCGAAGGTGATGCCGGACTCGCCCGTCGCCTGTTCGAGCGGGATCGACTGGTCGGCCGTGCCGAGCGCCGTGCCGTCCTTGGGGGCGACCCCATAGACATAGTTCGCCGCGATGCGGCTGCCCGCGCCGGTCATGTTCTTGGGAACCACCTTCGGCTTGCCTGGCAGATGTTCGCCGATGTAGCGGCCCACCAGACGCGCATAGAGATCGTAGCCGCCCCCGACCGTGAAGCCGATGTAGAGGTCTATCGTCTTGCCCTTGTAGAAATCCTCGACTGATTGCTGGGCGGCGGCAGGCTGGGCCAGGACGACAAGCGCGCTGAGCGCGGCGACAGTGGCGGCGACGCGACGGGCCATGGGTTTCCTCCGCAGAAAGCTTCCGTTCGACCATCGCAAATGGGGCAAGCTCGACCTTCCGTCAACTCCGCATGGGAGACCCGCGCCCCTCCCCTTGACCCCCCGGGGGGCTCGGCTACAAACCCCGAACGGCCCCGCAGGGCCCGTTGATGACGCATCCGGTGCGCGTTCGGGGTGAATTGATGTCGCAGAACTCCATGAGCTGGCTGTCCTCCATCGAGGAGGTGGTCGAGGACGCGCGCGCCGGCCGCATGTTCATTCTGGTGGACGACGAGGGTCGCGAGAACGAGGGCGACATCGTCATTCCGGCCCAGCACGCTACGCCCGAAGTGGTGAACTTCATGGCCCGCCATGCGCGCGGCCTGATCTGCCTCTCCATGACGCGCCAGCGGGTCGACGAGCTCGGCCTGCCGCTCATGTCGCAGCGCAACCAGACCCTGCACCAGACCGCCTTCACGGTGTCGATCGAGGCGCGCGAGGGCGTCACCACGGGCATTTCGGCAGCTGACCGCGCCCGCACCATCGCGGTCGCCATCGATCCGAAATCGGACCGGCGCGAGATCGTCACCCCCGGCCATGTGTTTCCGCTCGTGGCGCAGGATGGCGGCGTGCTGGTGCGCGCAGGCCATACCGAAGCCGCCGTCGACGTGGCCCGGCTTGCGGGCCTCAACCCGTCCGGCGTGATCTGCGAGATCATGAACGACGACGGCACCATGTCGCGCATGCCCGATCTGGTGAAATTCGCCCAGACCCACGGGCTGAAGATCGCCACCATCGCGGACCTGATCGCCTATCGCCGCCGCACCGAAAAGCTGGTGGACGTGGTGGCTGAATCCTCGATGGACAGCCGCTACGGCGGCCATTTCCGGGTGAAGATCTACGCCAACAAGATCAATTATGCCGAGCAGATCGCCCTCATCCGGGGCGACCTTTCGGGCGACGAGCCGGTTCTGGTCCGCATGCACCAGCACAACCTGCTCGCCGATAGTCTCGGCGACATCACCGAGGCGCAGTTCTACGGCGGCGAAGCGCGGGCGCGCGGCGGCGAACTGGCGGCCGCCATGCGGATGATCGCCGCCAGGGACCGCGGCGTCATCGTCATCATCCGCGAACCGACCCGCACCAGCCTCAGCCGCACCATGAAGGAGCGCGAAGGCCACGCCATGACCAAGCCGATCCATGAGTTGCGGCAATATGGCGTCGGCGCCCAGATACTGCAGGATCTCGGCATCAAGAAGATGACGCTGATCACCAATACGAAACGCAATATTGTCGGTCTCGACGGCTACGGCATTACCCTTGTGGGCCAGCAGCCGATTTCATCGCAATTTCTGGACCCGGCTTGACTCGCGGGCCCCTGAGGCTGTCTTAGAGACCTAAGGTTTCCGGACCCGGGCGGTGATCCGGTGGAGCCGGGAAACGTAAATTGAGGAAACCGAGGAAGCGCGCCGGATGTCGATTGCCAGTCATTTCAGCACCATTCGTTTGAGCGGCATGGATATTGAGGTGGAACGGCGCGGCAGCGGCGCTCCTTTGCTGGTTCTGCACGGCGAGGAAGCCCTCGAAACGGGCTCGCCGGCGCTCGACCGCCTCGCGCAGACGCACGAACTCATCATCCCGTCCATGCCGGGCTTCGGCCATTCAGAGCGGCCCGACTGGATCACCAACATCGACGACATTTCCTACATCTGGCTTGATCTGGTTGATCATTTCAAGCTTCAGGGCGTCACCGCCGTCGGCTTCGGGGTCGGCGGCTGGCTCGCCCTCGAAATGGCCACCAAGCAGAACTTTGCCGGCAAGCTCGTGCTGGTAGATCCGTTCGGGGTGAAGATCGGCGGCCCGACCGACCGTGACATCCAGGATATCTGGACCCTGCATCCCGCCAAGGTCGAGAAGCTCAAGTGGCGTGACGCCGCCAAGGCAAAGCGCGATTTCGCCAACATGAGCGACGACCAGCTTGCAGTCGTGGCGCGCAATATCGAAAGCTTCGCGCGCTTCTGCTGGGACCCCTACATGCACAATCCGAAGCTCAGGCAGCGGCTGCATCGCGTCACAGCCCAGACACTTTTCGTCTGGGGCGAGAATGACGGCATCATCACGCCCGACTACGGCCGCGCCTATACGGGTCTGGTCAAGAATGCGCGTTTCGAGATGATTGCCGAATCCGGCCATTATCCGCACATCGAACAGCCCGACGCCTTCCACAAGATCGTTGCGCCCTTCATCGGCTGAATCTTCAACCGCTCACGGCAGGAGAGACTAGATGTTTGCCTGGCACTTCACCGAGATGCCCTACCCGCATCTTCCGCCCTTCGATGAAATGACCACGATGCGCGTCTCGCTGTCGAACGCGCATTACGATCCCAAGATCGGCGCGGATCTCTACAATCGCTATCTCGACGAATACATCATCGCGTCGGAACTGGGCCTCAACCTGCTGCTCAACGAGCATCACCAGACAGCCACCTGCCTCGACGTCGCCGTGCCGCTGTCGGCGGCCATACTGGCGCGCCAGACCAGCAAGGGGCGCATCTGCATCCTCGGCAACCCGGTCGCCAACCGCAACGACCCGATCCGCATCGCCGAGGAAATGGCGATGATCGACAATATCTCGCGCGGCCGTCTCGACGTCGGTTACGTGCGCGGCGTGCCGTATGAAATCTTCGCCGCCAACACCAATCCGACCCAGACCGTCGAGAAGCTATGGGAAGGCATCGACCTGACCGTCATGGCGTGGACGAAGACCGAGCCCTTCAACTTTGAGGGCCGCTTCACGCATCGCCGCATGATCAATCTGTGGCCGCGTCCCTACCAGACCCCGCATCCGGCGATCTGGATCACTGGCTCCAGCGACCTTGATTCCATCCGCAAGGCAGCAGGGCGCGGCTATGTGTTCGCCACCTTCCTGCAGCCTTACGACAAGGTGCGGAAGATGTTCGACGCCTATCGCGGGAACTTCCATGATCGCGGCCTTCCGGGCGGCGGCGGCACGGCCTACATGCCGCTCGTCTATACGGCGGACACGGAAGAAGAAGCCGAGAAGGGCGCCAAGGAACTGACGTGGTATCTGGCCGCCAAGGCGGAACCCCAATATCGCAACCCGCCCGGCTATGTGCCGGTGGAGACCAACGTGCAGGCCTTGCGCGGCGCTTATTCGGGCCGCACCGACGCCATGCGCGCGCAGGGCACAGAATTCCTGAAGGAACAGGGCGTGATGATCTACGGAACGCCCGATTCCGTCGCCAGGCAGATCAAGCGCTTCTACGATCTCGTCGGCGGCTTCGATCATCTGCTGATGATGCAGCAGGCCGGTCATCTCGATCACGCCCGCACGGTCAAGAGCATGACGCTCTTTGCCAGGGAAGTGTATCCGCAGATCAAGGATTTGGCCCGCACGCAACCGCTCAACGCCCGCGCAGCGGCAGAATAAGCCGATGCGGCAGGGGCATTTCGTTTCGGTCGACGGCGTCCGCACGCATTATTTCGAAGCGGGCGCCGAACATCGCGGCAAGAGGCCGACGATCCTCCTCCTGCATTCGGCCGAATTCGGCGGCTGCGCCGAATTCACCTGGGAACGAAATCTTCCGGTTCTGGGCCGCGAGTTTCATGTGCTCGCGCCCGATCATCTGGGCTTCGGGCTGACCGACAAGATTTTCGATTTCGGCGGCCAGTTCGACAAGCGCATCTGGCACATCCGGCGCTTCATCGAGATCATGTGCGTGGGCCCGGTTCACGTGATGGGAAGCTCCATGTCAGGCGGCCTCAGCCTGACGGTCGCGGCCCGCCAGCGCCCCGACTGGCCGTTCGCGAGCCTGACAGTCTGTTCGGGCGGCGGCGAGTCGCCCGACAACGAAGCCCGCAAGGTGCTCAATTCCTTCGACGGAACGCGCGAACACATGCGGCGCATCGTCGAGGTGATGTTCGTCGATCCGCGCTTTGCGGCTGATGCGGATTACATCGAACGCCGCTGGGAAATGGCGACGCTTCCGGGCGCGTGGGAGGCCACGGCCGCCGCGCGGTTCCGGGCGCCCTTCCGCTCGGGCGGCGCAAAGTCCGAGCGCGAAAACATCGACTACGGGGCCATACGGGTTCCGACGCTGGTCTTTGCCGGACGGCACGATCCGTTGCGCAATCGCGGCTATACGGACGCTTTCGTGCCGAACATTCCCGGCGCGCGGCTGCACATGTTCGAAAATGCCGCCCATATGGGCAATATCGAATGCGCCGACGAGTTTAACGCAGTCACGCTGGACTTCCTGCGCGCCCTGCCGGTCTCCTGAAACAGGCTTGGGACCGGCCGGCGCATCGCCGCGACGCTGCGCCTGTTGCGGCCCGCCCTGCGGTTTCGTAAGGAAAGCTGAAATTAGGGACCTGAAGACCGGGCCCCGCCGCGCGTCCGGTCTGCCGCAGGAGATGATGAGTTTGTCCACGTCCGCGACCGATCTGATCGAAGTCCGCCTGACCGCCATCCGCTATGCGGCGAAGGACACCAATCTGTATGAGTTCCGCCGCACCGACGGCCAGCCCCTGCCGACCACCGAACCCGGCGCGCATATCGACATCCACCTGCCCAACAAGATCACCCGGCAATATTCGCTCGTCGGGTCCGGTCAGGAGCCCCGCACCTATGTGGTGGGCATCAAGCGCGATCCGGGCAGCCGCGGCGGCTCTTCCTACATCCACGAGCAGATGCGGGTCGGGACTGTTCTGAAGATCAGCCAGCCGCGCAACAACTTTCCGCTGAACGAGCGCGCCGCGCATTCGATCCTGTTTGCGGGCGGCATCGGCGTCACGCCGATCTGGTGTATGGCCCAGCGACTCGGCTCGCTCGGCAAGGAATGGAAGCTCTACTATTCCTGCAGGTCGCGCGATGAAGCCGCCTTCCTCGAAGATCTTTCCTATTTCGGCGACGACATCGTCACCTTCAATTTCGATTCGGAGAACGGCGGCAAGTTTCTCGATCTTGCCGGCATCCTGCAGGACGCCCCCCGCGACGCGCATCTTTACTGCTGCGGCCCCACCCCGATGCTGAAGGCCTTCGAGGCGGCCGCGCAGGGCGCGGGCTTCCCGTCATCGCAAATCCACGTCGAATATTTCACCGCCGCCGCCGAAGCCGCCACCGAAGGCGGCTATGTGGTGGAACTCGCCCGCTCCAAGCGCGAATTCCTCGTCCCGGCCGGCAAGCGCATTCTGGAAGTGCTGCGCGACGGCGGTTTCGACGTGACCTATTCATGCGAGGAGGGCGTTTGCGGCGCGTGCGAAACGACCGTCATCTCGGGCCAGCCCGATCACCGCGACTCGATCCTCACCGAGTCCGAGCGCGTCGCCAGCAAGACCATGATGATCTGCTGTTCGGGCAGCAAGGGCGCCCGCCTGGTGCTCGATCTCTGAGGGACGGCCGCGGGGGTTAACCTACCATCCGCCTGGCTGATGAATTTTACGTGGCCGCCATTTATTTGCCTCAAGGAACGGTTTAGTCTGGCCTCCGGAATCCGGATCGTCGCTGCGCGGCGCATCCATATAAGGGGGAACGTCATGGTGATTTCGCGACGCAGTCTGGCCGGTCTTGCAGCAGGCGCCCTGTCACTCGGGGCTTTCGGTGGAACCTCTTTCGCCCAGACCACATGGCCCGAAAAGCCCGTCCGCATCACCATCGGCTTTGCGGCGGGTTCGGGCGCAGACATTCTGACGCGCTATTACGCGAAAAAAATGGAGGATATGACCAAGCAATCCTTCATCATCGAGAACAAGGCCGGCGCTTCGGGCAATCTGGCCACCCGGCAGGTGACCATGTCGGCCCCGGACGGCTACAACCTTCTCTTCCTGGCGAACTCCGGCATTGTGGGCTCACGCTTCCTGTTCAAGGAACTGCCGTTCGACACCCTGAAGGACCTGCGTCCTGCGGCGACCTTCGCGGCCATCACCTTCGTGGTGGTGACGTCGCCGTCGTCCGAAGTGAAGACGATGCAGGAACTCGTCGTCAAGATGAAGGCCAAGAAGGACAACCTTTTCGGCTACACCAACCCGACCGGCCTGCTCTCGGCTGAATCCATCAAGATGATCACCGGCCTGCCAGCGAAGTCTGTCGCCTACAAGACGACCGCCGACGCGATGCGCGACATTCAGGACGGCGCGATCGACTTCATGGTGATGGACGGCACCTTCGCCACGCAGCAGATTCTGGCCGGCAAGCTGAAGCCGCTGGCGGTCACCACGAGCGTTCGCGCAGCCGCCCTGCCGAATGTTCCCCCGCTCGCCGAAGCCGGCGTTCCGGGGTTCGATTTCAGCCCGTGGTGGTCCGTATTCGCCCCGACCGGCACACCCGATGCGGTGATGGCGAAGCTCGAAGGCATGATCAAGCAGATCAACGACATGCCCGAAACAAAGCCGTTCCTCGAAAGCGTCGGCTCCATTCCGCTGTACCTCTCCGGCAAGGACGCCTATGCGAAGCTGCTGAACGAGGACAAGAACGTGTGGCCGCCGCTCGTGAAGGCCGCCGCCATCGAGCCGCAATAAGTATCCGCCTCAAATCAGAATGCGTGTGAACCAAGGAAGGGACTACACGATGAAACTGGCAAGCAAGATTTGCAAAGGCCTCGCGGTCGGGGCCGTCGGCCTGGTGGCGATGGCGGGAACCGCCTTCGCGCAGGCCTATCCGTCCAAGCCGATCAAGGTCGTGATCGGCTTCCCGGCGGGCAGCGGCGCGGACATTCTGGGCCGCTATTTCGTGCGCGAACTCGAAAAGCAGGCCAAGCAGCCGGTGATCGTCGACAACCGCCCCGGCGCGACGTCGAACATCGCCGTGCGCTACGTAAAGGGTCAGGCCCCGGATGGTTACACCATCCTGTTCATCGCCAATTCGAACATGGCCGGCAGCCGCTACCTGTTCAAGAATCCCGGCTTCGACAGCCTGAACGACTTCACGCCGATTGCGTCCTTCGCGCAGATCACCTTCCTGATGGTGGTGTCGCCCAAGTCGCCGCTGAACAATCTTCAGCAGGTGGTCGACCACCTGAAGAAGAAGAAGGACAATCTGTACGGCTACACGAACCAGACCGCGCAGCTCTCGACCGAGTTGTTCAAGCAGATGACCGGTTCGCCCGCAGCGCCCGTCGCCTACAAGACGGCGCCGGATTCCATGCGCGATATCACCGACCAGCAGCTCGACTTCATGATCATGGACGGCACCTTCGCGGCCGGACAGGTTCGTAACGGCGCGCTGAAGCCGATCGCCGTCACCACCAAGGTGCGCAGCCCGACGTTCCCGGATACGCCCACCATGCAGGAAGCCGGCATTCCGGGCTTCGAATTCGCCCCGTGGTGGGGCGCTTATCTGCCGGTCGGCGCGCCGGAGCCGGTGCGGGCACAGCTCGAAACCTATTTCCTGGCGATCAGCAAGATGCCGGAAACCGCCGAATTCCTGAAGAGCGTCGGCGCCATTCCGCAGGGGGACACCGGCAAGGAACTCGATGCGCGTCTGCGCGCGGAAATTCCGAAGTGGGAGCCGATCGTCAAGGCGGCGAACATCCAGCCGCAGGACGATTGATCAAGCGCGGGTTCGCCCGCGTTTGACGACACCATCCGGCCTCGTGCTTCGAGACGACTTGCGGCGCAAGTCTCCCCGGCACGAGGCCTTTTTGTTTCGGCAGGATCAGCGCTGAGGCCATCATGCCGGGGAAGCCGCGCAGCGGCTGTCTCGAAGCATCGGCCAATGATGCGGCGCTCACGTTGCGCGCGGCTTGGCCCTTGTGGTGGGCGAAGCATTTGCCGGATCGTCCGGCCACACATGGCGTGGGTACCGGCCCTTCATTTCCGTTTTCACCGCCGCCCATGAGCCTTTCCAGAAGCCCGGCAGATCTTTCGTGATCTGGATCGGTCGATGTGCGGGCGACAGAAGATGCAGCGTCAGCGGCACGCGCCCGCCCGCCAGCGAAGGATGTTCGGACAGGCCGAACAATTCCTGCACCCGGATCGCCAGAACCGGTCCGCCATCCGCCTCATAATCGATGGCGATGCTGGAGCCGGTCGGGGCGGTGAAATGCGTCGGGGCTTCCTGCTCCAGCCGCCGCGCGCGATCCCACGGAACCAGCGCAGCCAGCGCGGCGTCGAGATCATCAGGCGAGATATCCGCAACCGATGTGCGCCCTTCGATGAAAGGCGCGAGCCATGTTTCGACAACGGCCGCGAGTCCGGCGTCGGACAGGTCCGGCCATTCATCGCCCTCGGCACGGCGCAGGAACATCACGCGGTCGCGGAACTGCACCTGCGCCTTCGTCCAGCGCAACCGGTCCACCCCGATCGTCGCGACCCCGCGCGCAAGCGCCACGGCCGCATCCGCATTCGCCGGAACCGCCAGCGTCTGCTCCGCCAGCACGATGGCCGCAAGCCTGCGGGTGCGGCGCGCGCGCAGCGATCCGGAGGTCTTGTCGAAAGCAATTTCCTCGCGCGTCTGCAACGCATCTCCAGCCGCCGTCTCAACGTCGGCGAGCGTCATCGGCGCGGCCGCCAGAATGCGCGCGGCCGCCGCACGTCCGGCGATTTCCGCAATCGCCAGCCACGGCTCTTTCGCGAGGCGATCATGCGGCTCCACGGAAGCCGCGCGCCCGTTCGCCATGAGAAACTCACCCGGTTTGCCGCGCGCCTTGGCGATCCGGTCCGGATAGGCCAGCGCCAGCAGGCGTCCGCAATCGGCAATATCGGCCTGCGCATCCGCAGGTCCGCCGGTGTGCCGCCGGGCCTGATCCGCCCAGCCTTTCGCCAGCCGCCGCGCATCCTCGCCGCGCCTTGAACGGTCGCGTCGCAGGCGCTCCACGCGCTCGCTGACATCCGACCGGTCGCCCCCCAGTCCGCGCTCGACCAGCACGGCCGCAATGTCAGCCGCCAGCACAGCTTCGCCGGCGCGCGAAGCGTCGACAACCATGCGGGCAAGGCGCGGCGGCAGGGCCAGCGAACGGATCGCGCGCCCTTCGTCGGTCAGCGCGCCTTCCGCATCCAGCGCGCCCAACTGGCGCAGCAGCACACGCGCCTCGTTGACGGCTGGCGCGGCAGGCGGATCAAGCCATGCCAGCGCGCCGGGGTCACGCGCGCCCCATGCGGCGAGATCGAGCATCAGGCCGGAGAGATCGGCGGAAAGAATTTCGGGCTGCCCGTGAGGATCGAGCGCGCCCGTCGCGGCCTCTTCCCACATGCGGTAACAGACGCCCGGTTCCGTGCGGCCTGCGCGGCCACGTCGCTGATCGGCGGCGGCGCGCGAGACACGCACGGTTTCCAATCGGGTGAGGCCCAGATCAGGCTCGTATCGCGGCACGCGCGCCAGACCGCTGTCGATCACCACCCGCACGCCCTCGATGGTCAACGATGTCTCCGCGATGGAGGTCGCCAGCACGATCTTGCGGCGTCCTGCCGGCGAGGGCGACACGGCCCGGTCCTGCGCATCGCGGTCCATCGCGCCATATAGCGGCTCGATGTCGACCTTGGGATCGCGCACCTTCTCTTTCAGCAGCGCCGCAATGCGGACGATCTCTCCCTGTCCGGGCAGGAACACCAGCAGCGAACCGCGCTCGGCGGCCAGAGCCGACAAGATCACGCGCGTCACTTCATCGTCGATGCGCGCGCGCGGATCGCGGCTCACATGGCGCGTTTCCACCGGAAATGCGCGGCCCTCGGATTCGACGACTGGCGCATCGCCCAGCAGCTTTGCGACGCGCGCGCCATCGAGCGTCGCCGACATCACCAGCAGCCGCAGATCGTCGCGCAGCCCGGCCTGTGCGTCCAGCGCCAGCGCGAGTCCCATGTCGGCGTCGAGCGAGCGTTCGTGAAACTCGTCGAACAGCACGCCCGCGATGCCCTCAAGCGAAGGATCGTCGAGGATCATGCGGGCGAACACGCCTTCGGTGACGACCTCGATGCGCGTCCTTGCCGAAACGCGCGATTGCAGGCGCACCCGCAGCCCGACCGTATCGCCGACCTTCTCGCCCAGCGTTGACGCCATGCGTTCGGCAGCCGCGCGCGCCGCAAGCCGTCTCGGCTCCAGCACGATGAGTTTCCGGCCCGCCGTCCAGCCCTGCTCGATCAGATAAAGCGGGACGCGCGTCGTCTTGCCCGCGCCGGGGGGCGCGACCAGCACCGCATTGGGACGCGCAGCCAACGCACGCCCGAGCGCGTCGAGCACATCGTCAATCGGCAGTCGAAAGTCGGCGCGGAACATGAAGCTTGATCGCAGGTCGCGCGACGCCTCGCAACTCAGTAGCCCAGCATTCCCTTGCGCGGCCCGTCGGCTCCGTTGGCCGGATCAAGGCTGATCAACCCGAACTTGGCCATGGTCAGCAGCGTCAGAATCATCTGGCCCTGCTGCTCCTTGCCGTCGATGGCGGCGATCTCCGCCATGGTCGGGGCTTGCGCCTTGCCGATCGCCTCGAACAGGCGCGTGGCGCGCTCGACAAACTTGTCGTGCGACGCCAGTGCGGCGCGCTCCGCATGGGCGATATTGATCAGCGCCGCAGAAGGATTGCGTACCTGGAGACGCACGCGATCCGTCATCAGCGGCACGCGCGAAGGGTAATTGGCGAACATTTCGAACGGCGACAGACGCGCCGGCCAGCGGCGCGACTCTTTCGGATCGACATCGGGCGCAGCCTTCCGGCGCGCGGCGAGATCGGTCGCGAGATCTTCATAAGCGCCGAGCACGACCTGCCAGTCGAACCGCTCGACCGCATGCTGCCGCGCTGCTGCGCCCATGCGCTTGCGAAGTTCGGGATCATTGAACAATTCGATCAGCGCCTTCGCGGCGGCTTCCGTATCGACCACGATCATGGCGGCCGATTTGGCCAGATAATAATCGTAGCTGTCGAGATCGGCCGCATAGCGGTCCATCAGGGCTTCGCCGAAGACGGGCGGCGGCGCACAGGTCGGAATCCGGAATCCGTCGAGGCCGTGCCGCACCGTATCGCGATAGCCGTCCCAGTCCGACACGACGGACGGCAGTCCCGCCGCCATGGCCTCGACCGGCGTCAGTCCGAACGTCTCCTGGATATTGTCGACCAGCGACACGAACACATCGCCCGCCTGCCAGGCATCGTGACGCAGGTCGTCCTTGCGGCCGTCGATGATGTGGGGCGTGACGCTCGGACACCAGAAGGTCAGCCCGGATTCGAAAGCCTTGCGGATGGAGTCGTTCGCGAACCATCCGACGAGCAGCAGATGCACGCGCTTGCCGGTCGCGCGCGCCGCGCGTTCGAGCGCGATGAACATCGGCACGGGATGCGCCTTGCCGTAGATCGACAGACGCCCGACGAAAATCGCCGCCAGGTCGTCATCGCCGATGCCGTAGGCCGCGCGGGCGCGCGCCCGGATGCCCTCATCCGGCGTGAACGCCCCGGTCGGAACCCCAAGTGGAATGATCGGCAGTTGCGGCGAGGAGAACGTCGTCGCGCCCAGCCGGCGCTGCAGAAATTCCCTCTCGGCCTGCATCTGCGTCTCGATGGAGTCGCGCACCGCTTTGGACGTGCAGATCACCGCGTCCCACGGCTCGACCGGAGCGCGCAGCCAGCTGGAGATTCCGTCCATCACCGCCTTGGTGCAGATGGTGTGAGTGACGCCGATGATGCTCCAGCCCTTCGGGTTGCGCCGGTAGCGCCGCCACGCATGTTCGGAAATGTCCGGCGCCGGAAAGTAGAGTGTGCCGACCGGCCCGAGCAGTTCCGGACGGTCATGGCCGATCCATTCGGCCTTGCCGGAAGCCCCGCACGCCTTGGCGACCGTGCAGAAGCTCTCGAAACTCTTCCGGCTGGTGGAGACGCAATGCAACGTCTCCGCGCCGCGCCGCTCGATCCACGCTTCGAGAAAATTCTTGCCCGCCGCCCGCCGTCCCATCAGATCATAGGACGCCGTATCGAAACCGTCCGGATGATAGAAGATCGCCAGAGGCGGGGCTTGCTGGCTCATCAGCCGTCCGTTTCCGACAATGTGCTGCGGAACGGATGCGCCGCATAGACGCCCAGAATGCGTACTTCCTTCGAGAAGAAGGCGAGTTCTTCCAGCGCCAGTTTCAGCCCCGGATCGTCCGGATGGCCGTCCACATCGGCGAGGAATTGCGTGGCGGAAAATTCGCCGTTGACCATGTAGCTTTCGAGCTTGGTCATGTTCACCCCATTGGTGGCGAAACCGCCCAGCGCCTTGTAGAGCGCCGCCGGCACGTTGCGGACGCGGAACACAAAGGTCGTGATCGTCGGCCCGTTGGCGCGCTTGGCCCAGTTGGGGGATTTCGACAGCACCACAAAGCGCGTCGTATTGTGCGCCTCGTCTTCCACATCGCGCGCCAGCACGTCGAGATCGTAAATGTCGGCGGCCAGCGGCGGCGCGAGCGAGGCGCGCGTCGGGTCGTTCCATTGCGAAACTTCACGGGCCGAGCCCGCCGTATCGCCGGTGACAACCGGCTTCAGGCCGAGCTTGCGTATGATCTTGCGGCACTGGCCGAGCGCATGGACGTGGCTGTAGACCGACTTGATGGTCGCCAGTGACGCGCCCCTGATGGCCATCAGGTGGAAATGGATCGGCAGAAAATTTTCGCCGATGATGTGCAGGCCCGAAGCCGGCAGGAAATGATGAATGTCCGCCACGCGGCCGGCGAGCGAATTCTCGATCGGGATCATGCCGAGCGACGCCGTGCCGTCGCTGATCGCCGCAAAGGCGTCCTCGAACGACGCGCAGGGCAGCGGCGTCCATTGCGGAAACACATCCTGACAGGCAATGTGGGAATTGGCGCCCGGCTCGCCCTGATAGGCGATGACCTTGTTCGTCATTCTTTCGGGGCTCATGCTTTCATCCTCAACAATTCGCGCGCTCGTTCCAGATCCTCGGGCGTATCGACCCCCAGCGGAACCGTATCGACGATCGCCACGTCTATTCTCATCCCGGCTTCGAGCGCGCGCAATTGCTCCAGCTTTTCACGCTGTTCCAGCGGCGAGGGAGGCAGGGAGACGAACCTTTTCAGGGCCGCCCGGCGATAGGCGTAAAGCCCGATGTGATGATAGAGCGGCCCCTCGCCATGGGGGGCGGTGGCGCGGGTGAAGTAGAGCGCGCGCAACAGATCGGCGGCGATCTGCGATCCGACCACCTTGACCACATTCGGATTGGTCTTTTCCTCCGCGCGGGAAATCAGCGCCGTCAGGGTGCCGATCTGCGTCTCAGGGTCGGCCAAAGCCCGCAGCGAAGCCCGCACCGGGGCGGGCTCAATGGTCGGCAGGTCGCCCTGCACGTTGACCACGACGTCGTGTTTCTCGTCCGGATCGAAACGGCTGATCGCCTCGAAAATCCGGTCCGAGCCTGACTGGTGGTGCAGACCCGTCATGACGGCATCGCCGCCCGCGGCCTTCACGGCGGCCACGATTTCCGGCGCATCCGCCGCCACCAGAACCGGCCCGATATCCGCCTCGACCGCCCGCCGCCAGACCTGAACGATCATCGACTCGCCGCAAATATCCGCCAGCGGCTTGTTGGGCAGCCTTGTGGAGGCCATCCGGGCCGGAATCAGGACAATCGGGTTGGGCATGGCGGCTTTCGGAACGTCTCAGGCCCTGCTGGCCCGGACATGCGTCGGGAGGCCGCAATAGGTATCAAACACTAGCCGTTTATACGTGTTGCAAAGCAGCACGCAATGGGGCTAATCAACCCCGCATCGCCGCAGGACCATCCTGCGGATTCGAGATCGCATGGCTGGTGACGGCCGACCGGCCATCACGGTCATCCTCTCCGGTTCAGTTCAGGCGGAGCCCACGGAATATGGATTCCTTCGAGTTCAACAAGATCGCCGGCGCCACACTGGGGGGCTGCCTTTTCCTTATGGTTCTTGGCATGTTTTCGGACGCGGTTTTCTCCCGCCCGCACGGCGGCAAGCCGGGCTATGACCTGCCGGGCGCGAGCGACCACGGCGCGACCGGCCCCGCCGCAACCGCTGCGACTGCCGAACCGCTGCCGGTTCTCTTTGCTGCGGCCGATCCGAAGCGCGGCGAAGCTTCCGCCAAGCCCTGCGTGGCCTGTCACTCCTTCGAAAAGGGAGGCGCCGCCAAGGTCGGCCCGCCTCTCTACGGCGTCGTGAACCGCGACATCGCCTCGCTTGGCTTCGCCTATTCGGACGCCCTGAAAGCCAAGGAAGGCGACTGGACCTACGACCACCTGAACTCCTTCATTCAGGCGCCCCAGACCTTCGCCAAGGGCACCAAGATGGCCTATGGCGGCGAGAAGGACGCCAAGAAGCGCGCCGACATCATTGCGTATCTGCGCTCGCTGGCCGATGCGCCGGCTCCGCTGCCGGCCCCCTAACAGCCGAACGGACCTGTTTCAAAGGCCGGGCCCGCGCCCGGCCTTTTGTTTTGGGCAATCCGCATCCCGACAGGCCCGCTGGCCTCGCCCCGAAATTCCGACATAATCATGCGAATCATCGGGCCCGGCCCTCATCGGCCCCGACCCGCCTGGAGTTCCGCATGAAGGTCACGCGACGCACCGCCCTCCTGTACGGCCAGACCGCTTTCGGCGCGCTGCTCCTCTCGCGGCTCCCGGCGAAAGCCGCCGACGGTGAGACGGAAACGCACGGCCTCTCCACCTTCGGCGAACTGGCCGAAGCGCCGGACTTCAAGCATTTCCGCTATGTGAACCCCAACGCCCCCAAGGGCGGCAATCTGGCGATCCAGATCTACAACACATCGGGGAACCAGAATTTCGAGACCTTCGACACCTTCAACATTTACGTGTTCAAGGGCGACGGCGCGGCCGGCATGGACATGACGTTCGACACGCTCATGTCGGGTTCGGGCGACGAGCCCGGCTCGGCCTATGGGCTGGTGGCGAAAACCGTGAAGGTTTCGGCCGACAAGCTGACCTACCGCTTCATGCTGCGGCCGGAGGCGCGCTTCCACGACGGATCGAAACTCACCGCGAAAGACGTCGCCTTCTCGCTCAACATCCTGAAGGAGAAGGGCCACCCGGTCTATCGCAGCATCCTGTCCGAAATGGCGGGCGCGGAAGCCGAGGCCGACGATATCGCGACCATCAAGTTCACCCCGAGACGCAGCCGAGACCTGCATCTCGTGGTCGCCGGAATGCCGATCTTCTCGTCCGCCTGGTGGGCGAACCGCGATTTCGAAGCCTCCACCCTTGAAGCTCCGCTGGGCTCGGGCCCGTACAGGCTTTCCCGCTACGAGCAAGGCCGTTTTGTCGAATTCGAGCGCGTGAAGGATTACTGGGGCAAGGACCTGCCGGTGAATGTGGGGACGAATAATTTCGACCGCATCCGCTACGAATATTTCCGCGAACGTCAGGTGGCGTTCGAGGCCTTCAAGTCCGGCCAGCTCAACTTCGTCGAGGAATATACGGCCCGCCAGTGGGCGACCGGCTACGACTTCCCGGCCGTGCGCGAAGGCCGCGTGAAGAAGGAAGAACTGCCGAACGGCGCGCCCACGCCGACGCAAGGCTGGTACTTCAACACCCGCCGCCCGATGTTCCGCGATCCGCGCATCCGCGAGGCTTTTTCCTTCGCGTTCGATTTCGAGTGGACGAACAAGAACATCATGTATTCCGCCTACAAGCGGACCACATCGTTCTTCGAAAACTCGGACATGAAAGCCGTCGGCAAGCCGACGCCCGAAGAACTCGCGATCCTCGAACCCTTCCGCGGAAAGGTTCCGGAGGAATGTTTCAACGAGCCGTGGGTCCCGCCGGTTTCCGATGGCTCCGGCTCCGACCGCAACATGCTGCGCCGCGCCGACGAGCTGCTGCGCGCAGCGGGCTGCAAGCGGGAGGGCAATCGCCTGCGTCTCCCCGATGGATCGCCCTTCGAGGTGGAGTTTCTGGATTCCTCCGGCGCGCTCACGCCGCACACCGAACCGTTCCAGGCGAACCTGCGCCGCCTCGGCATCGAGTCGCGCATCCGCCTTGTGGACGCCGCGCAATACAAGCGCCGCCTCGACGCATTCGACTTCGACATCGTGACGCTCGCCATGGGCGGTTCGCAGACGCCCGGCGACAGCCTGCGGATCGTTTATGGTTCGGAAGCCGCGAAGACGCCCGGCTCGCGCAATCTGGCGGGAATTTCGGACCCGGTCGTGGATGATCTCATCGCCCGCATCGCCCGCGTCGACAACCGCAAGGAACTCAACATCCTTTGCAAGTCGCTCGATCGCGTGCTCCGCGCCGGGCGCTACTGGGTGCCCATGTGGTACAAGGGCGCAAGCCTCGTGGCGCATTGGGACGTATTCTCGCGCCCTGAAACAACCCCGAAATACACCACCGGCGCGCCCTCCATCTGGTGGTGGGACGCCGCAAAGGCCCGCCGCATCGGCTTGCAGCCCTGACCGGCGCTGCTTAAACACAAACGACGCAACAGCGCCGCACAGACTGGGAGCCCATGGCCGCCTACATCGCCCGCCGTCTCCTGCTGATGATTCCCACGATTCTGGGAATCCTGTTCATTTCCTTTGTCATCGTGCAATTCGCCCCGGGCGGCCCGGTGGAGCGCGTGCTGGCGCAATTGCAGGGGCTCGACTCCGGCGCCAATTCCCGCTTCAGCGGCGGCGGCAACGATCTGGGCGCCGCAGCGCAGTCGCAGGCGATGGAATCGCGCTACCGTGGCGCGCAAGGACTCGACCCGAAGTTCATCGCCGAACTTGAAAAGCAGTTCGGTTTCGACAAGCCCGCATGGGAGCGCTTCGCGCTGATGATCGGCAACTATGCGCGCTTCGATTTCGGCAAAAGCTATTTCCGCGACACGCCCGTCCTGCAATTGATCCGCGACAAGCTCCCCGTCTCGATCTCGCTCGGTCTCTGGATGACGCTGCTGTCCTACGCGATCTCGATTCCCCTCGGCATCCGCAAGGCCGTGAAGGACGGTTCGCGCTTCGACACTTGGACCTCGGCGGTCGTCATCGTCGGCTATGCGATTCCCAGTTTCCTGTTCGCGATCCTGCTCATCGTTCTGTTTGCGGGCGGCTCGTTCTGGCAGATCTTCCCCCTGCGAGGCCTGACGTCCGAAGGTTTTTCGGATATGCCCTGGCCGCAGAAGATCGCCGACTACTTCTGGCACATCATCCTGCCCGTCACCTCCATGGCCATCGGGGCTTTCGCCACCGCGACCTTCCTGACGAAAAATTCCTTCCTCGATGAAATCCGCAAGCAATATGTGCAGACAGCGCGCATGAAGGGCCTGACGGAGAATCAGGTGCTTTACGGACACGTCTTCCGCAACGCCATGCTGATCGTCATCGCGGGCTTTCCGGGCGCATTCATCCACGCCTTCTTCACCGGCTCGCTGCTGATCGAAAGCATCTTCTCGCTCGACGGGCTGGGACTCCTTTCGTTCGAGTCCATCGTCAATCGCGATTATCCGGTGGTGTTCGCGAACCTCTACATCTTCTCGCTGCTCGGCCTCGTGGTGAACCTGCTCTCCGATCTCACCTACACCTGGATCGATCCGCGCATCGACTTCGAAACGCGGGAGGTCTGAGATGACAGGCGTTTCCGTTCTGGACGCAACCGCCGGCGCGCCGCTCGCCCCGGCCCTTCCGCGCAAGGGCCTTCTGAAACTGTCGCCCGTCAACCAGCGCCGCCTCGACAATTTTCGCCGCAACCGGCGCGGCTACTGGTCGTTCTGGATATTCCTCGTACTGTTCGGGCTTTCGCTGTTCGCCGAGGTCATCGCCAACGATCGCCCGATCATGGCGTCCTACAAGGGCGAGTTGCTGTTCCCGATCGTCGCCAATTACCCGGAAGAAAAATTTGGCGGCTTCCTGGCCGAGACGGATTATCGCGATCCCTTCATCGCGGATGAAATCTCCAAGAACGGCTGGATGCTCTGGCCGCCGGTCCGCTTTTCTTACCGCACGCACAATCTCGATCTGCCGACGCCCGCTCCTTCGCCGCCGACCTGGCGGCTGCGCGAAGACCAGTGCAAGGCAGTCGCGACGAAGAAGTTTCCCGACAAGCCCAGCGCAGGCTGCGCGGATCTCGAAACGAACTGGCTCGGCACCGACGATCAGGGCCGCGATGTGCTGGCCCGGCTCATCTACGGCTTCCGAATCTCGATCCTGTTCGGCCTCATTCTGGCGGGCGTTTCTTCCGTCATCGGCATCCTGGCCGGGGCCGTGCAGGGATATTTCGGAGGGTGGATGGACCTCGTGTTCCAGCGGTTCATCGAAATCTGGTCGTCCCTGCCGCACCTCTACCTTCTGATCATCGTCTCCTCGATCATCACGCCAAGCTTCTTCGTGCTGCTCGGCATCCTGCTGCTGTTCTCCTGGGTGTCGCTCGTGCATGTGGTTCGGGCCGAATTCCTGCGCGCCCGCAATTTCGAATATGTCAACGCCGCGCGCGCGCTCGGCCTGTCGAACCGCAAGATCATGCTGCGGCACCTGCTGCCCAACGCCATGGTGGCGACGCTCACCTTCCTGCCCTTCGTGCTGAACTCGTCGATCACGACGCTCACCTCGCTCGATTTTCTCGGCTTCGGCCTGCCGCCCGGTTCGCCCTCGCTCGGCGAATTGCTGCTGCAGGGCAAGTCTCATCTGCAGGCGCCATGGCTCGGCCTCACCGGCTTTGTGGTGATCGCCACCATCCTGTCGCTGCTCATCTTCATCGGTGAAGCCGTGCGCGACGCCTTCGATCCGCGAAAGACGTTTGCCTGATGCGCCCTTCAGACAAACTTCTCGACGTCCGCGATCTCTCCGTCGCCTTTACGCAGGGCGGGCGCACGTCGCTCGCGGTGGATCGCGTATCGTTTTCGCTGGAGCGCGGTCGCACGCTGGCGATCGTCGGCGAATCCGGCTCCGGCAAATCCGTCACCGCGCTTTCGGTCGTGCGCCTGCTCGGCGCGACATCCGCCACGCATCCCTCCGGCGAAGTCTTCTTTCGCGGCAGAGATCTGCTGCAAATCCGCGAGGACGAGCTTCGGACGGTGCGCGGCAAGGCCATCACGATGGTCTTTCAGGAGCCGATGACCTCGCTTAATCCACTGCACACAATCGAGAAGCAGATCGGCGAAATCCTCGAACTGCACGGTATGCGAGGCGAGGAAAAAATCCGCTCGCACATTGTCGAACTTCTCGCGGAAGTCGGCATTCCGGAACCCGCGACACGGCTCGGCGCCTATCCGCATCAATTGTCGGGCGGCCAGCGCCAGCGCGTGATGATCGCCATGGCGCTCGCCAACCGGCCCGACCTGTTCATAGCGGACGAGCCCACCACCGCGCTCGACGTCACCGTGCAGGCGCAGATTCTGAAGCTGTTGAAAGAACTTCAGAACAAGCACGGCATGGCGATGCTGTTCATCACGCATGACCTTGGCATCGTCCGCAAGATCGCCGACGACGTCTGCGTCATGCAGCACGGCAAGATCGTCGAAGCCGGTCCCGTCGCGCAGATATTCACCACGCCCCGGCACCCCTACACGAAGGCACTGTTGGCCGCAGAACCGAAAGGCGATGCGCCGAAATCCGACGACCGCGCGAAGCCTGTCGTCACCGCCGATAACTTGCGCGTCTGGTTTCCGATCAAGCGCGGCTTCCTGCGCAAGACCGTTGGCCACATCAAGGCCGTCGACGGCATTTCGGTCACGGTGAGAGAAGGCCAGACGCTCGGCGTCGTGGGCGAATCCGGATCGGGAAAGACAACGCTTGGTCTGGCGCTGTTGCGTCTGATCCGCTCTGAAGGGCCAATCTGCTATCTGGGCTCGCGCATAGACGGCCATGATTCAAACGCCATGCGTCCCTTGCGGCGCGACATGCAGATCGTGTTTCAGGACCCTTATGGATCGCTCTCGCCGCGCATGTCGGTCGCCGACATTGTGGCGGAAGGCCTCGAGGTGCAACACAAGGACCTCTCCTACGAAGCTCGCCGCGAGATCGTCGCCCGGGCCCTGAAGGACACCGGCCTCGACCCTGCCGCCATGGATCGTTACCCGCACGAATTTTCCGGCGGCCAGCGACAGCGCATCGCGATCGCGCGCGCCATGGCGCTCGAGCCGCGCTTCGTGGTGCTGGACGAGCCCACGTCGGCGCTCGACATGTCCGTGCAGGCGCAGATTGTCGATCTGTTGCGCGACCTGCAGAAGCGCCGCAATCTGGCTTACATGTTCATCAGTCACGACCTGAAGGTGGTGCGCGCGCTGGCGACAGACCTGATCGTCATGCGCCACGGCAAGGTGGTGGAGAAAGGTCCCGCTGCGACCATCTTCGCAGCCCCGCAAGAGGATTACACGCGCGCGCTCTTCGCTGCCGCGTTCCGCATAGAAGCCGACGCCAGCGGCGCCGTCAGCCAGTAGGAAGCAACATGCCGCGCGCCTTCATCCTCGTTCTCGATTCCGTCGGATGCGGCGCCGCGCATGATTCGCACCTGTTTGGCGATGCAGGCGCCGATACGCTCGGCCATATCGCGGAGGCCTGCGCGCGCGGCGAGGGAGACCGCGCCGGTTTGCGTTCGGGGCCGCTGCGCCTGCCGCACCTTGATGCGCTCGGCCTTGGCAATCTGTGCGAAGCTTCGACCGGAAAATTGCCGCCCGGCCTCTCGCGCGTAAATGCAACAGGCCAGTGGGGCTACGGCGTCGAGGTTTCGCAGGGCAAGGATACACCCTCCGGCCATTGGGAAATCGCCGGCGCGCCCGCCGAATTCGCTTGGGGTTATTTCCCGCCGACAGAACCGTCGTTTCCGGCGGATCTGGTGGACGCCATCATCCGCGAAGGCAGGTTGCCAGGCATTCTGGGCAATCGCCACGCGGCGGGCGTCGCGATCATTGATGTGCTTGGCGAGGAACATCTGCGCACCGTCAAGCCGATCGTCTACACATCGGCCGACTCGGTGCTGCAAATCGCCGCCCACGAAGATTCCTTCGGTCTGCAGCGGCTCTACGATCTCTGCATCACGGTTCGCAAACTTTGCGATCCCCTCAAGGTAGGCCGCGTCATCGCCCGGCCTTTCGTCGGAACGAACAAAAGCAATTTCAAGCGCACGCCGCACCGCAAGGATTACGCAATCCCGCCCACGCACGGAAACATTCTGGATCTCTGCGCCGCTGCGGGCCGCCCGGTGATTTCCATCGGCAAGATCGGCGACATCTTCGCCCATCGCAACACAGGTCAGGAGATCAAGGGCGCCGGCGACATGGATCTGTTCGACAGGACGCTCGGGCACATCGACAGCCTTCCCGATGGAGGGTTCGTGTTCGCCAACTATGTCGATCTGGATACCGACTACGGGCATCGCCGCGATGTGCCCGGCTATGCGGCCGGGCTGGAACGTTTCGACGCGCGCATTCCCGAATTGCTGGCGCGTCTGAAGCCCGGCGATTTTGCCTTGCTCACCGCCGACCACGGAAACGATCCCACCTGGCGCGGCACGGACCACACGCGCGAACATGTGCCCATTCTGGCCTTCGGCCCCGGCGTGAAGCCCGGCTCCATCGGCGGCCGCAAGACCTTCGCCGACATGGGCGCAACTGTTGCGAAGCACCTAGGCCTGCCGCCCACTCGCAGCGGCGCATCCTGGCTTTGACGCCGCGCCTGCACGGACTACACTTGCGCGAACACGGGGGTTGATCATGGAAGGCTGCACGGTCGTCGCGCATCCGCTTGTGCGTCACAAGCTGACATTGATGCGCGAAAAGGACTGCTCGACGAAAAGCTTCCGGCAATTGCTGGACGAAATCGGCAAGCTGCTCTGCTACGAGGTGACGCGCGATCTCCCCGAAGAGATGATCGAGATCGAAACCCCGCTGACCAAAATGCAAAGTCCGGCGATCTCCGGGAAGAAGCTGGTCTTCGCCCCGATCCTGCGCGCCGGCATGGGCTTTCTGAACGGCATGCTGGAACTCGTGCCGGCCGCGCGCGTGGCCTTCATCGGCCTTTATCGCGACCACGACACGCTGGAGGCGATCGAATATTACTTCAAGGCCCCGCATGATCTGGCGGATCGCCTCGTCATCGTCATGGACCCGATGCTGGCCACCGGCAATTCGGCCACGGCGGCCATCAGCCTGCTGAAAGGACGGGGCGCGAAGGACATTCGCTTCGTGTGCCTCGTCGCCGCGCCCGAAGGGGTCGCCAAGATGCGCGCCGAACATCCCGACGTGCCGATCTGGACGGCGGCGCTCGACAGCCATCTCAACGAGCTCGGCTATATAGTGCCGGGCCTCGGCGACGCGGGTGACCGCATGTTCGGAACGAAATAGCTTCAGTACTGCCGCTGCGGATCGACCACATCGGTGAGGTTTTCACCGCGATCCAGCGCGGCGATCTTGCCCGCCACGAAGCGCGCGATGGAATCCACTTCCGAGATCGCCGCATTATGCGGCGTGATCGTGATGCGAGGATCGTCCCATAGCGGCGAGTCCTGCGGCAAGGGCTCCGTCGCGAAGACGTCGAGCGTTGCGGCTTTCAGCACGCCTTCGTTGAGCGCCTCAAGAATGTCAGCCTCGTTCTGCAGCCCGCCGCGACCCGCATTGAGCAGAACGGGCGCACCCAGCCGCCCGTCCCGCGCAAGCCGCCCGAACAGCGACGCATTGAGAATGCCGCGCGTCGCAGGCGTCAACGGCAACAGCACAACCAGAATATCGGTGCGGCCGAGAAATTCGTCGAGTTCGTCTTCCGCATAGCTTTCGACGCCGTCGACCTCTTTGGGCGTGCGGCTCCAGCCCGCCACATCGAAGCCTATTACGGCGAGCTTGCGCGCTGCATCCGCGCCCAAGACGCCCATGCCCATGACGCCGACGCGCACATCGCGCGCGGCGGGCTGGAAGCGGTCATCTTCCCAGATGCGCGCACCCTGCTGCCAGTCGTACATGCGCTGCTGACGGTGATGCATCAGCACATGAAGCATCACCCATTCGCTCATGCGGTCGCGCAGGTCGGCGTCAACCACCCGCACGACAGGCACGTTCGGCAGATCGGCGTCACGAAACACATGATCGACGCCTGCCCCGAGCGAAAAAATCGCACGCAGATTCTTGTAGGCCGAGAGGCTGCCGGGCGGATGTTTCCACGTCGCCACATAATGCACATCGTCAGGCGCCGTGACTTGCGCGAGCGTCAGAACTTCATGGTCGGGCAAAAGATCGCCGAAGGCCTCGACCCACGGCTCCGGGTCCCAACCGGTCAGGCTCACCACAAGACTCAACGGCTCTCTCCAAAACGCTCGACCACGGGCGCGCGACCGGCAGGTCTTGCATCGCCGACCCGATAGGCCTTGCGCAAGGCCTCCGTCGCGGCTTCGGCCTGCATCTGCGTGCGCGCATGCACGATGCCGAGCGGGCGCGAAGCGTGCACCTCATCGCCCAGTTCGGCGAGCGAGGTGAAGCCGACGACCGGATCGACGTCATCCTGCGGACGAGCGCGCCCGCCGCCGAGCGACACGACCGCGAGCCCGACTTCCATCGTCCGGATGGATTCAACGAAGCCTGTGCGCAGCGCGAAGACCGGCTTCTGGACCGGCGCGCCGGGCAGGATCTGGCGATAGTTTTTCAAAAGGTTTGCAGGCCCGCCGAGCCCGGCCGACATGCGTTCGAAATAATCCGCAGCCTTGCCGGACGAAATTGCATTTTCGATCCTTGCGGCGGCGTCTTCGTTGTTCGCAGCGAGCTTGCCGAGCAAGAGCATCTCTGCGCCGAGTGCGACCACGACGCGATGCAGGCGCGCATCGCGCGACGCCCCCGTCAGGTAATCGAGCGCGTTGACGACTTCCACCGCATTGCCGGCGGCGGAGGCCAGCGGTTGATCCATGTCGGTAATCAGCGCCGAGGCAGGAAGTCCCGCGCGCCGCGCAACTTCCACAATGCTGCGCGCCAGATCGCGGGAACGCTCGAGCGTCGGCATGAAGGCGCCCGCGCCGGTCTTGACGTCCATCACGAGGCCCTGCAATCCGGCCGCGAGCTTCTTCGACAGGATGGAGGCCGTGATCAGCGGAATCGACTCCACCGTCGCCGTAACGTCGCGGATGGCGTAGAGCTTCTTGTCGGCAGGCGCGAGCGCGGTCGTTTGGCCGATGATCGCGCAACCGACGTCGCGTACGACCTTGCGGAACAAGGCCTCATCCGGCTGCGCCTCATAGCCGGGAATCGAATCCAGCTTGTCGAGCGTTCCGCCCGTATGGCCAAGGCCGCGGCCCGAGATCATCGGCACGTGCGCCCCGCAGGCCGCCACCGCAGGCGCCAGCATCAGCGAGACATTGTCGCCGACGCCGCCTGTCGAATGCTTGTCCAGCACCGGCCCGCGCAAATCTTCTTTCGACCAGTCGAGCACAGCGCCTGATTGCATCATGGCCCGCGTGAGGCTGGCGCATTCGTCGATGTCGAGCCCCTGAAAGAAGATCGCCATGGCGAGAGCCGAGGCCTGCGCATCCACGATACGCCCGTCCGTGAGACCCTCGATGAAGAAACTGATTTCGTCTGCGGAAAGCTGCTTGCCGTCGCGTTTGCGGCGGATGATTTCCTGCGGAAGCATCAATAGCCGCCGGAGCTTGCGGCAGCGCGCCCATCGAGCGTCGCGAGCAGCGCATCGAGAAGACCGCTTGCGCCGAAGCGGAATGTTTCGGGCTTCGCCCAGTCCGGCCCCATGATCTCGTCCGCGATGGCGAGATAGGTTTGCGCGTCCGCAAGGGTCCGGATGCCCCCCGCAGCCTTGAAGCCGACCGGACGCGGCGCATGCCGGATCGCATCGAGCATGATGCGGGCGGCCTCGGGCGTCGCCGAAACGGCGATCTTGCCGGTCGAGGTCTTGATGAAATGCGCGCCCGACGCGATGGCGATCCGGCTCGCGCGCAAGATCATCGCGGGCGACCCGAGAGCGCCGGTTTCGAGAATGACTTTCAGCGACTTGCCCTGCGGGACTTCGCCCGCCACGCCCTCGATCATCTCGCGCACGGTGACGTCGTCGTCACGCAGCAGCGCCTTGTAGGGCATGACCAGATCGATCTCGTCGGCTCCGTCTCCCAGGGCTTCGCGCGCATCCTCGATCGCATGCATCACATTGCCGCCGCCGGCAGGAAAGTTGATGACAGTCGCAACCGCAACCGGCCGGGCGAGCCGCGCGCGCGCCGACTTGACGAATTGCGGCCAGATGCAGATGGCGGCGACGTGCCCGTAAGGCGTCACGGCGCGCTCGCACAGCTTTTCGACGGCCGCCTCGCGGCAATCGTCGTTCAGATCGGTCAGATCGAGAAGCTGAAGCGCCCGGCGCGCGGCAATCTGGTCCGGGGCCTCACTCATCTGGGCGTGCCCGGCTGTCGAATGCCCCAAGCTTCTTCCTTGGTGCGCAACATGGTGCGCAGCAGCCGGCGCAGCGCAATCGCGCCCTGCATGGCGGTCTCGCGCGTTTCCAGATGGGTCGGGTTTCCGCCCTGGAAGCCCGCGCCGAAATTCGTGATGATCGAAATCGCCGCGACCCGCAGGCCCAGACGTCTGGCGATGATGACTTCCGGAACCGTCGACATGCCGACAACGTCAGCGCCGAGCGTGCGCGCCATCTTGATCTCGGCCGGGGTCTCGAAGGACGGGCCGGAGAACCACATGTAGACGCCTTCGTGCAATTGTACGCCTGCCGTGGTGGCGGCGCGCTTCAGGCGACGGGCGAGGCGCGGGTCGTAGGCGTCCGTCATCGACACGAAGCCGCCGTCCGACGCCAGACCGATCAGCGGATTGGTGCCGCTGAAGTTGATGTGATCGGTCAGAAGCACCAGCGAACGTGGATAGAGATCGGCCTTCACCGAGCCCGCCGAATTGGTCAGGATGAGGTTCTGCACGCCGATCATCGCCAGCGTTTCGAGCGGCACCGCCATCGCGCGCGGATCGCCGGTTTCGTAATAATGGGTGCGGCCCTGCATGTAGGCGACCCGCATGCCGTCCTGCGTCCCGACGATCAGATTGCCCGCATGGCCGGAGACGGCCGGAACCGGAAAGCCCGGCAGTTCGGAGAACGGGATGGTGACGGCATCTTCCACGCCCTCCATGGCGGAGCCAAGGCCGGTTCCCAGCACGAACGCATATTCGATCGGCGCAGCTCCCGCTTGCGCCTGAATGATCTGTGCAGATGTTTCGCTCGGATTGCTCATCAGCCCGCTTTCGTTTCCGCTCTAGACTCCTAAATTTTTTGGTCCGAAAGAGTGAGGCAATAATTCATCCGGGGTAAAGGAATGACGAACGCCCCCCGGTCCGGCGATATGAATGCGCGTTGACGATATAGAAAACTCGCTGATCCTTTGGCGGCAGGCGCCGCACGGCGTCACCAGAGTATCCCCGTCGCCTACCACCAGAATCTCGCTGATGCGGTTGTCGCCTGCGCAAACCATGGCTGAAATTGCCGAGGCTTCCGCGCAGACGCCGACCGGATAGGCGGCGTTTTCCACATTGCAGCCGCCGTAGATGCGACCCTGGGGCGTTAGCACCGCCGCCCCGACCTGGAATCGCGAATATGGCGCATAGGCGTTCGCCTGCGCGGCGCGCGCCGCCGCGAAAAGCGAATCGAGCGATTTCATACTAATTTTCCTTCACATAGGGAATGCCGGACGCTCGTGGCGGAATTGCGCGCCCCACGAAGCCTGCCAGCAATATGACCGTCATCACATATGGCAGCGCCTGGATGGCCTGCACCGGCACCGCCCCGATCCCCGGAACCGAGATGCCCTGCATGCGGATCGCAATCGCATCGAGCGCGCCGAACAGCAGGCAGGTGAAAAGCGCCGGAATCGGCTTCCATTTTGCGAACACCAGCGCGGCAAGCGCGATGAACCCCTTTCCGGCGGTCATTTGCGGCAGAAAGCCCGCCGCCTGCGAGACAGACAGATAGGTTCCGCCCAAGCCGCACAGCAGCCCGCACATGGCCACGCCCGCATACCGGATGCGCCGCACCGACACGCCCGCCGTCTCCAGCGCCGCCGGATTCTCGCCCGCAGCCCGCAACCGCAGGCCGAAGCGGCTCTTGTAGAGAAACAGCCATGTGAAAAAAGCGCACAGGATCGTGACCAGCGTCAGTCCGTCGAGTCCGAAGAGCAGCGGACTGAATCGCGCATCGCCGTTCAGGGACGGGGTCCGGCCGCCCTGTCCGAACCAGGCCGCCCCGACAAGCGCGGTCAGGCCCGCCGCGATCATGTTGATCGCCATGCCTGAAACGATCTGGTTACCATTCCGGTCGATCGATGCATATCCGTGCAGGAGACCCATCGCGAGCGAGGCGCCCAGCCCCGCGCCAAGACCCATCATGGCGCTGCCCGTGGCGGTCGCCGCAGACGCGCCCGCGAACGCCGCCGCAAGCATCTTGCCCTCAAGTCCGATGTCGACAATCCCGGAACGCTCCGACCACAAGCCCGCCAGGCAGGCGCAGAGCAACGGCGTCGCCAGCCGCACCGCAGAACCCGCAACGATCAGGATAGCGTCGAAATCCATGCGTCAGGCTTTCGGATTTTCGGCGGGACGCCGGAACAGGTTGATCGCGCCCGCTATGGGCGTGCGGAACATTCCCTCCAGCGCGCCCGCGAACAGAACCACGAGGCCCTGGATGACCACGATCATGTCTCGCGTGATGCGCGGCTGATCGAAGGCCAGTTCCGCCCCGCCCTGATAGAGCATGCCGAACAGAAGGCTCGCCAGCACGACGCCGAGCGGATGTGCGCGGCCCATGAGCGCCACCGCAATGCCGACAAATCCGTAACCTGCGGTGAATTCCAGCAACAGGCGATTCTGGACCCCCAGAACCTCGTTCACCGCCAGCCCGCCTGCCAGCATTCCCGAAAGCCCCATCGTGATGACGATGACCCTGGTCGTGTTGATGCCCGCATATTCGGCCGCGCTGGCGTTGGCTCCCAGCGTGCGGATTTCATAACCGAGGCGCGTGCGCCAGATCAGCAGCCATACGAAGGCCGCCGCGATCAGCGCCAGAAGGAAGCTGATATTGAGCGGCGAGGAGGGAACGGTGAAGCCGAAGGACCGTGCCAGCGCGTCGAACTTCGGCATTTGCGCCGCAGCCGCAAAACTCGGCGTCTCCGGCTGCATCGAGGTTGGCGCGCGCATCACATTCACCAGCAGCCATGCCATCAGGCTCGTGGCGATCCAGTTGAACATGATCGTGGTGATGACGATGTGGCTGCCGCGCCGCGCCTGAAGCCAGCCCGGCGCCATCGCCCAGAGCGCTCCGAACACGCCTGCGGCGATCACCGCCAGCGGCAGCATCACGACGGCTGGCAGGCCCGGCCACGACAGGCACACGAGCGCGGCCCCCAGCCCCGCCAGATAGGCCTGCCCCTCCGCGCCGATGTTGAATAGCCCGGCCCGATAGGCGAGCGCCACGCTCAGTCCGGTGAAGATGAAATTCGTCGCGTAATAGAGCGTGAACGAAAGGCCTTCGAGCGTCCCCAGACTTCCCGCCACCAGAAGCCGCATCGCGGTGAACGGATTCTCCCCGATGGCAAGCACCACGAGGCCGGAGACGAAAAAGGCCGCCGCCACATTCGCGAGCGGAACGAGCGTCAGATCCGCCCAGGCCGGAAGCCGTCTCCCGCTCATGCGCCCGCGCCCGGCAGATGCAGGTTGCCCGCTTCGTCGAGCGGAAAGAACGGATTATGGGCGATCTCCCAGATATGTCCGTCGGGATCGGCTACGCAGCAGGTATAGCCGCCCCAGAAAGCCTTCTGCGGCGGCTTCAACGACGATGCTCCCGCCGCCAGCATCTCTGCATGAAGCGCATCCACCTCGGCTTCCGTGCGCAGATTATGTCCGAGCGTTATTCCGGAAAAGCCGGGCCTTGAATCGGCCACGCACGAATCTTCCGCCAGCAATGCGCGCGGAAACAACGCCAGCCCCATGCCGTTCATCTGGAAGAAAACGATGTCGCCCTGACTGGCCGAAGAGGCTACGAAGCCGAGCTTCTCGTAGAAGGCGCGTGAGCGCGCAAGGTCCGAAACCCCGAGCGTGATGAGCGACAGTCGCGGTTGCATCAGGCGGCCTTGTCGCTAATGCCCGCCATCAGCAGGCCGAGATCGCGGGAATTGGTCTGGTCGGGCCTTCGCTCGCCCGTGATGCGTCCGTCGCACATCACCAGAATGCGGTCCGACAGGGCCATGATCTCGTCCAGTTCCACCGACACGAGCAGGATCGCCTTGCCGGCGTCTCTCAGGGCCATGATGCGCTTGTGAATGAATTCGATGGCGCCGATGTCGACGCCGCGCGTCGGCTGTCCGACGAGCAACACCTTGGGTCCGCGCTCGATCTCGCGCGCCAGCACGATCTTCTGCTGGTTGCCGCCAGAGAATGAATGCGTGGTCAGACGCGGATCGCGCGGACGAATGTCATACGTCTCCATGTCGCGCGCCAGTCCGCTCTCCACCGCCGCGCGGTCGAGCAGCGTGCGTCCGTATTCCTCATCGTGCTGGAAGCCCAGAATGCCGCTTTCGCACGCCTCGAAACTCATCACCAGCCCGTGCCGGTGCCGGTCCTCCGGCACATGCATCAGTCCCAACTCCCGCATCTTGCGCGGGTTCGATGTTTCGGTGTCGATCTCTTGGCCGTCGAGGACAATCCTCCCGGACGCGAGTCGTTGCATTCCGGCAATCGCTTCGAGCAATTGCGACTGTCCATTGCCCGCAACCCCGGCGATGCCGACGATCTCGCCGGCCCGCACTGTCAGCGACACATGGTCGACTCTCGCCACGCCCAGCGCGTCGCGCACCACCAGATCATGCGCTTCAAGCAGAACGCGGCCTTCGTGCGCGGGAGCGCGCGCCACCGTGAGCGAGACCTTGCGCCCCACCATGGCGTCGGCAAGCTGCTCCACGCTGGTGCTTGCGGTTTCGAAATGCGCCACCATCTCGCCGCGCCGCATCACCGACACATGATCGGTTGCATGCATGATCTCGCGCAGCTTGTGGGTGATGAGCACGATGGTCTTGCCCTCGTCCCGCAACACCCGCAGCATGTCGAAGAGACTGTCGGCTTCGGTGGGCGTCAGCACAGCAGTCGGTTCATCGAGAATGAGCACTTTCGCGCCGCGCACCAGCGCTTTCAGAATCTCGACGCGCTGGCGCTGGCCGACCCCGATATCGGCCACGCAGGCGTCGGGATCGACCTCAAGTCCGTATGTCTTGCCGAGATCGGCGAGCCTGGCGCGGAGCTTTTCCATCCCGCCCTTGAGCCAGAAGCCTCCTTCGGAACCCAGCAGGATGTTTTCCAGAACCGTCAGACTTTCCACCAGCATGAAATGCTGATGCACCATCCCGATGCCGAGCGCGATGGCGTCGCGTGAGGACCGCATGTGGGCCTCGCGCCCGTCGACCATGATGGTTCCGGAGGTCGCTGCGTAATAGCCGTAGAGAATCGACATAAGCGTGGACTTGCCGGCGCCGTTTTCGCCGACGATGCCGTGGATCGAACCCTTGCGGATCTGCAGGTTCACGCCGCGATTGGCGTAAACCGTGCCGAACCTCTTGTGGATGTCGATCAACTCGATCGCGAACGCCACGCTCATGTCCTCACGCGACAATTACATCGGGCACTTCGAGTCCGACATGTAGTCGTGCACGCTGATCTTGCCGGCGATGATGTCCGCTGCGGCCTGATCGGCGGCCGCCTTCATGTCGGCGCTGACGAGCGCCTTGTTGTTGTCATCGAGCGCGTAGCCGACGCCCTCTTCCTTGAGGCCGAGCACCTGCACGCCGCCCTTCCATGAATTGGCCTTGGCGTCCGCGAAAGACTTGTAGGTGGCCACGTCGACGCGCTTCAGCATCGAGGTCAGCACCTTGCCGGGGAACAGGCCGTTCTGGTTCGAGTCGACGCCGATGCCGAGCTTGCCGGCGTCAGCCGCCGCGCGCAGCACGCCGAGGCCCGTGCCGCCTGCCGCATGATAGACGACATCCGCGCCGCGCTCGATCTGCGAACGCGCCAGTTCGCCGCCCTTCACCGGATCGTTCCAGGCCGCGCCGGTCGTGCCGGTCATGTTCTGGAAGACGTCTGCGCCCTTGTTGGCGAATTTGACGCCCTGCACGTAACCGCAAGCAAAACGCCGGATGAGCGGAATATCCATGCCGCCCACGAAACCGACCTTGCCGGTCTTCGACGCCTTGGCGGCCATCAGGCCGACGATGAACGAGCCTTCATGCTCGCGGAACACGATGGACTGCACGTTCGGCTTTTCGACCACCATGTCGATGATGGTGAACTGCGTGTTCGGAAATTCCGCTGCGACCTTTTCGACCGCGCTGGCCTGCGAGAAGCCCACCGCCACGATGGGCGAGAAACCGTCGCGCGCGAACCGCCGCAAACCCTGCTCGCGCTGGGCGTCGTTCTGGATTTCAAAATCGCGGTAGGCGACGCCCGATTCCTTGGCGAATTTTTCGGCGCCCGCATAGGCCGCCTCGTTGAAGCTCTTGTCGAACTTTCCGCCCAGATCATAAACGATCGCAGGCTTCACCTGCGCCTGGGCTGCGCCGGCCATCGCGAACGTACCGGCCGCAAAGGCCAAACCTTTCAAAAACTGATTCATGTTCGCCCTCCAAAGCACGCCCGCGCCTTCACGGATGCGTGAATTCCAATGGGAAAGATCGCACGAAGCCGGGCTTCGGGCCAAGAACTGTTTGCCAGAATCCAAAGCCGTGCCACAATCATTTTGCGCCAGCTTGGGAGAAGCTCATGGCCGAAGGAAAAATGCTGTCCAAAGGACGCCTTTCAACCCTCGCAAGCGCGTCGGCGCTCGCCATGTGGTTTTTTGGTGCGCCTGCGGCCCAGGCCAAGGACGGCCCGGTGCAGGTCGATGCCGAAATTGTCTTCGCCGTCGATGTCTCCTTCTCGATGGATCACGAAGAGCAGGTGCTCCAGCGCCGCGGATACGCGGACGCCCTGACATCCGAAGCCTTCATCACGGCGCTCAAATCCGGCGTCCACGGCAAGATCGCCATTTCCTATCTGCAATGGGCCTCCTATCGGGACGTCGATCTGCTGATGCCCTGGACGGTGATCGACGGCCCCGAGTCTGCCGTCGAATTCGCCGACAAGCTGATGGGCGCGCCTTTCCGGCGCGCGCAGCGCACCTCCATTTCGGGGGCCATCGACGCATCCGCGCGCCTTTTCGCCAACAATGGCTTCAACGGGCTGCGGCAAGTGATCGACGTCTCGGGCGACGGCGCCAACAATGACGGACGCCCGGTCCAGATGGCGCGCGACGAGGCCGTCAAGAAGGGCATCACCATCAACGGACTTCCGCTGGTGGGCATTCGTCCGAGCTGGAATTACGCGGACATTCCCAACCTCGATCTCTATTATCAGGACTGCGTGATCGGCGGCGAAGGGGCCTTCATGGTTGCGATCCGCGACCGCAAGGGATTCACGGACGCCACGCGCACCAAGCTTATTCAGGAAATCGCCGCGCCTTCCATTCCGCCGATCAACTTCAATGTGGCGCCGGCGCAGGAGCGCGAGCCGCGCGTCAACTGCATGATCGGCGAAGCCATGTGGAACCGCCGTTGGGGCAATTGAGGACAAACGTTTCCGCCATGATCTTTTCGAGTCGTGCATCGGCGGCGGCGTTCAGCGCCGCCCTTTTCTTGTGCCCGGTCCCGCAGGCATTCGCCCAGGCCGTCCCCATCCCGACCGATCAGGCGCGCATTCTGCCCGTCGTGGCGCAGAACGGCATGGCGGTCAGTCAGGAAGCGCGCGCCTCGCAGGTCGCGGTGGATGTGCTGCGCCTCGGCGGCAATGCTGTCGACGCCGGGGTCGCGCTCGCCCTCACGCTGGCGGTGACGTTACCGGAGGCCGGAAATCTGGGCGGCGGCGGCTTCATGCTGGTGCATCTGGCGAAGGAAAAGAAAACCGTCGCCATCGATTACCGCGAGCTCGCGCCTGCAGACACGCCGGTCGATGTCTTCCTTGACGAGAAAGGCGAATTCGTCCCGGCGAAATCGCAGGATTCCGGCCTCGGCGTCGGCGTGCCCGGAACGGTCGCGGGCCTCGCTCTGGCCCTGGAGAAATACGGATCGGGGCGCTACACGCTGGCCGATCTCGCCGCGCCGGCTGCCAGATTCGCCCGTGAGGGCCTGCCGGTCGCAGACGGCCTCTACGATTCCATCAATCGCTCCGCCCGACGCCTCAACCGCTTCCCGTCGAGCCGCGCGATTTTCCTCCAGCCGGACGGCAAAGTCCCCGAAAGAGGTTCTCGCCTGATCCAGAAGGACCTTGCCGACACTCTCGAGGCGATCGGCCGCGAGGGTCCGAAAGCCTTCTATGAAGGCGAGATCGCCCGCAAGATCGTCGCCTCCGTGCAGGCTGCGGGCGGGCGCATGACGCTCGATGACATGAAGTCCTATCGGGCCATTGAACGCGAGCCGGTGCGCGGCACATTCCGCAACCGCGAAATTCTCTCCATGCCGCCCCCCTCGTCGGGCGGCGTCCACATCATCGAAATTCTCAACATTCTCGAAGGCTGGCCGCTGGCCGAATACGGGCACAATTCGGCGCAGACGCTGCACCTGATGGCGGAAGCCATGAAGCCAGCCTATGCGGACCGTTCCGAATATCTGGGCGACCCGGATTTCGTGAAGGTTCCCGTGGGGGCGCTGACATCGAAGAAATATGCAGCCGCCCTGCGCGAAAAGATCTCGCAGGACAGAATCCGTCCGGCTAACGAAATTCGCCCCGGCCAGCTCGCCCCTTACGAGAGCGACCAGACCACGCATTTCTCCGTCGTCGACCGGGACGGGAATGCCGTGTCGAACACCTACACGCTCAACTTCCTGTTCGGAGTCGGGCTGGTGGCCGACGGCACCGGCGTGCTGCTCAACAACGAACTGGACGATTTCGCCGCTAAGCCGAATGCTCCCAACGCCTTCGGCCTCGTGGGCGGCGCCGCCAATGCGCCCGGCCCGCGCAAGCGCCCGCTGTCTTCCATGAGCCCCACCATGGTGTTTCGCGACGGCGAGCTGGAAATCGTCACCGGCTCGCCGGGAGGTTCGCGCATCATCACCACGGTAGCGCAGATGATCCTCAACATCGTCGAGCACGGCATGAATGTCGCCGAGGCCATGGAGGCGCCGCGCGTCCATCATCAATGGACGCCTGACGAATTGCGCGTCGAGCGCGGCATCTCGGTCGATACGATCCGCCTGCTGCAGGGCAAGGGGCACCGGATCAACGTCGGAACCAGCATGGGCTCCACGCAGACAATCCACCGGTCCGGCGGAGTCCTGATGGGCGCGGCCGACACCCGGCAGCGCGGCACAGGCGCGTCCGGCTATTGACGCATGTCATTGGCGAAACGGGCAGACTGCTTCATCCTGCCTGCATGAAGACTCGAATCGCCGCCGCCTGTCTGGCGCTTGTTCTCGCTTTCCCGGCTGTCGCCCAGACCAGGGGACCTGTCGCGCGTGGCGGAGCCATCGCGAAGGAGAATTGCGGGCGCTGTCACGACATGACCCGAACGGGAAAAAGCCCCAACGCGCTCGCCCCGCCGTTCCGCACACTCCTGTCGAAATATTCGGTGGATCAGCTGGAGGAGGCGCTCGCCGAAGGCATCGTGGTCGGCCATTCGGAAATGCCCGAATTCGCCTTCGAGCCGCGCGATATTTCGGACCTGCTGAGCTTCATTCGCTCGCTGGGGCGGAAATAGCCCGCCTGCATCTGGAACAGTTTCGCTCGTCCGACCGTTAAGCCCGCGTCTGCAACCTGTGCAGTCGGGCATTACGGGGATAAAAATGGGCGCTGAATCGCTTCTCATCTTTCTTTTCATCGGCGCGGTCGCCGGCTGGCTGGCAGGCCTCATCGTGCGCGGCGGCGGCTTCGGCCTGCTCGGCGACATTCTGGTCGGCATCGTGGGCGCGTTCATCGCGGGGTTTCTGTTCCCCCGGATGGGCTTCAGCGTCGGCGGCGGCATCGTGGCGGCGATCATCTCGGCCACCATCGGGGCCATCGTTCTGCTGTTGATTGTGCGGCTGGTCCGCCGCGCCTGACGTTCCGCGCGGGCTGCGCTTGTGCGCCCGCCATCAAGACTCTAGTTTCGGTCCCTGATCATCAGGGACCGAACATGCGTTTTACCGGAACAGCCGATTACATCGCGACCGACGACCTCAAGATCGCCGTCAACGCCGCCATCGTGCTGGAGCGTCCGCTTCTGGTGAAGGGCGAACCCGGCACCGGCAAGACCGTGCTGGCCGAAGAAATCGCCAAGGCGCTCGGCGCGCCGCTGCTGACCTGGCACATCAAGTCCACCACCAAGGCCCAGCAGGGTCTCTACGAATATGACGCCGT
>CANJNI010000039.1 GCA_947475995.1 Beijerinckiaceae bacterium | reverse complement strand
GTCGAAATCGACCCGGAGAGACCCATCGTTCGATTCACCCGCCGGGTGCGTCATCAGGGAGCCCTCCAAATGCGAAGAAATACCTGCAAAATATAGCTGAATCGTGCGTCCAGCGCATTAAATTATTGCGTCATCCGGTGAATGCGGGAGAAAGAGGCCGCCGCCGCGCCCGCCGCGACGAATCCCCTGAAGACCGCCGCCCCAGCCGCCGCCCCCAGCGCTCCCGTTGCGACCACGAGCGCGCCGCGCGTGACGCCTGCGGCGACCAACTCGGGCGATGCGGTTTTCCCAAGGGCCATTGACCCGAAATACAAGAGCGAGACCGCCGCGAAGCAGCGCCAGAAGACCTGCCTCGACCAGTACAACGCCAACAAGTCGGCGAACGGCAATGGCGGGATGAACTGGATCCAGAAGGGCGGCGGCTATTACAGCCTCTGCAACAAGCGCCTGAAAGGCGCTTGAAGCGGACGCTTTTTACATCCGCAGCATCCGCCGGTCCTCTTCCGAAAGGCCTGACGGCTGGAGGAAGTTCAGCAGATCCGTGTTCAGACGCGCCTTCGCGGTCACGAAAAGTCCGTGCGGTTCGTCCTGATATTCGATCAGGGTGGCATCGGGGACGAGCCTCTTCGAAGCCCGCGCCGATGCGGCCAGTGGAACCGTTTGGTCGGCGGCTCCGTGGATGATCAGGGTCGGCACGTCGAAACATTTCATGTCCGGTCGAAAGTCCGTCGTCGCAAACGCCTTCACGCATTCGATCGTCGCCCGCAGTGAGGCCATCATGGCGACCTGCCCGGACCATTGGATGATCTCCTGCGAAACCTTGCTGGTCAGCAGCCCGTTTCCATAGAAGGCCATTCCGAAATCGGCCAGAAATCCGGGACGATCTTCGGAGAGGCCCGTCAGCATCTGGTCGAAGACGGATCGGTCGACGCCGCCCGGATTGTCCTCGGTCTTGAGCATGAAGGGCGTGACAGCACTGACCAGCGCGACCCGGTCGATCCGCCCCGACGCATGCCGGTTGAGGTACCGGGCGACTTCGCCGCCGCCCATCGAGAAACCGACCAGCGTCGCCTTTTCGAGATTCAGACTATCCAGCAGGCAGGCGAGGTCGTCCGAGAGCGTGTTGTAATTGTATCCGTCCCACGGCTGGTCGGAACGCCCGAACCCCCGGCGGTCGTAGGCGATGACCCGGAAGCCGTTCTCGGCCAGAAAGACCGCCTGATCCGACCACATGGAATGATCCAGCGGCCAGCCGTGAATCAGCACCACCGGGCGGACGTGGCCCCAGTCGTTGTAGAACAGATTCACGCCGTCGGTTGTCTTGAGATAGGGCATCCGGGCCTCCCGCATCGCGTCTGCCCAAAGGGGGCGCGCCGGGTGACCAACGCCCGCCGGGCAGCGCTGTTCCGGCGCTGGTCCAAGGTTTGCTCTTGCTGATTGTCGGGCCCGGCCTATACCTGAGGCGTTCAGAGGGAAGAGCCATGCAGATCAGCAACCGTATCGCCGAACTCGCCGCTGAAGCGGCCATCTGGCGGCGCGATCTCCACGAAAATCCGGAACTCCAGTTCGAGGTTCACCGCACCGCACAGGTCGTGGCCGACAAGCTCCGCAGCTTCGGCTGCGATGAAGTCGTGACCGGCGTCGGCCGCACCGGCGTGGTGGGCGTCATCAAGGGCAGGGCGCCGGGCAGGAAGGTGGTCGGCCTGCGGGCGGACATGGACGCCCTGCCGATCGAGGAGCTGACCGGGGTCGCCCATGCCTCGAAAGTGCCCGGCTTGATGCACGCTTGCGGGCACGATGGCCACACCTCGATGCTGCTCGGAGCGGCCCGCTATCTCTGCGAAACGCGCAATTTCGCCGGCAAGGTCGCCGTGATCTTCCAGCCAGCCGAGGAAAACGGCGGCGCAGGCGGCAAGGCCATGTGCGACGACGGCATGATGGAGCGGTTCGGAATCGACGAGGTCTACGGCATGCACAACATGCCCGGCATTCCGGTCGGCGGTTTCGCCCTGCGTCCCGGCGCGATGCTGGCGTCCTCCACCCGCGTCGAGATCGAGGTCGAGGGCCTCGGCGGACATGCGGCGAAGCCGCATCTGTGCGTCGATCCGATCGTGGTGGCCTCACAGATCATTGTCGGCCTGCAGGCGGTCGTGTCCCGCAGCGTTCACCCGCTGGACGGAACCGTCCTGTCGATCACCCAGATCCGCGCCGGCACCGCCTTCAACATCATTCCAGAGAAGGTCTATCTCGGCGGCACCCTGCGGACGCTGAAGAACAAGACGCGCGAACTCGCCTGCGAGCGCATCCGGGAAGTCGCCGAGGGCATCGCGGCCGCCAATCGCTGCAAGGCGAAAGTCACGCTGACGACCGGCTATCCGGTCACCGAAAACCATTACGAGCAGACGAAATTCGCTGAATCCATCGCGATCGAGGTGGCGGGCGCTGCGAATGTCGATACCGAAATGACCCCCTCAATGGGCGCCGAAGATTTCTCCTTCATGCTGCTGGAGCGGCCCGGCGCTTTCATTTTCGTCGGCAATGGCGACACGCCGGGGCTTCACCACCCGAAATACGATTTCAATGACGAGGCGATACCGGCCGGCATGAGCTTCTGGGCGCGGCTCGCCGAGCGCGCCATGCCGATCACATAACTTTCGTATCAGGGGCGAGCGCGGCGGTTGACCCGCCGCCGCTTCCATGCGTCACTAACGAGTTGTTAGGGAAACGGGTTTCGGCCTGCCAGCAACCCGATTGCGAGGAGAGTTTGCGGTGGACACAAATCAGATTCGACGTTGGATTCCCGCAGTCGCCGCGATGGGAGGCTTCGTTCTGGCGTCTCCCGCGTTCGCGCAGGAACTGAAGATCGGCCTTGCCGCCGAAGCTTCCGCGCTCGATCCGCACTATCACGCGCTGACCCCCAACATTCAGCTCGCCACGCAGGTTTTCGAGCGACTGACCGATCAGGACAAGAACCAGGCTCCGCAGCCGAGCCTCGCCGAAAGCTGGAAGGCCATTGATGCGAACACGTGGGAGTTCAAGCTCCGCAAGGGCGTGAAATTCACCGGCGGCGCTGAATTCACTGCGGCCGACGTGGTCTATTCGTTCTGCCGCGTGCCGAAGGTGGAGAACTCGCCGTCGTCTTTCGTGAGCCACACGCGCAATGTCGACAACATCATTGTGGTCGATCCTTACACGGTGCGACTGACGACGGCCGCGCCGTTCCCGCTGATGCCTGTCACCGTGTCGAACGTCGCCATCATGTCGGCGACCGAAGCCGGCGCGCCGGCGGGCCTGACTTACAACAAGGAAAACTGCACCGGCGTTTCGGCCTGGCCGAAGACCGATGACTTCAACAAGATGAAGTACACCGGCACCGGCCCCTACAAGTTCACCCAATATGTGCCGGGCGACCGCATCGCCATGGAGCGCAACGAGGCTTATTGGGGCAAGAAGCCCGAATGGCAGAAGGTCACGATGCGCCCGATCACCCAGGCGGCGGCCCGCGTGGCGGCGCTGCTCTCGGGCGACGTGGACTTCATCGAGAACCCGCCGATCCAGGACCTTCCGCGCATCAAGGCCAACGCCAATCTTGACATGGTGCAGGGCCTGTCGAACCGCGTGATCTACCTGCACTTCAATTATATCGACGACAATCCGCCGGGCGTCAGCGACGCCGGCGGCAAGAACCCCTTCCGCGACAAGCGCGTGCGCGAGGCGCTCTCGCTGTCGATTGATCGTGAAGCCATCGTGTCGCGGATCATGGGCGGCGTTGCGGTTGCGGCGGCGGAATTCCTGCCGAATCCGCTGGCCGGCACCAATCCGGGCATCCAGGCGCCCAAGCCCGATCTGGACAAGGCGAAGAAACTGCTGGCGGAAGCCGGTTACCCGAACGGTTTCGGCCTGACCATCGGCACGCCGAATGACCGTTACATCAATGACGCGCAGGTCACCCAGGCCGCTGCCCAGATGATCGCCCGCACCGGCATCAAGGCGCAGGTCGATGCGATGACGCAGACGACCTTCTTCGCCAAGCGCACCAAGCGCGAATTCGGCATCTGGCTGGCAGGCTGGAGCGCCGACACCGGCGAAATGTCCAACTCCCTGCGCGCCCTCGCCGGCACCCCGAACCCGGCCACCGGTTTCGGCACCACCAATCCGGGCGGTTACTCCAACAAGGCGATGGACGAGCTGCTGACAAAGGCGCTCACCACGGTGGACGACAAGCAGCGCAACGAAATGCTCGCGCAGGCGTCTCGCATTGCGATGGACGATTACGGCGTCATTCCGCTGCACTTCGAGGTGACCTTGTGGGCCTTCAAGAAGGGCCTGACCTACGAGGCGCAGGTGAACCAGTACACCCGCCCGGACGCAGTCGGCCGCAAGTAAGCGCCTTGCGGCGGAGGAACTGAATGCTCGCCTACATCCTCCGCCGCGCCGGACAAAGCGTCTTCGTCGTCCTGACCATGGCGGCGCTGGTCTTCGTCAGCGTCTTCGCCATCGGCAACCCGATCGACATTCTGCTCGCCCCCGACGCGGACCAGATCGAACGCGAGGCCGCCATCGTTCGTCTCGGCCTCGACAAGCCGATGTGGGAGCAGTTCGGGGTCTTTCTCTGGAACATGCTGCACGGCGATCTGGGCCGTTCCTTCGTGCATGGATCGGACGCTGTGCATCTGATCCTCGGGCGGCTGCCGGCGACTCTGGAACTCGCCATCGTGGCGCTGGTCATGGCCGCGCTGATCGGCGTGCCGCTTGGCATCGTGGCCGGACTGAACTCCGACTCGTGGATCGGGCGTTCGGTGATGACGGGCTCCATCATCGGTTTCTCGCTGCCGAACTTCTGGTTCGGCATCATGATGATCCTTTTTTTCGCAGTCGAATTGCAATGGCTGCCGTCCGGCGGGCGAGGGCCGACAGGCACCCTGTTCGGACTCGAATTCTCGCTGCTCAATCCGGCGGGCTGGCCGAATCTTGTCATGCCCGCCATGACGCTGGCGATCTACAAGGTCTCGCTGGTCATTCGCCTTGCTTATGCCGGCACGCGCGAAGCCATGTTGCAGGACTATGTGCGCTTCGCCCGCGCCAAGGGGCTTTCACGCTCGCGCATCGTGGGCGTGCATGTCCTCAAGAACATCCTCATCCCGATTGTGACAGTGCTGGGCCTTGAACTCGGCTCCATGATCGCCTTTGCGGTCGTGACCGAGACAGTTTTCGCTTGGCCCGGCATGGGCAAGTTGCTGATCGACTCCATCGCACGGCTCGACCGGCCGGTGATCGTCGCCTATCTGATGATCGTCGTGGGCATGTTCGCCCTGATCAATCTCATCGTCGACATTCTCTATTCGGTGCTCGACCCGCGCGTGCGCATCACCGAAACGGCAGGCTGACATGACCGACGCAGCTCTCACATCGGCCGCTGTCGCTCCTCCGGTGGAAACCCCGTTCCGGCGCTTTGCGTCGGACTTTTTCGCCAACAAGGTCGCGGCTGTTGCGCTGGTCATCATCGTGATTCTCGCCTTGCTGGCGATCTTCGCCCCCTGGGTGACGCCGCAAAATCCCTACGACCTCACGCAGATCTCCATCTTCGACAACATGCTGAAACCCGGCGCAAAGTCGATGGAAGGCAAGACCTTCTGGCTCGGGACGGACGAGCAGGGCCGCGACATGTTTTCGGCCATGATCTACGGGCTGCGCATGTCGCTGTTCGTCAGTGCGGTCGCGACTTCCATTGCGGTGCTGGTGGGCGTGTCGCTTGGCGTGACGGCGGCCTATTTCGGCGGGCGCGTCGATTCAATCATCATGCGCATCGTCGATCTGCAGCTTTCCTTTCCGGCGATTCTGATTGCGCTCATTCTGCTCGCCGCCCTCGGCAAGGGGGTGGACAAGGTCATTCTCGCCCTGATGCTGGTACAGTGGGCCTATTATGCGCGCACCGTGCGGGGCAATGCGCTGGTGGAGCGGCGTCGCGAATATATCGAGGCCGCGCAATGTCTGGCGCTGCCGCGCTACCGCATCATCTTCAGGCACCTGCTGCCGAACTGCCTTCCACCGCTCATCGTCATCGCGACCGTGCAGGTGGCTCATGCGATTTCGCTGGAGGCTACGCTTTCGTTCCTTGGCGTCGGCGTGCCGATCACCGAGCCTTCGCTCGGCCTGCTGATTTCGAACGGCTACAAATACATCCTGTCGGGCAAATACTGGGTGAGCGTGTTTCCGGGCCTGATGCTGCTGCTGACGATCCTGTCGATCAACCTCGTCGGCGATCACCTGCGCGATCTGCTCAATCCGCGACTGAAGGCGTGATCGCATGACCGCCACTCTCGAAGTCGCCGGCCTTTCGACCCACTTCTTCACGCGCGCAGGCGTCGTGAAAGCCGTGGACGGCGTCAGCTTTTCCGTTCAGCGCGGGCAGGTTCTGGGCCTCGTGGGCGAATCCGGGTCGGGCAAGACCGTCACGGGTCTGTCGATCATGGGGCTGGTGGATCGCCCGGGTCGCATCGTGTCCGGGTCGATCAAGCTGGCCGGACAGGAGCTCGTGGGTCTGTCCGAAAAAGGCTGGCGCACCATCCGGGGCCGGAAGATCGCCATGATCTTTCAGGACCCGATGATGACGCTCAACCCGGTCCTGCGCATCGACACGCAGATGATCGAAACCGTTCTGGCTCACGCGGACGTCTCGAAGGACAGCGCCCGGGAGCGCTGCCGGCAGGCCCTGTCGCGCGTCGGCATTCCCTCGCCGGACGAGCGCCTCACTGCCTATCCGCACCAGTTTTCGGGCGGCATGCGCCAGCGCGTCGCCATTGCGATCGCGCTGCTGCACGATCCCGAACTCATCATCGCCGACGAGCCGACGACGGCGCTCGACGTCACCATTCAGGCGCAGATCATCGCGCAGGTGCAGAAACTGGCGGCCGAAACCGGCACTGCGATTGTCTGGGTGACGCATGATCTGGCCGTCGTGTCAGGACTCTCGGACCGGCTCGCCGTTATGTATGCGGGCCGCATCATCGAGGAAGGCCCGACGGCGGAAGTCCTGACGCAGCCGCATCATCCCTATACGGCAGGCCTGCTGCATTCGCTGCCCATCAACAATCCGCGCGGCCAGCCGCTGAACCAGATTCCGGGCTCGACGCCCTCGCTGCTGCGCCTGCCGCCGGGCTGTCCGTTCGGCCCGCGTTGCACCCGCAAGCAGCACGATTGCACGCAGGCCATGCCGCCCGAGACGCAAGGCGCAAACGGTGTGCGCCTGCGCTGTTACCATCCGGTCGCGCGCGAAGGAGCGATGGCATGAGCGCGCCCAAATATCTGGTGGATGCGCGCGACGTATCGAAGCGCTTTTCCCAGGAGCCCGATCTGGCGCAGAAGGTCGCCGGACTCTTGGGCGCCAGGACGAAGCGCATCGTCGTTCATGCGCTCGACCATGTGAGCCTGGGCATTGCTGAAGGCGAGGTCGTGGGGCTTGTGGGCGAGTCCGGCTCGGGCAAGTCCACATTGGGGCGCATCATCGCCGGGATCTGGGAACCCAGCGAAGGCGAAATCCACTTCGCCGGTCGCCCGCGCAACGAACTGAACGACACGCAGCGCCGCGCCGCAGATCTTGCGGTCCAGATGGTATTCCAGGACCCTATGTCGTCGCTCAATCCGCGCATGCATGTCGCGGAGATCATCGGCGAGGCGCCGGAATATCACGGCATCGTCAAGGCCTCCGAGACTGCCGCCTATGTGGCGGACATCATGCAGAAGGTGGGCCTCGATCCGTCCTTCGCGGAGCGCTATCCGCACCAGTTTTCCGGCGGCCAGCGAGCCCGTATCGGCATCGCCCGCGCCCTCGCGGTGAAGCCGCGCGTGATCGTTGCGGACGAGGCGATTGCGGCGCTGGACGTTTCCATTCAGGCGCAGGTCATCAACCTGTTCATGAAGCTGCGCGCCGATCTCGGACTGGCCTACCTGTTCATCAGCCACGATCTCGGCGTCGTGCGTCATCTGGCCGATCGAGTGGCGATCCTCTATCTCGGCCGCATCGTCGAAAGCGCGCCTGCGGACGAACTGTTCAACACCCCGAACCATCCGTACACTGTGGCGTTGCTGGCCAACATGCCGAAGGTCGAAACCGGCAAACACGCATTCGCCCCGCTGGAAGGCGAAATTCCGAGCCCGATCAATCCCCCGTCAGGCTGTCATTTCCACCCACGCTGCGCGCACGCCATGCCGCGTTGCGCGGAGGTTGCGCCGAAGCTGCGCGAGGTCGCGCCGGGGAGACTGTCGGCGTGTCATTTGAACGATGGGGCGTAGCCTCTCCCTACTTCTTGTTCAGCATCGTCTCGTAATCGCCGCCCATCACCTTCGACACAGCATGCCCGGCCTCGACAGCAGCGGCCATGTCGTCGCTTTTCGTCATGATCTGCTCGGCGCGCGTCAGCACCTCTTCAACGCGCGTCTGCGGAATCACCACCACGCCGCTGCGGTCCGCTGCGACGTAGTCGCCCGGCGTCACCACGCCGTCGCCGAAGTCGATGCGGCACTGGAAGTCGGCCTCGTGGATGCGGCCGCGCGCCGTGCGGGCGGTCGTCGAGCGTGCGTAGACCGTGTAGCCGATGCGGTCCGATTCCTCGATGTCGCGGGCCGGGCCGTCGATGATGGTGGCCGCGACATTTCGTTTCAGGGCGGCCCGGGAAAGAATCCCGCCCCAGCTTGCCGCATCGAGGCCCGTGCGCTGCTCGACGAGGATGACGTCATCGGGTCCGGCCGCCTCGACAGCGCCCGTGCAGAGATGGCGGTGAACGTCGGGCGGGGCCTGTCCGGCAGCGAGTTTTACCGTGACTGCGCGCCCTGCAACCGGTTTGCCGCCGCAGACGGGGCGGATGCCGGTGACGGCCGGCGTCATGCCCAGCGCGTCCAGCGCGTCCGAAAGATCGCAGATATCCAGCTTGCGCAGACGAGCCACAATCGGGTCGGCCATAATGTCCCTCAAATGGTTGAGCGTTTCCGCCGCATCCGCTACACGGGCTTGAGGTTCGCCGCAACCGCGCAAGCGTGACGGCACAAACATAACATCGCACCGGGATCGAAACACCCCATGAGTTCTTCCGCCGAAACCGTTCTGCGTTTCGAAAAGGTCTCCCGCATTTTCGGCGCCTTCGCGGCTGTCGAGGAAATCGACCTCTCGCTGCAGCGCGGCGAGGTGCTGACCCTGCTCGGACCCTCGGGCTGCGGCAAGACGACCACGCTGCGCATGGCGATCGGGCTGGAGCGCGCCGACAAGGGCCGCATCACCTATCGGGGCGCAACCGTCGACTGCCCGTCCGAAAAGGTCTTCGTCGCGCCGGAAAATCGCGACATGGGCATGGTGTTCCAGTCCTACGCCATCTGGCCGCACATGAACGTGTTCGAGAACGTCGCCTTCCCGTTGCGCACGCGCAAGGTGGAAAAGAGCGTAATTGACCGCAAGGTGCGCGAGTTTCTGGAGATCGTCGGTCTCGCAGGCTTCGAGAAGCGCTCGGGCATGCAGCTTTCCGGCGGACAGCAGCAGCGCGTCGCGGTGGCGCGCGGCCTCGTGGCCAATCCTGACGTGTTGCTGATGGACGAGCCGTTCAGCAATCTCGACGCCAAGCTGCGCGACCAGATGCGCGTCGAACTGAAGCTGCTGCAACGTCGCATCGGGGCGTCGATCCTTTTCGTAACCCACGATCAGTCCGAGGCCATGGCGATCTCCGACCGCATCGCCGTCATGCGCTCCGGCAAGGTGGAACAGATAGGCTCGCCGCTGGAGCTTTATACAAAGCCTGTCGTGCCCTTCGTGCGCGACTTCCTTGGCCACACGCTGAAGCTGCCGGGCCGGATCGTCGGCCGCGACGGGCAGGGGGTGCGGGTCGATCTGGGCAACGGCGTCGGCCTGACCGTCGGGGGCATGAATCACCTGACGGGCAGCGCTGACGGGACAGCCTGCCTCGTCACCATCCGTCCCGAAGAAGTTTCGGTAGTGGACGCCGCTCAGCCAAACGCCATCAGCGCCTCGATCCGCACGCTCCTGTTCCTCGGGCAGCAATTCGAGGCGGTCGTCGACCTGCCGGGCGGGCGCGACCTGCTGATTTACCTTCCGCGCCTGACGCCCTGGCGCGAAGGTCAGCAGATCAACCTGCTCATGCCCGCCGAACGGCTTCAGATCTGGGATGCGGAGTAATCCATGTCGATGAGCGCCTCCGCGCCCCCGCCGTCCCGTGGCATGTCGCCGGAAGCCCGCACAGTGCTGCTCACCGGGCTGTTGCTGATCGTCGGCTTTCTGGTGCTTTATCCGCTCCTGACGCTGGCCATGACCAGCTTCCAGACCAACGAATTCGGTCGCGACACGATCTGGGGAATCGACAACTGGTCGAAGGTGTTCACCCAGCAGCGCATCGGTCGCGCGATCTGGAACACGATCACCCTGAGCCTGACCCGGCAGGCGATTTCCATCGTGCTCGGCGTGCTGATTGCGTGGCTCATCGCGCGTTCGAACCTGCCGGGCCGAAAGTGGATGGAAGTCGGCTTCTGGATCGCGCTGTTCATGCCCGCCCTGCCGGTAACGCTCGGCTGGGTCTTTCTGATCGCGGGCCGGAGCGGCCTTCTCAACAAGGCTCTGTCCGAGCTGCCCTTCGTGGATGGGCCTGTCTTCAACGCCTATTCGTGGTGGGGCATCGTGTGGGTCCACATGATGACGGCGACGCTGGCCGTGAAGGTGTTCCTGCTCGTGCCGGCCTTCAAGGCGATGGACTCGTCGCTCGAGGAAGCCGCCCGGGCCAGCGGCTCGACCGTGTTCGGCACGATCCGCAAGATCGTTGTGCCGATCATGATGCCCACCATCATGGTGGTGGCGCTGATCGGCCTCGTGCGGGCCATGCAGGCGTTCGAAGTCGAACTCATCCTCGGCGCGCCGCGCAACATCGACGTTTACAGCACCATCATCTTCCGCTCGATGACGCAGGAACCGCCGCAACACGGCGTCGCCAGCGCGCTGTCCCTGACGTTCTTCCTGTCGATCATTCCACTCGTGCTATTGCAGCAATGGTACTCCAACAAGCACCAGTATTCGGTCGTCTCCGGCAAGTTCCAGCATCGCACACAGGACCTTGGAGCCTGGAAGGTTCCGATTGCGGTCCTGATCTGGTCGTTGCTGTTCATGATGACGGTCGTGCCGTTCTTCTGCCTGTTGCTGGCGACCTTCATGAAGCTGTTCGGCATGTTCGATATGGCGCAGCCGTGGACCACCGACCATTGGGTGAACGCCCTGTCGCGCGGCGACATTCCGCGCGCCCTGTGGAACTCGCTGCGGCTTGGCTTCATCTCGGCCATCACCGGCATGATCGCCTTCACGCTCATTGCCTACGTCACTACCAAGACAAAGTTTCGCGGCCGCAAGGCGCTCGATTTCTTCACCTGGATGCCGACGCTCATTCCGGGCCTCGTGCTGAGCCTGGGTCTGTTGCAGATGTTCACCGGCGTCTGGGTGTTCCGGCAGTTCTACGGCACCATCGCGGTGCTGGTGCTGGCGATCCTCATCAGCACGGTGACGATCGGAACACAGATGATCCGGGGCGGCTTCAAGGCGCTCGGGCAGGAGCTTGAGGAGGCCGGCTGGGCGGCTGGGGGCTCGCGCTTCTACACGTTCCGGCGTGTGATGCTGCCGCTGATCGCCCCGACCGTTGCGGTGATCGGACTGGAGATTTTCGCCACCGCCAATTCGGCGGTCGGCATCGTGGCGCTGCTCGGCACGGGGGCCACGCAACCCCTGTCGATCCTGCAACTGGTGCTGCTGGATTCGGGCAAGTTCGAGTCCGGCGCGGTCGTGGGCGTCGTCATCATGACGCTGACGATCATCTCGGCGCTGCTGGCCCGTTACATCGGCCAGAAGGCCGGGTTGGGACGCCACGCCTGACGTTTGGCGTTCCGCCGATCCTTCGCTAGTCTCCCGCCAAAGCCCTCACGGGCGGAGCGGGAGGCGGCGATGAAACTTTGGGCGGGCGTATGCGCATTGGCGATAGGACTGGCTTCTCCTGCGCTCGCACAGGACTGGCAGAAGGAATGGGCCGACACGCTCCAGCGCGCCAAGGGCCAGCCGCTCGTCCTCGCCGTCCATGCGCTTGAAGGTCATGCGCCTATTGTGGAGGCCTTCCAGAAGCGCTTCCCGGACATCAAGGTCGAACTGACCCTGCAGGGCCAGACCGTCACCGCCCCGCGCGTCATCACCGAACAGAAGAACGGCATCTTCGCCTGGGATTCCTGGTGGGGCGCGACCGGCAATATGACAACGGTCGTGTTGCCGACGGGTGGCTTCGACAAGATCACCGATTACATGATCCTGCCGGAAGTAAAGGACGCGCAGAACTGGAATGCGCCCGACTATCTCTACACGTCCGACAAGGGGCCCTATGTCTTCGTGCATACGCATTACGAGGAAGCGGCGGTCTATTTCAACAAGGGCGTGGTCAAGGGATTTGCGCCGACCAGCATCGACGCCCTTGTCGATCCGCGCCTGAAAGGGCTCATCGCGATCCGCGACCCGACGAAGCCCAACAACGGCACCTCGGCTCTCGCGGGCGTCCTCAAGGAGAAGGGGCCGGACTTCGTCAACCGCCTGTTCGGCCAGATGGACCCGACCGTGATCGACAATCCGCGCCAGCTCACTGACGCCGTGATGCGCGGCGACAAGGCGCTCATCATCGGCGGCTCGCAGGACATCGTGAACCAGTGCCGCATCGCCGGCGCCTGCGCCGACGTGTCCAAGCTGCCGTACGGGCGTTACGTGCTGTCGCGCGGCGTCGGCGTCATGAAGAACGCGCCCCACAAGGATTCCACGAAAGTCTGGATCAACTGGCTGCTCAGCCGCGAGGGGCAGGAGACCTATGTAAAGATCTGGGCGCAGCACAACAGCACCGGCGCGGTCAGCTTGCGCAAGGATGTGCAGCCCGACCCGAAGCACCTCGATTCCGTGCCCGACTACACGAAGCTCGACCAGTACCTGCTGATCGCCACGGAATCCGGCGAGGCCACGCTCAAGCAGGTGCAGTCGCTTTACAGCGCCGTGAAAGATCGCGCCCGCTAGAGCCTCTGGCGGCTTGCGGGCAGGTGATTTATTGTGGACCAACTGCAAGCCGCGCAGAACGCGCCTGCATTTTCGGAGGAAGCCCATGTTGAAAGTTCTGTCGGCCGCCATCGGCATCATGGCCGTCGCCGCCTTGCCCGCCGCCGCGCAGGACTGGCAGAAGGAGTGGGCCGACACGCAGGCCCGCGCCAAGGGCCAGACACTGGCGATCGCCGTTCACGGCATCGAGGGACACGCGGCCATCGTGCGCGAGTTCCAGAAGAAATTCCCCGACATCAAGGTCGATCTCTGGGAGGGCAACCCCTCGCAATTCGCCCCGCGCGTGCTGACAGAACAGAAGAACGGCATCTTCGCATGGGACGTCATGTGGGCCGCCACGTCCAACATGACCAACACGATCCAACCGGGCGGCGGTTTCGACAAGCTTACCGATTACATGATCCTTCCCGAAGTGAAGGACGAGGCCAACTGGCGTCTGCCGAAATATCTCTACACGTCCGACAAGGGACCTTTCGTGCTGGTTCATTCGTACATGGCGGAAGGAACCATTTACCATAACCAGTCGGCCATCAAGAATTTGAAGATCGAAAATCCGGAAGGCCTGCTCGATCCGCGGCTGAAGGGCCGCATCGCAGTGCGCGATCCCTCGCGCAGCAACAACGGCACGTTCGTGCTCGGCTCGCTGCTGCGCGACAAGGGGCCGGACTTTTTGCAAAAATTCTTCGCCCAGATGGAGCCGACCGTCATCGACAATCCGCGCCAGTTGACCGACGCCGTGATGCGCGGCGATGCGGCGATTGCGGTGGGGGCGGCGCCCGACACTGTCGCCCAGTGCTATCTGGCGGGAGGCTGCAAGGACATCCAGCGTCTGCCGTTCGGCCAGTATCTGTTTTCGCGCGGAGTTGCGGTGATGAAGAACGCGCCCCACAAGGACGCTGCGAAAGTCTGGACCAACTGGTTCCTCAGCAAGGAAGGTCAGGAAACCTTCGTGCGCGAATGGGTGAAATATAACGACAGCGGCGCGATGAGCTTCCGCAAGGACGTGGCGGCTGATCCCAAGCACAAGTCGTCCGAGCCGGATTACGCGGCGCTCGACAAATATTTCATCGCGGGCGCGGACTCCGGTGAAGCTCTGTTGTCCGGCGTTATCAAGATGTATACGGACATCAAGAACCGCACGAAGTAAGCCCTGCGAGGAAGCCATGGCGTACGACCTCGAAGCATTCTGCCGCGACACCAGAGCAGCGCTGAAATCCGGCGCGCCTCTGGAGGATAATCTCGCAAAGGTCGCGGGGCACCTGAGCCTTCTTCTGAAGAACCCGGAGTTTGTCGCCTCGGCGTTCAACGAAGATACGCCGCCCGGCAAGGAAGAACGTTATCACGATCCGGAACTGGACTTTTATGTCCAGGCGCACACGCAGCGCGCAGGCAAAAGCGGTACGCCGCACAGCCACGGCGAGTCGTGGGCGATCTACGGCAATGCGACGTCCTTCACCCGCATGACCGAATGGCGGCGGGTGAATCCTGAAAGCGAAGAGGCTGTCGTGCTGGAAGCGACGGAGACCTACGAGCTGCATCCGGGCGATACGCGCGTTTACGGGCCGGGCGTGATCCATTCGACGGCTCACCCGGAAAAGGCCTGGGTCATCCGCATCTGCGGCACGGACCTTGACGCCATTCCGCGCTACCATTTCCGCAAGATGCGCGACCGTATTCTGGAAAAAGCCTGAACCAAATTTGCAAATTCGCGGCGGCTTGAGGGCCGCCGTTTTATCATCGGAGGAAACTTTATGAGCTTTTCGGCGTGGCGCGGCATTGCGGGCATCATTCATCCGACCCTTCGCCCGGGTGCGCTGGAAGAGTTCATCCGCCTGCTGCCGGAAGGCATCGGCGTCATCCCGCTCTTCACCAACATCACCAAGGGAACCCGCGAGGAATTCCAGACCGTGATGGATGCCTATGAGGCGCAGATCGCGATTCTGGCCGAACAGGGCTGCGATGCGATCCACCCCAATGGCGCGCCGCCCTTCATGGTGCACGGCTACAAGGGCGAAGCGAAGCTGATCGACGGCTGGGAAAAGAAATACAAGGCGCCGATCTTCACCGCCGGCCAGAACCACATCACGGCGCTGAAAGCCATCAAGGCGAAGACCATTGTTGGAGCGACCTATTTCTCCGGCGAGATCAACGACACGTTCGCGCAATATTTCAAGGACGCCGGCTTCAAGGTGAAGGGCATGGACGGCATCGATGTACCGTTCAACAAGGTGCAGGAACTGTCGGGCGAGCAGGTCTATTCGCACATCAAGAAAAACTTCCTGAAGCACAAGGGCGCCGACGCGATCTATATGCTCGGCTCCGGCTGGCGCACCCTGAACATCATCGACATGCTCGAAAAGGATCTGGGCGTTCCGGTCATTCATCCGGTGCCTGCGCGCGTGTGGGAATTCCAGAGACGGCTTCATGTTCACGAGCCCCGCAAGGGCTACGGCATGTTGCTTGAAACCATGCCGTCGCTGCCGTGATGCGCCGCAACAGGAGCCAGTCATGAAACATTTCAAAATAGCGGGCGGCATGCTGCTCGCCGCATCTGCTCTGGCGTTGACGCATGTGGCGGCGCTCGCGCAAACGTCAGTCGAACAGTTCTACAAGAGCAAGAACATCAACCTGACGATTCCGACCTCGCCGGGCGGCATCAACGATATTTCCGGACGTCTGGTGTCGCGCCATCTGGGCAAGTTCATCCCGGGCAATCCGCAGATCATCGTCCAGAATGTGCCGGGCGGCGGCGGACTTGTGGCGCTGAACAAGCTCTACAACACGTCCGAGCGCGACGGCACGCAGATCGCCATCATCCAGCGCGGCACGCCTCAACTCGCCATTCAGGGCGAGCCCAACGCGAAGTTCGATCCCATGAAGCTGACATGGCTCGGCTCCCTCTCGTCCTATGCGGCGGATCGATATCTGTTGCTGGTCAACTCGACCCATCCGGCCAAGACAGCCGCAGATCTGCTGAAGCCGGGCGTACGTCTCAAGGTCGGCGGCGACCAGCCGGGTTCCACGAACCTGTCGTTCGCCATGATGGCCAAGGAAGTGCTGGGCCTGAACATCGACATCGTGCGCGGCTATCCGGGCGCAGCGCCCATGTTCATCGCCATGCAGAGCGGCGAACTCGATTCGCAGGTGATCGGCTACAATTCCGTGCGCGCCGGACAGCCGCATCTGTGGAACACGAAGGCCGTGCGGGCGCTCGTGCAATTCGGCCGCGAAGATCGTCTGGGCGGCGAACTCGCTGATGTGCCGACCGGACAGGAACTATTGACCGATCCGGCCAAGAAGGCGCTGTTGGCGTTCGCGGAATTGCCGTTCCAGATGGCATTGCCGTTCGTCGCGCCGCCATCCATGCCGGAGGATCGCACGAAGGCGCTTAAGGCGGCCTTCATGCTCATGGCGAAGGATCAGGCCTTTCTGGCCGACGCAGAAAAAGTGAACGTCGAGATCAGCGCCATCGACGGCGATGCGGTGCTGGCTGTCATCGGCAAGATGGCCGCGACGCCGAAAGACGTGATCGCGAAATATACCGATCTCGACAACGCAAACCGAAAATAATTTTTACGGGGGCATTCATGGGTTTCTCAAGCTGGCGCGGCGTCATCGGCTGCGTGCATCCGACGCTTCGTCCCGGTTCAACCGAGGAAGTCATTCGCCTGCTGCCGGAAGGCGTGGGCGTGTTGACGCTCTACATGAACATCCGCAAGGGCACGCAGACCGAGTTTGAAACCGTCATGGCCGGTTACGAGCAGCAGATTGCTCTGCTGGCGGAGCAGGGCGTCGATCTCATTCACCCGTCGGGCGCGCCGCCCTTCATGGTTCACGGCTTGAAGGGCGAAGCGAAGATCATTCGCGACTGGGAAAAGAAGTACAAGACGCCGATCTTCACGTCGGGCCAGAACCAGATCACGGCGCTGAAAGCCATCAAGGCCAAGAGCATCGTCGGCGCGACTTATTTCCCGAACGACATCAACGGCGCTTTCGCGAAATATTTCGAGGACGCTGGCTTCAAGGTGAAGTGCATGGACGGCATCGACGTGCCGTTCGACAAGGCGCAGGAACTTTCAGGCGAGCAGGTCTACGCGCACATCAAGAAGAGCTTCCTGAAGCAGAAGGGCGCGGACGCGATCTATATGCTGGGTTCCGGCTGGCGCACGCTGCATATCGTGAAGCTGCTTGAGCAGGATCTGCAGGTGCCGGTCATCCATCCGCAGCCCTCGCGCGTGTGGGAAATCATGAAGCGACTGCACATCAACGAGCCGCGCACCGGCTACGGCATGTTGCTGGAAACTATGCCGCCGTTGCCGTAGGCCGTCCGGTCATTGCGAGCGGAGCGAAGCAATCCACCGACGTGAACTGGATTGCTTCGTCGCTTTGCTCCTCGCAAAGACAGAGACTTTCTACTGCTCCATCGCGGGTCGAACAGGCGGGACTGGAATGTTACTTACCCGTCCACTTCGGCGCGTTGGTCGCCTTGATGCGGCGCGCGTCCTTCACCAGTTCCTTCACTGCGCCGCTGATCGGCAATGACAGGTTGGCCTTGTCGGCCATCTTCATCACGATCTGCATGTCTTTCAGCGCCCATGTGAAGCTGGTTTGATCCCAGTCTTCCAGCGCCTGCGATTTGCCGGACGAGATCATCAGTGCATCGCGCAGCTTGACGAGGTCGATGCCAGTGGAGTCCGCCACGCGGCCCGCTTCGATCAAGCCGATGCTGGTGATCCAGAGCATGAGATTGTTCATCGCCTTCGCGACCTGCCCGTGGCCCACATCGCCCAGATGCGCAATGTCGGACGAGAAGGTGGAATAGACCTTGCGACCGCGCTCGACGATGTCCGCCTTGCCGCCGAACAGCGCCAGCAGCTTGCCTTCGTCGGCGAACCAGCGGCCACGGCAGATCGGCGCATCCAGAATGTCGCAGCCTTTTTTCCGCGCGGCCTCGTCAACCGACTTCACGAAATCCGGCGCGACAGTGGACGAAACCGCGATGATCGAGCCGGGCTTCAGCGATTGCAGGCAGCCCTGCGGACCGAGCACAACCTCCTGCACTTCCTCGTCATATCCGACGCCCAGAATGATGAAGTCGCAGACCTTGCCGAGTTCCTGCGGGTTGGCGGCGACCTTTGCGCCCATATCGACGGCCTGCTTCACATTGTCGGCGGTGATATCGCACACCGTGAGGTCGTAGCCGTGCTTCAGAAGATGCTTGGCCATCGGCAATCCCATGCGGCCGACGCCAATGATTCCGACCCGTTCCTTGCTCTCGCTCATGACGTTTTCCGATCCCCTTGCGGTATGCTGCTCTTTGTCGGCCATGTGGCATGTTTGGCCGGGTGTGGCAACGCCGCGCAACGTCGCTCGCGCGTTCATTTCTTGACACGCGGGGCAGGCTGCCCCAATTGCTGCGGCGCAAGGAGAATTCCCATGGCGGCGAAGGTTTTCATCGACGGCGAAGCAGGCACGACGGGTCTCGAAATCCGTGAGCGTCTGGCTGCCCGCACGGATGTGACCCTCGTCAGCATTGCGCCCGAAAAGCGCAAGGACGTCGCCGCCAAGAAGGAGCTTCTGGCGGGCGTCGATCTGGTGATCCTGTGCCTGCCGGACGACGCCGCGAAGGAAACAGTCGCGCTGGTGGAATCGCTGGGCGGGCAGGGGCCGCGCGTGCTCGACGCCTCGACCGCGCACCGGGTCGCGCCCGGCTGGGCCTACGGGTTTCCGGAACTGGCGGCAGGCCAGGCAGAGGCGATCCGAAGCGCGCGCTACGTCGCCAATCCAGGCTGCTACGCGACCGGGGCGATTGCGCTGCTGCGTCCGCTCGTGGACGCCGGACTTCTGGCCAGCGATGCGGCTGTGACGATCAACGCCGTGTCCGGCTACAGCGGCGGCGGCAAGTCGATGATCGAGGCCTATGAGGCCCGCACCGCGCCGGACTTCGAACTTTATGCGCTGGGTCTTGAACACAAGCACATGCCGGAGATTCAGGCCTATTCGAAGCTGACCCGCAGGGCGATCTTCGTGCCGTCGGTGGCGGACTTCCGCCAGGGCATGCTGGTGAGCATCCCCGTCCATCTTGACGATCTGCCCGGCAAGCCGAAAGGCTCGGACATTGAGGCGGTTTACGCGAAGCACTATGCGGGGAGCCGCTATGTGTCAGTCGGCAAGCCCGACGCGTCGGGCAAGCTGGAGCCGCAATCGCTCAACGGCACGAACAATATGGAGCTTCGTGTCCATGCCAACGAGAAGCACCGGCAGGCTGTGCTGATCGCCAAGCTGGACAATCTCGGCAAGGGCGCTTCCGGCGCGGCGGTTCAGAATCTGGAACTGATGCTGGGGCTTTAGGTCGCCATGACGGGCCACGCGCGGATTTCGGGAAGCCGGGTCTGCGCGTGGAGCTCGGGCTTTTTGCGGCGCAGCAATCCTGTGGCGAAAAAGGCACTGCGGGGTCCAAAAATGTCACAATTTGGATGACATTCCATGTATCGGCCGCTGGCCGTTTTGAACGGTTTGCCCAAACAGGCCGGTTTGAAGGCGTTCGCCGAGCGTGGAGCCGGTAACGCTCCCCAAATTGATCCATTTTGTGTTGTGCGGCGCACAAATCGGCCTGCGCATTAGCCACATGTGTCGTTTTCACGATCCCATAAGCATGGTTTAGATGCATACGAACAGCTTCACAGGTTGAAGCTCGAATAGATTTCTCAGGCGCGCATCGATGCAATCTTCTTTGAAAACAGTCCTTCTTGCGGGCGTTTCCCTCGCGGTTGGGGCGACTGCGGCCATCGCCGGCGGCGTAGCGATTCGCGAGCAGAGCGCGCTCGGCATGGGCAACGCCTTCGCGGGCGCGGCGGCGGGTGGCGCCGGTCTCGGGTCGATGTTCTGGAACCCGGCGACCATGACCGACCACGAGGGCTGGAATTCCTCGTGGAACTTCTCTGGTCTGCTCCCGTACAACAACATCACCCCGGGCGCCGGCACGTCTCCGGCTCTGCTCACGCCGATTCTCGGCTCGGGCGCGCCCAGCGGCAACATCGGCAAAGCCGCTGTCGTTCCGGCGACCTACACGAGCTATCAGTTCAACGACAAGCTGTGGTTCGGCCTCGCCGTGACCGCGCCTTTCGGGTCGGCTACGAAGAGCCCGACCAACTGGGCTGGCGCGATCTATGGCCAGACCTCGAAGCTGACGACCATCGATATCAACCCGAACATCGCCTACAAGATCAACGACATGGTGTCGGTGTCGGTCGGCGTGCGGGCGATGTACGCCTTCCTGCACTACACCCGGGCCGGCACCGTTTTGGCGGCGAACACCTCAGTTGGCATCAGCAAGGCTGATGCTTGGGGATGGGGGTTCACTGCTGGTCTGACCATCAAGCCTGCGGAGGGAACGGAAATCGGCATCGGCTACCGATCGCAGGTTAAAGAAAAGATTAGCGGAACCTTGATCACGGTGGGGTCAACGCCGATCACCTCCACCATTACCGCACCGGACCAAGTCACTGTCGGCGTCAAGCAAAAGGTCAATGATCAGTGGACGGTTCTTGCGGGTCTGGAGTGGACCAACTGGAGCGTCTTTAATAATTTTCCGGTGTTTAACAGCTCCACAGGGGCCGCTATTCCGTCAGCCAACTTCGACTTCCGTTGGTCGAACGGCTGGTTCGCGTCGGTCGGCGCCGAATACAAGTATAATCAGGACCTGACGCTGCGCGGCGGCTTCGCCTACGAGTGGTCGCCGATCAGCGACACCGTTCGCGGCGTGCGCATTCCGGACAACGACCGCATCTGGCTGACGGCGGGCCTGAGCTACCAGCTCTCCAACAAGCTCAGCATCGACGCCAGCTACGCGCATATCTTCATCAAGAATGCGCCGATCGCGATCAACAACGCCAACAATCCGGCGTTTGTGGCGCCGCTCGCGTTCGTCGGCACCTCGAAGGGCCATGTCGACATCGTCTCCGTCGGCGTGAACTATCGCTGGAGCGAGCCCGCCAGGGCCGTCGTCGCCAAGTACTGATCGACGCACTGGTCTGCGCCAGTTGCAAGCAAAAAGGCCGGGCGATAGCCCGGCCTTTTTGTTTTTAGCCCGTGTGGCGGGGCGCAATCGCAGACGGTGGCTACGCCTTCACCAGCACATAGGTTCCGGGCGCGTCGCAGATCGGTTTCAACCGGCCTTCGCCCGGAATGCGCGCCGGAACCTTCTCGGGCGTCTGGGCTGCAATCCACGCGATCCAGTCCTTCCACCACGAGCCGGGAACTTCGGTCGCATTCTTCAGCCACTCGTCGAACTCGCCCTGCGGGCGCGCCCCGATCCAATATTGATATTTGGGCTTGTCGGCCGGATTCACGACGCCCGCGATATGGCCCGATCCTGCGAGCACATAGCGCATGGGGCCGCCGAAGAATTTTGAACCCTTGTAGACCGAGATCGCGGGCGCGATGTGGTCTTCCTTCGCGGCGAGATTGTAGATCGGGATCTTCACATTGGAGAGATTCATCTTCTCTCCATCGATCGTCAGTTCGCCCCGGGTGAAGTTGTTTTCCAGATAGCAGTTGCGCAAATAGAACGAATGATTGGCGGCCGGCATCCGGGTTGAATCCGAATTCCAGCTCAGCAGGTCGAAGGGCATCGGCTCCTTGCCCTTCAGGTAATTGTTGACCACGTAGGACCAGATCAATTCGTTCGGACGCAGCATGTTGAACGCGCTGGCCATTTTGGAACCTTCGAGATAGCCGCTCTCGGCCATCTTCGCCTCGATGCTGCGAATGCGTTCGGCGTCCACATAGACTTTCAGATCGCCCGCTTGTTCGAAATCGACCTGGGTGGTCAGCAGCGTCGCCGAAGCAATGCGCTGGTCGCTGCGCGCGCCCAGCCACGCGAGTGTGACCGACAGCAGCGTGCCGCCGACGCAATAACCCATCGCGGTCACCTGCTTCTCGCCCGTGGCTTTCTCGACAGCGTCCACCGCCGCCAGAATGCCTTCGTGCATGTAGGCGCTCCAGTCCTTGTCGGCGTGGCGCTCGTCCGGATTGACCCACGAGATCACGAATACGGTCAGCCCCTGCGCCACTGCCCAGCGCACGAAACTTTTCTCCTGATTGAGATCGAGCACATAGAACTTGTTGATCCACGGCGGGACAATCAGCAGCGGGCGCTTGAAGACGTCCGGAGTGCTGGGCGCATACTGGATCAGCTCGATGAGATCGTTTCGGAAGATGACCTTGCCGGGCGTATTCGCCATATCGACGCCGACAATGAGCTTCGACGTGTCGCTCTGCCGGATCTTCACTTGCCCCTTGCCGGCTTCGATATCCTCCGCCAGCATCTGCATTCCGCGCACGAGATTTTCGCCGTTCTGCTTCAGAGTCTCGCGAAGCAGTTCCGGATTCGTGGCGACGAAGTTGGACGGCGACAGCGCGCCGGCAATCTGCCGCACATAGAACTCGGCCTTCTGCCGTTCCAGCGGATCAAGGCCCTCGGCGCGGACCACCATGTCGTTCGCCCAGCGCGTCGTGATCGTATAGGCCTGACGCAGGAAGTCGTAGAGCGGATGCGCCGTCCATTCGGGGTCTGCGAAGCGCTTGTCGGTCCTGTCCGGCGGGACGACAGGCGGGGCTTCCTCGCCCGCCAGTCGCCGCAGCGTCTGGGACCAGAGCGTCAGGAAACTCGACGAGAGAGCGCTCTGCGCCTCAAGCGCCTTTTTGGGATCGGCCAGCCAGCGTTCCGCCACATGACCGAGAGTCTTCACCGCATCGCCCACATGTTCCGCCATGTCGGGATTCGTCTTGCCGGACTCGAGAGGCTTGATATAGGCCGCCAGCGCCTTGCCGCTTTCCTCGACCAATCGGGCCATGTTGCGCGACAGGGCGTCGAAGTCGGGCAGGGGCGTCGACGAACCGTTTGCCTTTTCGTCCGCGGGCGGTGGCAGGGCGGCGCCCGGCCCGGCGTCGGGCCCGGGCGCCGTCTGGGCCTCGGCCTCGGCCGCCCGGGGGGCGTTTGCGGACTTTGGGACGGCCTTGCGGGACGGTTTTTTGGTTGCGGTCTTCGCGCTGTCCTTCCGGGCAGGCTTTTTCTTCGAAGTCTCAACGCTCATCGGTGTCTTGGTCATCGTCAGCCTGATGGCGTCGTTTGGGGTGGAGCCGGAGTCTGATTTCAGACATAATAGCCCTCTAGAGAGCCTTCCGGGCAATGACCTATTCGGCGAACATGACAGATTTAGCAACAGCGCGCGCACGTCGCGGACGATTTCCGGCCCTTTGCGGCGGCCTGCTGCTTGCCGTTTGGACTGTCGGGCCTCTCGCGGCTGCGGCGCAGAACGCGGAATCCTTCGCGGGCGTTGCGAACCTTCTCAAGCAGCGCACCGAACCCGGCCCCGCCGCCGATTTCGTCGAAAGATCGCGACCGGCGGCGACGGGCTACATTCCGGCCCATGCGCCGCGATCCGAGCCTGCCGGCAAGCCTCTGAATCGCGATCAGATTACAGCGCTGGAAGCGGAACTCGATGCTGCCCGCGCCCGGCATGACAAGATCGCCCGGCGCGGCTCATCTGCCCAGCCGATGCGCACCTCGGCCGGCAGTCCTTATGTGGCGCCGAAGAAGAAGCAGCCCGCCAAATGCGTGCTGACCTGCGAGATCAAGTAATCATCGCCTGCCGCCGCATCGCAATAGACCGCCAAGCCGGGATGGTCTAGACCTACCGTCTTGCTGAATCAGGACGAGAAAGATGACTGATTTCCACCGCGTGCGCCGCCTTCCGCCCTACGTGTTCGAACAGGTGAACCGTTTCAAGGCTCAGGCCCGCAACGCCGGCGCCGATATCGTGGATCTCGGCATGGGCAATCCGGACCTTCCGGCCCCCAAACACGTCATCGACAAACTGGTCGAAACGGCCGGCAAGCCGCGCACGGACCGTTATTCCTCTTCCAAGGGTATTGCGGGCCTGCGCCGGGCTCAGGCGGCCTATTACGAGCGTCGGTTCGGCGTAAAGCTGAACCCCGACACGCAGGTCGTGGCGACGCTGGGTTCAAAGGAAGGCTTCGCCAATATGGCGCAGGCCATCACCGCGCCGGGCGACGTCGTCGTGGTGCCGAATCCGTCCTATCCGATCCATGCCTTCGGGTTCCTCATGGCGGGGGGCGTCATCCGTTCGGTTCCGGCCGATCCGACCCCGGATTTCTTTGCCCAGCTTGAGCGCGCGGTGATCCACTCGATCCCGAAGCCCATCGCGGTCGTGGTCTGCTATCCGTCGAACCCGACGGCGATGATCGCCTCGCTCGACTTCTACAAGGACCTCGTCGCCTTCGCGAAGAAGCACGAGATCTTCATTCTGTCGGACCTAGCCTATGCGGAGGTCTATTTCGACGGCGAACCGCCGCCGTCCGTGCTTCAGGTGCCGGGCGCGAACGATGTGACCGTTGAATTCACCTCGATGTCGAAGACCTATTCGATGGCGGGCTGGCGCATCGGCTTTGCGGTCGGCAACGAACGGCTCCTGTCCGCGCTGGTTCGGGTGAAGTCCTATCTGGATTACGGCGCCTACACGCCCATTCAGGTCGCCGCGACGGCCGCCTTGAACGGGCCGGACGATTGCATCGTCGAAATGCGCGGCATCTACCGGAAGCGTCGCGACGTGCTGGTTGAAAGCTTTGCTTCCGCCGGCTGGGAAATTCCGACCCCGCAGGCGACCATGTTCGCCTGGGTTCCGATCCCGGAGAAATTCCGTCACCTCGGCAGTCTCGAATTCGCCAAGCTTCTTATCGAAAAGGCGGATGTGGCGGTCTCGCCGGGCATCGGCTTCGGCGAATATGGCGATCATTACGTGCGCCTTGCCATCGTGGAAAACGAGCAGCGTATCCGGCAGGCCGCGCGCGGTATTCGGCGCTTCTTCGACAGCGCCGATCATATCCTGCACAATGTTGTCTAGCTTCAGGCGCAGGGCTGATCAGGCAGCTTGAATTAAGGTTGTATTAATACTGTTTGATCTTCCCGCGGTGACGATGTAACCTGCTGGCCATTGTCATCTGTTCGGAGGAGCTGCGTATAATGCGCCGAACCGGAAATGCACTTGTGTTTGTGCTGGGCGGGACCACCCTGTTTCTGGGCGGGTGCCTCGTCGGCGTCGCCGCGCAACATTATCTCGATGTGGCGCAATTGGAATCGAAACCCGTTGTCGAGGCTGCTGCAAGGCAGGCCGAAGAGCCTGTTTTCGCAGAGCCGCTCGTGCACAGGCCCGTCAAGACCATCGTGGTCCGGGCTGACGGTTCCTTCGCCGAACCGGTCAACAATTGATCGAATTGCCCGGCGTTTCTTGATCGTTCCGGCCAAATGGGGCAGAAGGCGCTTGCGTTGCGCTTCGCGCGGCGACTCGTCCTTTTGAGATTGCGGCTGGTCAATGGTTGAACCTATTCGCGTCGGCGTGGCTGGTCTGGGGACCGTCGGCGCTTCCGTCATCCGTCTTCTGGAGCGTCAGCGTCAGGCGCTGACCAGTCGCACCGGGCGGCCTATCGTGGTCACCGGCGTGACCGCGCGCGACAAGGCGCGAGACCGGGGAGTCGCTCTTTCCGGGATGCAATGGTTCGACGATCCGGTTTCGCTGGCGAAGTCATCGAACATCGACCTTTTTGTCGAACTCGTGGGCGGAGACGAAGGTCCGGCTCGCGAAGCCGTCGAGGCCGCGTTGCGGAGCCGGAAATCCGTGGTCACCGCCAACAAGGCCCTGCTGGCCAAGCACGGCATGGGCCTCGCCAAACTGGCCGAGGAAATGCGCGTTGCGCTGGCGTTCGAGGCCTCGGTGGCTGGCGGCATCCCGATCGTCAAGACGTTGCGCGAAGGCCTGGCGGGCAACCAGATTGTCCGCGTCTATGGCATTCTCAACGGCACCTGCAATTACATCCTTTCGCGGATGGAGCGCGAGGAACTGTCCTTCGAGGAATGCCTGAAGGAAGCCCAGCGCCTCGGCTATGCGGAAGCCGATCCGACCTTCGACATCGGCGGCTTCGACACAGCACACAAGCTGTCGATCCTCAGCTCTCTCGCCTTCGGCACCGCCATCGACGCCGATGCCGTCCATATCGAGGGCATCCAGACCATCTCTCTGGCGGACCTGAAAGCTGCCGAGGAACTCGGCTACCGGATCAAGCTGCTGGGCGTCGCCCAGCGTACCGCCGACGGCATCGAGCAGCGCGTCCACCCCACGATGGTGCCCCGTTCGTCCTCGATCGCGCAAGTCATGGGCGTCACCAACGCGGTCACGATTGACGCTGACGCCGTCAAAGAACTGACGCTCGTAGGCCCCGGCGCCGGCGGCGAGGCGACGGCGTCCGCCGTCGTCGCCGATATTGCCGACATCGCCAAGGGTATCCGGTCCGCACCGCTCGGCCTGCCTGTTGCGGCTCTCGATCATTCGCCCCGCGTCGCCGTGCAGCGGCATGAGGGCGGCTATTATATTCGCCTGTCGGTCTACGACCGTCCGGGCGCTTTCGCGTCGATTGCAGCCCGGATGGCGGAGCGGCAGATTTCGCTGGAAAGCATCATGCAGCGCACGGGCGTCGGCCCGCGGTCGGCCAGTCAGCCGGGGCAGCCGGTTCCGGTCGTCCTGATCACCTATGCGACGACCGAAACGGTCATCCGGCAGGCGCTGGAGGCGGTTCTGGCCGACGGCTATATTGCCGAAAGGCCACAGGTTATCCGGATCGAACGGGAATAAAGCTTCTCCTTAACAGTTACGTGCGTATGACGAACCATTGCTCGCGGGAAAGAGCGCAACAGGGGCCCTTGGCATGACCGATCTCGTCATCAACAGTCAGGACATCATCGAACGTATCCTGACTCTGGAACTGGTCCGCGTGACCGAACGCGCGGCTGTGTCCGCCGCCCGCCTGCGCGGCCGTGGCGACGAGAAGGCGGCCGACCAGGCCGCCGTTGACGCCATGCGCCGCGAACTCAACCGACTGCCCATCGACGGCACCATCGTGATCGGCGAGGGCGAGCGCGACGAAGCCCCCATGCTGTTCATCGGCGAGAAGGTCGGCACCCGGACAGGCCCGAAGGTCGATATCGCTGTCGATCCGCTGGAAGGCACGACTCTTTGCGCCAAGGACATGCCCGGCTCGATCGCCGTCATGGCGATGGCGCAGGCAGGGTCGCTTCTCAACGCGCCCGACGTTTACATGGACAAGATCGCCATCGGCCCCGGCTATCCGCCCGGCGTCGTCCATATTGATGCGACCCCCGAGGAAAATATCCGGGCGCTCGCCAAGGCCAAGGGCGTGAAGCCGGGCGAGATCACCGTGATGGTGCTCGACCGTCCGCGCCATCAGGACATCATCAACGCCTGCCGTCGCGCGGGCGCGGCTGTCCGTCTCATCACAGACGGCGACGTGGCCGGCGTGATCTTCACCGCCCAGGCGGGCGACACGGGCGTCGATATGTACATCGGCACGGGCGGCGCTCCTGAAGGCGTGCTGGCGGCAGGCGCGCTGCGCTGCGTCGGCGGCCAGATGCAGGGCCGTCTGATCCTTGACACAGAAGAGAAGCGCGAACGCTCTCTGAAGATGGGCATCAAGGACCCGAAGAAGATCTACGACATGAAGGAACTCGCTTCGGGCGACGTGATCGTCTGCGCGACGGGCGTCACTGACGGCGCTCTGCTGAAGGGCGTCAAGTTCGGGCCGCAGATCATCGAGACCGAGACGGTGATCTATCGCTCGGTCACTGGCACCGTGCGCAAGATTCAGGCGCAGCATCGCGAGATGGGCAAGTTCCGTCTGGATTGATCTTCACCGGCTGAGGCCGCATCGGACAATAAAAAACGCTGGCCGCGAGGCCAGCGTTTTTTTTGGTCCGCCGAAAGGGATCCAGCCTGCGGGTCAGGCGCGCGCGCGGCGCGCCCGCCCGGGTTGGGCCGGGGCCATCCGGTCCTTGACGATCATGATCAACGCCACACACAGGCAGGCGATCAGCACCCACCAGGCAGGCCGCATGCCTTCCGCAAAGGTCACGTTGAGCCAGAGAATCGTCTGCGCATGGACGCCGGTGGCGAACTTGTAGAAAGCCATTTCCATGCCCGCCGTCGCCAGCGCGATCAGCGGAGCGATGCCGATGAGAACGACCGGACCGGTCGGCAGATTGTAGTTCCGCATCACCCGGTAGACGATCAGATAGAGGATGACGCCCGAGAGCAGGGCGATCTCGTCGCCGTCGGTCCTGCGCTCGAGTATGAAGTGGACGAGACTCAGCACCGCCGCCGGAAAGATCGCCCAGTGGAGGCGCCGCCAGCCATTCGTGCCGAACAGGCGAACGGAGAGGTCGTTCGAGGTGAGGCCGAGGATGATCATCATCAGCAACGCGATATAGCCGGTCGTCAGGAACGGCGCGGTGAGCGCGCCTTCAAGGATGAAGGGCCAGTTGAACCGCTCGCTGGTGAAATAGAACCAGAGATGGACGCAGCCGTAGAACAGCGACGTCAGTCCCAGCATCCGTCGCACCAGAATGAGCTTGTTGAGCTTGGCGATGCGGCGCAGCGGCGAGATCGCGAGCGCCGCCACCACAAAGCGCATGGACCATTCGCCGCTTTCCTTCACCACGAAAGTGGTCATGTTCGGCAGCTTGTCCATCCACCACACGAAGGCCATGTAGACCGCCGGTGCGCAGCAGATGATGAAGAAGACCACCTTCAGCAGGGAGGTTCTGCCCGACCGGTCGGTCCACGGCAGCCAGGGCGCAATACGCGACGACGCGCGGTTCTGCGCAGTCTTTTTCGTCTTCAAATCGCCCGCAACGGACATTCCGGCCAGTCTCCTCGTCAAGCTGGTCCTTTTTGCAGAAAAAGATTGAACCGTCGAGACGTCAGGCTGCGACTCTTCCGGCAATGTCGGCCTCGTGTTATCGCATCTCACCTTTGTGAAATCGCCGACTCCGGAGCCCGCATGCCCTCCAAGCTCGATCAGCTCAAGACCATGACGACCGTTGTGGCCGATACCGGCGACATGGGCTCCATCAAGGCCTTTCAGCCGACGGACTGCACCACCAACCCGACCCTGATCCTGAAGGCGGCCCAGATGGAGGCCTATGCCCACATCGTCGACGAGGCGATTGTCTGGGCCCGCAGCCATCATGCAGTGACCAGCCAGGTGACGGACCGGCTGGCGGTCAGCTTCGGAACGGAATTGACCAGGATAGTGCCCGGCCGCGTTTCGACCGAGGTGGACGCAGACCTGTCTTTCGACACGCAGGGAATGGTGGACAAGGCGCGGGCGCTGATCGCCGATTATGAGCGGCGTGGCGTTGGCCGCGAGCGCATCCTCATCAAGCTGGCGGCGACCTGGGAGGGCATCCGGGCCGCCGAAATTCTCCAGCGCGAGGGGATCGACTGCAATCTGACGCTGCTGTTCTCGCTGGCTCAGGCCGCAGCCTGCGCGGATGCGGGCGTCTTCCTCATCTCGCCCTTCGTGGGGCGCATCCTCGACTGGCATGTGAAGCACGAGGGCCGGAGCTTCGAACCCGAGGAGGACCCCGGCGTGCTGTCGGTCCGCCGGATCTATTCCTATTACAAGACACACGGGATCAAGACCGTCGTGATGGGCGCGTCGTTCCGCAGCGCCGGCGAAATCGAGGCGCTCGCCGGTTGCGACCGCCTGACCATTTCCCCCCAGCTTCTTGAAGTTCTTTCTAAGGATGAAGGCGCTCTTCAACGCAGGCTGATGCCCGAAGCGTCGCTGGACGCGCCGGCTCGCATGACGCTCGACGAAAAATCGTTCCGCTTCATGCTCAACGAAGATGCGATGGCGACCGAGAAACTGGCCGAAGGAATCCGACTCTTTTCAAAGGATTTGCACACGCTTCGACAGATGGTCTCAAAGCGCCTTGAGATCGCGGCCCATGCTGCGCCGGGCGATGTGCCGTAATTCCGCCGTGAACATTCTCGACCTTGGCGATGTGCTCAAACCCGTCGGAACCTGAGATGTCGGTCGATTCGCGCCCTACCGGCCTGGCCAGCGCCCGCGTTCGCACCGCGATTGGCGTTGCGGGCGCCTTGATCGTGGTCGGCGCAGGCTATCTGGCCTGGCCTCACGAGAAGTCGTTCGACCGTCTGCCGACGTCCTCGATCAAGACCGGTCAGGTGGCGTTCCCGGATGACCCGGCAACGCTGGCCTTCATGCAGACCGCAGCCCTTTCACACGTTGCGCCGCTTCGACCCGAGCAACAGCAACTCATCGCTCCGCCGCCGCGCCGCGAGCCGGCCGACGCTGCCGAGCGAGAGCGCCGCCGCGAACGCGCCGCCCAGCGCATGACCGCCAAGCCTGGCGAGGTCGCGGCCCTGCCGCCGCGCCGCCCGCGTCCCGAGGCCGCAGAGGTCGTGGCGCTCCCGCCGCCTGCGCCCGCGCCGGAGCCGACACGCTTCCTCGGCATCGAGGTGAAGCTGCCCGCCATGCCCGACTTTCCGGATGTTCTGCCGTCGGGAAAACAGGTGCGCGAGCGTGCTTCCGAGTGGGCCGACAAGATCGCCTCTGCGGTCAAGTTCCGCTGAACGCGCGCGCATCCGGCTGAATTTGCTTAACGCCACGCTTGCATCCCTATCTTTCGCCTGTCCGCCTCGTGTAGCTTTCCGTTGAATCGAACGGAGAAGGCATGGCGGGCACGGTCGGCGTCGCGGAATTCAAGGAAGTCCTGTTGTTTCTCGGCACGGCGGGAGTCGTGGTGCCGCTGTTCCGCCGGGTCCGCATCAGTCCGGTCATCGGTTTCATCGCGGCGGGCGTCGCTCTCGGACCGTTTGGTCTTGGCAGGCTGGTGCGGGAATTTCCTGCGCTGAGCTGGCTGAGTTTCGCCGATGTCGAGGAGATGATGCACATCTCCGAACTCGGCGTCGTATTTCTGCTTTTCATGATCGGGCTCGAACTTTCCTTCGAGCGACTGTCCTCGATGCGCAGACTGGTCTTCGGACTGGGCGCGGGGCAAGTGACGCTCTCGACGGCCGCTCTGGCTGGGCTTGCGGCATGGTTCGGACAGCCGGCCGGCGCTGCGCTGGTGATCGGCGGGGCGCTGGCGCTTTCGTCCACCGCCATCGTTGTGCCCGTGATGGCGGAGAGCAAGCGCTTGAACACGTCCGCGGGCCGAACGGCAATTGCGGTCCTGCTGTTTCAGGATCTGGCGGTCGCGCCGCTTCTCTTCATGATTGCGATCCTCGGCGCGAAGGGCGGGGGCGGCATCGGAGAAGGACTGCTCTACGCCTTCCTGCCTGCGGCGGCGGCTCTCGTGGTGTTGCTGGGCGCAGGTCGATGGCTGCTGAGGCCGCTGTTTCGACTGGTGGCGCGCGCGCAATCGACTGAATTCTTCATGGCGGCCTGCCTGCTGGTCGTGCTCGGCACAGGCCTGATCGCCGCCGCAAGCGGTCTTTCGATGGGCCTGGGCGCATTCATTGCGGGACTTCTGCTGGCCGAGACCGAATTCCGCCGCGAAATCGAAGTCACCATCGAGCCGTTCAAGGGACTGCTGCTGGGCTTGTTCTTCGTGGCGGTTGGGGCGGGCCTCGACCTCAACCACGTCTTCAATGCGCCGCGCGTGACGCTCGGTCTCGCCCTGCTGCTGATCGTGGTGAAGATTGCGATCCTGTACGGCGCCGCGAGGTTCGGCCGCGTTCGCCACGCAACGGCGCTGGAGGTGGCGCTGCTGCTCGGCCCCGGCGGCGAATTCGCCTTCGTGATGATCGGCGCCGCAATGGCTGCGGGCATCGTTGCGCCTAATGTCGGCGGCAACGTCATGATTGCCGTGACGATCTCGATGCTGACGATTCCACTGCTGGCGATTCTGGCCCGCAGGCTTGCGCCTCCCTCGCGGCCTGCGGATTCGACTGTCACCGACGTAGCGCCTCCGGCTTCGCCGGATGCGCGCGTGATTATTGTCGGCTTCGGCCGCGTCGGGAAACTGGTTGCCGACATGATGCGGCGGCACGAGGTTCCTTATCTGGCTATCGACAGCGATGTGCGAACTGTTCAGCGCGAGCGCCAGTCCGGCGAGTCGATCTACTGGGGCAACGCCACCCGCGCCGAGTTTCTGCGTGCTTGCGACATTGAACATGCGCGCGCCCTCATTGTGACGATGGATGCGCCTCGCGCCGTCGAACAGGTGGTGCGGCTGGGCCGTCTTGCGCGCGCCGATCTCACCATCGTGGCCCGCGCGCGGGACGCGGACCATGCGCGCGTCCTTTACGAACTAGGCGCGACGGATGCGATTCCGGAGACCATCGAGGCAAGTCTGCAATTGTCGGAAGCCGCGCTAGTGGATATCGGCATCCCGATGGGCTTCGTGATCGCGTCTATTCACGACAAGCGCGACGAATACCGCAAGCTTCTCCAGCCCGCCGGAGCCGAACCTCGCCAGCGTCACGCGATCAAGATGTCGACGCGCGTCAAGAACATGAACAAGCCGAAGCCCGCGAAGGCGGAGTGAGCAGAGTCAGCTAGCGCATGACGCGGGGATATTCGATCGCCGGGCAGCGGTTCATGATGACCGTGACGCCCCTGGCTTCGGCGCGCTTCGCAGCCGCCTCATTGTAAACGCCAAGCTGCATCCAGATGTATTTCGGAAGCGGCGACATTCGCAGGGCTTCGTCGACGGCGCCGCCCGCATCTTCCGAATTGCGGAACACGTCCACCATGTCGACCGGAACGGGCACATCCGCCAGGGTTGCATAGACGGGCGAGTTGGCGACGGTCTTTCCCGCAAGCCCCGGATTGACCCCGATGGTCGTATGACCGCGCCCATTCAGAAAGCGGGTCACTGAATGCGAGGCGCGAGTCTCGTTGCCGGAGAGTCCGACCACCGCAATCGTTTTTGAATCTGTCAGGACCTTGCGGATGAGTTCGCCCGGGTAATTGTCCATGCTCATGTGAATTCCAGCCGTCCAATGAAGAGCCTGATCTTCCATGTGGAGCCCTCGCGGGCAAGGCACAAGGAGGGCGGGGCGGCCTCGTGGAGTTCGGCGACGTCGGAATATGCGAGCCCGCCCGTCGGCAGCGCAAAGGCGTTCCAGTCCTGCGGCAGGTTCGCCGCCATGTCGGCCATCAGCGGCACGAGGCTTCCGGCCGGGATGGTGTAGACCACCCTTGCGTCCCTCGCGGGCTTTTCGTGCAGCGGAATGTCTGCTTCCGTGACGCGAAGGAACACCGGATCGAGTTCGGTCGCCTTGACCAGCGCAGCCGCCTTGCGCAGGTCGATGGCCGCAAGGGCAGGGGTGCAGACGACGCCCGGCAGCGAAGGATGCGCCGCCACCTGCTCGGATACGAGCGCATTCGACAATTGTCCGAAGATCGCCGTCTCGGTGATCTCGCGGGTGATCATCTTGCGCGGAGTATCCTCGCAGCACATTCCCTGTTCCATGCGCTGCACGGGCGTCAGTTTGGCCGAAGGCTGTTTGACGCCGGGTTTTCCGGGCAGGCATTCGCGCGTCGGGTCCGGCTTGCAGGCGATGGCGGTGAAGTTTTTCGCCAGCGCAGCGTGCAATGCCTTCATGTCCCGCTTTTCGACCGCTTCGCGCAGGCGAGCCAGCGTGGCTTTCAACGCGGGATCATTGGCCGGCGCACGGTCGAACGTTGCCGCAACGGGCGCAAAGGGGCGGGTCTGCGCTATCGCCGCAGGACCGGCCAGAAGGAACACGCAAAGCGCCAGCAGGCGGGGCAGATTCATGGGGACGCTCCTCAGCGCCGAGGTTGGCACGCCTGCCGACTTTAGTCGATGGCCGGACGCCTTGCGGGCAGGCGCAGGGCGCTTCACAAAGGCTCTTCACAGAGGCCCCCATGCTGTCGCTCGAACAGGTCAACGCTTTCCTCACGCGCCATTTCCCCCAGATCGGCCCCGGGCGCGATTTCATCGTGGAGGCGGTCGACCCCATGTCGGCGCGGCTCCGGCTGGTTTACCGCGAGGAGCATCTACGGCCGGGCGGCACGATCTCGGGGCCCTCCATGTTCGCGTTGGCGGATGTGGCGATCTATGTCGCCATACTGGGCGAGATCGGCGTGGGCGACGATCCCGACAATGCGCACCTGTCGGCGGGGTCCCTGACGGTGACCACCAACCTCAACATCAACTTCCTGCGCAAGCCCGAACCGCGCGACCTGATCGCAGAAGCCAGGCTGATGAAGCTCGGCAAACGCCTGGCAGTCGGGGAAGCCTGGCTCCATTCGGAAGGCAGCGACGACGCCGTAGCCCATGCGGTCGCAACCTATTCGGTCCCGCCGAGGTGAAGGGCTAATATCCGGCAGCTTCCCCGATGACGCTTCGATTCGTCGGCGATGCCGGAGCAACAATGTCGGGCTTTCCATATCGCAGGGCGCATTTCATCGGGATCGGCGGCGTCGGCATGAGCGCCACTGCAAAGTTGCTGCGCGACAGCGGCGTTGCGGTCACTGGCTCGGACGAGGACGTCTATCCTCCGATCTCATATGTCCTGCGCGACGAGAAGCTCGATTACCGCACGCCCTATGCGGCCGCGAACCTGCCGCCGGACGTTGATCTGGTGGTGATCGGCAAGAACGCCAAGCTGGTGCCGCAGAGCAACCCGGAGGTCGCGGCCGCCTTCGCGTCGGGCGCGAAAATCATGTCCTTTGCGGATGTGCTGTCACTGCTGTCGCAGAACCTTGAAACAGTCGTGGTGGCCGGCTCCTTCGGCAAGACCACGAGCGTGTCGCTGATGGCGCATTGCCTGTCGGAGGCGGGGCTCGATCCGACCTTCATGATAGGCGCCGCGCCTCTGTCCCCACCGACCGCCGCCCGTATCGGCAAGGGCAGGCTGTTTCTGGTCGAGGGGGACGAATATCCAGCGTCGAATACGGACGATCGTTCCAAGTTCCTGCTCTACAGGCCGGCGCATTTGCTGCTGACCCCGCTCGCGCATGACCATGTGAATGTGTTTCCGACGGTCGAGTCCTATCTGGCTACCTTTTCGAAACTGCTCGATCTGGTAGATCCCGACGCCACGATCCTCGCCAGCACGGGCGGCGAGTTGAGCGCGCAGTTTCTGGCGAGCGTGAAGCGGCCTCTCACCACCTACGGCATTGGCGAGGGCGAATGGCAGGTGCGCGACATCGTCTGGGGCGAGCGTACGCGCTTCGCGATTACGCGCGGCGGCAAGCCGGTCGTTGAAGTCGAGACCGGACAACTCGGGCTGCACAATATCGAGAACATGCTGGGCGTCGGAGCTTTTGTGCTGACGCGCGGCCTCGTCAGCTCGCAACAATTCGCCGATGCGATGGCGAGCTTCAAGGGCATCCGGAGACGTCTCGACCGCAAGTCCGAGAAAACCAGCGTGGCCCTGTTTGAGGGGTTTGGATCTTCCTACGACAAGGCCCGCAGCGCGATCGCGGCGATGAAGCAGCATTTTCCCACGCGCCGTCTGGTGGTCCTGTTCGAGCCGCACACATTCAGCTGGCGCAACCGTGCGACGCTGCATTGGTATGACGATGTTTTCGAAGGGGTCGACAAGACCTTCGTGTGGGAGCCGGCGGCACAGGGGGCGGGCACTCACGAACAGGTCGGACAGGCCGAGATCGTGGCGCGGATCGCCGCGAGCGGCGCTGACGTCACGGCGCTGACCGGCGCGGGCGACGCCCTCGGCGAAATCAGCGCCGCCCTGAAGCCCGACGACGCGGTGCTGTTCCTCACGTCGGGCAATCTGGGCGGGCTGATCGAGGATCTGCCGCTTCTGTGCGAGAAGCGTTTTCCCCTTTAACGGCGACCGCGATCAGTCCGGAAGCCGTCCGTCCGGCGTATAGCGGTCCACCGCTTCCGGGAGTTCGCGCGACAGCCGGGCCAGAATTTCCTGCCGCGACAGACCCGTCTGACGTGACAGGTCATCCAGAGTGTCCGCCCCGATGGCCCTTTCCAGCCGTAGCGGATCAATGGACTTGTTCGGCCCCTTCTGGACCCAGGAATCCGCAACGTCGCCCTCGCCGTTCTGGCGGAACTGGTCGAGCAACTGCCCAAGTCCGCCGCTGAGCAGCCCGCCTGCGCCCGCTCCGCCCAGCGCTCCGCCGAGATTCCCGAGCAGGCCGCCCAGAGGGCCGGATGAGGACGGTTGGCCCGCCGCGCCACCCGCGCCGGCGGAGCCTCCCCGCAGCATTTCGGCGATCTTGTCCCGGTTCTGGTATCCGGCGACGGCAAGCAGGCCCAGCAAGGCGGTCATGGACGGCATTCCGCGCGACATTTCATTCTCCATCAACAAAAGAACGCCGCCGGGTCGGGATGACGCGGCGGCGCGGAATTGCGTGAAATCAGGCGAGGGGGCGGCTGCGGCGGCCCGAAATCATGCCCCAGATGAGAAGCACCACGACGGCGCCCACCACGGCCCCGATGAGTCCTGCGCCCTCGTCGGCGCGATACCAGCCGAGAGCCTGGCCCAGATAGGTCGCGACGATCGCGCCCACGATGCCGAGGATCGCGGTGAGGATGAAGCCGGACGGCTCATTCTCCCCGGGGGTCAGGAACTTGGCGATGACGCCCGCAATGAAGCCGATGATGATGGTCCAGATAATGCTCATGCTGTTACCCTCCGAATTGTGGCGGGTTAACTCCGGCCGAACACGGCGGTTCCCGGCTGGACGCTTTCCGGAGGGGCGCAGACGAAATCCAGAATGCGGTATTAAAATACCATATTAAAAATAGCGGCCCGGATATTGCGGAATTTGCCAATCCGCTGTTGACGATGCGAAGCGCCATTCGTATAAGCCCGCATCCTCCGGCCGATCCGCTTGCGCGGACCGCGCCATATCTCGGGAAACACTGATGTACGGCAAGACTCACTCGACCAAGAGTGCCGATGTCGAGAAGAAGTGGGTGCTGATCGACGCGAAGGGCCTCGTTGTGGGCCGTCTCGCGACCATCGTCGCCATGCGGCTTCGCGGCAAGCACAAGCCTTCTTTTACCCCGCACATGGACGATGGCGACAACATCATCATCGTCAACGCCGACAAGGTGGTGCTGACCGGCCGCAAGGTCGAACAGAAGATGTACTACCATCACACCGGCTTCATCGGCGGCATCAAGGAACGTTCAGCCAAGTTCATTCTCGAAGGCCGCTTCCCTGAGCGGATTGTCGAGAAGGCTGTTGAACGCATGCTTCCGCGCGGTCCGCTCGGTCGCAAGCAGCTCGGAAACCTGCGCGTTTACGCCGGTCCCGAACATCCGCACGCCGCACAGAACCCGGAGACGCTCGACGTCGCCGTTCTCAATCGCAAGAACTCGAGGAGCGCCTGAGAATGGCCGAGACCCTCTCTTCGCTGCAGGACCTCAAGGGCGCAACCTCTGCCGCCCAGCCTGACGCTCCCGTTCACGTCCAGAAGCTCGACAAGCTCGGCCGCGCCTATGCGACCGGCAAGCGCAAGGACGCAGTCGCCCGCGTGTGGATCAAGCCGGGCTCCGGCAAGATCACCGTCAACGATCGCGCCATTGACGTTTATTTCGCCCGTCCGGTTCTGCGCATGATCGTGCAGCAGCCGCTCGTGGTTGCCAAGCGCATCGGCCAGTACGACCTCGTCGTCACGGTCGCCGGCGGCGGTCTTTCGGGCCAGGCCGGCGCGGTGCGCCACGGCTTGTCCAAGGCTCTGACCTATTACGAGCCCGAACTGCGCCCCGCGCTGAAGCGCGAAGGCTTCCTGACCCGCGACTCGCGCGTCGTCGAACGCAAGAAGTACGGCAAGAAGAAAGCCCGCCGCAGCTTCCAGTTCTCGAAGCGCTAGACCTACGGTTTTTTCAAAAACCGGAATATATCAAATATATCAAGGGGTTACGAGATTTTCGTAGCCCCTTTTTGTTTGTTCAAAACCTAGCCCGCTCACAGCCCGTTGGGAGAAAAGCCTTATCTTTCAATGGTTCAAAACTCGGCGTGTTCACACAAAGTGCCCGTTTAGTGCCCGCTTTTGAGTTTTCCAAAAAACCTCTGTGGCACAGTCGCCTTTGCGGTACGTGATATTGTTTTTCGAAATATCGTTGTCTTGCAGTGTAAAATGAAGCTTTTAGTTTTCATTTTACACGGCTATGGTTGAGTGTGCTCAGCCTGAGGCTGCTATGGTTTCAAAAGACTACATCTACCTCAATGACCGCCTCGCTATTTTTCCAAGAAGCGACAGGGCAGGGGTCTTTCACATCAGGGCGCGTTTGAAAGGACGAACGGGCTACATCTATAGGTCAACGGACGTCTACACCGAGAAAGAAGCCAAAGAGATCGCGTACGAGATCTTCTTCAAGCTTCAAGCCCAACAGGATCAAGGCGTCGTTATCGGTTCTACGGCGTTCAAGGCTGTCTACAAGCTATTTCAGCAAGACGTGCTGCCCCACAAGTCCTTGTCGCGCAGGGCACAATTTGAAGGCACGTTTGAACGCTACTTTCTGCCGCACTTCAAAGATACCGCGCTTCAAACCATCAACGAGGTGAAGATACGCGGCTATTGGGAGTTTCGGATCAATTATTACGCTAGCGAGGACGCGGTCCAAAGGCACGAGAAGGTCACAAGAGGACGACGCGGTCCCAAACCCAAAGGAAAGCCAACAAGGCGGCGTACGACGCTTGGAAACGTGAAGAAACCAAGCGCGGCGACGTTGAGGATTGAACGGGGTTTGCTGAATGAGTTTTTGAAATTCGCTCACAGCAAGGGCCTGATCAATCGGATTCCGAGTTTGGATGTGCCCACCGGCCTTGGCTATCAAAAAGGCGATTACGGGCGGCGCGATCACTTTACTCGCGAAGAAATGCGCCGCCTCACAACTCACTTGAGAACTGTGACGAACGAGCAGCCCGAAACGGCGATGAAGAAAAACAATGGCCGTTTCAGCAAGGCCCAAAAGGGACAGAAGCGACCACACAAGCTCCATCTCTATCAGCGCGAGGTTCTCCGTGAGCTTGTCTTGATCCTCGTGAACACCGGGCTAAGAATTGGAGAAGCGCTGAAGCTGAAGTGGGGCGATCTCAGACAGCGAAAAACCCGCGATGGTTATGAGTATTTTTTCATAACCGTAAGGCAGGGCAAAACCGGCAGCCGCGAGGTCATTCCGATGAAGGACGCCGCGACATATTTTCTCCGTTTGAAGAAAGCGTGTCCACGAACAGACGCGGACGATTTCATTTTTCAAAATGGCGACGGCACTGCGCTGAAAGAGCCAGGCGTCACTTTCAAAAAGGTACTGTCGGAATTGAATATGCTGACAGGCCCTGATGGCAACCCGCGCGTCCTGCCGCGGTCCCTCGAACCACAATTCGGTTGCGCTCATTCTTCCGCACAAGGCCATGATCGGCTTCGACGGCGGGGCGATCGGCGCCGACATCTACGCCGACCGCACCGGCATCCATGCGCGCTCCATCGTGGATTGCGCGAAGATTCTCGACGCGCTGAAGGACGAGGTGAACGGCTATTACGATCCGCGCGACGTCTTCACCACGGTGCCGCGTTCGTCCGTCCTGAAGGGCGGCTATGCGAAACATGTCGCGCCCGGCGAACCCGGTTCGCTGAAGGGCGTGCGCATCGGAGTCATTCGCGAGTCCATGGCCTATCCGAAGGGGTCGCTTGCCGAAGAGCCCATCGTCACCGCAGCGGATCGCGAGATCAAGGAAATCCTGCGCGACAAGCTCGGCGCCACGTTAGTTGAATCGCAGCATCGCCTCTCGACGCCCGATCCGGAGATCGAGCAGATGAAGACCAACTTCCAGACTGCGCTTGCGCGGCTGGTGCCGGTTTTCATGCCTGACCTGATGTTCCGGCTCGGAACGGACGGCAAGCCTTTGTTCAAGGAATTCGAGGCCGCCATCGTGCCGACCGAGTTCCTGCCCGGCAAGGTGTTCGGAACCGGCAAGATGCAGCCGATCGACTATATGGTCGGTCTCGCCGAAGGCCATATCGCGCCGCCCGTGAATTTCGATCTCGCGACCGTGCAGCAATGGGATCTGGCCAATGCCTTCCGCTTGCACATTCCGCAATATCTCGGTCGCCGCGCGATGGAATGGAAGAAGCTCGGCTTCCTGGAAACGCTTGTCGATTTCGACGAACTTAACAAGCGTTCGAAATTCTGGGGCGACGATCAGCGTGCGGGCTTCGCCAACTGGGCGGACATCAAGGATCCGCGCAGCGAGTTCGGCGGTCGCCGCGACGTGGACGAGAAGATCATGCTGCGCGAGCTTCTGCGTCGCGTCGACATGATGGTCATCCTCGAAAACAAGCTGGACTGCTTCGTGCGTCTGCACACGCCCTTCGCTCCGGGCAAGATCGGCATGGCGCCGCAATTGGGTTCAGGCCAGAACAGCGGGCCTGAATCGCAGAATGGACCGAACGCAGGCCTGACCGAAATCCTCATTCCGGCCGGTTATGTGAAGACCGTGTACGATCCGAAGTTCAAGCTCAGCGCCGACGGAACTAAATATGTTTCGGAGGCAGCCACCGAGCCCACGCCGGTTCCCGAACCCGGAATGCCGTTCTCGCTCGTCTTCCGCGTTGAGCCCGGCATGGAACATATCCAGCTGCGCGTCGCCTCGTCATACGAGGCGGCCTCGAAGCGTCGCGTCATGCCGCCGTCCTTCGGTCCGCTCAACTAAGGAGCGGGCAGGGGACACCTCCAACAAAAAAAAGCCGCCGGAAACGGCGGCTTTTCTGCTTTGATGTGGAAGCTGATTATTCGGAGGCCTTGCGGGCCTTCTCAATCATATCCGGCGGGAACCCATAGATGCGCTTGACGATATCGACCGCATCCTTGCCGCTGATCGGATAGACCGGCAATTGCTGCTTGGCGGATTCCTCAAGGAACTCTTTGTCCTTCATGGTCGCATCGAAAGCCGCACGCAGCGCCTCGAGGCGATCTGCCGGAATGCCGCTCGACACGATATAGGGTCGGCCGAGTTCGCCTGCGGCGGTGAGGATCTCCAGCACGCCCTTCTGTTCGTCCGTCTTGGCGAACGTGCCGATGAACGGCAGGTCCGCCGGCATGTCGGGCGTCTTCAGCGGCGAGAACGAGATGAGCGGATAGATCTTCTTGTCGCGGATCCATTCCTCCGGAATGCTGCTCCACGAGCCGCAGTCGCCGTCGAGTTCGCCGCGCTCGATCGCCAGCCGCTGTTCGTTGGAGCCCGGGAAGCCGAGGATCTGCCGCGCCTTCATGCCGAACAGGTTGATCAGAACCGCCTGATTGACATAGGCGCCGGTGCCCTTGGCGGTCGAGCCGAAGATGATTTCCTTCTTGCCCGTCATGGCCTCTTCCCAGCTCTTGATGCCGGACGCATGCCAGGTGAAGCAAACGCGGAAATCGCGGGTCACGCTGCCGATGAAGCTCACATCCGTGAACTTGAAGTTCATCTTGGCGGCTTCGGTGATGGATTCCGTGATCAGGGCAGGGTTGAAGGTGACGATCTGCGTGCCGTCCTTCGCCAGTCCGTTGTCGAGCCTGCGCACTGCGGTGAGGCTGCCGGCGCCGGGCGAGTTCTGGACCACGACGGTGGGATTTCCCGGAATGTGCTTGCCGAGTTGCCGGGCCAGCTGGCGGGCATACTGGTCGTAGCCGCCGCCGGGCGAAAAGCCGACCACCAGATTGACGGTCTTGCCCTTGTAGAAATCGGCGGGGGATTGCTGGGCATGGACGGCGCTCGCCGCCAGAAGCGTCACGGCTCCGACAGCAGCCGCATGACGCAATGCGTTATGCTTCAAAATCATGTTCCCTCCTCGGGCGCTGGACCGACCCAGCAAAGAGCTTGGGAACCTTGTCTGCTTTTGCAAGCATCCGCCCGCGAATTTTCCCGTTCTGGCGTTGTTTCCCGGCGCCTGAGGGGCAGTTCTGACCGTTGTGGAAAAAAATCGAAGAATTTTTGGAACCCGTGTTGACAGGGAGGGGGCGGCAGAATAGAAACCACGAACCGACGGCGGCGCGCTGCTCTTGAGCGGCGGAACCGGTTCGGCATTCTCGAGCGATCTCGGGTTCTCAAAAACTGGCGAAAGTCAGTTGAGTGGCGTTTTCGCTATTTATGAGAGCCGGGTTTTGCACCGGGTTTGTGCTGTTTGACAATTTAATCGGAAGGAAGAGAAACGTGGACGGCGGGGTCCTTGCGGGCGAGCCAGGAATGGTTAGCCACAAGAGATACACTCTGACGGTCACGTTTTCTAAGTACCTGATTTGGTTTCGCTGT